>NZ_JBIRWQ010000002.1:53457-789716 GCF_044388125.1 Actinoplanes sp. NPDC020271
CGTGACGAGCCCGAAGCCGTCGAATGGCCCACCGCGAGCCGTGACGAGCCCGAAGCCGTCGAATGGCCCACCGCGAGCCGTGACGAGCCCGAAGCCGTCGAATGGCCCACCGCGAGCCGTGACGAGCCCGAAGCCGTCCAGGGGGCCACCCCGGCGGAGGAGACCGCCGCCAGCCAGGAGGACCTGGCCGAGGTCGCCGCCCGCTTCGGTGTCGGCACCGAGGAACTGGCCGCGGCCGCCGCCCAGTTCCTCGCCGGGCTGGACGAGAGCGCGGAACCCGCCGACCGCCTCGGCGCGATCACGCAGATCCGCGCGGAGCTGACCGGGGCCACGAACTTGCACCCCGGGCTGGCCGACGCCGCGGCCGCCGTCGCCGAACGCTCGGTGCGTTCCGGGCCGACCGGGCGTCACACCTGGTACGAGGAGATGGAGGGGCAGCCCGACATGGCCGCCGCGGTCGCCGAATTCGAGGAGACGATGGCCGCGCCGCCCGGCTGGACCCACCGTGAGCCGGAGCCGGCGGCCGGTCGGGACCTGGCCGCCCCGGCGGCCGAGGCGCCCATCGAGGTGGTGGCGCACACCGGCGAGTGGCTCCACCCTTACCGCCGGGCCGCCCTGGACCCGTTGCCGCAGGCGGCCTCCCTCACCGACCCGGCGTTGCGGCCGGAGCTGATCGCCGCCGTGCGACGCCTGGCCGAGGTGGAGGGCCCGGTGCACATCAGCGTCGCCCTGCAGCGGATGCGCGAGGAGTGGGGCCTGGCCCGGATCACCCGGCCCGCGCGCACCGCGATCGAAGCCGCGATCGAGGAGGCGGGGGTGGCCTGGGACGGCACTTTCCTCGGTGACCCGGACCAGGCGATCCCGCTGGTGCGGCACCGCGCCGACGGCGTGGCTCGCAAGGCTGACCAGGTCGCCGACGCGGAGTTGGTGATCGCGTGCGAGAACCTGGTGATCGACGGTGGTGTCGTGCCGATCGAGGATCTGCTCGCCGCGGTCGCCCGGCTTTACGGCTGGTCGTCGCGCCGCTCGACCGAGCTCGACGCGCGTCTGACCGGACTGCTGGCCGACCTGGTCGCCGAGGGCCACCTGCTGCAGCAGCCCAACGGGCTGGCCGCCGCGCACGGGCTGCCGGACGCCATCCAGCTGCCGCGGCACGACACCGCTCGCCGCCACGCCCATCACCCCTCCCACCGCTGACGATCCACTCCCGCCGACCGGCCGTTCCCGCAGAGAAGCGGGGCGGCCGGTTCGTCGCTGAGGCAAGGCTGAGGTCTGCCCCAGGGGCAGAGTCAAGCCCGATCAAGAAAGAGGCGAACAATTAATCGGAATGATGTGAACAAATCGCTTCAACCCCGCTTCTAGCTGCGAGAATGACATTCAGGGAAACGTCGGGTTAACGATTGAAAGAGTTGCCCGCGCGGCTGGACGAATAGCGGGAATGGATTACCGTGGCGGCGTGCAAGCGGTCATGGAAGCGACCAGAACCACCGTTCGTGATCTGGTCCGGAACGAGACACCCGCCCGCCTCCGCCTGTGGTCGGCGCTGGTGGTCCTCGCGGCCACCGCCCTGCTGATCGCGACCAGCCTGGTGATGGCCCGGGTGCAGGACCAGGTCCGGATCATCGGCCGGGAGGCGGCGCCCCAGGCGGCCACGGCGGCCGACCTCTACTTCACGCTCAGCGACATGGACGCGCAGGTCACCCGCTTACTGTTGACCGGCGACGCGGACGCGCTGGCCGGCACCCGCGTCGACGCGCAGGGGCAGTATCAGGCGCGTTCTCGTCAGATCGACGCCGACCTGCAGCGTTTCCTGACGACCGCGGCAGGTGAGGGGGAGCGGTCCGTCGCCCTCGATCTCCTGGACGGCCTCACCGCCTACCACCAGCGAGTCGGCCGGACGACAACGGCCGCGGCCGAGGCCGCCGGGGGGCAGGCCACGGGCAAACTCGCCGCCGACGCCCTCGGCTACTACACCCAGGCCACGAACATCCTGCACCTGCGCCTGCTCCCGGCCGCCCAGCAACTACGGGTCGCCGCCACCGCCCGCCTCGACCAGGCCTACGCCGACAAGCGCGCCGGCGAGGCCACCGGCTACACCCTGGCCGTCCTCTTCGGCGGCTCGCTCCTGACCCTCCTGGTCTTCCTGCAGATCTGGATGGCCCGGAGGTTCCGCCGCTCGTGGAATCCCGCGTTGCTCGCCGCCACGGCCCTGAGCCTGGTGCTCACCCTCGCCTCGATGATCGTGCTCGGCAGTCAGGCCGGCCGGATGTCGAGCGCTCGCTCCGACGACCTCAACCCGTATCTCGCGTTGTCCCGGCTGCGCGCCGTCGGCTACGACGCCGCCGCCGACACCAGCCGCTATCTGGTCAGTGCGAACCTGGCGTTCTACAAGGACGACTTCACCGCCAAGTCCGACTGTCTGGCCGCGGCGAACCCGGTGGCTGTCCACAAGTGCGGCCCGGGCATCGCCGAGCTGGCCGGCTCCGATGCGCTGCAGCGCTGGCAGGCCTATCAGCGCGATCACGAGAAGGTGGTCGCGCTCGCCGACGCGGGCCGTTCGGACGGCGCGGTGGAGGCGCTGACCGGCATCCGGCGCGGCGACGCGGCATTCGACTTCGCCTACTTCGACGCCGCGGTGGGCGCTGTCACCGACGTACGCAAGCAAGGTTTTGATCGTGCCCTGAGCGGCGCGGAACGCACGCTGCGCGGCTGGGTGGTCATCCCGATCGTGGTTCTCGGGCTGGTCGTCCTGCTGGTTCCGATCGGCGTGCGCCGCCGCCTGGCCGAATACCGCTGAGAGGTCCGCGATGAAGAAGGTCACGGCGGCCGTCGCGATGGCCGCGCTCTTGTCCGTCACCGCCTGCTCCGAGCCGGAGCGGAAGGCCGACCCGGTCGCGTGCGCGGACGGTTCGGCGGCCGGGCAGGGCTCGTCCGCGCAGGCCAACGCGGTCAACGAGTGGATCAAGCAGTATCAGATCGCCTGCGCCGGCGCGGCCGTGGCGTATGCGAGCGTCGGCTCCGGCGCCGGCGTCACGTCGTTCCTGTCCGGCACGGGTGACTTCGCCGGCACCGACGCCGTGCTCGGCGACGCGGACCGGTCGGCGGCCGCGAAACGCTGCGGTGGTGCCCCGGCGATCCACCTGCCGCTGGTGATCGGCCCGATCGCGCTGGCCTACAACGTTGCCGGGGTCGGTGAGCTGCGGCTGACGCCGGCCACGATCGCGAAGATCTTCAACGGCCGGGCCACCGCCTGGAACGACAAGGCGATCGCCGCGGACAATCCGGGTGTCGTGCTTCCGGCGACACCGATCCGGGCCGTGCACCGGGCCGACAGCTCCGGCACCACCTCGAACTTCACCCGCTTCCTGGCCGGGACGGCGAAGGCGGACTGGCCCTACGAGCCGGCCGGTGCCTGGCCCGCGCCGGGCGGGGTGGCGGTCAAGGGCAGTGACCGGCTGGCCGCGGCGATCGCCCGGACGGACGGCGCGATCGGCTACGTCGAGGCCTCCTACGCCCGGGTCGGCGAGCTGACCACGGCGCTGGTCGGGGACTCGCGCGGCGGTTTCGTGGCACCGACCGACGCCGCGGCGGCGGAGGCGGTGGCCACGGCACGGCCGGCCGACGGAGGCGACCTGCGCCTCGACCTGAATTACGACGACTTGTACGGTGGTGCCTATCCGCTCGTGCAGGTGACCTACGAGGTGGTCTGCCCGTCGGGTGCGTCAGCGGTGGCGCGCGGCTTCCTGTCGTTCGCGGCGAGTCCCGCGGGTCAGGCGGCGGCCGGCACGGTGGGTTACGCGGCGCTGCCCGACGCCCTGCGGGAGCGGGTCCACGCGGCGGTCGCGAGCCTGCGGTGACCTGCCGCGGCTTCTTCGTGTTGGCGCTCACAACCCGCCACTCCCAGCATTACGCTGGGGCGGGTGATCAAGTATGGTGAGCGCTAACATTCGGATGGAGGATGGCGACGTGACGATCGGCTCGGAGGCCCTGCGCCAGGATGTCTGGCTGGCCAACCAGGTGATCCCGAAGGCCGGGCTCGCGCAGCTCACCTGGGGCAACGTCAGCGGCGTCGATCGCGACGGCGGCTACTTCCTGATCAAGCCGTCCGGCGTCTCCTACGACGATCTCACGCCCGACATGCTCGTCCCGGTCGACCTGGAGACCGGCAAGGTGCTCGGCGGTGACCTGCGTCCCTCGGTCGACACCGAGTCGCACCGCGCCTTCTACCTGGCCTGGCCCTCGATCGGCGGCATCACCCACACGCACTCCACCAACGCGGTCGCGTTCGCCCAGGCCAACCGGGACATTCCGGTCCTCGGCACGACGCATGCGGACACGTTCAACGGCCCGGTGCCGGTGACCCGCGGGCTCACCCCCGAGGAGTGCGCCACCGACTACGAGTTCAACACCGGCCAGGTGATCATCGAGCTGATCGGTGATGACGAGGCCGCGGCCGGGATGCCGGGCGCGCTGGTCGCCAACCACGGCCCGTTCACCTGGGGCGTCAGCCCGAAGAAATCGGTCGAGCACGCGATCATCGTCGAGGCGGTGGCCGAGATGGCGATCAAGACCCTGGCGCTGAACCCGGACGCGTTCACCCCGCAGCACCTGCAGGAGCGTCACTTCAAACGCAAGCACGGCCCGGGTGCCTACTACGGGAATCCCGGCGCCACCAAGTCCTGACCAGCCTCACCCGGACAGCGAGCAGCACACTGTCCGGCCCCGAGACACGGCCCGGGTCCTGACCCGGCGCCACCCGAACGACCCGGGTCGTGAACTCCTGACCCGGGTCGAGCACGCGGCGCGGGTCCGAACGGCAGACCCGCGTCACCAAGTCGACCCGCCCAGGGTGCATCCGTAGCCGGCCGTCGCGGCAGCGAACGACCGGCGCCGAACAGTACGGCATGCGCCCCGGGGCGGGCCCTCTCGGGCCGCTGCGCCCCGGCTCCGTCGAGTAGCCGGAACGACGTGCGGCCCGCCGGCCCGGGCGTAGCTGGGAGCATCGCCCGGGCCGGCAAAAACCTTTCAACCCCTTTCCCCGTACGCCGTGAGCCCGGCCGCCCCGCGAACCCTCAACAGGTCGGCGCCCACGGGCCGCCCTCGCCGTTGACTGCCGCACCGGCCGCGCGGCAGCCGTGACCGTGACACCCGCCCACCTCGCGGGTCCGACCGGCAGCCGTGCCTCCGGTCACCGGCCCCCACCCCTCGCGGGTCCGACCGGCAGCCGTGCCTCCGGTCACCGGCCCCCACCCCTCGCGGGTCCGACCGGCAACCGTGCCTCCGGTCACCGCTGCCGCACCGTCCTCACCGGCCGCGAACTTCGCTCGGGCACCGGCCCGCAGCGCGGGTCCCGTCCCGGCCGGCTCTCACCGTTGTTATGCCGCAGAACGAATGACAACGGTGAGAACCAGCCGGAGGGGCGAGCGCGCCGCCCACTGGGACCACCCGCCCCGGTCGCGGACTCCGGCGGGCGGGCGCGCGCCGCACATACCTGAGCCGAGGACGGGTTTGCTGCTCTGAGCTCGACCCGCCACGGAGGCCGCCCTCGCGGGTCTCGCGTTCTGGGCCGCCTGCGGCCCTGCGAGGCCCGCGAGGGTCCCCGCGGGAGCGGCGGAGCAGGACCACAGCGGAGTTGGGACATGAAGCATTTGATCGTGGGTTTGACGCTTTTTGATCAGTGACGCGACGGGTGCGTGAGGTCTCGGACGAGGTCTTTGACCCGCTGGCGCAGGTTGGAAGTGGCCGAGCGGGGTCGCGGCGGGCGAGTGTTCCGGGCCGGGGCGGGATCGCGACTGGCCGAGGGCGCGTTATTGCTGGTGAAGCGGGTCGTGACCGGGCCGGTGCCACCGTGACCGGGATGGGGCTCGCCGCCGGGATCGGAGCTGGAGCCGGCGGAGAGGCCCGGGTCGCGGGGATGGGGGATGACGGCCGCGGCGGAGGCCGAGTGGTCCGCGCCGGAGGCTGCCGGGCCCGCGTCCGAGGCTGCCGGGCCCGCGTCCGAGGCTGCCGGGTCCGTGGCGGAGGCTGCCGGGTCCGTGGCGGAGGCCGGCTGGTCCGCAACAGGGCAGTGCCAGGTGAACGAGGCGCCGCCCAGTGTGACCGTGGCCCCGGCCGGGCAGAGGCCCGACTCCCGATCCCGAGCAGCCGCCGTGCGGCCGTAACTGATCATCAAGCTGGTCGTGGTGGCATCGGTGTCGGTGTGGACCGCCCAGACCTCGCCGTGGCCGGTCAGGCCGGTCCCGCCGGTGGTGAGGACGGCGGCGCGGCCGCGCAACGGGATCGTGATGTCGTGGCCGAGGGTGTCGCGGACGCGCAGGGTTCCGGAGAGCCGGGGGTGCCGGCGGCGGAGTCGGCCTGTCTCGAACACCCCTCGGACTGTAACGGGAGTGAGCACCGGGGTGCGGGTTCATTCACCGTTGCGGGTGAATTACGGCATGCCGCCGAAGGGGTTGCCGTTCGGCAGCAGCATCGAGCTGACCAGGTACAACGCGAACCCGGCGAAGAGCAGGAAGATCGATCCGAAGACGAGGGCCCGCGCGGCCCCGCCGGTCTGCCCGGTGGTGGCGACCGCCCGGTCCGGCTGTTCCGGATCGAAGGCCACCGTTTGCTGTGTTCCGGTGAGATGCGACCGGAAGCTGATCTGCTCGGTGAGCACGGTCCGCACCTCGCGTCCGGTCAGGGTGGTGAACGTGACGACCGGCCGGAAGGAGAGCGAGCCTTTGCTCCCGGACTGCACCTGGTTGTCGACGACCGTGGCGACGGCGTGTTCGCCGGTGCCGGTGAGGCGGCGGACGCGGTTCCAGTGCCGGAGACCGCCAATGATCATCGCGAGGCCCGCGGCGGCGGGCAGGAGCACCACCAGAGCCGACACGACCAGCGCGAACACCGTCATCTCACCATCGATCATGAGCGGCAATGTAGCCGACCTGTCAACGGGCCGGCGCGGTGCTGGACCGCAGGATCACCTCCGGCACGACGAGGACGTGCGAGGGCGGCGGCGCGTTCCCGTCGTCCTGCGACATGTGGTTGAGGAGCAGCGACAACGCCCGCCGCCCGAGTTCTCCGAAGTCCTGGTGCATGGTGGTCAGCGGCGGCAGGAAGTATCCCGAGTCGGGCATGTCGTCGAAACCGATCACGCTGACGTCCTGGGGGACGCGCCGGCCGGCTTCGTGCAGGGCCCGGAGCACGCCGAGGGCGATCCGGTCGTTGGCGCAGAAGATCGCGGTGACGGCCGGGTCGGCGGCGAGGCGGCGGCCCTGTTCGTAGCCGGCGGCCGCGTCCCACCAGCCGGGGGAGATGGGCGGGACGACCGCCCCGGCGGCGTAGAGGGTTTCGCGCCATCCGTCGACTCGGGCCTGGGCTTCGGGCCAGTCGGGTGGGCCGGCCGCGTGGTGCACGGTGGCGTGCCCGAGGTCGAGCAGGTGCTGGGTGGCGAGGCGGGCGCCGGTGGCGTTGTCGATCCGTACCGTCGGGAAGGGATCGGCTCCGGAGCCGGCGCCACCGACCGCTACGCAGGGCAGGCCGGTCGGGGCGTGGGTGAGCGCGGTGGTCACCGCCGGTTTGGGGGAGATCGCGATGATCCCGTCCACGTCGTGCTGGGCCAGGCGGTCGACCGCTTCGAGGACCGGCCGGTGGGCGAGCTCGCGCACGGTGGCGACGCTGACCAGGTATCCGGCGGCGCGGGCCGCGCTCTCGATGCCGTAGAGCATCGATTCGGGTCCGAAGAGGGTGGTCTCGAATCCGATGATGCCGAGGGTGCGGGACTCGCGGGTGGCCAGGGTGCGGGCCGCGAGGTTGCGCCGGTAGTTCAGCGAGCGCATCGCGGCGAGAACCCGTTCCCGGGTCTCGGCCCGAACATTGGGATGGTCGTTGATGACTCGCGAGACCGTCTGGTGGCTGACCCCGGCCAGTTTGGCGACGTCGCGCATGACGCTTCCCCGCTCCTTGCCGGATCGGCGCCGGGGAGTGGAAAAGAGCATCTGGGCAGCCGGTTCGGTGTCCGGCGCGGAGTCTGAGGTCGGCATTGGACGATGTTTACCAGGTAACCGTGTAGTGGCCGCGCGTGACATCGGAGTTCTTGCAATCTTCCGGAAACAACGATCCTGATCTCTTGACGAGCACGATGAGAACGGTAACACTCACGAAACGCAAGCTGTGACGCCGGTCGCAGCGGCTTAGAGATCTCCCCGGTGCAGGTCGGTACATGCCTGCCGCTGGTCAGTTTGTTAACGGTAACAAGTTTTCTTGGAGGTTAGGGTGCGCGTGAAGTTTATGGCGGCGGCGCTGACGGGCCTGCTGGCCGTGTCCGCGCTCGCCGGTTGTGGCGACAAGGGCGACGACGCCGGCTCGGGTAGCAGCGGGGGCGACGGCAAGCTCGTCCTCGGCTTCTCCCAGGTCGGTGCGGAGAGCGGTTGGCGTACCGCCAACACCAAGTCGATCCAGGAGGCGGCCGCGGCCGCCGGTTACGAGCTGAAGTTCTCCGACGCCCAGGGCAAGCAGGAGAAGCAGATCGAGGCGATCCGCAGCTTCATCACCCAGAAGGTCGACGTCATCGCGTTCTCGCCGGTGGTCACCTCGGGCTGGGACGCCGTGCTCAAGGAGGCCAAGGACGCCGACATCCCGGTGATCCTGACCGACCGGGCGGTGGACTCGCAGGACAAGTCGCTCTACAAGTCGTTCCTCGGCTCCGACTTCGTCAAGGAGGGCAAGGAGGCCGGCGACTGGCTGGTCAAGCAGTACGAGGGCAAGACCGACCCGGTCAACGTCGTCGAGCTGGAGGGCACCGTCGGCGCCGCGCCCGCGATCGACCGCAAGAAGGGTTTCGACGAGGCGATCACGGCCAACCCGAACATCAAGGTCGTCAAGTCGCAGTCCGGTAACTTCACCCGGGCCGAGGGCAAGACGGTGATGGAGAGCATCCTCCAGTCCACCCCGAAGATCGACGTGCTCTACGCCCACAACGACGACATGGGTCTCGGTGCGATCGAGGCGATCGAGGCGGCCGGCAAGAAGCCCGGCACCGACATCAAGATCATCACGGTCGACGCGGTCAAGGACGGCATGACCGCCCTGTCCGAGGGCAAGATCAACTACATCGTGGAGTGCAGCCCGCTCCTCGGCCCGCAGCTGATGGACCTGGCCAAGAAGGTCCACGCCGGTGACACGGTCGAGCCGCGGATCCTGACCGAGGAGACCACGTTCACCCAGGAGCAGGCCAAGGCCGCTCTGCCGACTCGCAAGTACTGAGTTGAGGTAGGTGCGGGCCACTCCGGGCGACCGGGGTGGCCCGCACGGCCGCGGAACGGAGTTCATCATGGGCGAACCCGCCACAAACCCGGTCCTCGAGATGACCGGCATTCGCAAGGTCTTCCCCGGCGTCGTCGCCCTGGACGGCGTCGACTTCCGTCTGTTCCCCGGCGAGGTGCACGCCCTGATGGGCGAGAACGGTGCCGGGAAGTCCACCCTGATCAAGGTACTCACCGGCGTCTACGAGATCGACGGCGGTGACATCCGGCTCGGCGGCGAACCGGTCCGCATCGCCGGCCCGCTCGCCGCGCAGAAGGCCGGGATCAGCACCGTCTACCAGGAGGTCAACCTCTGCACCAACCTCACGGTCGCGGAGAACATCTTCATCGGCCGTGAACCGCGGACCTTCGGCAAGATCCGCTGGGGCGTGATGCGCAAGCGCGCGGCCGAGCTGCTGAAACGGCTCGACCTGGACATCGACGTGTCGGCGCCGCTGAGCACGTACTCCCTCGCGATCCAGCAGATGGTCGCGATCGCGCGCGCGGTCGACATCTCGGCCCGGGTGGTGATCCTCGACGAGCCCACGTCCAGCCTGGACGCCTCCGAGGTGGAGCAGCTGTTCCGGGTGATGCGCCGGCTCAAGGCCGACGGGGTGGCGATCCTGTTCGTGTCGCACTTCCTCGACCAGATCTACGAGATCTCCGACCGGCTCACGGTGCTGCGCAACGGCCAGCTGATCGGCGAGTACAAGACCGCCGAGCTGCCGCAGGTCCAGCTCGTCGAGAAGATGATCGGCAAGGAACTGGCGACGCTGGAGGGGCTCGAGGACAAGGCCCAATCCTCCCGTACGAGGTCTGCCGCGGCCGAGCCGATCCTGGAGGCCAAGGGGGTCGGCCGGACGGGAGCGATCGCCCCGTTCGACCTGACCATCCACCAGGGTGAGGTCGTCGGCCTGGCCGGGCTGCTCGGCTCCGGCCGCACGGAGCTGGCCCGCCTGCTCTTCGGCGCGGACAAGGCCGACCAGGGTGAGATCAGCATCGACGGCAAGCCGGTGACGCTGCGCGACCCGCAGGTGGCGATGAAGCGGGGGATCGCCTTCTCCTCGGAGAACCGCCGCACCGAGGGCATCATCGGCGACCTCAGCGTCCGGGAGAACATCATCCTGGCGCTGCAGGCCGCCCGCGGCTGGACCCGCCCGATCCCGCGCCGCAAGCAGGACGAGATCGTCGACAAGTACATCAAGGCGCTGCAGATCCGGCCGGCCGACCCGGAACGCCCGGTGCGCAACCTGTCCGGCGGCAACCAGCAGAAGGTGCTGCTGGCCCGCTGGCTGATCACCGAGCCGCGGCTGCTCATCATCGACGAGCCGACCCGGGGCATCGACGTCGGCGCCAAGGCGGAGATCCAGAAGCTGGTCGCCGAGCTCTCCGATGGCGGCATGGCGGTGCTCTTCGTCAGCGCCGAGCTGGAGGAGGTCCTGCGGCTCAGCCACAAGATCGCGGTCCTGCGGGACCGTCGCCTCATCGAGGAGCTGGACAACAGCGTCGGGGTCGACGCCGATCGCATCATGCAGTCCATCGCCAGCGGAGCAACCTCATGACCATCCTCAAGAACCGGCTGTTCTGGCCGGCCGCCATCCTGTTGGCGCTGCTGATCGTCAACGTGTTCACGTCCAACCAGTTCATGACCCTGCAGGACGGACACCTGTTCGGGACTTTGATCGACATCCTCCGGGGCAGCGCGCCGCTGATCCTGGTCTCGCTCGGCATGACCCTCGTCATCTCGACCGGCGGCATCGACCTGTCGGTCGGCTCGGTCATGGCGATCTCCGGCGCGGTGGCCTGTCTGCTGATCAAGGACCTGGGCAACCAGAACGCCGTCGGCTCGGTCCTGCTGATCATGGCGGTCGCGATCGCCGTCTCGGCCGCGCTCGGGCTGTGGAACGGCGCGCTGGTCGCGGTCGTCGGCATCCAGCCGATCATCGCGACCCTGATCCTGATGGTGGCCGGGCGCGGGCTGGCCCAGCTGGTCACCGGCGGGCAGATCATCAACGTGCAGTCCAGCCCGTACGCGACGATCGCCACCGGGTTCTTCCTCACCCTCCCGGTCGCGTTCCTGATCGCCATGGCGGCGGTCGCGCTGATCACCGTGCTCACCCGGCGGACCGCGCTCGGCCTGCTGCTCGAATCGGTCGGCGGCAGCCCGAGTGCCAGCCGTCTCGCCGGCATCCGGGCCAGACGAATCACGATCATGGTGTACGTCGTGTCGGGCGCCTTCGCCGGCCTCGCCGGCCTGATCTACAGCGCCAACATCAAGAGCGCGGACAGCATCTACGCCGGCAACCTGATCGAACTCGACGCGATCCTGGCGGTCGTGATCGGTGGCACCGCGCTGATCGGCGGCCGGTTCTCCATCCTCGGCACCGTGCTCGGCGCCGTCCTGATCCAGACGTTGCAGGTGACCGTGGTCGGCATCGGCGTGCCGTCCAAGGCCACGATGCTGTTCAAGGCGGTCGTCGTCGTGGTGCTCTGTCTGTCCCAGTCCCCGATCTTCCGCGAGAAGGTCTTCGGCCGCTTCAAGCCGCGTCCCGCGGTCCGGGCGGAGGTGCCCGCATGACGACCATCGACGCCACGCCGCCGGCCGCGGACGAGAAGGGCACGGCGGTCAACCCGCGCCGCCGCGTCTACCGGCCGAACGGCAAGTACATCCCGATCCTGGCCACCCTGGCACTGCTGGTCGCCATGTACGTCGCCGGCATCGCCAACTACCGCAACTTCGACCAGCCCAGCGTCGTCGTCAACCTGTTCCGGGACAACGCGGTGCTGCTGGTCGTCGCGGTCGGCATGACGTTCGTGATCCTCACCGGCGGCATCGACCTGTCGGTCGGCGCGGTCATCTCGCTCACCACCACGCTGACCGCCACCCTGCTGCAGGGCGGCTGGCCTCCGCTGCTGGTGCTGCCGCTGGTGCTGCTCCTCGGCGCGCTCCTCGGCGCCGGGATGGGTGCGGTGATCCACTACTTCAAGGTGGAGCCGTTCATCGCGACCCTGGCCGGGCTGTTCCTGGCCCGCGGGCTGGCGCTCTTCATCAACCAGGAGTCGATCCCGATCCGGGACAAGCTCTGGACGACGCTCTCCGACATGCGCATCCCGCTCGGCGCGCACACCAAGACGACGCCGACCGCGATCGTGGCCCTGTCGGCGGTGCTGATCGCGGCCGCGATCCTGGCCTGGACCAGGTTCGGCCGCAACGTCTACGCGATCGGCGGCAGCGCCGACTCCGCACTGCTGATGGGTCTGCCGGTGGCCCGGACCCGGATCGCCGTCTACACCGTCAGCGGGTTCTGCGCCGCGCTCGGCGGGGTGCTCTACACGATCAACTCCACCTCGGGGCACGCGCTGCAGGGCAGCGGTACCGAGCTGGACGCGATCGCCTCCTGCGTCATCGGTGGCGTCCTGCTCACCGGCGGCGCCGGATACGTCATCGGAAGCCTGCTGGGCGTGCTGGTCTACGGCATGATCGGCACGATCATCAACTTCCAGGGTGACCTGAACTCGGCCTGGACCCGGATCGTCGTCGGCGTCCTGCTGTTCGGCTTCATCGTCCTGCAACGCCTGGTCACGCGGAGAGCGCGATGACCGAGTCGTACCTGCAACGCCTGGTCACGCGGAGAGCGCGATGACCGAGTCGTACCTACAACGCCCGGTCACGCGGAGAGCGCGATGACCGAGTCGTACCTACAACGCCCGGTCACGCGGTGGGCGCGATGACCGAGTCGTTCCAACCGCGCCTGGTCATCCGGAGGGCAAGATGAGTAACGGGGAAATCTGGTTCCTGACCGGCAGCCAGGGCCTCTACGGCCCGGAGACCCTGGATCAGGTCGCCTCCCAGTCCCGGGAGATCGCCGAGAAACTGAACGCGCAGCTCGACGCGGACGTCATCTGGCAGCCGGTGCTCACCAGCGCCGAGCAGATCCTCGACGTGTGCCGCCGCGCGTCGTCGACCCCCGGCGTGCTCGGCGTGATCACCTGGATGCACACGTTCTCGCCGGCCAAGATGTGGATCGCCGGCCTGGACGCGCTACGGGCCCCGCTGCTGCACCTGCACACGCAGCACAACGTGGAGCTGCCCTGGTCCGAGATCGACATGGACTTCATGAACCTGAACCAGGCCGCGCACGGCGACCGTGAGTTCGGGTTCATCGAGACCCGGCTCGGCGTGCCGCGCAAGACCGTGGCCGGGCACGTCAGCAACCCGGCCGTGGCCGCGCGGATCGCCACCTGGGTGCGGGCGGCCCGCGGCTACTCGGCGATGCGGTCGTTGAAGCTGGCCCGGTTCGGCGACAACATGCGCGACGTCGCGGTGACCGAGGGCGACAAGGTCGAGGCGCAGCTGCGGTTCGGGGTCTCCGTCAACACGTACGGCGTCAATGATCTTGTCGACGTGGTCGATCAGGTGCTGGATGCGGAGATCGACAAGCTGGTCGGCGAGTACTCGGACGTCTACGAGGTCGCCGGCGTCCTGCTCGACGAGAAGAAGGAGTCGCTGCGCTACGGCGCCAGGATCGAAATCGGACTCCGGCAGTTCCTCACCGACGGTGGCTTCAAGGCGTTCACCAGCAATTTCGAGGATCTGGGCGGGCTCAAGCAGCTGCCCGGGCTGGCCGTGCAGCGGCTCATGGCCGACGGTTACGGTTTCGGCGGCGAGGGCGACTGGAAGACGTCGGTCCTGGTCCACACCCTGAAGGCGATGGCGCCCGGTGGCGGCACGTCCTTCATGGAGGACTACACCTACGATCTGACCCCGGGCAACGAGGTCATCCTGGGCGCGCACATGCTCGAGGTCTGCCCGTCGATCGCCGCGTCCACGCCGAAGCTGGAGATCCACCCGCTCGGCATCGGTGGCCGTGAGGACCCGGTCCGCCTGGTCTTCGACGCCGCACCCGGCAAGGCGATCGTTCTCGGACTCGCCGACCTGGGGGAGCGCTTCCGCCTGGTCGCCAACGAGATCGAGGTGGTGCCGCCGACCGCGCCGCTGCCGAAGCTGCCGGTCGCGCGCGCGGTGTGGAAGCCGGCCCCGTCGCTCTCCACGTCGGCCGAGTGCTGGCTGACCGCGGGCGGCCCGCACCACACGGTCCTCTCGTCGGCGGTCGGCGCCGAGGAACTGGCCGACCTGGCCGACATGCTCGGCACCGAGCTGCTGCTCATCGACGAGAACACCACCACCAGGCAGTTCGCCAAGGAGGTCCGCTGGAACCAGGCCTACCACCGCCTGGCCCGCGGCCTCGCCCGCTGAGAGGCAGCCGAGCAGGCTGACGGCCGAGGCCGCCCGGAGGTGCCGGGCGGCCTCGGCGTCTCTCACCCCTTCCCGCGTACGTCTCTCCCCCCGCCCGTCGAGGCCGATCGCGCCAACGGCTCAGGTGTCAGCGCCGCCGGTCGATGGCATGACGGATACATCCGGCTTACACGGCAGGTGGAGTCACAGTGAGCGACGACGCATCGCGGGCGCGGGACCCGGAGAACCTGCGTACTGCCTTCGACCATGCCTCCACCGGGATGACGCTGGTCGACGACGCCGGCCGGTACGTCGAGGTGAACCACGTGTTCGCCGCCATGCTCGGCTACGCGCCCGAGGAGCTGATCGGACGGCATTTCGGCGACTTCACGCAAAGCGGCGATCACGACTCCGACGTGGCGATGATGGGCGATCTGATCTCCGGGACCCGGCGCTCGGTCGTCCGGGAGAAGCAGTACCGGCATCGCGACGGCACCCTGCTGACCGCCCTGGTCTCCAGCTACGTGGTCCGGCCGGACGACAGTGTCTCGTGGCGGCTGCTGAGCACGGTCGAGTCGCTGGCCGGGGAGCAGTCGGCAGCGCAGCGGCTGCTGGAGACGCGGGCCGCCGGCGACGGCATCGTCACGCTCGACGCCGCCGGGCACGTCGTCGCCTGGAACCCGGGCGCCCAGCGGGTGTTCGGCCATCCCGCCGCCGACATGCTCGGCGGGCCGCCCGGCCGGCTCGTTCCGGCTCACCAGGAGCGGACCTTCACGGTAGCCCTGCGCCGCCTGCTGGCCGGCGACAGCCGGCTCGTCGGCCGCACCGTCGAGGTGGTCGCCAGGCACGCCGACGGCCGGGAACTGCTCGTCGAGCTGTCACTGTCGGCGTGGATCCACGACGGCGACCCGCGGTTCACCGCGATCGCTCGCGACATCACGGTGCGCCGGCGTGCCGAGCAGGCCGCCGCGCTGATCCGGCACGCCGCGGTCACCGCCAACAGCGCCAACTCGTTCGCCGAGGCGGCGGCCGAGGTGGTGCGGGAGGTCTGCGCCCGGCTGCGGTGGCGTGCGGGGCAGGCCTGGACCGCCGGCTGCGGGCCGGTCGTCTGGCACGTCGAGGACCATTCCCACGAGGCGTCCGGCGGGGCGGAGCCCGGCTGTGGCCTGCGGCGGCTCGCGGCGCAGGGCAGCGCGCCGACCGCGGAGCAGGTGCCGGCCGACGCCTTCACCCGGATCGCCCGTCCGGAGGAGCTCACCGCGATGGGCGCCATCGTGGGGGAGTGCGGCATCGGGTCCGCGGTGGCGGTGCCGGTGCTGGCCGGTGGCGAGGTCGCCGGAACGCTGGGCTTCTACCTGCCCGCCGGCAGCCCGCCGCCGGAGCACGATCTGGTCGGTGCCCTGGAGCAGATCGGCCTCGCGCTGGGCCGGGTCGTCGAACGGCAGCGGACCAGTGAGGCCCTGGCCTGGCAGGCCACCCACGACCCGGTCACGGACCTGGCCAACCGGCGCCTGTTGCTGGATCACATCCGCCGGAGCGGGCGGGCCGCCGTTCGCCGCAGCGCCCTGCTGCTGATCAACCTGGATCGGTTCCGGCTGGTCAACGAGGCGCACGGGTACGCCATCGGTGACCAGTTCCTGCGGCTGGTCGGGGAACTGCTCCGGGCGACGGCGGACCCCGGTGACCTGGTCGCGCGGCTGAGCGCCGACGAGTTCGTCGTGGTCACCACGCCGGACGCGGCCCGGTCGGCCGGGACGCCGTACCTGATGCTCGCCGACCGGATCCTGCAGGCGCTGCGCCGACCCTTGATCATCGGCGGGCACGAGTTCCGGCTGCGGGCCAGCATCGGCATCCGGGTCATCACCGGCGACGACTCGGAACAGTTCCCGGCCGCGGTGCTGCGTGACGCCGATGCCGCGTTGCGGCAGGCGAAGAGCCGGGGCAAGGATCAGACGGTCGTCTTCGACGACGCCATGGCCGGCACCGCGGAACGGCGCATGGACGACGAGATCGCCCTGGCCCAGGGCATTCTCGACAGCCAGCTGGTGCTGCACTACCAGCCCATCATCGCGCTGGACACCGGATTGCCGGTCGGCGCGGAGGCGCTGGTGCGCTGGGACCGGCCCGGGCACGGCATGCAGTCGCCGGACCGGTTCATCCCGCTGGCCGAGGAGAGCGGCCTGATCATCGAACTCGGGCGCTGGGTGCTGAACCAGGCCTGTCGCGACGCCGCGGCCTGGCCGAGCGTGGTGCCGGCCATGGCCGGGGCCACGGTGAGCGTCAACGTCTCGGCTCGCCAGCTGACCCACCCACGGTTCATCGCGGATCTGCGCGAGGCGTTGTCCGGCAGCGGGCTCGCTCCCGACCGGCTGATTCTCGAGATCACCGAGACCGCGCTGATCAGCGAGCCCGATGCGGCGATGGACACCCTCCGGGCGGTGCGGGCGTGCGGCGTGCAGCTGGCTCTCGACGACTTCGGCACCGGCTACAGCTCGCTCAGCTACGTCCAGAAGCTGCCCGCGACCATCCTCAAGATCGACAAAAGCTTCGTCGACCCGATCACCGGGCCCGGCGCCGGCACGGCACTGAGCGAGGTCGTCATCAAGCTGGCGCAGGCGATCGGCATGCGGACCGTGGCCGAAGGCGTCGAAACGCCCGCGCAGGCCGCGGCGCTGCGCTTGCTCGGCTGCCATCGCGGCCAGGGTTACACCTGGTCACGGCCGGTTCCGCAGGCCGAGCTCCAAGCTGCCGCAGCACGGCTGGTGCCGGCCTAGGGTGCTTCCCCGTGCGCCCTCGCACGGGGAAGCACGGCGCCGCGACCCGATCCGCACGTCGCGATGCGCGCTCGCCCGCGAGTTGGTCAGTTGGCCGAGACGAACTTCGGGTGGGTCAGCAGGAAGTTGTCGATCTGATCCTTCTTGATGGCCCTCAGCAGCTGCATCGTGTCGTCGCTGAGCTTCTCCACGCTCTTCCCGTCGATGGTCGCGGAGTTCAGCCGGCCCTCGTTGGTCTTGATGGTGATCATCTTCTCCGGTTTGAGGTTGCGCATGGCCAGGGCCCAGTCGACGAGCTCGTGCCCGCGCGCGTCCACCGTCATCGCCTTGCCGAAGGCGCCGAGGATCGTCGGCAGCTTGGTCGGCGAGTCGAGGCCGTCCTTGATCGCCTGGTTGATGATCGCCTTGAAGAACTGCTGCTGGTGCCGCTGCCGCCCGTAGTCCAGCGACTTGTCCTCCAGCAGGTCACGCTGACGGACGAAGTCGAGCGCCTGGCTCGGGTTGAAGCACTGGTTGCCCTTCTTGTAGATGTTCGGCGTCACGCCGGCGATCTTGTGGTTGATCGTGCCGTTGCTGTTGATGACGTACGGCTTGGCGGTCTGACCGTTCTTGTCCTTGCCGAGGTGGATCGAGGTGGTCGTGGTGTCGACGGTCATGCAGACGCGGCCGAGCACGTTGACGACGGCCCGGAAGCCCTGGAAGTCGATGATCGCTCCGGCGTCGGGGGTGATGCCGGTCAGCTCCTTGATCGTCATGGTGAGCAGCTCGAAGCCGTGTTTCAGCGCCTCGTTGCCCTTCAGGCCCATGGTCCCGTACGCGAAAGCGGCGTTGATCTTGTCCTTGCCGGAGTTCCGGCTCGTCCTGCCGTTGTTGTAGGCCGGGATCGTCACCCAGCTGTCGCGCGGCAGCGAGATCATGTAACCGCTGCTGTGGTCCTTGTTGATGTGCAGCAGGATGATCGAGTCGGAGCGCAGCGCCTCGCCGTTGGTCTCGTCGGGGCGCTGGTCGATGCCGACGAGGAGGATGTTCTTCGCCCCGTCGAGGCTGGTGTCGACCTTCTCCGTGGGCTTGGGGTCGACCGGGATCAGGTCTTCCTTGTCGATCTGTTTCTCGGCCGCCTGCAGCGTCACCCTCATGGCGACCACGCTGCCACCGCCCGCCACCAGCAGTAACGCGCCCAGGATCGCGGTCCAGAGGGCCCATCGGGGCATTCGTCGTCGTTTGCCGGTGGCTGCCAAAACATCTCCCCGTGGTCAGGTGGTGGTTCCACCTTCAAAGACGGGGTTGACACGGCAAAATGCTGTCTGCGAACAGATGGATTATGGATGACTTTTAGGTTAACGGAAGTTGAACTTCATGCTGTGAGCACGTAACTTCGGTACGCGGTCGATCATGCGGTAGCGAGGCTCACGTAGTCCAGGTCCCCCGCGTAGTAATCGCATCCGACGGTCCGCTGGTCGCAGTCCAGCTTCCCGCCGATCGTCAGAGGCCAGTTGTTGCGGATGGCGCCGGTCCACCCCTGCCGTCCCGCGACCCGCTGCCCGTCGATGGCGAGCGCCACCCCGGTGCTCACCCGCACGCAGGTCACGACGTGCCAGGCGCCGTCGTTGATCGCGTAGGGCGCGTCCGCCTCCAGCACGCCCCGGTCGCCCCGGAACGAGCACTGCACCTTCCCGTTCGGGATCTGCAGCTTGAAGTTGCCGCCCTCGGTCGCGGACTGGCCTTTCTGGATGATATTGCCGAAATGGCCGGTGGTGCGCAGCCGCAGCGTCACCGCGAAGTCCCGGGCGCCGGGATTCATCGCCGGGTCGTCCGGAACCACGACCAGATGGCCGGGGTGGGCCGGCGGGGTGTCCGGTTCGAGCCGGTCGAAGCGGTACCCGGTCGCGCCCCGCACGGCCGTCCCGGTGCCGACCTCGCCGCCGATCTGTCCGTCAAGTCGGTTCCCGCTGCTGTCGGACATCCGGGTGGCGCCGTACGGCTCGTCCATGCCCCAGTACGCGATCGTGGCGACCGCCGAGGCGTGCGCCGGCATCGGCGTACCGGTCAGCAGGATCGTCGTGGCCAGCAGCGGGAACCATCGTCGCATCGGGGACCTCGGGGGATGTCGGAACAGAATCCTTACGAGACTAATCGCGCATACCCTGACTAATGCAAATAACCAGGCAAAACCCCATCCGTCGGGTGCTCGCCGACCCTGGCTGAGTGCCGGTTCAGCTTGGTAGCATCCCGCCGATCATGAGTGACAACCCCTCGGTCGTCATGGCGCTCCAGTGAAGATAAGGATCGTGGCGAAGTGCTGCTGAACGGGACTGACGGTGAGACCTCGGAGCACAAGGTGATCGCGCCCAACTCGGGCCTGCCGGGCCCCGGCCTGCCCAGCTCCGGCCTGCCCAACCAGGCTCTGCAGGTGCTCGCCCTCGCGCAGCGCACCGCCGAGGAGCACGTCGCCAGCGCTCAGCACCACGCGGACAAGATCCGCACCGACGCGCTCGCGGCCGCCGAGCAGATCGCCCGTGACGCGCAGGCCCACGCCAACAACGTGCGCCAGGAGGCCGACCGGGTGCTCGCCGAGGCGCGGTCCGCGGCCGAGCAGATGGCCCGGGAGGCGCAGTCGCGCGCCGAGGAGGCCCGCCGTGCCGCCGACAAGATCGTCGCGGACGCCCGTCAGCGGGCCGAGTCCATCGGCGCCGACGCGATGCACGGCGCCGAGCAGCTGAAACTGCAGGCCCAGCAGCGCTATGACGACGTGGTCGGCAGCCTCGGTGCCAAGCGTGAGGCGCTGCAGCAGCAGATCGAGGCGCTGGAGAACTTCGACCGGGAGTACCGGGGCCGCCTGACCCAGTTCATGCAGGGCCAGCTGCGCGCCCTCTGGGCCGACGCGCCGCAGGTCACCGCCGAGGTGATCGACGAGGAGCCGGTCGCCGAGGAGATCGAGGCCGGCCCCCGCCACGGCCATCACGCGGTCACCGGCGAGCCCGCGCAGCCGGACGAGGAGCACTGAGCTCCAGCGAGGCGAGAAACGGCCAGGACCGGCGTGGTCCTGGCCGTTTCGCTTGCCGCGGTACGCCGTGTCAGCGGAAGTGCTGGCGGATCTCCCCGATCCCGTCCACCCGGCTGACGAGCACCTCCCCGGGCTGGAGACAGCGCGGCGGTTCGCGCCGGTTGCCCACGCCGGCCGGTGTCCCGGTGAAGATCAGGTCCCCGGGCAGCAACGGGCACACCGCCGAGATCTTCACAACCAGTTCATCGATCGGAAAGATCATCTCGCTGGTCCGCCCGTGCTGGACGCGCTCGTCGCCGAGGAAGCACTCGAACCCGAGGTCGTCCCGGTCGCCGAACTCATCCGTGCTCACCGCGACCGGCCCGGTCGGCCCGAACCCGGGGAACGACTTGCCCAGCGAGAACTGCGCCGGCTTGCCCCGCGACTGGACCGCCCGCTCGGACAGATCCTGCCCCACGGTCAGCCCGGCCACCGCGTCCCACGCGTCGGCCCGCGCAATCCGGTGCCCGCCCGTCCCGATCACGGCGACCACCTCGATCTCCCAGTCCGGCTTCCCGGGCGGCAGCGTCACCTCGGTGACCGGCCCGGTGATGCAGCTGGGGAACTTGGTGAACAGCAGCGGCTCGTCCGGCGCCTGGAACCCGGCCTCGGCGGCGTGCGGCCGGTAGTTCAACGCGACCGCGAAGACCTGCCGCGGCCGCGGGGACGGCGCACCCAGCTCGTCGGCGGCGAACGGCACCGCCTCGGCGAAGTCCGCGGTCGCGGCCCACGCGGCGAACTCGGTGAACCGGGCGAGGGTCGTGTTGGCGTCCGCGGAGAACCGGCCGCCGCTGTGCTTCTCGACGTCGAGCGCGCGGTCGCCGTCGACGACGACCAGGCGCCCGGAAAGGGTCCCGAACCGCATCAGCTGTAGATCGAGCTGGAGTAGGGCTCGGTGTCGTGCGCCGACTTCCACGGCACCACCGTGTTGCGCAGCAGGCCCACGCCCTGGATCTCGGCCTCGACCACGTCTCCGGGCTTGAGGTAGCAGTCGAACGGGTTCGGCTGCACGGCCGCCACCCCGGAGATCGTGCCGGTGGTGATGATGTCGCCGGCCGAGTAACCCTGCGGCGAGTGGAACGCGACCAGGTCCGCCAGCTTGAGAACCATGTCCGAGGTGTTGCCGGACTGCCGCACCTCACCGTTGACCCGCAGCTCCATGCCCAGGTCGTGCGGGTCGCCGATCTCGTCGGCGGTGACGATCCACGGCCCGATCGGGCAGAACGTGTCGATGCCCTTGGAGAACGAGAACACGCCGGACTGCATCTCGCGCCGCTGGATGTCGCGGGCGGTGATGTCGTTGAACACGGTGTAGCCCGCGATGTAGTCGCCGGCTTCCGCACGCCCGAACCAGCGGCCGGATCTGCCGATGATCACGGCCAGCTCCAGCTCGTAGTCCAGCTCCTCGGTCAGCCCCTCCGGGTAGACGATGTCGTCCTCGGGGCCGATGATCGCGTCCACGTTCTGGAAGAACACGATGCCCTTGTGCACCGGGTGCGACCAGTTCACCTTCTGCAGTTCCTGGTGGTGCACGGCGAAGTTGCCGGCGGTGTGGAAGAACTTCTTCGGCTGGATCGGCGCGCGCAGCCGCACGCTTTCCAGCGGCAGCACCGTGTGGGTCTCGTCCACGACACCGCCGCGCTCGAAGTATTCGCGGGTCGAGCCGACCGCCAGCTCGACGACCTCGTCGCCCTCGATCCGGCCGACCCGTCCCTCGTCGAATGTCACCAGTCGCATGCTCGCCTCGTTTTCACTGTGTGAAAGTCTTTTTCATTTACGAAAAATCCTCCGTCGCGGAACCCGCGGTGTCAAGGGACCCCGGTGTTGCGACCCGGAACACCCGCAACTGGAGAGCAAGCGTGCAGTAGTAGCCGATCAGTGTCGTGAGCTCGAACAACACCGGCAGGCCGAGGTGATCGCGGGCGCTCGCGAACTCGTCGCCGGTCAGGTCACCGCGCTCGGCCAGCGCCGTCGCGAGATCGAGGACCAGCCGATCGGCCGGGTCGGGAAAGGCGCTGACGTCACCGTGCCGCAGACCGTTCACCTCGGACGCCGTGAAACCGGCTGCCGTGGCGACGGCTTCATGGGCGTACCGCTCGAAATCGGACTGCTGGACCCGGGCGACCGTGAGAATCGCGATCTCCCTGGCCCGGGTGGTCAGCGCGGTGCGGTAGCGCACCGCGCTGCCGAGTTGCTGGAGCGCGCCGCCCAGCGCGGGCTGCAACAGCATCGCGTTGAACGGCCCCTCCAGCCCGCCGTCCTCGTCCACGAGCCGGAACGCCGAGCCGCTCGCGCGGGGGCCGTCGGCGATCGCGTCGTAGACCGCGCGCTGCTCGTCGTCCAGTTCCTCCGGGCGGAACCTCGGCAGCCTCATCCTTGGTGGCCCAGCAGCGCCGAGATGTCCTGGCAGGCCTCGCTGATCAGCGGTTTGAGCTCGCGGACGATCCGCTGCGTGGACCAGTCGCGCGACTGCACGGCCAGGTTCGCCCCGGCGACGACGACCCCGTCGGCGTTGCGGACCGGTGCCGCGACCGACCGCAGCCCGTACGCCAGCTCCTCGTCCTGCATCGCCCAGCCGTCGTTACGGATCTTCGCCAGTTCGTCGCGCAGCTCGTCCAGGCTGACCTTCGCGTTCGGCCCGTGCAGGCGGGCGAAGGAACTCTCCGTCACTCGTGACTTCAGATCGTCCTCGTCGAGGTGCGCGAGCAGCAGTTTGCCGATCGACGTGTGCACGGCCGGCAGCGTCGAGCCGACCTGGATGTTCGCCGTCACCAGGTCCGAGTTGCGCAGCCGGACCAGGTAGAGCACCTGGTCGGCGGTGAGCACGGCCAGGTTGACCGTCTCGCCGGTCGCCGTGGACAGTTGCTGCAGCCGGGGCGTGGCCAGCTCGACCAGATCCAGGCTGCGCAGGGCGGCGGTGCCGAGGGTCAGAACTCGTACCCCCGGGCGGTAATCGCCGTTCGGCAGATGGTCGAGATAGCCCTCGGCGGTCAGTGTCATCACCACCCGGTAGACGGTGGGCAGCGGCATCCCGACCGCCGGGGCGATGTCGCTGACCCGCCAGGTGGGGCGCTGCTCGCTGAAGAGCGAGAGGATCCGCAGGCCCTTGGCCAGGGCCTCCACCCGGTACTCGGGTTTCTCCCCGTCCTTCTTCTCCGGCATTCGCATCCTCGACCTCCCTCTCGCACGGCTGGACAGAGGTCCGTGCCGCGGTCTAGCGTTGACGCAAGAAACCTACTTTCATCTAGTGAAAGTTAGCAAGTGCTTCCGGGAACGGTGAGGGCGGATGGACTGGTTGCAACTACGTGAGCGTCCCACCCTGGTGGTCGGCGCGGGCGGTCTTGGCGGCGCCGGCGCGCAGGCACTCGCCCTCGCCGGGGCGCGCGTGCTCCTGGCCGACGTCGACGCGGAGGCCCTGGAGGCAGTCCGGCTCCGCGTCAAGGAGTCAGGGGCGGAAATCCACACCGTCCACACCGATGTGCGTACGGCGTCGGCCTGCCGAGCCCTCGTCGCGGAAGCGGTCTCCCAGCTCGGGGGCCTCGACGTGTTCCTGCACGCCGTCGGGCGCAACGTGCGCAAACCACTCGTCGAGCTGGACGACGACGACTGGGAGTCGGTGCTGAACCTGAACCTGTCGACGGCCTACTGGACCGGTCAGGCCGTCGGCCGGGCCATGGTCACCCAGGGCTACGGCCGGATGGTCTTCTGCTCGTCGGTCTCCGGGCTGCTCGCCCACGCCCACCACGCGCCCTACGCGGCGACCAAGGGCGGGCTCAACCAGCTGCTGCGCGTGATGGCCCGGGAATGGGCACCGCACGGCGTTACCGTCAACGGGGTCGCTCCCGGCTACATCGAGACCGGCTTGACCAAGGCGTATCTCGACAAGGACGGCAACCGGGAGAAGCTCGAGTCGCTCGTCCCGGCCGGTCGGCTCGGCCGCCCCGCCGAGGTCGCCGACGCGATCACGTTCCTCGCTTCGGACCGGGCGGCGTTCGTCACCGGTCAGATCCTCTACATCGACGGTGGCCGCACCCTCGTCTAAGGAGTTCGCTCGTGTCCCACCCTGTCATCACTCAGCGCTTCCCGGGCCGGTCCGTGCTGGTCACCGGGGCCGGCACCGGCTTCGGGGCGGAGCTCGCGTTCCGCGCCGCCCAGGAAGGCGCCCGGGTCGGCGTGCACTACCGCAGCTCCAAGGACGGCGCCGAGCGGACCGCCGAGCGCATCCGTGCGATCGGTGGCGAGGCCCACCTGTTCCAGGCCGACATCACCAGCTGGGACGACATCAAGCGCCTGGCCGACGAGTCGTTCACGGCCTTCGGCGGCCTCGACGTCCTGATCAACAACGTCGGTGACGTCGCCCGCGACCAGATGTCGTGGCGCGACATCACCGAGGAGTCGATCGACCACGTCCTCGACGTCGACATCAAGGGCACGCTGCTCTGCGTCCACGAGTTCGGTGCCCGCATGCTGGACCAGGGCCACGGCAACATCGTCAACATCGGCTCGACGGTCGTGGTCCGCGGTTCCGCCCGCGCACCCCAGTACGCCGCCGCCAAATACGGCATCATCGGCCTGACGAAGTCGTATGCGGCGGCTTTCGCCCCCGTGGTCCGCGTGAACGTCTTCGCCCCCGGCTTCATCGAGACGGAGGCCACGCTGAAGCGCGACGACTGGAAGTCCGGCCGCGGCGACAAGCTCCGGGCGATGACCCCGATGGGCCGCATCCCGGGCCCGGCCGAGCTGGCCGGCGCCGCCCTGTTCCTGGCCACCGACGACGCCGCGCACATGACCGGCTCGTTCATGGTCGCCGACGGCGGCTACAACATGATCGGCGCTTGATCGTCAGCCGCATCCCTGCGAGCATCGGTCCCCTGTCCATCGATGGGGGACCGATGTCTCGTCGGGTGCGTGTTCTCACCCTGGCCCTGGCTCTGGCCGGCGTCGCGGTGGAGTTGTTCGTCCTGTTCGGCGGCGATGCCGTCGACCGCAGCTGGTTCCCGTTCGGTCTGGCCCTGATCGTGGTCGCCGCCGGTCTGACCATGATGCACCGCCAGAGGTCCAGAGACGCGGCCGGCGCTCACGGCCACTCCGGAGATGCGGAGCGGCGATGAGCGCCGGCTGAGGCCGTGGGGTCAGCGGATGCGCCGGACGAACCGGATCGTCACCGCGGAGAGCAGGCCGAGGACGGCCAGGACGGCGAAGAACGCCGGGTAGTTCGAGGAGCCGCCGGCGGCCAGAACGGCGACGGCCACGATCGGGGCGCCCACGTTCGGGAGCAGAGTGGCCACCTGGTAGACGCTCATGGCCTTGCCCGCGTGGGCCTGGTCCGGCACCACTTCCGCGGCGATGGCGATGTCCACGGTCAGGTAGACGGCCTGACCGGCCGAGAGGATCAGCCACGCGGCCAGGAAACCGTCGAGTGACCGCGTGACCGAGGCGACGACCAGGCCCACGGCCAGGATGACCGCGCCGGCCGTCACGAACGCCTTGCGCCGGCCGAGGCGGTCCGAGAGGTAGCCGGAGAGCAGGAAACAGACCACCGAGACCGGCGTGGAGATCGCGGTGAACGTCGCGTACTTCGCGGTGGCGTCGTCGATCGACATCCCGACCGTGTCGGTCAGGTAGTACGTCGCGTAGGTCTGCACGCCCACGTACGCCAGGCCGATCAGGAACCGGCTGATCCAGTTCCACGCGAAGTCGCGGTCGCCGCCGGTGCGGATCCAGTAACTGGCGGCGAAGTCCCGTATTCCGAAAGCCGGGAGATCACCGGTGGCGGGACGGTCGGCGTGGCGGATGACCTGGGCCAGGAGCAGTGCGGCGGCGACCGCGACGACGCCGGGCCCGGCCAGCATGAGCAGCTGCTGGTGGATGAGTTCGCTGCCGAGGAAGACGCCGCTGAGGACCGACAGGGCGACGACGAAACCGATCAGGCCGGAGAGGCGGGCGCGCAGCCGGTCGGGGACGAGTTCGGGGATCAGTGGCAGGAAGCCGGAGAACGCGGCGCTGACCCCGAGCGACCCGATCGCCCAGCCCACGGCGACGCCGCCGACGCTCGGGACGCTGCCGGCGATGATCAGGCCGAGCAGCGCGGCGATCGCACCGCCGACGAGCCAGGGGCGGCGCCGGCCGAAGCGTGACCGGGTTCGATCGCTGAGGGCGCCGAACAGTGGCAGCGACACGATCGACATGACCGCGCCGGCACCGATGACGGTGGAGAGCGCGACGGTCTTGCCGTCCGGGTCGATCTCGGTGATCCGGACGGCGAGCGTGACGATCTGCGGCGTGAGGCCGGCGAAGTAGAGGCCGAACGCGGCGAGCACGAGCGCCGGGACGAGCAGTTTCGTCTCAGGCCGGTCGGCGGGCGGCCGAACATCATCGTCAGGTGGGACGACCGAAGCGGGCGACATGTCGGACACGAAGGCCTCCCAGGCTGCACTTTCACTGTGCGAAAGCTGTTTTCAAGGTGATTGCCGCGACATTAAGCCCGGCAGTCGCGCATGTCCACCGATCAGGAGCCACGACCTGGAAGATCTTGTGGCGGTTGACACATGCGCGCGAACCGAGAAACACTCGGGTGACACGCACTGGAAAGTGATTCTCACCTAGTGAAAGTGGCGGAGCCATGGCGCGCACGGTTTTCACCAACGGACTGGTCTTCGACGGCTCAGGCTCCGCCCCGGCCCCCGGTGAGGTCGTCGTCGAGGGCGACCGGGTGACCGAGGTGCACGCCGGCCGGCGGGACACGCACGAGCCGGACGACGTGATCGTCGACGCGACCGGCTGCACCGTGATGCCCGGCATGATCGAGTCGCACTGTCACCTGACGTTCCCGTCCGCGGTCGGGCACATCGACCCGAGCTTCAACCCGCCGCTCGACGTCAGCTTCTTCACGCACATCGAGGGCCTGGAGTCCGAGCTGGCGCGGGCCGAGCGCAACGCGAAGATCCTGCTCGACCACGGCTTCACCTCGGCGTACTCGGCCGGGTCGATCCTCCCGATGCCGGTCGAGGTGATCCTGCGCGACAAGATCAAGGCCGGTGTCGTGCCCGGGCCGCGGATGCGCGCGGCGAGCATGGAACGTGACAACCACCCGGTCCGGCCGGACGGCCACGTCGAACCCGACTGGCAGGGGCCGGACGCGTGCCGCCGCTGGGTGCGCGACATGGCCGCGCAAGGCTACGACAGCGTGAAATTCCTGCTCAGCAACGACGACGTGTTCGTGCCGGGCGGCTCGCACCTCACCCAGTACACCGAGGAGGAGGCCCGCGCGGCCGGGGAGCAGGCGCGCGAGTCCGGCGTCTGGCTCAACTGCCACGCGCAGTCGGCCGAGTCCGTCAAGATCGCGGTGCGGGCCGGGTTCCGGTCGATCTACCACTGCACCTACGCCGACGAGGAAGCCCTGGACCTGCTGGAATCGGTCAAGGACACGGTCTTCGTCTCGCCCGCACCCGGCATCATCTACGCCAACGTGCACGAGGGCGAGGAGTTCGGCATCACCCGCGAGGTGGCCGAGAAGATGGGCTCGGTCGACGCGCTGGAGGGGATGGCCCGCGTCTACCCGGAGATCCGCAAGCGCGGCATCCGGGCGCTGCCCGGCGGCGACTACGGCTTCCCGAACAACCCGATCGGCCGCAACGCCCGTGACCTGCAGCTCTTCGTCGACGTGCTCGGGTACACGCCGCTGGAGATGCTGGTCGCGGCCACGAAACTCGGCGGCGAACTGGTCGGCTTCGGGAACCTGGGCATGCTCAGGGAGGGCTGGATCGCCGACGTGCTCGTCGTGCGCGGCAACCCCGCCGAAGATCTGCGCCTGCTGCAGGACTCCGGCAACCTGCTCGCGATCATGCAGAGCGGCACGTTCCACAAGACCCCGGTCGCCGCGTGAGCACCACGGAGTACAAAGCGGTCATCTTCGCGAGGCGGCCGGGCTTCCGGCCGCTCGCCCTCGACCTCTACGTCCCCGAGAACCCGGAGGCGCTCTGCGTCTACCTGCACGGCGGCGGCTGGCGCGCCGGCTCCCGCACCGCGGGCCCGGGCAACGTCACAACCGGGAAACCCGGATTCTTCCCGTACGCCGTGAGCACCGGCCTGGCCATCGCCTCCGTCGACTACCGGCTGTCCGCGGAGGCGCAGTTTCCGGCCCAGCTGGACGACGTGACGGCGGCCCTCGACTTCCTCGCCGAGCACCGCGCCGACTTCGGGATCACCACCGACCGCACCGTGATCTGGGGTGTCTCCGCCGGCGGCCACCTCGCCGCCCTCGCCGCTCTCACGCAGCCGCCCGCGCTCACCCCGCCGCCCGCGCTCACCCCGCCGCCCGCGCTCACCCCGCCGCCCGCGCTCACCCCGCCGCCCGCGCTCACCCCGCCGCCCGCGCTCACCCCGTCGCCCGCGCTCACCCCGTCGCCCGCGCTCACCCCGTCGCCCGCGCTCACCCCGTCGCCCGCGCTCACCCCGTCGCCCGCGCTCACCCCGCCGGCTGCGACCACCCTGCCGGCCGCACCCGCTCAGCTGGCCGCGCAGGAGCCCGCACCCACGTCCGACCGGCCGGCCCGCCCCCGCATCAGCGCCGTGGTCTGCTGGTACCCGGTCACCGACCTCGACGCCCTCGCGAAGGACATCGCGGAGGCCGGCGGCCGGCCCGACCGCAGCGCCGCGTCCCGTGAGGGTTCGCTGCTCGGCGCGGCTCTCGACGACGTCCCGGACCTGGTCGCCGCCGCGAGCCCGGTCCACCACGTCCGCCGGGGCGCGCCGCCGTTCCTGTTCCTGCACGGCGACGCGGACCTGGCCGTCCCCGCCCGCCAGTCGGAGCGCCTGGCCGAGGCCCTGCGCGCGGCCGGCGGCACAGCGACGGTCGTGCTGGTCCCAGGCGCCGGCCACATGTTCCCGGAGCTGGACGAGCCGTCGACCCGCGCCGTGACGGACAGGTCGGTGCGCTTCCTGCTGGATCACGCCGTATAGACGGGCCTCCCGTCGACGAAGGTCATCGCCACCGACGCGTCCCCGATCTCGCCGGGCGGCCCCGCGAACGGGTCCCGGTCCAGCACGACGAGGTCAGCCCGGAACCCGGGCCGGATGCTCCCGGTGTCGTCGAGCCGGTTCACGAATGCCGACCCGGCCGTGTACGCCGTCAACGCCGTGGCCAGATCGAGTTCCTGCCCCGGCAGGAAGGCGTCATACCCACTCCCGTGGTGAGCCCGGTTGACCGCGACGTGGATGCCCTGCAACGGGTCGGGTGTGGTCACCGGCCAGTCGCTGCCGGCGGCCAGGTGCACCCCGGCCCGCCACAGGTCACCGAACGGGTATTGCCGCCCGGCCAGCTCGGGCGTCAGGAACGGGATGGTCAGCTCGTCCATCTGCGGCTCGTGCGAGGCCCAGAACGCCTGCAGGTTGGCCGTCGCGCCGAGCGCCCGGAACCGCGGGACGTCGTCGGGGTGCACGACCTGCAGGTGGGCCAGGTGGGGCCGGGTGTCGCGGAACCCGTTGGCGGCCCGGGCCGCCGCCACCGCGTCGAGCGCTTCCCGCACCGCCCGGTCCCCGAGGGCGTGGAAGTGGGTCTGGAAGCCGTGCGCGTCGAGCGAGGTGACGAACTCGCGCAGGGCGGCCGGGTCGATGAACGACAGCCCCGCATTCGTGGTGGCGCACCCGCACGAGTCGCGATAGGGCTGGGTCATGGCGGCCGTGAAGTTCTCCGCGACGCCGTCGAGCATCAGTTTCACGCTGTCGGCGCGCAGCCGCCCGACGGTGTGCCGCTCGCGCTTGGCCAGCAGGTCGGGGATCTGCTCGGCGCCACGGTCCCGATCCCACCAGAGGGCGCCGACGACCGTGGCGGTCAGCTGCCCGGTGGCGGCCGCCTCGAGGTAGGCGTCGGAGACGTCGGGGTAGCCGTTGGACGCGCAGAGCATCGCATCCTGCCAGGCGGTGACGCCGAGCGAGTGCAGCAGCGTCTGCGCCCGGAGCAGCCCGGCGAGCCGCTCGGCCGGGGTCACCTCGGGCAGCAGTTTCGCGACGAGCTGCATCGCACCCTCCTGCAGCCCACCGGCCGGGGTGCCGTCGGGCCGCCGGTCGATGCGGCCGTCGGCCGGGTCGGGTGTCCGCTCGTCGATCCCGGCGATCTCCAGGGCGCGGCTGTTGACCCAGGCGCCGTGGTGGTCACGGTTGATCAGGTAGACCGGGCGGTCGGGGACGACCCGGTCGAGCAGCTCACGGCCGGGGACGCCACCGGGGAAGACCTCCATGGCCCAGCCGCCGCCGCTGATCCATTCCAGCCCGGGGTGGGCGTCGGCGTAATCCTGGACGCGGCGCAGGTATTCGTCGAGGTCGGTGGTGCCGGTCAGGTCGCACTGGTTGAGCTCGGTGCCGCCGAGCACGGCGTGCACGTGCGCGTCCTGGAAGCCGGGCAGCAGCAGCCGGCCGGCCAGGTCGATCACCTCGGTCCGCGGGCCGGCCAGGTCGCGGACGTCGTCGGCGCCGACCGCGAGGACCCGCCCCTGCGCGACGGCCACGGTGGTGGCCGGCCCGCGCAGGGGGTCAGCGGTGAAGACGGGACCGTTGGTGAGGATCAGATCGGCGACCATGCGCCCACCTAATCACGCCACCGGTGTCACCGGAGTGTCAGCCGCCGACACCTCGACGGGCCGCCGGGACTCCCCGGCGATCAGCAGCGCGACCAGCCCGGCCAGCCCGGCGACGGCTCCCGGCACCTGGTGGGCGGCCACGCAGGCGACGAGCGCGAGGTAGCCCAGCGACAGCCCGAGCACCTGCCGCCGCGCCCGTGCCCCGTCACCCAGCAGCGCGAACGCCAGGATCGTCGCGACCGCGACCGGCGTCCAGTAGTAGCGCAGCGCCACCGGGTCGGTGAGCAGCCGCATCAGGCTCGTCGCGGCCGGCGCCGCGGCGTACACGATCCGCTGCTCCCGGAAGCACCACGCGACCGCCGCGCAACCCCCGGCCACCAGCACCGCCTGGATCAGTCGCAGCTCCCACGTCACCTCGGTCAGCTGCGGGAACAGCTGCGAGACCAGCGTGCCCGGCTCGACGTCCCACTTGTGACCGAACATGTTGAAGTTCCCGGCCAGCACGAACGGCAGATAGAACGCGACCCCGATCCCGCCGGCGAGCACCCACGCGCGGATCGCCCGGCGCAGCCCGGTCACCGCCAGCAGGCAGGGAAAACCCAGGATCGCCCAGGGGGCGATCGCCACCGCCACCCCGAGACCGGCGGCGGCACTCACGCTCCGCTTCCGGCGGAAGAGCCGGATCGCGTACGCCCACAGCACCGGAACGACGAGCTCGGCCGGGTGCCCGAACCAGGGGAGCGGCACGGCGAGCCAGAGCAGCACCAGCGCCCCGGTCGCGGTCTCGCGCAGCGCCGCCACCGGTCCACGCCCGGTCCCGAAGCGCCGGCACATCGCCATCGCGCCCAGCGTCAGTCCCACGTTCACCGCGACGCGGGCCGCGCCCGCCGGTGTCCCGGCCGACCCGCCGATCATCAGCAGCCGGCTGATCACGAGCTGGACCGGGCCGGCCTGGTTCCACCCGTCCTCGTAGATCCCGCTCAGGTGCCCGTCGAGGATCCGCTGCCCGTACGCCGCGAACTCGGCCAGGTCCACCGGCTGTTCCGTGATGACCAGCGCGAGCAGGGTGGCGCCGAGCACCGCGGCGACCCACCGGCCGCGCAGCACCGGCTCCACCCAGCGCGGGAGTTTCTGTTCCACATCCCGTTAGTTCGGCAACCGGGCCGGGGGATGAGGGTGCCGGTCGGGTGCCGGTCAGGTGCGGACAGTGCCGGTCCAGCAGGTCCCGGGCGTCGGGGAGGAGCGCCGCGGGCCGGTGCCGGTGGACCGGCGGGACCGGGCCGGGCGGACCGGGCACCGGCGGGGCGGGCACCGGCGGGGCGGCCGGCGAGCCCGGGCCGGGCGGACCGGGCACCGGCGGGGCGGCCGGCGTGCCCGGCATCGCGGGGGATCGACGGCCCGGGCCGTACCTCGGCAAGCTCTTCGAAGAGATCGAACGCCAAACCCTGAGGGGATGTGGGGACCGCCACGGTCCCCGACGGACCAGTCTGGTCCAGAAAGGTCTACGGTGGTCCCATGCCCCGTCCCACCAAGCAGCAGATCGACGACGAGATCCTGGACGCCGCCGCCAACCTGTTTGCCCGGCACGGCTTCAAGGAAACGTCGGTCCAGCGCATCGCCGATGCGGTGGGTTACTCGAAGACCGGGCTGCTGCACCGCTTCCCCACCAAGGAAGCGCTGCAGGAATCGGTCATCGAGCGCTGCGTGGGGCAGATCCGGGAGGTGGCGGCGCTCGCCGCGCCCCTGCCGCCCGGGCCGGAGCGTGACCGCACGGTGATCAGCGGGGTGGCCCAGCTCGCGCTGGCGCAGCCCGGCGCGGTCGCGTTGCTGCTGTCCTGCCTGCTCGCCGACCGGGAGAGCGAGTTCGGCGCGGCGCTGGAGACGATCGGTGAGGAGGTCGCCGCGGCGTTCGGTGACCATCCGTTCACCGGTGCGGCCTTCGGCACCGCGGGCTCGCTCGCCGATCCGATTCGGTCAGTGCGGGTCGTCGGAGCGCTCGGGGCGCTGGCCGTCGCCGCCGTCGCCCTGCGGGACTGCTTCACCTCGGACGCACTCACCACGCTCGTCGATGTCGCCTACGACGCGCTCGGGCATCCACCCATTCACTGAACAAGGGAAATCTCCCATGGCAACGCTGTTGCACCGCCTCGGCCTCGGCGCCGTCCGGCATCGCATCATCGTCACCGTCGTCTGGTTGCTCGCCCTGCTGGCCGTGGCCTTCGGGGCGGTCAAGCTCTCCGGCGAGACCGTCAACACGTTCCGCATCCCGGGGCAGGAGTCGACGATCGCGCTCGACCTGATGAAGGACCGGTTCGGCGACGCGTCGGCCGGTGCGACGGTGCAGGTGGTGTTCGAGGCGCCGGCCGGTCAGAAGATCACCGACCAGGCGCTCGCGGGGCAGGTCGCGCAGTCCGTCGCCACGTTCGGCAAACTGCCCGGCGTCGTGCGGGTCAGCAACCCCTTCGACCAGCAGAACCCGTCGGTCTCGCGCGACCTGAGCACGGCATTGACCACCATCACGTACGGGGTGCAGCCCTCCGAGCTCACCGACGACGAGCGTGAGGCCGTGAACAGCGCCGTCACCAACGCGCGCACCGGCTCGCTGACCGTCGAGGCACGCGGTGAGGCGCTCAGCAACGCGGCCGACATCGGCGGCGCGTCCGAGCTGATCGGTGTCGCCGTGGCGCTGCTCGTGCTCGCGCTCAGCTACGGTTCGCTGATCGCCGCCGGGATGAACCTGCTGACCGCGATCATCGGCGTCGGCATCGGCGTCGCCGGGATCACCACGCTCTCCGGCTTCGTGCAGCTGCAGTCGACCACGCCGATCCTGGCGGTGATGCTCGGCCTGGCCGTCGGCATCGACTACGCGCTGTTCATCGTCACCCGCTTCCGGCACGAGCTGCGCGCCGGCAAGGACGTCGAGTCCGCCGCGGCGTACGCGGTGGGCACCGCCGGTTCCGCGGTGGTCACGGCCGGCCTGACGGTCGTCATCGCGCTCGCCGGCCTGTCCGTGGTCGGGATCCCGTTCCTCACCGAGATGGGCCTGGCCGCCTCGGCCACCATCGTCGTGGCCGTGCTCGTCGCGATCACGCTGGTCCCGGCGATCCTCGGGTTCATCGGCAAGCGCGCACTGCCGCGCAAGCTGCGCGACCTGCCGCCGGCCGCCCTGCACGAGGTTCCGGAGGGGCGCGGCTTCATCCGCGGCTGGGCGGGCATGGTCACCCAGAAGCGCGTGATCAGCCTGGTCCTCGCCGTCCTCGCGCTCGCCGTGATCGCACTGCCGTTCTTCAGGATGCAGACCACGCTGGCCCAGCGTTCGCCCGAGGGCAGCACCCAGGCCAAGGCCGACGCGATCATCGACGAGCGGTTCGGCCCCGGCGTCAGCGGCCCGCTGCTGATCCTGGTCGACGGGCCCGGCGCGGTGACCTACGCGGCCACCGTCCAGAAGCAGATCGCCACGCTGCCCGACGTCGCGCTGGCCACCCCGCCGCAGCCTGACCAGAAGCAGACGGCCGCGCTGATCACCGTCATCCCGGGCTCCGGCGCCGAGGACCAGAAGACGGTCGACCTGGTTCACAACATCCGCGATCAGGTCGCCGACAGCGACGGCGCGAAGGTCTACGTCACCGGCCAGACCGCGATCAGCATCGACGTGTCGCAGAAGCTCAACGCCGCGCTCCCGGTCTACCTGGCGCTCGTCGTCGGCCTGGCCTTCGTGCTGCTCGTGCTGGTGTTCCGGTCGCTGCTGGTGCCGGTCGTCGGCGTCCTCGGCTTCCTGCTGACGATCGGCGCGTCGTTCGGCGCGACCGTCGCCGTCTTCCAGTGGGGCTGGGCCAAGGAGGTGGTCAACGCCGGCTCGACCGGGCCGATCATCAGCCTCGCGCCGGTCATCATCGTCGGCATCCTCTTCGGTCTCGCCATGGACTACCAGGTGTTCCTGGTGTCGCGCATGCACGAGGCGCACGCCCACGGCGCCTCCCCGCGCGACGCCATCGTCACCGGTTTCCGCCAGGCCGCCCCGGTCGTCGTGGCCGCCGCGGCGATCATGTTCGCGGTCTTCGCCGCGTTCGTGCCGCAGGGCAACGACACGGTCAAGCCGATCGCGTTCGCCCTGGCCGTCGGCATCGTCTTCGACGCGTTCGTGATCCGCATGATCGCCGTCCCGGCGGCGCTCGCGCTGCTCGGCAAGTCCGCGTGGTGGCTGCCCAGCTGGCTGCGCCGGCTCCCCGAGCTCGACGTCGAGGGCGCGGCCCTGGAGCGCAAGGCCGCCGCTGCCCGGGAGGCCGAGCCCGCGTCCGTCTGACCTCACTTCTCGGCGGCCGGGCGCCGTCGTCGGGTCTTGCGCCCTGACCGTGCCCACCCACGGACGTCGCCCTTTCGGGCTGAGCGTTCAGGGGCGCCCCGCGCCCCTGCTCGGCCCGGAAGGGTCCCCGCGGGAGCGGCGGAGAAGGACCACGGCGGACGTGGGACATGAAGGTCTTGATTCTGCGCATCGAGCCGGCCCGGCGCTTCGGGGAAAGTGCCGGGCCGGCCTTTTTCAGGGGATGGGTCAGGCGGCCCACTTCACCGCGGAGTTGAATCTGCCGGTGGCGTCGAAGGTCGCCATGTTGTCCCAGCCGTCGCCGGTGCCGTTGATGTTCGCCGGGTCCCAGCCGTTGCCGGAAATGGCGTACCAGGTCGGTTCCCAGTAGAAGACGCCGATCGCCCCGGCGTTGCGGGCGGTGTTCTGGATCCAGGTGAACTCGGTGCCCTGGCCGGCTTTCGTGGCGGGTTGGCCGTCGCACGTCGTCGTTCCGGGAATCGAGTTCGTCTGGCCGTCGGCATTGGCGGTGGTGTACATGTACGCCGTTTCCACCACCAGGACCGGCTTGCCGTAACGGGATTTGACGTCCGCGATCACGTTGTACAGGTTCGCGAGCGTGCCGTGCCACATGCAGTAGTACGAGAGTGCCGTGATGTCCCAGGTCACGCCCTGCGCCTTGATGCCGTCGTAGAACCAGCGGGCGTTGGCGTCACTGTCCGCGTCCGCGGTGTGGATCATCACCTGGGTCGAGCCGTTGCACGCCTTGGTCGCGTTGTAGCCCTGTTTGAGCAGGCCGGCCAGCGGCGCGAAATTGTTGTTGGTGACCTGACCGTTGGGCCACAGCATGCCGACGTTGATCTCGTTGCCGATCTGCACGCTGTCCGGTGTGGTGCCCTGCGCTTTCAGGGCGGTGCACACGTCGTAGGTGTAGTTGTAGACGTCGGTCTGCAGCGTCGCGAGGGAATGCGAGCCCCAGGCCACCGGAGGGTACTGCTTGCCGGGGTCGGCCCAGGTGTCCGAGTAGTGGAAGTCGACGAGCAGTTTCAGGCCTTTGGCCTTGATCGCCTTGGCCTGCTGGAGCACCTTGGCCTTGTTGTTGTAACCGCTGGCCGGGTTGTTCCAGACGCGCAGCCGCAGGTAATTCGCGCCGGCGCCTTTGAGGATGTCGTAGGGGTCGGCCTGGGCACCGGCCGCGGTGTAGTACTTGCCGCCCAGATCGAGCGTGCGCTGCAGCGAGGAAACGTCAGCGCCGAGCATGGTGAGGGACGCGGCCTGGGCCGGGCCGGGGGTGAAGGCCAGCATCAGGAGGACGGCTCCGATGACGGCCACGAGGGATTTGCGCATCTCGCTCCTTCGGGGATAGGAACGTGCCGGTTTTCTCAGCGGCGCCAGACGATGTACGGGTTGATCCGCCCACGGTCGTCGAACGTCGCCATGTTCTCCCAGGCGTTGCCGGAGTTCTCGATGTCCTCGGTGTCCCACCCGTTCCCGTCGATCGCGGTCCAGGTGGGCTCCCAGTAGAAGACGCCGAGCGCCCCGGATGCCCGGGCGACATCCTGCACCTGCGAGAACTTGGTGGCCTGGCCCTGCGGCGACGCGGGGATCCCGTCGCACGGCGCGGCCGAGGTGACGATGTTCTCCAGGTGGTCGTAGTTCTCGGTGGTGTACGGGTACGCGGTCTCCGCGATCACCGCCGGCTTGCCGTAACGGGTTCGGACGTCGGTGAGGACGGACGCCAGGTTCGTCAGGTCGCCGTGCCACATGCAGTAGTAGGAGAGCGCGGTGACGTCCCACTTCACGCCCTGCGCGGCGATGCCGTCGTAGAACCAGCGCGCGGCGCCGAGGCTCCCGGCGTCCGCGGTGTGGATCAGCACCTGCGTGCGCGGGGAGCAGGCCTTCGCCGCGTCGTATCCGGATTTGAGGAGACCGGCGAGCGGCCCGAAGTCGCTGTTGACGACTTCACCGACCGGCCACAGCATGCCGGTGTTGATCTCGTTGCCGATCTGCACGCTGTCCGGGTGCGCGGCCCGGCAGACGTCGTAGGTGTAGTCGTAGACGTCCTTCTGCAGTTGCTCCGGGGAGTGGCCGGCCCAGGCGGCGGGGATGAACTGCTTGCCCGGGTCGGCCCAGGTGTCCGAGTAGTGGAAGTCGATCAGCACTTTGAGGCCGTGCCGGCGGGCCGCCTTCGCCTGGGCGACCACCTCGGCCTTGTTGCTGTAGCCGCTGGTCGGGTTGTTCCAGATGCGCAGGCGGATGTAGTTGACGCCGGCCTTCTCGAGGATCTCGTAGGGGTCGGCGCGGTGGCCGCGGGCGTCGTAGAACTTGGCGCCCAGGTCGAGCGCGCGGGGGAGGGTGGACACGTCGGCACCGCGCATGGTGAGCCCGGTTCTCTCGTGCGCGGATGCGGGGGTGGCGGGCACCAGGAGGAGCCCGGCGGCCATCAGTACGGCTAACTTCATGACGCTCCTTTGTGGACAAAAGGGACGCACTTGGTGAGGAGGGTCGATCTCGAGGTGAGGGGGACATCAAGATCGACCCCCATGGGGGGCCCGGCAAGGATCAGGTGGGCGAGGAGGCTCGCAGGACGAGGCTGGTGGGCACGGTGATGGAGAGCGGGGTACGGCCGTTGATCACGTCCACGAGGAGCCGGACCATCTCCTCGCTGATGCGTTCCAGCGGCTGGCGCACGGTGCTGAGCGGCGGTTCGGTGGTGGCGGCCAGGCCCGAGTCGTCGAAACCGACCACCCGCACGTCACCGGGCACGGACCGCCCGGCCTCGCGCAGCACCGGCAGGGTGGCCGCGGCGATCGCGTCGGAGGCGGCGAAGACCGCGTCCACGTCCGGGGCGCGGTCCAGCAGCGTCCGCATCCCGGAGGCGCCGTTCTCCCGGCGCCAGTCGCCGTGCACGATCAGATCCTGGTCGATCGGCAGGCCGTGCGCCATCAGCGCATCGGTGTAACCGGCGAGCCGGTCCACCCCGCCGGACGTGTCGAGCGGCCCGGTGATCGTGGCGATCCGCCGCCGGCCGGCCGCGATCAGGTGTTCGGTCGCGGAGCGCGCGCCGGCCCGGTCGTCGGCCGAGACCGAGCTCATCACGTCCTCCAGACCGAGGACCCGGCCGCAGGCCACGATCGGCACCTGGGCCGTGACCAGCTGCTTGAGCAGCGGGTCACCGGAGTGCGGGGAGACCAGCAGCACGCCGTCGACGTGACCGCCGTTGAGGAACGCGATCGTCCGGCTGCGTTCCTCGGGCGTCGACGCGATCATCAGGATCAGGGTCAGCTCCCGGTCGGAGAGCGCCTGGGCCACGCCACGCAGCAGCACCGAGAAGTTCGGGTCCTCGAAGAGCAGGTGCTGCGGCTCGGTCAGCAGGAACGCGATCGACCCGGAACGCCCGGTCGCCAGGGAGCGGGCGTGCTGGTTGGTCGTGTACCCGGTCCGGGAGATCGCGTCCCGGACCGCGCGCACGGCTTCCGGGCTGACCCAGTCGCGCCCGTTCAGGACCCGCGAGACGGTCGCGTACGACACCCCGGCCTCGCGAGCGACATCGCGGATCGTTGGGCGTTTACGCGACACGTTCGGGATCATAGTCGTCATGCCTTCACACCACCGGCGGCCAGGTCGACCTGCCAGTAACGCTGGAGCGTGAGGAACAGGGCGATCAGCGGGACGATCGACACGAGGGCGCCGGTCACCACCGCGGTGTACATCGAGGGCTGGCTGGCACCCTGGTTGAGCAGGCCGTTGAGCCCCACGGTCAGCGGATAGAGCTGGTCGTTGCCGAGCATGATGTACGGGAGCATGAAGTTGTTCCAGATCGCCACGAACTGGAACAGGAAGACGGTCACGAGGCCGGTGCGCATCATCGGCATGACGACCCGGACGAAGGTGCGCCAGTCGCCGGCGCCGTCGATCCGGGACGCCTCGAGGATCTCCGACGGGACGGCCGCGGCGGCGAAGATGCGGGCGAGGTAGATGCCGTACGGGCTGATGAAGCTCGGCAGCAGCACCGCCCAGTAGGTGTTGGTCAGGCCGATCTTGGCGAGCAGCAGGTACTGCGGGATGGCCAGGATGACGCCCGGGACCAGTACGCCGGCCAGGATCACGTTGAAGACGAAACCCTTGCCGGGGAAGTCGAACTTGGCCAGGGCGTACCCGCTCATGGCCGAGACGAACGTGGAGACGGCCGCGCCGACCCCGGCGTAGAGGGCGGTGTTGAGCATCCACCGCCAGTACAGGCCGTCGCGGTAGCTGCTCAGGTCGGCCAGGTTGTCGAACAGGTGGGTGCCGGGGGCGAGCGTGAACGTGGAGAACAGCTGGCCGGCGCTCTTGCTCGACGCGATCAGCACCCAGATCACCGGGAGCAGGCAGTACGCCGCGCCCAGCAGCAGGAGGGTGGCAGCGATCTTGCTGGTCCCGCGCCTGGTGGACGGCCGCTCCGCAGACGTCGTGGTCATTGCTCAGTCCTCCTGGTTGAACGCGCGACGGCCCACGAGCTTCAGGAAGCCGAAGGACAGGATGAACGTGGCGAGGGCGATGACCACCGAGGTGGTGGCCGCGGCGTAGATGTCGTTGCGCACGAACGCGTCCCGGTACACCTTCATCAGCGGCGTCCAGGTGTACGAGATCGTGTTGCTCAGCGGCTTCAGCGTGATCGGCTCGGCGAACACCTGCAGGGTCGCGATCAGCGAGAAGACGAACGTCATGATCAGCGACGGCAGCACGATCGGGATCTTGATCCGCCAGGCGATGGCGAACTCGGACGCGCCGTCGATGCGGGCCGACTCGTACAGGCTGGTCGGCACGGACTTCAGCGCGGTGTAGATGACGATCATGTTGAAGCCGGTGCCGCCCCAGACGGCCACGTTGGCGACCGCGTAGAGCACCCACGACGAGGAGAGCAGTTCGGGCGCGGTGATCCCGATCTTGTCGAGCGCGTAGACGAACGGGCTGACCCGCGGCAGGTAGAGGAAGCCCCAGAGCAGCGAGGCGACCACGGCCGGCACCGCGTACGGCAGGAAGATCGAGATCCGGGCGAAGCTGCTCAGCGCCGGCCGGGTGCGGTTGGCGTCCAGCAGCAGGGCCATCAGCAGGGCCAGGCCGAGCATGGCCGGGACCACGATCAGGCCGTAGCCCAGAATCCGGTAGACGCTGGGCAGGAACTCCGGGTCGGTCATCGAGCGGGCGTAGTTGCTGAACCCGGCCCACACCTCGGTGCGGGACTTCGAGCCCAGGCCCAGGCCGCTGACCTTCACCTTGCGCAGGCTCAGGTAGCCGGCGTAGACGATCGGGGCGGCCAGGAAGAGCGTGAACAGCAGCAGGCCGGGGGCGAGGAAGGCGTACGGGACGCCGCCGCGCCCTTTCCGGGCGGGCCTCGCGGCGACCGGTGCCGCGGTGGTGGAACGGGGGAGCGTGGTGGTCAGCGCCATCGCCGAAACCTTCCTGGGAGGACCGGGTGGGGCGGCATGACACCCCACCCGGTACCGGTCATCCGGCGACGGTGAAACCGTTGTTCTTCATGTCGTCCACGGTCGCCTTCTGGATGGTCGCGAGCGACTCGGTGAAGGCGGACGCCTTCTTCGACTCCGCGGCCTTGCCGAAGGTGTCGTTGAAGGAGCTGTACGCGACGTTGACGTTCGGCCCGTACGTGAAGGGCTTGGTCTGCTTCCCGGCCTCGGCCGCGATGCTGTAGAAGTCGCTCTGGTCCGAGAAGAACGCCGGCGGCGTGGTCAGCACGCTGGTCGCGTCGTTCGCGGCCGGGTAGACGTTGGCCGTGCCGGCGAGCAGCTTGAGCGCGGCCGGGTCGCTGTTGAGCCACGCGATGAACTCGGCCGCCTCCTTCGGGTGCTTGCTCTGCGCGGTCACGCTGGTCGCCGAGCCACCCCAGTTGCCGGTCGCGGGGGCCGCGGCGTCCCACTGCGGCATGGGAGCGGCCTTCCACTTGCCCTTGGTGTCCTTGGCGCTGCCCTCGAGCACGCCCGGCGCCCAGACGGCGGAGACCCAGCCGACCTGCGTGCCGTCGTTGAGCGCGGCGTTCCACTCCGGCGTGTACATCGGCTTGTTGTCGACGGTGCCCTTCTCGACCAGGCCACCCCAGTACCCGGCGACCTTCTGGGTCGCCGCGTCGTTGATGTTGACGGTCCAGGAGTCGCCGTTGACGCCCCACCAGGACGCGCCGGCCTGCTGCGCGAGCCCCACGAACAGGCCCGCGTCGGAGGCGGAGAACGTGCCCAGGTACTGCTTCGGGTTCGCCTTGTGGATCTTCTCGGCCGCCGCGGCGTAGTCGTCCCAGGTCTTCGGCGCCTGCAGGCCGTTGGACTCGAAGACGTCGGAGCGGTAGAAGAACATCAGCGGACCGGAGTCCTGCGGCACGCCGTAGAGCGCGTCGCCGCCCAGGGTGACGCTGTTCCAGGCGGCGGCCGGGAACTTGTCCTTGAGCGAGCCGGCCTCCTTGGAGATGTCGGCGAGCGCGTCGGCGGAGACCAGGGTGGGGATCTTCTGGTACTCGGCCTGCATCACGTCGGGGGCGCCGGAGCCGGCCTTGATCGCGGTGAGCAGCTTGGTGACGGCCGGGTCGCCACCGTCCTGCTTGTTGACGGTGACCTGGATGTTGGGGTGGGTCGAGTTCCAGCCCTCGACGACCTTGTCCATGTTCGGGGCCCAGCTCCAGTAGGTCAGCGCGACCTTCTCGGTGCTGGGGGTGCTGCTGTCCGAGGAGTCGTCGGAGCTGCTGCACGCGGTGGTCATGAACAAAGCCGCTGCGGTGAGGGACGCCAGCACAGGGGCGATCTTTTTCGACATTGATCCTCCTTGATAGGCACACCGGGTGAGGGCCGCGGTCGATGCCTGTGACCGGTTACAGTGCTGCTGTTACGAGCGTGTGTCAAGACCTTGCTTTGCAGCACTTGATCCTGTGTATCGTTCGGATCTACCGGGCTGTGACCGGTTACAGTCCTAACGGAAAGAGGGTTCTCGTGCCCGATCAGACGGAGCCGCTCTCCGTGCGCCACCAGCCCTGGGCGACACCCCTGCGCCGGCCGCGGATGAGCAACGCGGAGGACGTGCGCCCCGGCCTCTCGCTGACGAACCGCTACCTGACCAGGAACGGGACACCGGTCATCCCGGTCTCCGGGGAGATGCACTACAGCCGGGTCCCGCGCCACCGCTGGGCCGAGCGCCTGCGCCAGATGAAAGCGGGCGGCGTCACCGTCGTGGCCAGCTACGTCTTCTGGCTGCACCACTCACCTGAGCAGGGCGAATACCGCTTCGACGGCAACCTCGACGTCGGCGCGTTCGTCGACCTGGTCGTCGAGACCGGCCTGGACGTCGTGCTGCGGATCGGCCCGTGGGTGCACGCCGAGAGCCGCAACGGCGGCTTCCCCGACTGGGTGCAGCAGGCCCCGGTCCGGCACCGCACCGACGACCCCGGCTACCTGCGCATGGTCGAGGAGTTCTTCGCCGCCGTCGGCGCGAACGTCGGTGACCGCTTCGAGCGGGTGCTCGGCATCCAGATCGAGAACGAGCTCTACACCCAGCCCGGGCACCTGCGCACCCTCAAGCGGATGGCGCGCGACGCCGGCATGCACGCGCCGATCTGGACCGCGACCGCGTGGGACAGCGCCGAGCTGCCCGAGGAGGAGGTTCTTCCGCTGTACGGCGGGTACGGCGACGGTTTCTGGGTCGACTCCGACGCGCCGTGGGCGCCGAACTTCCGCGACCATTACTTCTTCTCGCACGTCTGGGACGACCCGGGCATCGGGGCTGATGTCCGGCGCGCGCAGAACATCGAGGCGGCCAAGGGCGGCCCGCGCACCCCGTCGGACGAGTTCCCGGCGGCGACCTGCGAACTCGCCGGCGGGATGGCCACCGCGTACCACCGCCGGCCGCGCCCGTCCGCGCTGGACGTGGCCACCATCGCGCACTGCAAGATCGGTAACGGGTCGGCCTGGCAGGGCTACTACATGTACACCGGCGGCACCAACCCGCCCGGCGACATGCAGGAGTCGCACGCCACCGGGTACCCGAACGACCTGCCCCGCCTCGGCTACGACTTCCACGCGCCGATCGGCGAGGCCGGCACGCTCGCCCCGAGCCACGCCGAGCTGCGACGCCAGCATGCGTTCCTGTCCGCTTTCGGCCATAAGCTCGCCGAGATGCCGTCGAGCCTTCCCGACGTACGCCCGAACGGCGTCGAGGACGGTGAAACGCTGCGATGGGCCCTGCGCAGCGACGGGACCAGCGGTTTCCTCTTCGTCGCGTGGCACCAGCCGCACTTCCCGCTCGACACCTACCGCGGCGCCCGTTTCCGGCTGAACCTCGACGGCCAGACGCTGGAATTCCCGTCCCGGCCGGTGGACGTCCCGCCCGGCACCCTCGCGCGCTGGCCGGTCAACCTGACCGCGGGCGGGGTGCGGCTGGCCTGGGCCACCGCCTCCGCGCTCACGCTGCTGCCCGGCGCGGTCCCCACGCTGGTGCTGCTGGCCGAGGCCGGCATCCCGGTCGAGCTGGCCGTCACTGATCAGGAGCCGCGCGTGATCGAGCCCGGCTACCAGCCGGTCCGCCTGCAGACCGCGACCGGCACGCTCGACGTGCTCGTCCTCCCGGCGGAGACCGCCGGGTCGGTCTGGGTCTGCGAGGAGGCCGGCCGCCGGGTGCTGCTCAGCGACGACGAGCTGCAATGGGACGCTTCCGGTCGCGTCGTGGTCAAGGCCGCTTCGATTGCCGCGGTACGGGTTTACGACCCGGCCGCCCAGGCCTTCGCCGACCTGCCGGTGGCGCCCGTGCACGTCCCGCTGACCGTCGACGTCACCGCCGCCGAGCTGCGTGCCGCCGGGGCCGTCCCCGCCGAGTACGGCAAGCACGACGGCCGCGCGTCGGCCCCGGGCCGGGCCGCGTTCGACGAGCACGCCGCGGTGTGGCGCCTGGACCTGCCCGCATGGGCCGCCGACCCCGCCCACGACGCGCTGCTGCTCGTCGACTGGGCCGGTGACGCCGGTGAGCTGCGCATCGACGGCGTCCCCGCCACCGATCGGTTCTGGGACGGCTCCCGCTGGCAGGTCAGCCTGATCGACGCCGGGTACCGGGCGGGCGCCGAGGTCACCCTGCACCTGCTGCCGCTGGCCACGGTCTCCCGCGTCTCGGTGCCCGAGGACGCCCGGGACCGGCTCGTCGCGGCCGGCTCCCAGCTGCTGGCGATCGACGCGATCCGGGTCGTGGGCCGCAGCACCACGGCCGAGCCCGAGCACGTGCACCGGGTGCGCCGGACGTCGCGGCGGATGGCGGACGGGCGGGAGATCATCTACTTCGACGACACCGAGCCGTACGTCTCCGGCGCGGCCACCCGGCAGGCCGAGGACACCCGGCCGCTGCCCCGCGCCGAGGAGGTGCTCAAAGGCGGCGCGCAGGTCCGCTACGACCCGCTGACCGGCGAGTGGATCGCGATGGCGGCACACCGCAACGACCGTACGTTCATGCCGCCCGCCGACCAGGATCCGCTCGCGCCGACGGTGCCCGGTGGCTTCCCGACCGAGATCGCCGAAGCCGGCTACGACGTGGTGGTCTTCGAGAACCGCTTCCCGTCGTTCTCCCCGCGCAACGGCGGTTCTTCGGCATCGGTGGACGGCGATCCGCTCTGGCCGACACAGCCCGCCACCGGCCGTACCGAGGTGATCTGTTTCTCCTCGGCTCCGCAGGGGTCGTTCGGGAGCCTGAGCCCGCAGCGGGCCCGGACCGTCATCGAAGCCTGGGCCGACCGCACGGTCGAGCTGGGCGAACAGCCCGGCGTCGAGCACGTCTTCGTGTTCGAGAACCGTGGCCAGGAGATCGGCGTGACCCTGCCCCACCCGCACGGGCAGATCTACGCGTTCCCGTTCGTCCCGCCCAAGCCGGCCCGGATGCTGGAAATGGCCCGCGCCCACCGGGCCAGGACCGGCGGCAACCTGTTCCGCGACATCCTCGACGCGGAACGCCGCGCCGGCATCCGGGTCGTCGTGTCGTCCCGGCACTGGACCGCCTACGTCCCGGCCGCCGCCCGCTGGCCGGTCGAGGTGCACCTGGCCCCGCACCGCGACGTCCCCGACCTGCCCGCGCTGACCGGCGCCGAACGTGACGACCTGGCCCGGATCTACCTGGACGTGCTCGGCCGCCTCGACCGTTACTTCCCCGGGCCGGAACCGCTGCCCTACATCGCCGGCGTGCACCAGGCGCCGGTCCGCGAAGGCCGCGACGAATTCCGGCTCCACCTGCAGGTCTTCAGCATTCTGCGCGCGCCCGGCAAGCTGAAGTACCTGGCCGGCGTCGAGTCCGCGATGGCGTCCTGGATCAGCGACACCACCCCGGAACGGATCGCCGCCCGGCTGCGCGAGATCGGCTGACCCGGCGGCGGCGACCGCCATCACAGTTCCCCCGAACACTGCGCATCGGGCCGGAACCGCGGCTAACTTCGGCCCAGGCCCTCGGGCCCGGACCGAACCGCTCGTGAAGGGAAAGCCGCACCGTGCCGCAGTCGATGGAGGGCGCCGATCCGAGGGCCGTCGTGGCCGTCGGACTCGCCCTCTGCGCCGCGATCGTCATGCTGCTGCGGCGCAAGGTGCGACCGGTGGTCGAGTCGGTGACGCGGGCCATGATCGACCGGCTCGGCCCGCACCTGCCGTCCGCGCTGCGGCAGCGGGCCCGGCACCTCGCCGACCGGCTCGACTCCGACACGGTCCGGTCCACCCTGGTGACCGCGGTCGCGGCCGGGATCGCCTGGGCCGCGGCCGGCACGCTGGGCCTGACCGCACCGGTCACCGCCGTGATCTCCGCCGTGCTGTCGGTGCAGCTCAGCTCCCATGCGTCGCTGCGCGAGGGCGCCCAGCGCCTGATCGGCCTGCTCGCCGGGATCGCCCTGACCGTGGTGGTGTGGCGGCTGTTCGGCCTCAGCCTGATGTCGATCGCCGTGATCGCCGGCTGCGGGCTGGCCACCGGCCGCCTGCTGCGCCTCGGCGACGGCGCCGTCGCGGTGCCGGCCACCTCCCTCGGCATCCTCGTCGTCGGTGGCACGGTCACCGAGTCGTTCGTCGGTCAGCGCGTCGAGGCCACCGCCCTCGGCATCGTCGTCGGCGTCATCCTGTCCCCGCTGGTCGGCGGCATGACCCTGCGGGAACGTGCCCGGCACGAGCTGGAACACCTCTCCCGCGAGATCGCCGGCCTGCTGGCCGCGCTCGGCGCCGGCGCCCGCGACGGCTACGACACCGAGCAGGCCGAGCAGTGGCTCGCCCGCTCCCGCGAGCTCGGCGAGGACCTCGACGAGGCCGTCGTCGCCGTCCGCGACCTGGTCCAGCAGGCCCGCTGGTCGCTGACCACCCCGGTGAGCCAGGTGGCCCCGCTGCGCGAGACGCTGCACGCCCTCGAGCACGGCGTGCATCAGGTCAACTCGGTGGCCCGCTCGATGTTCGACGCCGCGGCTGCCCCGGACGCGGCCGCCGTCCCCGAACAGATCGGCCAGGTCCTCGGCGTCGCCTCCGAAGCGTTCGCGGCTCACGCCGCCCTGGTCGCCGACCCCGGCGCCGACCCCGCCACCGACGCCGGGCACCTCGACGACCTGGTCGAACGGCTCCGCGAAACCCGTCAGCGGACCATGCGCACCGTCCGCAGCGAGGTCGACGACACCGGAGTGCTGGTGCTGACCGGTTCGATCATCACCGACGTGGACCGGATGGCCGGCTCCCTCGAACGATCCGCACCCGCGCTGGCCGTCGGCGTGGCGAAGGTCCCCGAGCCGGAACCGGTCATCCCGGCGGTGTCCGAGGTGCTGCCGGTGGTCCGGGAGATCTGGGAACGGCGGCGCGTCAAGACCCGGTTGCGGGCCGAGCACCGCCGGCGCCCCCACCTCACCTCCCCGAGCCGCACCCCACGCCGCTGACCGCTTGTGGTGAGGACGAGCCGCTTGCCGAGGCGAGGCCGCGGCTCGCCGCGCCGATCGGACACCGCCTCAGCGCGCCGGGCACTTCGTCGCGATGGTTACCGTCGACGAGGCGTCGAGCGTGAGCGACAGCGTCAATCCGTCCTTCAGCGGCACGCATGACACGTCGGCGCCCCGCCTGATCACCAGGACGTCGCCGGCCTCCTTGGGCGCGAACCAGCCCAGCGCGACCGCGGCCAGCAGCGCCCCCATCGCTGCCACGACCAGGAATTTCGCGCGTTGCAGAAGAGTCCTCGCCTCGTCCTCCTGCTTCCGGAACTCCTCACTGACCCGCTTGGCGGTGCTGAGCGTCGGCCTGATGCTGCCCTGTGCGGCCTCGGCGGCGCACCAGGTCGCACCCCCCGCGCAGCAGATGGCGGTCAGCACACAGATCCCCGCGATGATCCGCCAGGCCACGGGCAGTTGGTCCGCGGCCCGCGGCCCGCCGACCAGCGCCACCAGGCTGAGCAACCCGGTGAGCGACCCCACGGTCGCGGCCCCGCGGCCGGCGACTGCTCGCACGTCGTACAACGAGTCGAGGGTCAGCCGGCGTGCGCGAGCCTGCCACTCACGGTCGACATCGCTCACCGTCCCGGGCCGGGCTCGCAGCTTGTATCGGGTCATGACTCGTCTGTCATCAGGTCCAGGTATGCGGCGCGGCCGCAGCCGGAACGCCCGGCCGGACGACCCGCATGCTCCATGGCGCACTCGCAGACGACGAGCAACTGCTCGGGCCGGGACAGGTCGAGTGACTTCGTGTCGGGCTGCGGCCGGGCGCCGGGCGCCAGCGTGACATGCAGGATCAGACTCTGAGTCGGATGACCGCACGTCGGACATGGGCCGGAGAGCCGCACACCATTCGTGACGTCATCGACGGCCCAGCTCTGAGCCACAGCCTCGGGCCAGCCGTCCGGCGACTCCTCGCGGTACGAGATGCTGTCCGGAACGCTCATGGCAACACCCCTTCGTAGTGATAACTTGGCGCAATGTTAGGGGCCGGAATCCACAGGCGACAGTCGTGACGGAATTCCATGCACTCCTGATCGGTGTCCCGCACTACGGAGCATCCGATTTCCCGGACATCCCTTACATCCAGAATGATCTTGACGGTGTTCGCCGGGCGTTGACGGCCACCGGCTATCCCGAGGACAGGATCCGGGTCGTCAGTGGCGCCGAAGGGGCGAACCGCCCGACCACCGGTGAGATCCGTCAGGCCATCGAGGAGCAGATCGTCGCGGCCGGAGAGGGGATCCTGCTCATCTACTTCAGCGGGCACGGCGTGTCCCTGCGCGGCAGCGATTATGTGGTACCGGCTGGAATCCCGTCACGGTCGAGTGCCCGGGCGAACCCGGATCTGCTCGTCAGCACCGATCTCAGCCGGTTCCTCACCAACTGCAAGGCTCGGGCGGTCATCCTCGCCGTGGACGCCTGCCGCGAGATCCTCGACGAGGACAAGGGCTTGTCGCTGCGGGCGGGCTCCACGTCCGGGCGCGGCGCGCTGAACCCGGCGCACAAGACCAGAGTGGCCACCATCTTCGGCTGCGACGCCGGGCAGACCTGTCTGTACAGCGACGACCTGAAGATGAGCCTGTTCGCCAAAGCCCTCGCGACCGTGCTCGCGCCGCAGCATCCGGCGCGCACCCTGACCGAGGTCTCCGTCGCCGTGCGGGACGAACTCGCCGAGCTGGTCCGGAGGTTCAAGCCGAACCGGGTCCAGAACGCCGTGCTCGCCCGCGAGTACGGCTCGGGCGATCTCGCCGATCAGCAGATCTGTGCCAGCGAAGCGGCTGAGTGGCAGACCGCGATCGACGGCTCACCGCTCTGGAACCGGGTTCGGCCCGGCACCGACGTCTCGGCCGAGCGGAAGGTGGCTGAGCAGCTTGCCGGGATGGTGTGGAGGACCTGGCACGCGGCTCGTGCCGAGCTACCCGACGACCCGTGGCGCGATGCCGATCTCTACCGGCGCTGCCTCGAGGCAATGGATCAGCTGATTCCCGAGGACGCCGAGCTCTTCCCCGCCGAAGCTCTGACCCTGATCGCCGCCCCGTTGATTGCCGAGGCCACCCACGTGGCCGGGATCCGCGCCCTGGTCCCGTACGAGCCTCGAAATCTGCGAAGAGACCTCGGCGCTGCACCGGTGCGCCGTGAGCTGGAGGCGATGCACTCAGCGCACTCCCGGGTGTGGCAGAAGGCCGTGTCGCTCGATCAACGTCCCGGCGACCAGCACGCGCTGGCGGACTGGCTGGCCCATCGTTGCGTGTTCCGCCAGGTCGGCCTGTGGCGGAGTGAGCCGACGATCAGTCTGTCCCGGTTGCTGGCCGAGACGATCGAGGACCGGCCCGGTTTCCGCGGTGAGCTGACCGGCGCGGTGCTGGGCCTGGCATCGATGCTCGGCGCGAGTGAGGAGGACCTGACAGTCCTGCTCAACGGCACGGCGCAGGGTGATCGGCTGCGCGCGGCCGCTGTCCGGACCTTCCGGGGCGAGCGGGGCGTCCTGCGCGGCCGCACACTGGCCGTCGTGCTGAGCGTGGCCGGTGTGCTCGCGCTGGACGTGCGGCGGCTCGGCGAGGTGGTCGTCGACCACATCGGTATCCACCAGCCGTTGGAGCCGGCTGCCCTCCACCGAGCCGTCCAGGATGCGGAGTGGGAGGTCGACCACGAGAAGCGGACCCTCGCGCTCACCGCTCGTTGTTCACACCAAGCCATACACCTGGCTCTACGCGAGGCCGCGGAGGAGGCTCAGCAACAGCTCCGGGCGATGCGGCAGTGGCTTGACGAAGCCCCCGGCCGGTCGGACGGTGTCATCGGCCGGTTGCCGCTCACGGTCAGCACAGCCGGGCTGAAGCCGGAAGAGGACTTTGCGACGGGCCGCAAGCCGTACGAGACACCGTTGCTTCAGTTCCGGCTCGACCACCGAGAGATTCGTGACCTGCTCATGGGCGTGCAGTTGTACGGCGACCCCGCCCTGGCGATCCGGGAACTGTATCAGAATGCCTTGGACGCGTGCCGCTATCGCGATGTGCGAACCCAGTTCAAGGGCCAGGACTACCGGGGGAAGATCAGTTTCACGCAGAGCTTCGACGAGGACGGCCGGGAATACATCGAGTGCGTCGACAACGGCGTCGGGATGGGCCGCAGCGAGTTGAAGAACACGTTCTCGAAGGCAGGCCGCCGCTTCGTCAACTCGACCGACTTTCTCTGGGAGCAGGCTGAATGGCAGAAAACGACCGACCTGCGCTTCTGGCCGAACTCGCGGTTCGGGATCGGGGTCTTCAGCTACTTCATGCTGGCCGACGAGATCCTGATCGAGACGGCCCGCGTCGACCGTGAGACCAATGCGCCCCGGGAAACGCTGGAGGTCCGCATCGCGAGCAGCGGCAGCCTGTTCCGCATCAACACCGTGCCGTCGAGACCGGGCGTCGGCGCCGGTGGAGGCACGCGGGTGCGGCTCTATCTACGGCCGAACCCGGAGTCGCCCGTATCCTGTGTGGACACGGTTCGACAGCTCCTCTGGTACTCCGAGTTCGAAGTCGAGGCACGGGATGCCGGCCGGCGCCTCGCCTGGCCGCCGGGTGAGTTGCGGCCCCCGCAGGGGTACAAGTGGGTGGAGCCGGCGAACGGTATCTGGTGGGTCGAAGGCTCCGGGATGGTGCTGTCCGACGGTATCGCCACCGATCGCCGCGTTTTCGGCTATGTCGCGAACCTCTCCGGCGAACACAGCGCGACGTTGTCGGTGGACCGCAAGTCGGTGGAAGCCTGGGACCGCAAGTGGGTGCGCGCACAGCTGACCGAGGCGATCGACCGGCTCGTCACGACGACGAATGTGACCTTCACCTGGCTGCGGGCGTTTGCGGTGGAGGAGCCGGGAGTCGCTCAGTCACTCGTGGAGGCGATCGGCGAACGAGGTCGGCCCCTGCCGAACTCACGTGACGACAATCGGTCGGCTCGCATCGCTGACGTCGGCCTCTGGCCGGTCAAGGTCGACGGCGATCCGGAACCCGGCGCGATGCCGGGCGCCGAGTACGACGGTCGCCGTCTCTGGCAAATGTCGGTGCCGATGATCGGCGGATCCGCAGTGGCTCGCTGGCGGGCCGGCGGTGTGCCGGTTGCACTCGACGGTGCCGATATCGATGACTCCTTCCCGTTTTCTGCGGAAGACGCATCTCGGCTCCCCGCAGCACCGCACGGGCACCCGCTCTTCGAGCCGATGGACATCCCCGCGGTGCTACGGCCACCGCTGGTGACGAGCTCCGACGACCTCACTGTTCTGCTGGAGAACAGCCAGGTTCAGGGAAGGCCGGTGGCCGATCTGCTGAGCAGAACTCGAAGATTCGTGGTGCACGGAGCTGTTCCGCCTCCGTCCACCGGGGATGACTGGAACCGGGTAGCCGATGTCAAAGACATTCAGGTGTGTGAGGCGTTCAATCAACCTCGATCGGAAATCGTCGTTCTTGCTGAGTTCTCGTACCGAACACAGACTCCGCTGGCCTCGTGGGTCGAGCGGGCCGAAGCCATCCTTCGCCTGAAGGGAAGGAGGCCGCTCGGGATCACTCTGGATCCTGAGTACAAGTGCAGAGCACAGGATGTGGCTGCCCTGGAGGCGGCGACTGCTTCGGAAGCCGCCATTTTCGCGGGTGGGGCGCTCAAGCCGCATTCGTGGGTGCATGCCCTGCTCGCGAGGGGATGCGATCGACCCGGCGCGATGCAGCTGCTGACGGCGTTCGGTCAGCCTGTCGGGCAACTCGTGCGGCTGGCTGAGGCGGTGTGGGACGACAGGCTGCTTGCAGTGCTGTCGGAGAACGCCCTTCCCGGTTCGGGGCCCAGTGGTTGGCTGCACGGCGAGGTGACAACGCTGGACCTTCTGGTCGCGGTCACCGCTCGACTGGGAACCGCCGCGGAGATCGTTGCCGAGCTGGCACTCTTCGCTGAAGTACTGGACATCCGGCTACCGGCCGATGCGGCTCGGCTGCCGACCGCGGCGGCGCCTGCTGAGGCGCTCCCGGTCCTCCGGGCCGTGAATCGCCACCGACGCCTTCTCACCAGGTTGTCGGAACGGGACCGGGATGAGAGCAGCGGTGAGCGGCCGGCCCTCCTTGCCTGGCTCTGCGCCCAGTGCCTGCTGTCGCCGGACACGATCCTTGCCACGCTCAGGCCGTTCGGGCCGATCCTCGGCGTCTCTCTTCCGGACAACCGTGGTCTGTTGCCTGAGCGACCGCCGACCGATGTCGAGGCCACGCTGCTCACCGAGCTGATCGACAGTGGCCGACGGGGCACCACGTGGGAAAGAGTGAAGGAGGTGGCCAGGAAACTGGGCCGGACTCCCGATGATGTGTTGCAGGTGGCGCAGGTCTGGGGCGTTCCGGTGAATGACGAGCAGTCTGCCGCGATCGGCGGTGTCTTCGTCTTACCTGCCGGAGGCGAAGGTCTGCCGAAACACGATCTGGTCGTTCTGTCCCATCACAGCACCGGCTCCGAGCCGTTCCGGGCGGGCTGCCTGAGTCCGGCATCCGTTCTCATGTCGGCGGTCATCAACGGGGAGTCCATCGCGCGCACTCTGGAACGCGTCACCGAGCTCGGCGGTCGCTTTCCCATCTCTGCGCGGGAGTTCGATTGGGGGGACATGCTGGGGGAGGTGCCGCCCAATGACCTGCGTTGGATGGACAGGGACAACATTGATCTGACCGGGTCGTTCCTGATCTTTTGTGCAGGTCGGTACCGCAATCCGATCTCGGATGTCGTCAACAGATATCAGGCTCTGCTGCGACTCCATCAGTGGCCTGAAATCAGCGATGGGCAGCTCAGAGACCTGAGTTTCTGCCCGGACGACATCGACATGCTGTCTGCGCTGCCTTATCTGAACACTCAAGCCGCAGGCGATGTGACCTATTCGTGGAACGGGCATCATGTCATTCGCGTCGCTGCCCGCCTCGGCATGCGGGTCGGAGAGATAGGCCGGCGGGTTGCCCGGCTCCGCCCGCTTCTGGGAACCCTTGATGGCGACGGGGAACACGTGGTCGTGGCGCCGGCGCTCATGGAGGTGCCGGCCGGGCTGGCCGATCGAGTGCCGGACTGGCGCGACGTGGTGATCCTTACGCCGGGTCTCGACGGCCGCCGCCTCGTCACCGATGTCGATCTCACCGATGAATGGATCACGCGGGCCGCCCGCGAGGTCGAGGCGAGCGAGGATGAGGTCCGGCGCCGGTTGGCGCTGTTCGCGGAGTACTGCGGGTTCACCGCGCCTGCTGTCGACTGATCGGGACCTCGCGCGGGCAGCGGCATAGTAGATTCCCGTACATGGGCGATGATCGATCTATTGCCGTCGACGAGCCGGCCGCGGTTCACTACGACGACGAGGAGCGGCCCGCCCGTGAGCTGCGCGGACATGTCGGCACGGGGGTGGCGGTCGTCGCCGCCGGGGCCGGTGTCCGCACGCTCTGGCAGGTGTTCCGTCCGCTGGCCCAGGGCAGCCAGTTCTACCTGATCATTTTTCTGGCGCTGACGCTGCCACTGGTCTTCCTCGCGTACAAGGGAAGAAACAACAGTGGCCGGAAGCCGACCGTGACCGACTGGATTCTCGGTGGGGCCGCAGTGGTCGCGTGCCTTTATCCGGTGAATCCGTTCACCGGTGGTTATGACGGTTTCCTCGACCGGCAGGCCCTGCTGGAGCCGGTCGACGTGGCCTTCGGCGCGGTCCTGCTCGTGCTGGTCGTCGAGGCCGCGCGACGAACGACCGGGCTCGCGCTGCCGATCGTCTGCGTCGCCTTTCTGGCGTACGGATATTACGGCGGCCTGCTCCCGCAGAATTGGCCGATCGCGCACGCCGGCCTCGATTTCGCGCAGATCGTCGACGCGCTCTACAACTCGGGCAGCGGGTTCTACGGGACGCCGCTGGATGTCGCCGCGACGTACATCGTGCTGTTCACGATCTACGGCGCCGTGCTGGATCTCTCCGGGGCGAGCCGGTTCTTCGTCGACCTGTCGGTGGCGGCGTTCCGCAGGTCGCGCAGCGCGGCCGGGCGCACCGCGGTCGCCGCCGGGTTCCTGCTCGGCACCGTGTCCGGTTCCGGCACCGCGACGGCGGTGAGCGTGGGCGCGGTGACCTGGCCGATGCTGCGCCGCGCCGGGTACCCGCCGGAGCAGGCCGGGGGCATGCTCGCCGCGGCCGGGGTCGGGGCGATCCTGTCCCCGCCGACGCTGGGCGCGGCCGCGTTCATCGTCGCCGAGTATCTCGACGTCTCCTACCTGACCGTGCTCGGCTGGGCGATGATCCCGACGCTCCTCTACTACCTGGGGATTCTGCTGGCGGTCGAGATCGACGTGCGCCGGTTCGGGGTCCGCGCCGTCGACATGCCGGCCACCAGCGCGTGGCGGCTGCTGGCCCGCTTCGGCTACCACTTCTCGTCGCTGATCCTGATCGTGGTCCTGCTCGCGATCGGGGTCAGCGCGACCCGCGCGGTCGTCTACGCCACGCTGCTCGCCGTCGTCCTGTCCTTCCTCGACAGAAATGCCAGGCTTTCCCCGGTACGTCTTTTCACCGCCCTCGCCGCCGGCGTCCGCGGTGTCCTGCCGGTGGTCGCGGTCTGCGCCGCGGCCGGCGTGATCACCGCGATCACCACCAAGACCGGCCTCGGCGCGCAACTGGCGTCGCTGCTGGTCAACGGCGCGCAAGCGGTGACCGGCAACCCGGATGTGGTGCTGGCGCTGACCGTCGTGCTGGCCGCCGTCGCGCTCTCCGTCCTCGGACTGGCCGTGCCGGTCACCGCGAGCTTCATCATCGGCTGGGTGATCATCGGACCGGCGCTGCTCGGGCTGGGAGTGGGCGCGCCGGCGGCCGCGATGTTCGTCTTCTACTACTCGGTGCTCTCCGAGGTGACCCCGCCGACCGCCCTGGCCGCGGTCGGCGCGAGCGCGATCACCGGCGGGCGGACCATGCCGACGATGTGGCAGGCCCTGAAGTACGCGTTGCCGGCGTTCCTCGCCCCGATCGCGTTCGTGCTCACCGACCGCGGCGAGTACCTGCTGGCCCGCGGCCCGATCGGCGGGATCCTGTGGACGACTGCGGCGGCCGGGCTGGCCGTCCTCGGTCTGGCCGTGGCGACCGGTGGCTGGGTCCCCGGCGTGGGCCGTGCGGGTGTGCCGAGCCGCATCCTCGGCGCGATCGCCGGGCTGTTGCTGCTCTATCTGGACCCGGTCGCGTTCGGGATCGGGGTGGCCGCGCTGGCGATGTCCGCGGTGCTGGCCGCGGTGACGAAGAACCGGATCAAGAAGACTGTGAACGGAGGACCCGCATGCGACGAATCCTGACCGTCACCACCCTGTCCGCTCTCGCGCTGGCCACCGCGGCGTGCGGCGGCAAGCAGAACACCGCCGCCACCGACTCCGGCGGCGACGTCACCTGCCAGGTCGGGCAGGACACCCGGATCGGCATCGCGACCGGCAACGCCACCGGCGTCTACTTCGCCCTCGGCAACGCCTTCGCCGAGCAGGTCAACGCGTCCGGCAGCCGGGTCCAGGCGACCGCCGCGGAGACCGGTGCCTCGGTGCAGAACATCCAGCAGCTCGTCGCCGGCACCTACGACGTGGCGTTCTCGCTGGCCGACACGGCGGCCGACGCGGTCGACGGCACCGGCAGCTTCACGTCGCCGCAGCCGGTCGCCGCGCTGTCCCGGATCCACACCAACTACACGCAGGTGATCGTCCGCAAGGCCGCCGGCATCAAGGACGTGGCCGGGATGAAGGGCAAACGTGTCTCGACCGGCTCGCCGAAGTCCGGCACCGAGGTGATCGCCGACCGGGTCCTGAAAGCGGCCGGCCTCGACGCGGCGACGGACGTCAGCGCGCAGAAACTGGACCTGACCAAGACCGTCGACGGCATGAAGGACGGCACGATCGACGCGCTGTTCTTCTCCGGCGGGCTGCCCACGCCGGGCCTCACCGACCTGCTGACGACCGCGAAGGATCAGGTCGAGTTCCTCGACATCACCCCGCTGCTCCCGGAGATGCAGAAGATCAACCAGGTCTATCAGCAGGCGGTCATCCCGGCTGCCACGTACCAGCAGGCCGCCGACGTGAAGACGATCGTCGTCCCGAACGTCCTGCTCGTCCGTCAGAACCTCGACCCGAACGTCGCCTGCGTCCTCACGAAGACCCTCTTCGATCGCAAGCCCCAACTGGAGCAGGCCAACGCCGCCGCCAAGGAGATCAGCCTCGGCACCGCCCGCAAGACCACCCCGGTCGCCCTGCACCGAGGTGCCGAGAAGGCCCTCGACGACCTGAAGGCCCCCGAATAGAACCCTGCGGCAGTACGCCGTTGGCCTCCGCCCGTGCGACCGCCTCCGCGATCCGGTCCCGGTGCCGGCCCGCGGCGCGGCTCGCTCTCCCGGCCGGTTCTCACCGTGGTCATGAGGGACGAACCACCACGGTGAGAACCAGCCGGAACCGCGCGTCCCGGCCGCAGCCCGGTGTCCTGCGGGCCCGCGCGGCGCGGCCCGAGCCGCCCGATCGCCGGGCCGGAGCGAACACCGAACTCCTCGGCACGTTCCCGTTCCGGCGAAAGTCGAGTCTCGTGCAACCCCGGCGGCCGGTGACCCCGTGTTTGTCGCGACCGAACGATGGGGGACGGCATGAGCGAGCTCGTGACTCACGGCGACGCCGGAGCGCAGCGGAGGTGGCGCCATGAGCGATCGTGACGAGACGTTCGCGGAGTACTTCGCGGCCCGGTCGGGGAGCATGCGCGCCACGGCGTACCTGCTCTGCGGCGACTGGCACCGGGCGCAGGATCTGGTGCAGACCACGTTCACCAAGCTCTACCTGCGGTGGAACAGGGTGCAACGGCGGGAGTCGCTGGATCCGTACGTCCGCCAGGTGATGATCCGGACCTTCATCGACGAGGGCCGGTGGGGCTGGTGGCGGCGGGAACGTCCGCACGACACCACGATCGACCGCCCGGCTCCGCCCGGCGCCCCGGTCGAGGACCGCCTGATGCTGTTGCGCGCGCTCGCCGAGGTGCCGCCCCGGCAGCGGGCTGTGCTGGTGCTGCGCTACTGGCAGGACCTGAGCATCGAGGAGACCGCGGCGGCGCTCGGCACCACCACCGGCACGGTCAAGAGCCAGGCCGCCCGCGGTCTGGCCACGTTGCGCGCGGTGATCGGCGCGCCCGTCCCGGCCGAATGAGGGGGAACACCATGGACGAGAACGAGTTCCGCGACGCCCTGCGCACGGTGGTGACGCAGAGCCCCGAGCCGCCACCGATGGAGTCGTCGACGGCTGTCGCCGCCGGAAGACGAGCAGAGCGCCGGCGTACGGTCGTGGCCTGCACCGGCGCCGTCGTAGCGCTCGCCGCCGTGACCGTCATCCCGGCGCGTTACCTGTCCACGACCCCGGGGACCATCCCGGTCGCGGGTCCGGCCCCGAGTGCGTATGCCACGCCCCCGCCGCCCGGGTCGGCCGCCGGTGGGACTCCGGACCCGAGTGAGAGCAAACCGTCCTGGCCGGCCGAGGCGAACGGCGACGCCACCGCGGACAGCGGACCGCGCTACCAGAAGGGCAAGGAGCTGCTGAACACGCTGCTCGCGACGGTGCCCGGCGGTTACGACACGCCGACCGGGAAGGGCGCGAACGACGACGACCTCCAGTCGCACCAGGCGGCGATCGAGGATCCGGAGTGGACCTACCAGGCGCGCGTGACGCTCACGAAGGCCTCGGCGGCCGGCGAACTCGTCGTCGAGGTGCACGAGCCGGACAACGGGCTCCCGGAGGATCCGTGCGCGCTGGCGAAGTCGTTCTGGGAGATCGGGGGCCAGTGCCAGGTGGCCGACGCCGGTGGCAAGAAGGTGGGAGTCACGACGACCTCCGGTAGTCAGGGGTTGAACCAGGCCGCGGCCTACCGGTACGCCGACGGCACGGTCGTCTTCGTGGCGCAGGCCAGGAACTCGCTCGCCGCGCTGCCGTTCACCACCCAGGAGCTGGCGAGCCTGACGGTGAAGGAGTCCTTCCACATCCGCGCGTAAATGCGTTGCCGGTCCGGGGCGGACGGCATAGGTTCATGCACAGCTTCGAGCGATCAGGAGATCACCACCATGCTGTGTACGTATCTGTGTCTCACCCCGGACCGGTGGCGCGGCTGACAGTCGCTCGTGCTCTTGCGCCGCTGCTCCCGACGTACGGGAAAAGCGGCTTTTTTGTTCTCCGGATCTTGAGATGCCCTCGTAGCCCAATTGGCAGAGGCCTGGCGTTGAGGACGCCAGCGGTGCGCGTTCGAGTCGCGCCGAGGGCACTGCGTGGATGCACGCCACGCGGGCGCGCCGACGTCGGAGAGTCGGGCCCGGCTGTAAACCGGGTGCTTCGCTGAGCAGGTTCGAATCCTGCCGCCCGCACGAAGTCGTGACAAGCACGATCGCATGCCCGAGTGGTCAGGGAGCCGCCTGCAAAGCGGTGTACGCCGGTTCGAATCCGGCTGCGATCTCGTTGAACCGGGTTCGCCCGGTGCTGGTACACCCGGGTGACAGCAGCTCCCAGCCGGGGAGGAGACCGGGATGACCGCCGTGACCCAGCCTCGAGTCCTCACCTTCCGACGATCCGTCCGCGTCGCGCGCGTCGCGATCGTGGTCTTCATAGTGGTGAACCTGGTCGCCGTCCAGCTCATGTTCGTCGCCGCCGGCCCGGGAAAGAACTTCGCCGGTACGCTCGGACGTCTGCTCGGCCTCTACCTGGCGCTCGCGATGGCGCTGCAACTGCTGCTGGTCGCCCGCCTCGCGACGGTCGACCGGGCGTTCGGCATGGACCGCCTCACCACCTGGCACCGCTGGACCGGTCAGGCGATCTTCTGGCTCGTGCTCGCGCACCCCGCGTTCGTGCTGCTCGGCTTCGCCCGGCTGGACGGCATCTCGTTCCTGGCCGAGACCGCCGACCTGGCGAAACAGCTCCCGGTCCGGCTCGGCATGATCGCGGCCGTCCTGATCCTGGTGATCGTCGTGCTGTCGATCCGGGTCGCCCGGCGCCGGCTCTCCTACGAGACGTGGCACGCGATCCACCTGCTGCTCTACGTGGTCGTGCTGCTCGGCGTGCTGCACCAGGTCTACGAAGGCACCGCGTTCAAGGCCACCCTGTTCACCCAGATCTACTGGTGGGGGCTCTGGGCGTTCGCGATCGGCGCGCTGATCACCGGCCGGCTGCTCGTGCCGATGATCCGTAACGCGCGGCACCGGCTGCGGGTCGCCGCGGTCGTCGAGGAGTCCGCGGACACCGTCTCCGTCCACGTCACCGGCCGTTCCGTCGACCGGCTCGGTGCGCAGGCCGGGCAGTTCTTCCTGTGGCGGTTCCCCGGGCACAACGGGTGGTGGCAGGTGAACCCGTTCTCGCTGTCGGCCGCGCCGAACAGCCGGTCGCTGCGGCTCACCGCGAAAGGCGTCGGGGCGACCAGCGCCGGGCTGCGGGACCTGCCGATCGGCACACGCGTCTACGCCGAGGGACCCTACGGCGCGTTCACCGCGGCGCACCGCGTCCGGGCCGCATCGGTGCTGGTCGCGGGCGGGATCGGCGTCACCCCGATCCGGTCACTGCTGGAGGATCCCGCGCTGACCGGTCACGTCGTCGTCCTCTACCGGGTGCGCGACGCGCATGACGCGGTCCTTCTCGGGGAATTGAAGAACCTGGCTGACGTACGGCACGCGCGGCTGCACCTGCTCACCGGCCGCACCGGGAGCGACAACCAGCCGTTCGCGCCGGAACGGATGCTGGCGCTGGTCCCGGACATCACCGCGCGCGACGTGTACGTGTGCGGCCCGGAAGCGATGACGTCGTCGGTGCTGGACAGTCTGCGGCGGCTGCGGGTGCCGCGGCGGCAGGTCCACGCCGAACGGTTCCGGCTCGCCGGCTAGCTCATCGAGCCTTTGTTCGCCGGCTTCGAGTTCCGGTCGCCACCCGCGCGACCGGCAGGGACGGGGACCGTCCGGAAGATGCCCCCGGACGGTCCCTGACCGGAGGGTCCCGGGCGCTGCCTCGGTATGGGGGAGGCCGCACCCGGGACCTGTCCATTCCGGAACCTCGGTTCCCGCCGGCCGAACCCCCTTCGGACCTCGCGGCGGTGCGCTCGATCGCGCCGCCGGCCCGGATCTGGCCGGGGGACACGAGCCACCGGCTGGACCGCGCCCACCGACGCGAGTCCGGGGCGGCCGAGTGGAGATGCGTCCCGGTATGCCGGGTCCGGGCGGCGGGCCAGGGAGGGGCGGCGGTCAGGCGAGGCGGGCGCCCCCGTCGACGTGCAGGACCGTGCCCGTGACGTAGGGGCTGGTCATCACATACGAGACCGCACCTACCAGGTCGCCGGTCGTCCCCACCCGTCGCACCGGGTTGCGTTCGGCGACGTCGCGCAGGAACGCGGCTTTGCCGTCGCCGAGCCCGTCCCAGGCGCCGCTGTCGACGATCCCGGGCGAGACCGCGTTGACCCGCACGGGTGCCAGTTCGACCGCGAGCGCCTGCACCAGGAACGCCAGGGCCCCGTTGGTAGTGGCCATCACCACCCGTCCCGGTGCGGGCCGCCATGCCGCCACCCCGGAGAAGAACGTCATCGATTCGCGCGGCCGCAGGTGTTTGGCCAGCAGCATCGGCCCGATCACCTTCGCGGCGAACGCCCGTTCCACGGCGGCGCGTTCCAGTTCGCGGACGGGCCCGTTGGCGGGCATCGCCGCGGTCGACACCAGGTGATCGAATTCGCCCGCTTCCTTGGCGAGCCGCGCGATCGACTCCTCATCGGTGAGGTCGGCGTGGACCACCCTGGGAGCCACGGCCAAGGTCGACGCTGTCCGCTGGAGACGGTCCAGGTCGGGCCCGGTGAGCACCAGGTCGGCCCCCGCGGCGGAGGCGTCCCGCGCCAGCGCCGCACCCACGTGTGCTCCGGCGCCGACGATCACCAGGCGTTTTCCGGCAAGATCTTTCATGACAACTTCCTTCGTGTGAGACGAGAACCTGCCCCCATTGATCCCTCACCGGCTCGCATAGAGCCAAGACATACTTCTGATCGCTTCGATAAAATTTGTTCATGTCCACGCTGCGGCAGTTCGAGTACCTGGTCACCGTCATCGACACGGGGTCGTTCACCCGGGCCGCCGAGTTGTTGCACGTGAGCCAGCCCGCCCTGTCGCATCAGATCCGCGCGTTGGAGCGGGCCACCGGAGCGACCCTGCTCGAGCGGTCCCCGGTGCGTCCGACCCCGATGGGCCGCGCGATGCTGCCGCACGCGCGGGCCGCTCTGGCCGCCGCCGAGACCGCCCGGCTCGCCGCCCGGCGCGCCGGCGCCCTGGACGAGGGCGAGTTGCGGCTGGCCGCGGTCTATTCGGTCACGCTGGGTCTGCTTCCCGGGGTGCTGCGCGCGTGGCGGCAACGGCATCCGCGCGTGCGGGTCCGGGTCTTCGAGCACCGCCACGCCGACGAGTTGACCGCCGCGATGGCCGCCGGCCAGGCCGATCTGGCAATCGGCCCGCGACCGCCCGCGTCGTGGCCGGGGCGGGTGTTCACCGTCCGGCGGGAGGACTTCCTGCTGGTCAAGGCCCACGAACCGGATGCCGGCGCAACCACGATGGCGGCCTACGCCGAGGTGGACTGGGTGCTCTACGCCCCCGGTAACGGCTTGGCCGACGTGGTCGTGCAGGCGTGCGCCGCGGCCGGCTTCACCCCGCGCGCCGCCGTCCACATCGAGCAGACCGCGGCCGTCCCGCTGCTGGCCGCCGCCGGCCTCGGGGTCGCCCTGGTCCCGGCCGGCGCCGTCCCACCCGGTCTGGACGCGGAGCTGATCCGCCCCGATCCGCCGATCGTCCGTGACCTGGTCGCGTACGCCCGCGACGAGCCCGACCCGCTCGCCGCCGCTTTCGTAGCACTGCTCACGTCCGGGAGATGATCACCGCGATCGCCGTGGCCAGGAGGTAGCGCCAGGTGGCGATCGCGACCGCGTGAAGATCCCCAGCAGCCAGGCCCGCAGCCGTGGGCTCATCACGAGACAGCCCGTCACCCCGGCGACCGTGATCAGCGTGAGCCCGAAGGACAGCCCGAACGTCGTCGGCTTGCGCCACGAGACCGGGCCCTCCCACGGGCTGTCGTCGGCCAGGAACACCCCGAAGTGGATCACGCCGGAGAGCATCAGCACTGCCCCGACCAGGTGGGCGGCACGCTCCACCGGGCGTAGTGCGCCGATGCGGACGGCGGCGAGAACCTCGATCATGCCGAGGATCCTGCCGCGCCGTCGAGGCCCCTGTCGTCGGACCCGGGGAGTAGATGCCGGCGCCGTAAATGGTTCGCCCGGGGGATGCGCGACGCTGGATGATCACCGGCATGAGTGCCAGACTGCGGGCGATCGCCCAGGAGACGGTCGCGATCACCGAGCAGGGTCACTACGCGGGCCCGGCCGGTCGCGTCGACATCGCCGCGCAGGTCGCGCAGTCCGTCGAGGGCACCCGGCTCTACCTGCCGGACGACCCGCTGCCCGAGATCACCGTCGAGACGAGTCCGCGGATCGAGGTGACGCCGGAGTCCACGCTCTGGGCCGCCCGGCGACTGGGCAACAACCCGGCCGTGCTGAACTTCGCCTCGGCCCGCAACCCCGGCGGCGGCTTCCGCACCGGAGCCCAGGCGCAGGAGGAGAGCCTGGCCCGGGCCTCGGCCATGTACCCGTGCTTGCTGAAGGCCGGCGACTTCTACGCCTACCACCGCGCCGATCCGTCGCTGCTCTACACCGACCGGGTCATCTACGCCCCGTCCGTCCCGGTGTTCCGCGACGACAAGGGCCGGCTGCTCCCCGCGCCGTACCCCGCGTCGTTCCTGGTCTCGGCGGCGCCGAACCGGTCCGCGATCACCCGCAACCAGCCCGCGGCGATCCCGGGGATCAGGCCGAGCCTGGAGAGCAGGGCCGCCCGCGTCCTCCGGGTCGCCGCCGCGCACGGCCACCGCGTGCTGGTTCTCGGCGCCTGGGGCTGCGGTGTCTTCGGCAACGACCCGGCCGAGGTGGCCCAGGTCTTCGCGCGGACGCTGGCCGTGAGTCCATGGTTCGACCTGGTTGTCTTCGCCGTCCTGGATCGTGGCGGCAACATCCGGAAGGCGTTCGAGGACGCCCTGGGCTGACGCCGGGGTGAAAGTCACCATCGCAAAGATCAAGGGCCCTTTCCCGTACGCCGGGAGGGGCCCTTCGCGTAAGCGGAAGTGACCGAACTCCCTCCGGCTTGCGATAGGTATGCGCTCATACCTAATAATCGTCACGTGACCGACGACGCGATCGCCCTCATGCACCTGGCCCATCAGTTGCACCGCAGCCTGGACCGTCGGCTGCAGGGCGATTTCGTCCACCCCAAGCCGCCCGAAGCGCAGATCGTCGCGCTCTGGCAGGTGCGGCAGTCTCCGGGGATGACCGTGCGGGAGCTCGCCGACGAGTTGCAGATGCAGCCGAACAACGCGAGTGCCCTGGTCACCGCCATGGTCAAGAACGGGCTGCTGACCCGCGAGCCGGATCAGCGGGACCGCCGGGTGGTGCGTCTGCACGTCACCGAGCAGGCGCGCGAGCGCACCGACGAGGTGCAGGCGCTGTTCAGCGGCTACCTCGAGGCGGCGCTCGGCGAGCTCGGCGACGACGAGCGTGCGGCCGTGCACGCCGCGATCCCGGCACTGACCCGGATCGCCCGGCACGTCCGCGACGGCCGTCCACCCCGGGACGAATGACGCACGCGGTCGCGCGCTCACGACGTACCACAGCAATCGAAGCAAGGATGGAGCACAGATGACCTCGACCGTTTCCGCGGACGTCCCCACCCCGGCGCATTCGCCGCCGCCGACGGCGGCCGCAGGCCGGCGCGGCAACCCGTGGCTGAGTCTGATCGCCGTCGCGTTCGGCCTGTTCATGGTCGGGCTGGACGGCAGCGTGGTGTCGATCGCGAACCCAGAGATCGGCCGTGACCTGGGCGCCAGTACCGCCGAGCTGCAGTGGGTGACCAACTCCTATCTGCTCGCCCTGGCCGCCGCGCTGATCCTCGGTGGCAAACTCGGTGACCGATTCGGCCGGCGGACCTACTACCTGGTCGGGGTCGCCGGCTTCACGATCGCGTCGGTGGCGATCGGGCTGGCCGGGTCGATCGAGGGTGTCATCGCGTTCCGCGCGGCGCAGGGCCTGTTCGGCGCGCTGCTGATGCCGAACACGCTGGGCATCCTGCGCGCGGTCTTCCCGCCGAAGAAGTTCGGCATGGCGGTCGGCATCTGGGCGATGGTCTCCTCGGTGTCCACCGCGCTCGGCCCGATCGTCGGCGGCCTGCTCGTCCAGCACGTGGGCTGGGAATCCGTCTTCTACATCAATGCGCCGGTCGGCGTGATCGCGCTGCTCGTCAGCGCGTTCGTGCTGCCGGAGAGCAAGAGTTCCACCGGCCGGCACCGGTTCGACGTGACCGGGGTGCTGCTGCTCGCGGTCGGGCTCCTCGTCCTGGTGTTCGCCGTGGTCAAGGGCGAGACGTGGGGCTGGGGCTCGGCGCGGACGCTGGTCACGGCGGCCGCCGGTCTACTGATTCTGATCATCTTCGGCTGGTTCGAGACCCGGCTGGAACATCCACTGCTCCCGATGCGGCTCTTCCGCAGCCCGGCGCTCACCATCGGTGCGATCATCACCGCGATCAACTTCTTCACGCTGCTCGGATCGATCTTCTACATCATGCTGTACCTGCAGAACGTACGCGGGTACAGCCCGGTCTGGTCCGGGGTCCTGACCCTGCCGCTGAGCCTCGCCTCGGTGGTCGCCTCGCCGCTCGGCGCGGCGCTCACTGACCGATTCGGCCCACGACTCTCGATGCCGCTCGGCATGGTGCTGCAGGGCGCGGCGTCGTTCGGCCTGATGCTGCTCGGCACGCACTCCGGCTACGGGGCGATGTGGCCGTCGTTCATCGGCCTCGGCCTGGGCGTGGGCATGGTGATGTCCGCGTCGAGCGAGGCGATCGTCGGCAACGCCCCGGTCAAGGACGGTGGGGTGGCCGGTGGCCTGCAGGCGACCATGCTGCAGATCGGTGGCGCGCTCGGCACCTCGGTGCTGATCTCGATCATCAGCGGCCGGGCCGGCAGCACCCTTGTGAGCTCCCTGACCGGAGCCGGCGTACCCGCGCCGCTGGCCGGGGGTCTGACCGCGGCGAAGGACGCGGTGGCGATGGGCATCGCGCCGGTCAACGCCGACATGACCGAAAATGTTCGCGCCGCGGTGATCGAGGGCGCGGGCACCGCGTTCCTGCACGGCGTGCACGCCGCGGCATTGGTCTCCGGTGTGCTCTGCCTGCTCGGGGCGGTCGTCGCGATGGCCGGCATCCGGCGCGGCCGGCCCCACTGACCGCACGTCCGAGTGGCGGGGATCACCCCGCCACTCAGACAATCGGATCACCTGCCGAACACTTGGACATGAAGAGGTTCTGGGCGGATCTCAGCGTAAACATCAAGGTGATGACCGCGATCGCGGTCGCCGCCGTGGTGGCGTTGGTGATCGGGGTCATGGGGCTGCGGTCGCTCGGCGAGGCGAGCGCGTCGGCCAACCGGATCTACGAGGACAATGTGACCAGCTCGGTGGCGCTCGGCGAGGCGCAGAACGCGATGACGCAGTCCCGCCTCGACCTGACCAATCAGGCCGTCTACACGGACGCCGCCAGCGAGATGAAGTACGAGCAGCTGTTCACCGCCGACCTCGCCGCCGTCGGCGCCGCGATGCAGGCGTACGAGGCGACCGACCCGGCCGGGGTCGAGGCCACCGTCGAAAGTCTCAAGAGCGCCTGGGCGACGTACGTCGACGTGGCCCAGCACAGCCTCATCCCGCTGTCGCGGGCCAACGAGCTCACCGAGTGGCAGAGCGTCCGCACCCAGCAGGTCGCACCACTGGTCACGACGATGAAGGAAGTCTTCGCCGAACTCGGGGAGGCGGAACGCGCCGACGCGGCCCTGGCCGCCCGGACGTCCGCCGACAGCTACCGGGACAACCGCGTCGAGTCGATCCTGTTGCTGGTCATCGGGATTCTCGCCGCCGTCGGCCTGGGTGTCGTCGTCGCCCGCGGCATCGTCCGGTCGCTGCGCCGGGTGACCACGGTCTGCGAGAGCCTCGCGGCCGGCGACCTGACCCGGAGCACCGGCATCACCTCGGCCGACGAGCCGGGCCGGATGAGCCGCGCGCTGGACGCCGCGATCCTGCGGCTGCGCGAGACGGTCAGCACCATCGGCGACTCGGCGGCGACCCTGGCCGGCGCGTCCGAGGAGCTCACCACGGTCAGCTCACAGCTGGAGCGGGGCGCCGGCGACGTCGCCGAGCGGGCCGGGTCGGCGAGCGCGGCCAGCGAGTCGGTCAACGTCGGCGTGCAGTCGATCGCGGCCGGCGCCGAGGAGATGAGCGCCTCGATCACCGAGATCGCCTCGAACGCGGCCGAGGCGGCCCGGGTCGCCGGCGAGGGCATGACCGTCGCCGAACGCACCAACCGTCAGGTCGCCGAGCTGGGTGCGGCCAGCGCGGAGATCAGCGACGTGGTCCGGCTGATCACCACCATCGCCGAGCAGACGAATCTGCTCGCCCTGAACGCGACGATCGAGGCGGCCCGCGCCGGTGAGCTGGGCAAGGGCTTCGCCGTGGTGGCCGGGGAGGTCAAGGAGCTGTCCCAGCAGACCGCGAAGGCGACCGAGGAGATCACCGCCCGGATCACCGCGATCCAGGCGTCGAGCACGTCGGCCACCTCGGCGATCAGCGAGATCACCGAGGTGATCCAGCGGATCGGGGACTACACCACGACGATCGCGTCGGCGGTCGAGGAGCAGACCGCGACCACGGGGGAGATGAGCCGCTCGGTCGCCGAGGCCGCCTCCAGCAGCGGCGAAGTGGCCGCCACCGTGACGGGTGTGGCGGAAGTCGCTGCCGCGACGGCTGAGGGAGCGCGCACGGCGCAGCAGGCCGCGGCAGACTTGACGAGGCTGGCGGGTGACCTCACCGACCTGGTGGGTGGCTTCCGTCACTGAAGCTCAGATCAGGACCTGCCGTGTCGTCGTTACGGGGTAACGGCGCTTCATCCCCCGGGGAGGTACCGATGAAGACCGATTTCTACGACCGCCTGGCCGAGCCCGCGCGGCTGACCGAGCTGGCCCGCTACGACCTCGCCGATCCCACGCTGCGCGCCACCCTCGACCAGGTGGCCGAGCGCAGCGCCAAGCTTCTCGAGGCGCCCGTCTCGCTGGTCTCGGTGCTCGGCGCCGACGCGCAGCAGATCGTCGGCTCCTACGGCCTGCGCGACTGGGTGGCCACGCCACAGGGCGCCCCGGCCGAGTGGGCGGTGTGCAGCCGCACCGTGCTCAACGGTGAGCCGTACTGCGTGGCCGACTTCAGCGACGACCCGGTCCATGCGGCGAACCCGTTCCTGGCCAGCACCGGGCTGCGCAGTTACCTGGGTGTGCCGCTGGTGGCGCCGGGCGCGGTGATGCTCGGGGCGCACTGCGTGGTGGACACCCGGCGGCGCATCTACACCGACGTGGACCTGGCCGTGCTGACGGACAGCGCGGAGGAGGCGATGGAGGCGCTGCTCGCCTGCCGGCGTTGATCACCCAGCGTCGGCGACGCTGCCGGGGCTGATCATCCGGGGTCGGCGACGCTGCCGGGGCTGATCACCCAGCGTCGGCGACGCTGCCGGGCTGATCATCCGAGGTCGGGGACGCTGCCGGGGCTGATCATCCGGGTCGGCGACGCTGCCGGCGCTGACGGGCTCAGCCCTGCCAGCGCCAGGACGTCTGCCGCGGGTGGCCGGGCAGCTCCGTGCGGCCGGTCGCCCAGAGCAGCGTCGGCCACGGCTCGTCGCCCTCCGGCGCGTCCGGGAAGAGCCGGCGCAGGACCCGCGCGCACACGTCCGGCTCCGGCGACCACGGGAAGCCCAGTGTCCGTTGCAGGTCGTGCAGGTGGACCAGCATCTCGACGATGCCCATCGCGGCGAAACCACAGGCATCCGAGATCCCGTACGGATGAAAGCCCCGCCGCTGCGCCGGACTCACCTGCACCGTGGCGGCGAGCAGGCCCCCGGACGCCTCCAGCACCTGGAGCAGCCCGTCGGGGCCCCGCTCGGCATCGACGTGGACGGTGAGCGCGGGCGCGCCCTCGCGGGCGCGCGTGAAGCCCCACGGCACGTAACGGTCGAGGGGCGGCTGCTCGGCGGCGAGCTGACCCGCGTACGCGAAAAGGTCGTCGGCGACGTGCTCGACCGTTTCCCAGCAGGACCACTCCAGGTCGCCGGCCGGGGCCTGCCAGTCCAGCCCGGCGACCCCGCGCAGGGCCGTCACGGCCTGCGTGACCACGGTGCGAACGTCCCCGGAATCCACAAGCGAGTCACCCATGGCGCGGAAGCTATCGCAAAGTTGTCGTACCCCGCGCGCATTATCGGCGGTATGGGAGAAGCAGCCATGCCGATCCGACGCCGGATCGAGTTGTCCATCGCCGAGACCCGCCTGCGTTTCCAGCAGCTGGTCCGGCTCACCGGGCTGACCGGCCAGGTCACCGTCGTGGTCGACGACGGCCGGCCGATCGCCGCGATCGTCCCCGCCGCCGATGTCCTGGAGCCGCCGCCGGCCCCGCCGCCACCCCGTTCCGCGCCGGAGAGCAGCGCCGGCTGGCTGCGCCGCATCGAGAAGGTGCGGGAGGACGTGCGCCGTCAGCACGCCGGCCGGGTCCACGAGTTGTCCCAGGCGCTGGACGAGGCGTGGCACCTGCTGGACCAGCTCCATCCGCCCGGCACCGACCGGCACGTCGACACCCTGCGTGCGGCCCACGGAGACGTGCGCCGCGCTCGGTGATCAATCTCCACTTGACCTATCGGAGCGGAGGTAAGATCGCCGCATGGCGCGCCAGCTCGATCTGTTCGTCCCCGGGGTGGTGTTCCTCGACGTCATCTTCACCGGGCTGCGGGAGCTGCCCGGGCCCGGCACCGAGGTGCGGGCCTCCGGCATGGGGTCGTGTCCCGGCGGGGTGGCCAATCTCGCCGTCGCCGCGGCCCGCCTCGGCCTGCGCACCGGGCTCGGCACCGCGCTGAGCACGGATGCCTACGGCGAATTCTGCCATCAGGTGCTCAGCCGGCAGGAGGGAATCGACCTTTCCGCGTCCCGGCGGCTCGACGACTGGCACTCACCGGTCACCGTCTCGCTGGCCTACGACCGCGACCGCAGCATGATCACCCACGGGCATCCGCTCCCCGCCGACGACGAGGGCCTGGTCAACGGGCTGCCCGCGGCGCGTGCAGCCGCCGTCAGCCTGGGCGGCTCCGGCACCGCCTGGGTGCCCCGCGCCGGCCGCAACGGCACGATGATCTTCGCCGACGTCGGCTGGGACGAGACCGACCAGTGGGATTTCGACGCCCTCGCCGTGCTGCCCGACTGCCACGCGTTCCTGCCCAACGCCGTCGAGGCGATGCGCTACACCCGGACGGGCACGCCGGGCGCCGCGCTCGACAAGCTGGCCGGCCTGGTCCCGATCGTCGTGGTCACCGACGGCGGTGACGGCGCGCTCGCCATCGACTCGGCCACCGGTGAGGTGGCGACCGTGCCGGGTGTGCCGGTGGAGGCGCTCGACCCGACCGGCGCCGGGGATGTGTTCACCGCCGGCTTCATCGCCGGGACCGTCGGCGGGTGGCCGCTCGCCGACCGGGTCGCGTTCGCCAACCTCGTGGCCGCGCTCTCCGTGCAGCACTTCGGCGGGTCGCTGTCGGCGCCGGGCTGGGGCGACATCGCCGACTGGTGGCAGGCCACGCTGCGGGCCGCCGAGCAGCGGCATCCGGAGTCGAGCGAGGGCGAGCTGGCCCGGCGTTACGCGTTCCTGCCCGAGGTGATCCCGCCGGGCAAGCGGCACGCGGTGCACCGGGCGACGGCGACGATCGCCCAGCTGTCCGACGCGCACGCCGAGCGGTGACGGCGCGTTCCGTCCGCGCGCGGCGGTGGGGGCCGGCGGCGGCTTCCACCGGCGCGCGACGGCATGGGCCGGCGGCGGTTCCTGGCTGCGCGCGGCGGCGTGGAGTCACGGCGGCCTTTGCCGGCGCGCGGCGTGAGGTGGCGGGGTGACGGCGGCCGGCACGCGGGGGCGCGGGGCGCGGCGGCGGGACACGGTTGCGGGTTATGTGTTGCTGGCGCCGAGTCTGGTCGGGGTCGGCGGGTTTCTGCTGCTGCCGGTCGTGGTCGTGCTCGGCATCAGCCTGTTCCGGTGGGATCTGATCGCGCCCGCGCGCTGGACCGGCCTCGACAACTACGCGTCGATCCTCAGTGACCCCGCGTTCGGCCGGACGCTCGCCGTCACCGCGGTCTTCGTGCTGCTGGTCGTCCCGCTGCAGACCGCTCTCGGCCTGGCCGCCGCCCTGCTGCTGGACCAGCGGCTGCCCGGCTCCACCTGGTTCCGCGCGATCCTGGTCCTGCCGTGGATCAGCGCCCCGCAGGCGCTCGGCGTGGTGTGGCGCTGGCTCCTCGACCCGTCCGACGGCGCGGTCGACGCGCTGCTCGGGCGCCGCGTCGAGTGGCTGACCAGCCCCACGCTGGCGCTCCCGTCGGTCGCCGCGGTCACGATCTGGGCCAATGCGGGCTTCGTGGCGTTGTTCTTCCTGGCCGGGCTGGCCGGTATCCCGCCGCAGTTCACCGAGGCGGCCCGCATCGACGGCGCCGGGCCGTGGCAGGGACTGTGGCGGATCACGCTGCCGCTGTTGCGCCCGACCACGTTCTTCATCCTCACCACCGGCGTGCTCAGCAGCTTCCAGGTGTTCGACACGGTGTACGCGATGACCCGGGGCGGCCCGGCCGGGCGGACGGAGGTGGTGGCCTACGCGATCTACCGGGAGGCGTTCGTCGACTTCCGGATGGGCCGGGCCGCGGCCATGTCCGTCGTGCTGTTCCTGCTGTTGATCACGGTGACGATCGCGCAGCAGTCGTATTTCCGCAGGCGGACGACGTACGAGGTGGGGTGAGCCATGCGCCGTGCCGTGTTCACCTATCTCGCGCTGGGGCTCGGTGCGCTGGTGATCCTGGCGCCCTATCTGATGAGCGTCCAGACGTCGCTGACCACACCGCGGCAGTTCGCGCAGCAGCCGCCGCTGACCCCGCCCCACCCGCTGACCGGGGAGAACTACGCGCAGCTGACCGTCGGCGGGCACACCCTGGTCCCGCCGCTGATGATCACCGTGCAGGTCGTGCTGGTGGTCGTTCTCGGTCAGCTGGCCTGTTCGGTGCTGGCCGCCTACGCGTTCGCGCGCCTCGACTTCCCGGGGCGGGACGCGCTCTTCCGGATCTACCTGACGACCCTGATGGTGCCGGTCGCGGCCGTGCTCGTGCCCCGGTTCGTGCTGCTCGCCGAGGCAGGGCTGGTCAACACGTTCTGGGGGATCGTGCTGCCGTCGATGTTCGGCTCGCCGTATGCGATCTTCCTGCTCCGCCAGTTCTTCCGGGCCGTCCCGCAGGAACTGCTGGACGCGGCGCGGATCGACGGCGCCGGTCATCTGCGGGTGCTGCGCCACGTGATGCTGCCGCTGAGCCGTCCGGTTCTGGCCACTCTGCTGATCATCACGACGGTCACCCACTGGAACGACTTCCTCTGGCCGCTCGTGGTCACCAGCGGCGTGCGCTGGCAGGTGCTGACCGTCGCGGTGGCCGGGCTGCAGAGTCAGTACCAGGGCAATTGGACTCTCGTCACGGCCGCCACGACGCTCGCGACGATGCCGCTGCTGGTGCTCTTCACGGTCGTCCAGAAGCACCTCGTCACGTCGATCGCCCTCACCGGGATGCGGTGAGCTCGTGCGACGGGCGGCACTTCTGATCATCCTGCTGCTGGCCGGCTGCTCGATCGCCGGTCACGACGACGTGGACGGGACGACCACGGTCACGTTCCGGCTGTGGGACGAGGAGGTCGCCACGGCGTACGCGCAATCGTTCTCGGTCTTTGCGAGGGACCACCCCGGGATCACCGTCGACGTGCAGGTGGTGCCGTGGGCCGACTACTGGACGAAACTGCCGGCCGATGTCGTGGCGGGGACGACCGCCGACATCTTCTGGACGAACTCGTCGAATCTCGGCCTCTACGCGGACAACGGCAAACTGCTGCCGGTCGACGACACCGGGGAGTGGACAAAATCGGTCGTCGAGCTCTACACACGCGGCGGGAAACTGTGGGGCGTGCCGCAGCTGTGGGACTCGATCGCGCTCTACTACAACAAGGATCTGGTCACTGCGGCCGGCGTCGATCCCGCCGCGCTGAGCTGGGACCCGTCACTTCCCTCCGACCGGTTCCGGGCCGCGCTGCGGCGGCTGACGGTCGACAGCGCGGGCAAACACCCGGGTGAGGCCGGTTTCAACCCCCAGCGCATCACGACGTACGGGTTCAACGCCGCCCTCGACCAGCAGGCGATCCTGTGGGACTTCGTCGGGTCGAACGGCGGGGTGTGGCAGTCCGGTGACGCGTTCACGTTCGCCGGCGAGCCGAGGACCGCTCAGGCCGTACAGTATGTGGTTGATCTGATCAACAAAGACCACGTGGCGCCGTCCGCGGCGGACACGAACACCCGTGGCGACAAGGCGTTGCAGTTGTTCACCCAGGGCCGGATCGCGCTGTTCCAGTCGGGGCCCTACCACTTGAGGGCCGTCCACGACGGCGCCGGTTTCCGGTGGGGGATCGCGCCGCTGATCCAGGGCCCGGCCGGGCGGGTCAGTGTGGTGCACGGGGTGGCCGCGGTCGCGTCGGCGCGGACCCGGCACCCGGCCGCGACCCGCGAGGTGCTGAAGTGGATCGGCTCGGCCGCCGGGCAGCGGCCGATCGCCGCCGGTGGCTACGCGTTCCCGGCCGTCACCTCGGTGCAACCGGTGTTCGTGGACCATTGGCGGCGGCAGGGCGTCGATCCGCAGCCGTTCCTCGACGCGGCGGGCGGGGCGACGTTCCCGGCGCCGGTCGGCCCACGGGTCGGTGCCGGCGCCACGGCGTATGCGCCGGTGCTGGAGCAGGTGTTTCTGGGGCAACTCGGCGTTGCCGACGGTCTGCGGCAGGCGCAGGCGGCCGGCAACGAGGCGATGAGAGGGTGACATGCGGCTGACGATCCTCGGCGGGGGCGGGTTCCGCGTTCCGCTGGTCTACAAGGCGCTGCTGGCCGATCCGGAGCGGACCGTCAGCGAGGTCGTCCTGCACGACGTCGACCCGGCGCGGCTCGACGCGATCCGGCGGGTGCTGGCGGCGCTCGGCTCGCTGCCCGTGCGGGCCACCACCGACCTGCGCGAGGCCCTGACCGGGGCGGCGTTCGTGTTCTCGGCGATCCGGGTCGGCGGCCTGCGCGGGCGGGTCGTGGACGAGCGGGTCGCGCTGGCAGCCGGGGTGCTCGGGCAGGAGACGGTGGGAGCCGGCGGGATCGCGTACGGGCTGCGGTCCGTCCCCGAGTCCCTCCGGATCGCCGCCCTGACCGCCGAGGTCGCGCCGGACGCCTGGCTGATCAACTTCACCAACCCGGCCGGGCTGGTCACCGAGGCGATGTCCGGGCTGCTCGGCGACCGGGTCATCGGGATCTGCGACTCGCCGACCGGGCTGATCGACCGGGTGCTGCGGGCCCTCGGCGTCACGGCGGGCGAGGTGCGCGTCGACTATGCGGGGCTGAACCATCTCGGCTGGCTCTACGGGGTGCACGACAAGACCGGGCGGGACCTGCTGCCCGGGCTGCTCGCCGACGAGAAGCGGCTGCAGACGATCGAGGAGGGGCGCCTCTTCGACAACCTGCGCGAGCTGGGTGCGGTGCCGAACGAGTACCTGCACTACTACTACGACCCGGCCGGAACCCTCGACGCGGTGCGGTCGGCGCGGCAGACGCGCGGCGCGTTCCTCCTCGACCAGCAGTTACGGTGCTATCACGAGATCGCCGCACGGGAACCGCTGGAGGCGTGGCTGGACGCGTGGCGGGAGCGAGAGGCGACGTACATGGCGGAGAACCGTTCGCTGACCGGGGCGGACGAGCGGGAACACGACGAGTCCCGCCCGGCCGGCTACGAAGGGGTGGCACTGGCCGTCATGCGGGCGCTGGCCCGGGACGAGCCGGCGACGCTGATCCTCGACGTGCGCAACTGGGGGACACTGCCGGTCCTCGACGACGACGCGGTGGTCGAGGTGCCGTGCCGGGTCGACGCGCGCGGTGCCGTGCCGCTGCCGGTCGGGCCGCTGCCGGAGCACGCGGTGGGGCTGGTGCGGGCGGTCAAGGCCACTGACCGGCTGATCCTGTCGGCGGCCGCGACCGGGTCGCGGGAGGCGGCGGTCCGGGCGATGGCCACCCACCCGCTGGTCGGTGACCCGGCGCTGGCGGCCCGGCTGGTCGACGCCTATCGTGCCGAGCTGCCGGAACTCGCCTACCTGGCCTGAGCCCGGGGCGGAACTCGCCTACCTGGCCTGAGCCCGGGGCGGAACTCGCCTACCTGGCCTGAGCCCGGGGCTGTCCACCTGGCCTTCAGGCCGGCGCGTGCTCGTCCGGCGGGGCTGAAGGCCGGCGCGTGCTCGTCCGGCGGGGCTGAAGGCCGGCGTGGTGCCGGCTTACCTGGCTTCAAGGCCGGCGCGGGTCACCAGGGCGTAGACCTGGCTGCCGGCCGCCGCGCCGAGCAGCGCCCGCGCCACGTGGCCGGGCACGCCGGCGTCCACGATCGGCGCGGTGCCGAGCCACAGCAGCAGCGCCGTCACCGCCGCGGCCGTGACGGCGATCCGGCTGTGCCGCTCGTCGGCGCTGAACAGGGCGATGGTCGACCAGGTCAGCACGGTCACGTCGGCGAAGGCGCCGGTGGGGTGCCCGGCCAGGCTGATCACGACGCACGCCGCCGCGGCCAGGCCGGCACCGACGGCGGCCCGGCGCAGAGCGACCCGTCCGGAGACGGCGGACGCGACCGGGACGACATCGGAGAGCATCGGTTGATCCTGGTGCCTGGGGGTTTCCGCCAGATGTCCGGAAGTTGAACACGACTCACGAATGTCCGGGGCGGTCCGCCGCCGTGACCCCCGGGCGCTGCCGGGAACGCGGAGCTGAGCCGGAAACACGTCAGGCCGCGACCCGGTGTGGGGCGCGGCCTGGACGGGAGAGCGGTCAGGCGGTGGCGGGCTCGGTGGCCGGGATGCGGGGCGGACGCGCGTGGTCCGGCGCGGCGGTCGGTTTGCGGTTCGGCAGGGAGAGGCGGATGACCTTCGCCCACGCCGACGCCACCTGGACCGGGAGCGGCCCCGTCACGTACGGCAGATCGTATTTCTCGAAGAGTGCTCGCACCTTGACCGCGACCTCGGCGTAACGGCTGCTCGGGAGGTCGGGGAAGAGGTGGTGCTCGATCTGGTGGGACAGGTTGCCGGTCATGATGTGCATCAGCTTGCTGCCGGAGATGTTGGCCGAGCCGAGCATCTGCCGCAGGTACCACTCGCCGCGGGTCTCGCCCTTGATCGAGGTGCGCTCGAAGGTGGAGACGCCGTTCGGGAAGTGACCGCACATGATCACCGAGTGGCTCCACACGTTGCGAACGATGTTCGCGGTGAAGTTCGCGGCGATGGTGTGCAGGAACGACGGGCCGGACAGGGCCGGGTGGATGATGTAGTCCTTCAGCACCTGGCGGCGGATCTTGCGGCCGACGGCGCGCACGTTCGCCCGGAACTCGGGGTTGCTGCGGCGCTTCTTGGTCTTCAGGTTCTTGCCGAGCTCGAGGTCGTAGGCGGCGATCCCGTACTCGAAGAAGAGCGCGTTGATGAAGTTCCACAGCGGCTGGGCCAGGTAGAACGGGTGCCAGCGCTGGTTCTCGTCGACCCGCATGATGCCGTAGCCGAGGTCGTTGTCCTTGCCGATCACGTTCGTGTACTTGTGGTGGACCTCGTTGTGCGAGTGCTTCCACTGGTCGGCCGGCGTGACGTGGTCCCACTCCCAGGTCGTGGAGTGGATCTTCGGGTCACGCATGAAGTCGTACTGCCCGTGCAGGATGTTGTGGCCGACCTCCATGTTCTCGAGGATCTTCGCCACCGAGAGGCCGGCCGTGCCGACGATCCAGGCCGGCGGGAAGAGCGAGAACAGCAGGACGGCCCGGCTGCCCATCTCCAGGCTGCGCTGAACCTTGATCACCTTGCGGATGTAGGCGGCGTCGCGTTCCCCCCGGTTCGCGAGCACCTCGTCCCGGATCGCGTCCAGCTCACGGCCGATCGTCTCGATGTCCTCGGCGGTCAGGTGGCCGATCGGGTTGACTTCCTGGCGTTGCAGTGTCGTCACGAGTTCCTCTGTTCTCTGCTGGGGGGTCGTGATCAGAAAAGGTCAGGCGTCCAGGTGGCACGGCCCGGCGGCAGCCGAGATGCACGTCTGGACCAGAACGTTGTCGCCTTCGACGGCGGTGGTGATGGTGCCGTCCCGCATGTCGCGGACGATGCCCTCGCGCATCGGGAGCACGCACGAGTAACAGATGCCCATCCGGCAGCCGGACGGCATGAGCTGCCCGGCGGCCTCGCCGGCATCGAGGATCGACACGCCGCCGGGCGCCTCGACCGTCGCACCGGAACGTTCGAACGTGACCGTGCCGCCCTCGCCGGCGACCAGCACGGTCGGCCGGAAGCGCTCGACGTGCAGCCGCTCGCCGGCACCGGCCTCGGCCCAGTTCCCGGCCAGCGCGTCCAGCATCTCGCCGGGGCCGCACGCCCAGGTCTCCCGCTCGAAACGGTCGGGGACCAGCGTGTCCAGGTCGGCCGGCTTGAGGCGCCCGTCGGCGGCGGTGTGCCGCTCGATCAGCGTGATCCGGCCCTGCTCGGCCAGAGCCCGCAGGTCGGCGCCGAAGACCACGTCCTCCGCGGTGCGGGCGGAGTGCACGACGACCACGTCGCTGAGCTCGTGCACGAGGCTGCGCAGGATGCCCATGACCGGCGTGATCCCGCTGCCGGCGGTCAGGAACAGGCTCTTCGCCGGCCGCCGGCGCGGCACGACGAAATCGCCGGCCGGCAGGTCCAGGTTCAGCACCATGCCACGGCGGGCATTCTTCAACAGATAAGAGCTGACAACCCCATCCCGTACGGCGTTGACAGTCACGCTGATCCGCCCGGAAGGGTGGCCCGCCGGGCTGCTCACCGAGTAGGAGCGCCACAGGCGGATGCCGTCCACGTCGACACCGAGACGCACATACTGCCCCGGCTCGTGCGGCCGCCAGCCGCGACCCGGGCGGAGCTCCAGGGTCACCGCGTTCGCGGTCTCCCGGTGAACCGCCTCGACCCGGGCGCGCAGGACGTTCGGATTGCGCAGCGGAGCGATCACGTCGAGGTAATCGGTCGGCACCACCGGGGTGGTGATCAACTCGACGACGCGCCACGCACCGTTGCGGAATGTCTGTGTAACGGCCACGTGAACAAGCCTGCTGGGTCCGCCCGGCGAAAGCATGACCGGGAGAAGTGAATCGCAGGCACCATAATTGTTCGGCGGGGACAAGAATGGCGCTTCAAACGAGGGAGTCGTAGGTGATCGAGCCGCTGCGGGACGTTCGGTCGTACCATCTGCCGGTCGAGGTGGTCGCGCCGTTGCGGCAGGGCCTGCCCGAGGTCGCCGTGCAGACCATCGCGGCGATCACGATGGAGGTGCCCGCTTACGCCGAGGCCTTCGCCGGGGTGCTCGGCCACAAGATCGAGCGAGCGGTGCAGGCCGCGCTCGGAACCTTCCTGAGCCTGGTGGCCCGGCCCAGCGGCGCCCCCGGAACCCCGCTGGCGTCGGCGCTGGAGGGAGCGTACGCGCTGGGGCGCGGCGAGGCACGATCGGGCCGCAGCCTCGACGCGCTGCTCTCGGCCTACCGGGTGGGCGCCCGCGTGGCCTGGCGCGAGCTGGCCGCCATCAGCGTGCGCTCCGGGCAATCGGCCGGAACCATCGCCGACTTCGCCGAGCTCGTCTTCGCCTACATCGACGAGCTGTCCGCGGCGAGCGTCGCCGGGCACGCCGACGAGCTCGCCACGACGAGCCGGCAGCGGCTGCGCCACCTGCAGCAACTCGCCCAGGCCCTGGTCGCCGGGGAGGCCGCGGACGTGCTCCAGTCGGCCGCCGAGCGCGCCGAGTGGACGCCGCCGCAGACCCTCACCGCGATCCTGCTGCCGGAACGGTCGTCGCGTTCGCTGATCGACCTGCTCGACCCGCGCACGCTGCTGCTGGCCGGGGCGCTGACGGATCTCCCCGACACGGCCGTCCTGCTCGTGCCGGATCCGCAGGGTGCCTCCCGGCCGCACCTGAACCGGCTGCTGACCGGGCACAACGCGGTGATCGGGCCGGCCCGGCCGTGGCTGCGGGCGCAGTGCTCGGTCGAGCGGGCGGTGCGCGTGCATCAACTGCACACGCCGGCCGCGGGCGTGGTCGTCGACACCGAGGAACACCTGGCCGAGCTGGTCGTCACGGCCGACCCCGGAGCGCTCGCCGACCTGCGGGACCGGGCGCTCGCGCCGCTCGCCGGGGAACGAGGGTCGGCCGCGGCGAAGCTGGTCGAGACGCTGCGCAGCTGGCTGCTGCATCAGGGGCGGCGGGACGACGTGGCGGCGGAGCTGTTCGTGCACCCGCAGACGGTGCGGTATCGGATGGCGCGGCTGCGGGAGTTGTACGGGGAGAAGCTGAAGGATCCGCAGTGGGTGCTGGCGTTGACGATCGCGCTGTCCGTGCCGGTCCCGGAGGCGTAGCCGGCGTCTCCTGAAGCCCGATAGACCAAAGTCGGCGGGACCCTACTTTCGGCCGGTGGCAGGCGGACGGGTGCGGGCTAGCGTCGGGGCATGCACAGGGAGCTGGGCTTCACCCCACGGGACAGGGCGCTGGTCGCGGCCGGGCCGGCGGTTGCCGGGCTGCTGCTCGCCGGCGGGCTGCCGATCGCCGCGCGGTGGCTGCTCGGGCTGGACACGGCGTTGCCGTTCCGGCAGATCATCCGGCTGATCGGGGCGATCGACCGGCCGTGGGAGCTGGCGATCGAGGCGGCCGTGCTGGCGCTGGCCGGGCTCCTCGTCACCGTGGTGCTGTTCGAGCGGCTGATCACGATCGCGGTCGCGCCGGCCGAGGCCCGGTTCGGCGAGACGGTGATGTCGCGCAACGACGTGGCCGCGCTCTACCCGGAAGGGGACACGCTGGTCGTGCTGGACCGGGAGTCCCGGCAGGCGGTCCGGTGCATGCCACGGGCGCGGCGCAAAGCGCTGGCCGAGGCGTTCCAGCAGTTCGGCTATCCGTGGCGCGACGCCGATCCGTATGCGGATCTCTACCGCCCCTGGATCGCCGCGGCGGACGCCCTTCCACCGGCCGTCGATGCCGTCCTCTCGGCCCGGGCCGTCGCCGTGCGCAAGAAGGCCGCCAAGGAGGCCGGCGAGCTGCGGGCGACCCTGGAGAAGCTGGGATATGCCGTGCGCGACGAGGGGGAGAAGCAGTTCTGGCGTCCCCTGGTCCGGTCATGAACCGCGTCGAGCGGACGTTGACCGCGTCCGGCGAGCGGGTGTTCGACCTGGTGGCGATCGCGGCGTGCGGGTTCGGTGCGCTGCTGATCGCGTCGGACGCCGAGGCCAGCGGGCGGATCAGCGGGGACGCGACCTTCTTCTGCCTGCTCCTCGCGATCCCGGCGACGCTGTCGCTGTGGTGGCGACGGTCCCATCCGGTGACGATCGCCGCGCTGTCCGTGCCGGTCCTGGTGGTGACCGACTTCGCCGCCCTGGCCGCGCTGGTCGCGCTCTACACGCTGATCGTCCGGCGGCGCGGCCGGATCATCCCGGGGATGGTGGCGCTGCAGTTGCTCGCCACGGTGGCGTACAGCGTGATCCGGCCCGACCCGAGCCTGCCCCCGCCCTTGGAGCTGCTGTTCACGCTGGCGTTCCTCACCGCGACCGTGGCCGTCGGGATCGCGATGCGGGCCCGGCGGGATCTGATCGCCGTGCTGCGCGAGCGCGCGTCCCGCGCCGAGGAGGAGTCGCTGATCCGCGCCGAGCGGCTGCGCGCCCTGGAGCGGGAGCGGATCGCGCGGGAGATGCACGACGCGCTCGCCCACCGGATCTCCATGGTCAGCCTGCACGCCGGTGCGCTGGTGATCCGGCCGGACCTGACGCCGGAGGAGGTGGCGAAGGCGGCGACGACCATTCGCGACAGCGCCCACCAGGCCTTGGAGGACCTGCGGGAGATCCTCGGCGTGCTGCGTGTCGGCGACGGCGACGGGTTGCGCCCGCAACCGGGGCTCGAGCGGCTGGGTGAGCTGGTCGCGGACGCGAAGGCGGCCGGGGTGCCGGTGGAGTGGGCCGACGAGCTGGGCGGCGCCGCGACCGGGGCGGCGGTCGGGCGCACCGTCTACCGCCTGGTCCAGGAAGGCCTGACCAATGCCGGAAAACACGCTTCGGGTACGCCGGTCCGGCTCACCCTGGCCCGCTGCGGCGACGACACGGTGCACGTGCTGGTCGCGAACCCGTTGCCGCCGGCGCCCCCTCCGGACACGACCGTGCCGCCGGGTGCGGGCGCCGGGCTCGTCGGTCTCGCCGAGCGCGTCGCGTTGGCCGGGGGCCGCTTCGAGCACGGCATCCACCGCGGGCCGGACGGTGCCCTGACGTTCCGGCTGGAGGCCTGGTTACCCTGGCCGGCGACGTGATGAGGTGCGGTGGGGGAGGACGGCCGGCGTGGGCGGGGTGATCCGGGTGCTGCTCGTGGACGACGATCCGCTGGTCCGGGTCGGGCTCGGGATGGTGCTCGGCGCCGGGCGGGACCTGATGATCGTCGGCGAGGCCGGGGACGGCGCCGAGGCCGTCGAGCTGACCCGGCGGCTGCGGCCCGACGTGGTGCTGATGGACATCCGCATGCCGCGGATGGACGGGCTCGCCGCGACCCGGGAGATCCGGCGCGCCGGCCCGGAGCCGGCGGTGATCGTGCTGACCACGTTCGACACCGACGAGCACCTGCTCGGGGCGCTACGCCTCGGGGCGAACGGGTTCCTGCTCAAGGACATTGCGCCGGAATCGATCCTCGACGCGGTGCGGCGCGCGGCGGCCGGCGAGTCGATCCTCGCCCCGTCGGTGGTGCCGCGGCTGATCAGCCACGCGGTCGGCCGCGAGGAGGAGCCCCGGCCGCCTCGCGTGACGCCGGCCGCTCTGGACCGGCTCAGCGAGCGGGAACGTGAGGTCGCCGAGGCGGTCGCGACCGGCAGCTCGAATGCGGAGATCGGCGCCGAGCTGCACATGAGCGTGGCGACCGTGAAGGCGTACGTGTCCCGCCTGCTGGAGAAACTCGGCTGCGCCAACCGGGTGCAGGTCGCGATCCTCGTCCACGAGTCCCGCCGCTGAGACGGTGTGGCACGAAGACGTGACGTAGCGTCCGCAGGATCTTCATAGAGTCCTGTGCAGACAGGCCGCGACGGACGGCCGCGACAGACTCACGGGGACTGCCACCATGCGTACCAAAATCGTGTTCTTTGCCGGTGCTGCTGCCTTCGCCCTGCTCACCGCGGGGTGCGGCGACAAGACCACGCCGGCGGCAGCCCCCTCCGCGCCCGCTCCGGCCACCACCACGGCGGCCGCCCCGGCTCCGGCCGAGTCGGCGTCGGTCCCGGCCGCCGCTCCGACCACCTCCAAGCCGGCCGTGACCCCGGTGAAGACCACGAAGCCGAAGCCGACGAGCGATGCCGGTGACGGCGGGAACTGGCTCGCCGCGCTCAAGCCCTGCCCGAACAAGGGCCAGGAGGTCGACATCGAGAAGATGGCCACCGGCGACGTGACCGGCGACGGCCTCAACGACGTGATCATCGCCCGCAGCTGCACCGCGATCACGTCGTACTGGCCGAGCACCGTGGAGATCTTCGACGGCGCCGCCGGCGGCGAGAAGCCGAAGCGGATCGGCACCCTGCTCGGCGACCTCGGCGCCACGGACGGCCCGGCGGTGCAGACGGTGAAGGTCGACGGACGAGTCCTGACGATCACCGCGTACGGACTGAGCCCGAAAGCCGCTGTCGGGTGCCCCGACCTGAAGCTGACCTACCAGTACAAGTACAGCGGCGGCGGGTTCACCCGGACCAGCCGCAAGGCTGTCACCTCCGCGGACTGCCTGCCGATCCAGTGACCGCGCACCGATGCGCGCCCCCCATCAGGACGTGACGGAGGGCGCGCGGGGAGGTCGGATCAGGCCGCGAGGACCGAGCTGACGGACTCGGTGGGGAGGCCGAGCGCTGAGCCGACGAGGTCGTTGGTGAGCGAGCCGGCGTGCACGTTCAGGCCGAGGGCGAGCGCCGGGTCGGCCCGCAGCGCGTCCTTCCAGCCGAGATCGGCGAGGCGCAGCACGTACGGCAGGGTCGCGTTCGTCAGCGCGTACGTCGAGGTGTTCGGCACCGCGCCGGGCATGTTCGCCACGCAGTAGAAGACCGAGTCGTGCACGCGGTAGACCGGGTCCTGATGGGTCGTCGGGTGCGAGTCCTCGAAGCAGCCACCCTGGTCGATCGCGATGTCGACCAGTACCGAGCCCGGCTTCATCCGCTTCACCAGGGCGTTGCTGACCAGGGTCGGGGCCTTGGCGCCGGGCACCAGAACCGCCCCGATGACCATGTCGGCTGCGAGGACGGACTGCTCGATCGCGTACGAGCTGGACACCAGCGTCTTGATCCGGCCGCCGAACTGGGCGTCGATCTGCCGCAGTCGCGGGATGCTCAGATCAAGAACGGTCACCTCGGCGCCGAGCCCCAGTGCGATCGTCGCCGCGTTGACACCGGAGACGCCACCACCGATCACCGTGATCTTGGCGGGGGCGACGCCGGGCACCCCGCCCGGGAGGACGCCCCGGCCGCCGCTGTTGCGCATCAGGCTGTACGCGCCGACCTGCGGGGCGAGCCGTCCGGCCACCTCCGACATCGGGGCCAGGAGCGGAAGGGAACCGTCGGCGAGCTGCACCGTCTCGTACGCGATCGCGGTCGTCCCGCTGTGCAGCAGCGCCTTCGTGCCCTCGGCGTCGGCGGCCAGGTGCAGGTAGGTGAAGAGCATCTGCCCGGCGCGCAGCCGGTGATACTCCTCGGCGATCGGCTCCTTCACCTTGAGGATCATGTCGGCGGCGTCCCAGACGGCATCCGCGTCCGGCACGATCCGGGCGCCGGCCGCCACGTAGTCGTCGTCGGTGATCGCCGAGCCCACCCCGGCGCCGGCCTGCACGAGAACCTCGTGCCCGTGGCGCACGGCCTCCACCACACCCGCGGGCGTTATCGCCACCCGGTACTCGTGGTTCTTGACCTCTGTCGGCACACCGATGTGCATGGGGATGTCCTCTCGCCCGGCGCCGTGAGGATGACGCCTGATGCGGTTAGAGTGAAACGATGTGCAGTGAGCGGGCAAGTCGAGCGAAGAAGATTCTGCTCGCGCCCGCGAGCATGCAGATCCTTCGGATGAACGGTGCCTCATGACGGATCTGCCGAAGGATGTTCGAGGCCTGGATCACATCGACCTGGAGCTGCTGAGCCTGCTCCGCGCCGACGGCCGCATGCCCAACAACGCCCTGGCCGAACGGGTCGGCATCGCGCCGTCGACCTGTCTGACCCGGATCCGCCGCTTACGCGAACTCGGCGCGATCCGCGGCTTTCACGCCGATGTCGACCCGGCATGGATCGGCCGCCCCATCCAGGCGATGATCGCCGTCCGGATCCGCTCCGACGCCCGCGACGCCATCGGCAAGTTCGCGGAATCGCTCGCCGGGATCCCGGCCGTCCGCGACGTCTACTTCGTCTCCGGCAACTACGACTTCCTGCTGCACGTCGCGGCGGCCGACGTCGACGACCTGCGCTCGGTCATCACCGAGCGCCTCAGCGGCACCCGTCTGATCGCCGGCACCGAGACCTACCTGATCTTCGAACACCGCCGCGGCAACTGATCGGCGCCAGGCCGCCACGCGACTCCGGCTCTCCGGGCGCTTCGCGCGATTCGGCAGTACGGCGATGAGCACCCGGCCGGGCGCACCGTGTGAAGTCCCGGGCCCGGCCGGTCGCCGGGGCGGCGGAGGTGGACGCCGTGGAGGCCGTGGTGGGTAGGGACGCTGCGGGCGGGGAGCTGAAGGTATGCGCACCGGTCTCGTCGTTGCTCGTCGTGAGGGGGACGCCGGTCAGTGGCCGTCCCGCCCGCCCAAGTTGTCCGAAGTGGCCGCCGTCACCGGCTGACCCCGGCGGCCCGGGCCGCCCGGGCCATGCCGACGTTCTTCCTCCCGTGCGCCACGGCAGCTCCCGGGCCGCGTCGACCAGGGCGTCGCGGAGCCGGGTCCGGCCGGTCTCACGGTTCGTCGCGGCGGGCCCCATGGAAGCGGCGGGCCCCATGGAATCGGGATCCTATGTCAGGCGGTCGGTGATCATGTGGATGGCGAAGAGGTGGAAGCCGATCACCAGCGGGACGGTGACCGGGACGGCCAGGGCCAGGACGAACGAGAGCAGGTTGACCAGGGCCAGGGCCGTGGCGCACGCCGGCCGGTCCAGGGCTCGGCGGGCGGCCTCGCGCCAGGACGGCTCCGGCTCGCGGCCGAGCGCGGCCAGGGTCAGCGCCGCGACGCCGGAGAGCCAGACCGTGGCCGCTGCGGTGACCGCCAGAAGCGGCACGCCGCCCGGGACCCAGCCGCCGCGCACCGCGGCCAGATCCAGGATCAGGGCGAACGCGGCGAGCAGGGCCGGAAGTCCGGGCAGGACACCATGGCGGTACGTGCGCAGCGAGCGTCGCCAGGACGGGAGGCGGCCCTCCGCGTAGCGCGAACGGACCGCCGCCGAGCCGGTGGCCAGCGCCGCGGGGGCGGTCACCACCGGCAGGGCGAGGACTGTCACGGCGATCCCGATGAGCGCGAGATCGGTGGCCAGGGCGAACCGGTCACGCCAGTCCGCGCGGGCCGGCGGCGCTTCCTCCACCGGCCAGGCGGGCGGCTTCACCGCCGTACGGGAAAGGGGAATCGGCACTTGAATTTCCCGGTGCGGAGTCGTCATCCCTTCAATCCTGTCGTGTTGATGCCCTCCACCAGAAGGCGCTGGAAGGCGACGAAGAACAGGAAGACCGGCGCCAGGGAGAGCACTGACATGGCGAACATCGGGCCGACCGCGGATTGTCCGGTCGAGTCGATGAACAGGGTCAACGCCACCGGAGCGGTGTATTTCTCCAGGTCGGAAAGGTAGACCAGCTGGCGGAAGAAGTCGTTCCAGGTCCAGATGAAGGAGAAGATCGCCGTCGATACCAGTGCTGGGCGGGAGAGCGGCAGGACGACGTAGCGGAAGATCGAGTAGGCGCTGCAGCCGTCGATTTTCGCGGCGTCGTCGAGTTCGCGGGGGATGCCGCGCATGAACTGGACCATCAGGAAGACGAAGAACGCGTCCGTCGCCAGCAGGTGGGGCACGATCAGCGGGAGGTACGGCCACGGCCCGCCCACCCAGCCGAACGTGCGGAACAGGACGAACTGCGGCACGATCAGCACGTGGCTGGGAAGCAGCAGCGTCCCGATCATGATGGCGAACCAGAAGCCGCGCATCCGGAAGCGCAGGCGGGCGAAGGCGTACGCCGCCAGCAGGCACGACGTGCAGTTCGCGAGCACGGTCAGCCCGGCCACCATGAGACTGTTGAGGAAGAAGCGCCCGAAGGCCACGTCGAAGTGGGTCCAGCCGTCCGGATAGTTGGCCGGCGTCCACGTGCCCGGCAGCACCGAGACGTTGTTGAGGATCTCCTCGGGTGCCTTGAACGAGCTGCCCAGCATCCACAGCAGTGGGTAGAGCACGATCGCGGTGAGCACGGCCAGCACCACGGCGCGCGGGGTGATGAACGGCCTGCGGCCGGCGGTCACGGTGACCATCAGTCGTCTCCGTCCGAGTAGTGGACCCAGAACCGGCCGGTGCGGAACAGCACGACGGTGACCAGGCCGATGGTGAGCAGGAAGACCCAGGCCATCGCCGAGGCGTAGCCCATCTCGAAGTTCGCGAAGCCCTTGAGGTAGAGCTGCAGCGTGTACATCAGCGTCGAGTCGACCGGGCCGCCGGTGCCGCCGGAGAGCACGAACGCCGAGGTGAAGCCCTGGAAGCCGTGGATCGTCTCGAGGACCAGGTTGAAGAAGATGACCGGCGAGAGCATCGGCAGGGTGACGCTGAGGAACTTGCGGAAGCTGTTCGCGCCGTCGACCTCGGCCGCCTCGTAGAGCTCGGTCGGCACCTGCTTGAGCCCGGCCAGGAAGATCACCATCGGGGCTCCGAACTGCCACACGGCCAGCAGGATCAGGGTGCCGAGGGCGGTGCTCGGGTCGTTGACCCAGGCCTTGCCCTCGATGCCGAACCAGCCGAGGAACGCGTTGAGCGCACCGGTCCGGTCGAAGATGGCGCGCCAGATCATGGCGACCGCGACGCTGCCGCCGAGCAGTGACGGCAGGTAGAACAGGCCGCGGAACAGCCCGGAGCCGCGGAACGACTTGTTCAGCAGCAGCGCCACGCCGAGGGCCGCACCCAGTTTGAGCGGGGTGGCGATCAGCGCGAACACCAGCGTCACCTTGACCGCGTGCCAGAACGCCGGGTCCTCGGTGAACATCGTGCGGTAGTTGTCCAGCCCGACCCACTTGATGTCGGACCACTGGCTGAGGATGTCGTAGTCCGTGAAGCTCAGGTAGAGCGACACCAGCATCGGGATCGCCGTGACCAGCGCGAGCCCGAGCAGCCAGGGCGAGAGGAAGACGTATCCGGCGCGCCCGTCGTCTCGGTGCCGGGCGGGCCGGCCCCGCCGCTGGTGAGCGGCGGGACCGGAGCGCGGCCGGGGCTGGGCCGGCCGGGTGGTGACGGACACGCTGCTCACCCGGAGACCGCGGCCTGGGCGGCGCTGAAGAACTGCTCGGCGGCCGCGGCGGTGGTCGCCGTGCCGAACTGCGCGGCCTCGGCGGCCTTGATCAGCTCGGTCTTGACCTTGCTGTGGCCCTTCGGCGGGACGCTCGGCGACGGGCCGAACTTCTTGACCAGCTCGTCCTCCAGCGCGATGGACGCCTTCATGGCCGGGTCGGTCGTGGACGCCGCCACCTGCGAACGGATGTCCAGGTTGGACGGGAGGCCGCGGTCGGTGCCGAGGATCTTGCCGGCCTCCGGGTCGTTGGCCAGGAAGTTGATCACGTCGACCGCGGTGTCCTTCTTCTTGCTGCCGCGGTAGACCGAGAAGTACATCGAGGCGCGGGCCCACTGCGCGGACGGGTCACCGGGGTAGGCGACGACGCCGAGCTCGTCCTTGGTGTTCTTCTGGATGTCCGGCATCTGGTTGGCCCACACCCACGAGGTGAGCGCCTTGTTGGTGACGACCAGCTGCTTGGTGATGTCGGTGGCGTTGCCCTCGTGGATCACGTCCGCGCTCGGGGTGGCCTTCCCGTCGCGGGCGCCCTTCCACAGGTCGAACCACTTCTGCACGTCGCCGGAGGTGAAGCCGAGCTGGTTGCCGTTGTAGAACTGCTTGCCGTTCTGCCGCAGCCACACCCAGAACGCCTTGTAGTCGGCGCTCGGGTCCTGGGTGCCGGGGATCTTGGTCGCGGGGCCGGCCTTCTGCGCCCAGGCGATCAGGTCCTCCCAGCTCATGCCGGTCTTCGGCAGTTCCTGCTTGGCCGCTTCGAGCTTGGCCTTGTTGAAGACCAGACCCTGGGTGTTCTCCCCGAACGCGAGGCCGGCGAGCTTGTTGTCGACCACGCCGTACTTCCAGAGGCTCTCGGGGAACTTCGTGACGTCGAGCTTGCCCGAGTCCTTGTACTTGGTGAGGTCCTCGGTGACGTTACGGGTCGCGTACTCCGCCAGGTAGTTGTCGTCGATCTGGAAGATGTCGGGTGCGTCCGAACCGGCGGTCAGCGTCGCGAGCTTGTCGAAGTATCCCTGGTTGGCCTGCCAGGTGGTCTTGAACGTGACGTCTGGGTGCTTGGACGTGTAGAGGTCGAGCGCCTGCTGGGTCAGCTTGGCCCGGGCCTCGCCGCCCCACCAGAAGAAGGTGAGCTCGGTCTTGCCGTCCTTGCTACCGGAGTCGTCGCCACCGCAGCCGGCGAGGGCCAGCGGCAGGGCAAGAGCGGCGGCCATCAGGCCGCGCAACAACATTCGGGGTGCGGTCATGGGGATGGGTCACTCCTTGGCGTATGCGGCGACCGGTGTGGTGGTCGCGCCGGCCGGGGCGTAAGGCCCGGGCCCGGTGGAGTTACGGATGACCAGATCGGTCCGGAGCGTGACCTGTCCGGTGGCGCCGTCGTCGCCCTGTTGAAGCAGCATGTCGACGGCGGCGCGTCCGGCGGCCGCGGTCGGGTTCGCCACGGTGGTGAGGGTGGGGCGGACCAGCGCGCTGGTCGCGATGTCGTCGAAACCGACGACGCTGATCTGCTCCGGGACGGCGACCCCGCGGTCCTGCAACGCCTGGAGCAGGCCGATGGCCATCAGGTCGTTGTAGGCGAGCACCGCGGTGGCGCCGGTGGCGAGCACCGCCTCGGTCGCCTCCGCGCCGGCCTGGGAGACCGGCACGTGCGGACCGAGGACGGTGAATTCCGCACCGCCGGCCCGGGCGGCTGCCCCGGCGGCCTTGCGGATCTCCCGGTTGGTCCACGACCCGCGCGGACCGGACAGGTAGAGCAGGTGGCGGTGGCCCAGGTCGACGAGATGACGTACGGCCGAGCGTGCGCCCGTACCGACGTCCATCACCACCGCCGGAAGCCCGTCGATCAAGCGGTTCACGACGACCAGTGGCACCTCACGGCGCACCTGTTCGATCTGGTCGTCGCTCATCCGGGGACTGCAGAGCAGAATCCCGTCGACCTGCTTGGCCAGGGCCCGGACGAGGTCGGTCTCCACAACCGGGTCCTCGTCGGTGTCGGCGACGAACACGTGGTAGTCACGCCGCCGCGCATAGGTCTCGGCCGCCTTGATCATGGGCGGGAAGAAAGGGTTGGCGATGTCGGCCACGATCAGGCCGATGTTGTGGGTCCGTCCGGTGATGAGCGCCCGGGCGGCCCGGTTCGGGCGGTAGCCCAGTTCCTCCGCGGTGGCCAGCACCCGCGTACGTGTCTCGGGGTTGACCAGGTGCGGCGCCGAGAAGGTGCGCGAGACCGTGGAGATGTGCACTCCGGACGCCTTGGCGACGTCCCGGATGGTCACGGCCACTCTGCCTCCTCGGGCGAATGTGATCCGGCTCTCTCTGGTGGAGCCATTAATGCAAACGGTTGCTGAAGTGTCAACGCCCTTCGATGTCGCTTCTGTTGCCGTGGCATGACCCAGACGGTGTAAAAGTGGACATACTTGATACATGTATTGACTCGCGTCGTCATCTGATCCCTAATCTGTTGCAAACGTTTGCTGAATGGAGGCGCCTTGACTCGCTTCGCCCTCGTGGGGGCCGGCTCCCGGGCCGGAATGTTCGTCCGGGCGCTCACCACCGACCACGCCGACGTCGCGCAGCTGGTCGCCCTGGCCGACACCAATCCGGCGCGACCGGCGGTGTGGAAGAAACGATGCGACCTCGACCTTCCCGTGTACGACGCGGCCGACTTCACCGAGATGCTCAAGCGCGAGCGCGTCGACGTCGTGCTGGTCACCACCGTGGACCGCTACCACGAGAAATACCTGGTCGCGGCCATGGAAGCGGGCTGCGACGCGATCACCGAGAAGCCGATGACGACCGACGCCGCGAGTGCGCGTCGGATCCTGGAGACGCAGCGACGAACCGGCCGGGACGTCCGGGTCACGTTCAACTATCGCTACAACCCTTTGCACGAGGCGGTCAAGCGCGAACTCGCCCAGATCGGCGAGATCGGCTCGGTGCACTTCGAGTGGCTGCTCGACGTACGGCACGGCGCCGACTACTTCCGCCGCTGGCACCGCGAGAAGGAGAACTCCGGCGGCCTGCTCGTGCACAAGGCCGGTCACCACTTCGACCTGGTCAACTGGTGGCTCGACGACGCGCCCGACACGGTCTTCGCGGCCGGGCGGCTGTTCTTCTACGGCGAGCAGGGCCGGCGCCACGGCTACGCCCGGGACTACGAGCGCGCGCACGGCTCGGCCGCGGCCGAGGGCGACCCGTTCGCGCTGCGGCTGGCCGACGAGCCGGCGATGCGCGAGCTGTACCTCGAGGCCGAGCAGCACGACGGCTACCTGCGCGACCGCAACGTCTTCGCGCCCGGCGTGACCATCGAGGACGACATGGCGGTGCTGGTCCGCTTCGCCAAGGGCGCCTCGATGAGTTACCACCTCACGGCGTACGCGCCCTGGGAGGGCTACCGGGTGATGTTCAACGGCAGCAGGGGCCGCCTCGAACTCGAGGTCGTCGAGACCGACCACGTCGCGCCGGCCGCGGCCGCCGGGGTGAAGGGCGAGCCCGGCTCGGTCTCCACCGCCGAGCGCGGCTGGCGGCGGCTGCTGGTCCGCCCGTTCTGGGCCCCGCCGCGTGAGATCGAGGTGGACGGGTACTCCCGGCAGGGGCACGGTGGAGCCGATGTGCGAATGCTCGCCGACCTGCTCCGGCCGGACGCGCCCGCCGACCCGCTCGGGCGCACCGCGAACGCCGTGGACGGCGCCCGTGCCCTGCTCACCGGTCTGGCCGCCAACGAAAGCCTGGCAACCGGACAGGCCGTCCGCGTGCAGGACCTCCTGGAGCTGGGCTGATCCACCGGCCCCGCCCCTGATCCCGAGGAGATCAAGTGACACACCTGTTCCCGGCTGAGGCGACTCAGCGTGAGATCGCGCGTGAGCTCTACGCCCACGCCCGCGACCTACCGATCATCAGCCCGCACGGGCACGTCGACCCGGCGCTGCTGGCGAACGACGAACCGTTCCCCGACCCGGCCCGGCTGTTCGTGGTCCCCGACCACTACGTCACCCGGATGCTGGCCAGCCAGGGCATTCCGCCGGCGCGGCTGGGCGTGCCGAGCGTCGACGGCAGCGAGGTGGAGACCGACGGGCGCGCCGTCTGGCGACTGCTGGCGGCGAACTGGCACCTGTTCCGCGGTACGCCGTCGCGGCTGTGGACCGAGAAGGTCTTCGCCGACGTGTTCGGCGTCGAGAAGCGCTTCTCCGCCGGCACCGCCGACGAGATCTACGACCAGATCTCGGCGCGGCTGGCCGAGCCCGAGTACCGGCCGCGGGCGCTGTTCACCCGGTTCAACATCGAGGTCCTGGCCACCACCGAGAGCCCGATCGACGACCTCGCGGTGCACGCGAAACTCGCCGCCGACGGCTGGGGCGGCCCCGGCGGGCGGGTGATCACCACGTTCCGGCCGGACAACCTGGTCGATCTCGAGTGGGCCGGCTGGGCCGACCGGGTCGCCGCGCTCGGCGAGCTGACCGGGCACGACGTGGGCACGTACGCCGGATTCCTCGCCGCCCTCAAGGCGCGCCGCGAGCTGTTCGTCGCGGCCGGTGCCACCAGCTCCGACCACGGGCACCCGAGCGCCACCACCGCGGATCTCAGCGACGCCGAGGCGGCCCTGCTCTACCGCAAGGGGCTCGGCGGCGCCGCCGACGCCGGTGACGCCGAGACGTTCCGCGGGCACATGCTGGTCGAGTTCGCCAAGATGTCCCTGGAGGACGGCCTGGTGATGCAGCTGCACCCGGGCTCGGTCCGCAACCACAACCGGGCACTGCACGCGCGGCACGGGCGCGACGTCGGCGGCGACATCCCCTCGGCGACCGAATACGTTCAGGCGCTACGGCCGCTGCTGGACCGGTACGGCGACGACCCTCGTCTGCGGATCGTGCTCTACACGCTCGACGAGACCGCGTTCACCCGCGAGCTCGCCCCGCTCGCCGGTGGCTACGCCGCGCTCTACCTCGGTGCGCCGTGGTGGTTCCTGGACAGCCCCGAGGGCCTGCGCCGATTCCGGGAGACGGTCACCGAGACGGCCGGCTTCTACAACACGGCCGGGTTCGTCGACGACACCCGGGCGTTCTGCTCGATCCCGGCCCGGCACGACGTGGCCCGCCGGATCGACGCCGGATTCCTCGCACGCCTGGTCGCCGAGGACCGGCTGCCGCTCGACGAGGCCGCCGAGACCATCGCCGACCTGGCCTACCACCTTCCGAAGAAGGTCTTCCGGCTGGACGGCCGGGCATGACCGTGACCGCCACCCTCGGCCTCGCCGCCCTCGACGGGCTCGCCCCCGAGAACCGTCCCGCGGTGCGCCCCGGCGACGTCCGTCCCGGCATCCTGCACCTCGGGCTCGGCGCGTTCCACCGCGCCCACCAGGCCGTCTACACCGAGACCGCGGTGGCCGCGGCCGGCGGCGACTGGGGCATCCTCGGCGTCGCCCCACGCTCCCGCGACGTCCTGGACAAGCTGCAGGCGCAGGACCGGCTCTACAGCGTGCTCACGGTCGGCGGGGACGGCGGCGACCACGCCCGGACGGTCGGCATCCTGTCCGGATTGGATCACGCCGCGTCGAACCCGTACGGCGTCGTCGCGTCGATCGCCGACCCCGCGATCCGGATCGTGTCGCTGACCGTCACGGAGAAGGCGTACCGGATGGGGCCGGACGGGAAACTGCTGCTCGACGACGACCTGCGGGCCGAGCTGACCGGGCAGGCACCGCCGGTGAGCATCCCCGCGTTGCTCGCCCGGGCCCTGCTCACCCGGCAGGCGCCGCTGACCGTGCTCTGCTGCGACAACCTGCAGAACAACGGGCCGCGGATCCGGGGCATGGTCGAGCAGGCCCTCGAAGTCGCCGGCGCGTCACTGCCGGACGGGGTCGAGTTCCCGGCCACCATGGTCGACCGGATCGTGCCCGCGACCAGCGCGAACCATCTCCGCCGGGCGGCCATGGCGCTGGGCGCCTTCGACAGCGTTCCGGTGGTGGCCGAGCCGTTCCACCAGTGGGTGATCGAGGACCGGTTCCCCGGCGGGCGCCCGGACTGGGCCGCGGCCGGGGCCATCATGACGACCGACGTCGCGCCGTGGGAGATGCTCAAACTGCGGGCGCTGAACTCGGTGCACTCCGCCTGCGCCTACCTCGGTGCCCTGGCCGGCCGCGAGATGATCGCGGAGGCGCTGGAACTGCCCGGGATGGGCGGGTTCTTGCGGCGTTTCCTCGCCGACGACATCGCGCCCACGATCACCCCGCCGCCGGGCGTGACCGTTCTTGAATACGGCGAGACCGCGCTGCAACGCTTTTCCAATCAAGAGCTGGGCCACCGTACGCATCAGGTGGCGATGGACGGCACCCAGAAGTTGCCGCATCGGCTCCTCGGCACGATCGCCGACCGGCGCCGCGACGGTGACCTGCCGGTCTGGGGTGCGCTGGTGCTCGCCGGGTGGATGCGGTTCGCCCGCGGCTACGCGGACGACGGGGCGGCGCTGCCCCTCGACGACCCGCTGGCCGGGCGGATCAGGGCCGTGCTGGCGGCCGCGCCGGACACCCCGGAAGGGCTCGTCGACGCGCTGCTCGGGCTCTCCGAGGTCTTCCCGGCCTCGCTCGCGGACGACGCCGAGCTGCGGAAAGAGCTGATCCGCTGGTCGGGCGAGCTGGCTCGGCACGGCGCCGCGGCAACGATTGCGGCGGCGGGACTATGAGTCGCCGGGTTGCGCTCATCGGCGCGGGGGGACACGGGCACTCCCACCGCCGTACGCTCAAGGATCTTGCTGGTCGTGGGGTTCTGGAGATCGCGGCGCTGTGCGATCGCAACCCGGTCGAGCCCGAACCCGGTGTCCCGTTCTACGGTGATCACCAGGCGATGCTCGCCGCGGAACGCCCGGACGCGGTGATCATCTGCACGCCGCCGCACACACACCTGCCGCTCGCGCTGGACTGTCTCGCCGCCGGGGCCGACCTGCTGCTGGAGAAACCGCCGGTCACGACTCTCGCCGAGCATGATCGGCTGGCGGCGGCGATCGAGGCGAGCGGGCGCCGGGTCCAGGTCGGTTTCCAGGCGCTCGGCTCGGCGGCGCTCGCGGCCTTCCGGGCGGCGGTCGGGCCGGATGCGGCGCTGGTCTCGGCGGCCGGGGCGTGGTGGCGGCCGGACACCTACTACCGGCGGGCGCCGTGGGCCGGTAAGCAGGCCGCGTTCGACGGGGCACTGGTCAACCCGTTCGCGCATGCGCTGATGCAGGCGCTCGCGGTGGCCGACGGGTTCGCGCCGTCGCGGATGGCGATCGAACGGTACCGGACCCGGGACATTCAGACCGACGACTGCGCTTTCCTGCGGCTGACCGATGCCGGCGGGCGGCGGGTGGTGGCCGCGGTGTCCCTGGCGTCGGCCGTCTTCGTCCCGGGCGAGATCCGGGTCGGGGACGCCGTGCTGGAGTACCCGACGGACCGCGTGCAGCTGTCCGGGACGTTCACCGAGATACCCGGGCGAATCGGGCTCCTGTCCAACCTGCTCAGCGACGAACCCCTGGTCGTGCCGCTGGAACGGACCCGGACCTTCACCGCCGTCGCCGAGGCGATCGTGGCCTCGCCGCCCCCGGCGCGGATCCCCGTCACGACGCCGCACCCCGACGGCGGCGGCCTGACCCTGCCCGATATCGATCAACTCGTCCGGCAGGTCGCCGCCACCGGCCTCCTGCCGTCCGAAAGCGACATTCCGTGGGCGGTCCCGCCGCACGTCGTGCCGCTGTCACCACTGAAAGGAGCGACCCATGCGCAAGCTGAGCATCGCTGAACTCGAAGCCCACCACCGCGGGGCGACCTTCACCAGCGTTCTGCCCGGACACGTCGTGCAGAAAGGCGGTTTCCGGGTCTATGCGGAGCCGAACTTCCGGACCCACGACGAACCGGGACGCCACGTCCACACCGTTCCCGAGATCTTCGTGATCGTGCAGGGAAACGGCGCGATCGAGGTCGACGGGAACGAGGTGGAGAGATTCCGGGCGGGCGAGGCGGTGCTCTTCGAACCGGGCGAGGACCACCACCTGATCAGCCGGGGTGACGAGCCGCTGATCTTCGTGTGGATGCATCTGGAGCCCGTTCCCTGACCCTGTGGCTTTTGGAGTTACGTTGCTTCGAAGAACCGCTCTCGCGGTGACGTCCGGCCTCCTCCTCGCCGGCGTCGCCACCATTCCCGCATCCGCCGCGACGACCACCACCATTCCCGCGATCGCCCGGCAAGTGCTGCCCGCCGACGACGGGTGGGGCGCCGGGACCACCGGCGGATCGGCCGCCGCGGACGACCACGTCTACGTCGTCCGCACCCGCGACGAGCTCGCCACCGCGCTCGCCGCGACCGGCACCGCGCCCAGGATCGTGCTGGTCGCGGGCACCCTCCGGCCCGACGGCGACTGTGCGTCCTACGCCGACCCGGGGTACTCGCTCGACGCGTTCCTCGCCGCCTACCAGGGCACGACCACCAAACCGGCCGGCCCGCTCGAGGACGCCCGGGTCCGCTCGGCCAAGAACCAGGCCCTCGACGTGCAGCTCAAAGTGCCGTCCAACACGACCATTCTCGGATTGGCCAACGCCCGGCTCGTCGGGCTCAACCTGCTGGTCTCCGGTGCCGACAACGTCATCATCCGGAATCTGCGCCTCGAGGACGCCGCCGACTGCTTCCCGCTGTGGGATCCGACCGACGGCGCGAACGGTAACTGGAATTCCGCTTACGACCTGATCACACTGACCGGGGCCACGCACGTGTGGGCCGACCACAACACGTTCAGCGACGGCAACAATGTGGACTCGCTGCAGCCGGAATACTACGGGCGGCCCTATCAGGTGCACGACGGCGCGCTCGACGTGATCCGGGCCTCCGACCTGGTCACCATTTCCTACAACGTCTTCCAGGAACACGACAAGACGATGCTGATCGGCTCCACCAACACGGTCGGCGCGGACGTCGGAAAACTCCGGGTGACGCTGCACCACAACAAGTTCGCCAATGTCGGCCAGCGCGCGCCGCGCGTGCGATTCGGGCAGGTCGACGTCTATGACAACTACTACTACGAGACCGACGAGGACTTCTATCAGTACTCGTGGGGCGCCGGCGTCTACTCGGCGATCTACGCGGAGAACAATTTCTTCCTCCGCAGCGCCGACATTCCGCTCGACGCGGTCGTCTACAACTGGGGCGGCACCGCACTGACCGAGAAAGGCACCCTGACCCGGATCGGCACCGGCCCGGTCACCACGGTCGGCCTGCTCGCCGAGTACAACGCCACCCACGAGCCCGACCTGGGCACCGACGCCGGCTGGACGCCGACGCTGCGGCCCGGCCCGCTCACCCCCACCGCGCAGGTCCCGGCCGTCGTCAACGCCAATTCCGGCGCCGGGCGCCTCGGCCTGGAATAACGGAGAAGGACCGCCTGTCTGCCGCGGCGCAGGCGGTCCGCTTCCGCTTCCTTTTCCCGGTACGGCATCACCACCGCCCCACCGCAAAAGCGACGCCCGCCGTCCGGTCCGCGACGATTCCCGGTGCCGGCCCGCCCCGGCGCCGCCGCCATTCCGGTCGCGGCCGCCCGGCATCAACGAGTCCCGCACCGACCACTCGCGCGAGCTTCGCTGTGATCGGCATCGCGGCCGCGGTCACCGTTCCGGCTGGGGCTCGCGGACGGCAGCGCCACCGGCGCTCGGCGGCGGTGGGGCGGCGCCGGGGTGCGGTGAGGTCGGCGGGACGTTGCTCGGTGAGATGATGCCGCATTGGTGCGGCTGGGTGCGGTGATGTCGCATTGGTGCCGCTGGGTGCGGTGATGTCGCATTGGTGCCGCCGGGTGCGGTGATGCCGCGGCGGCGGGGTGGGATCTAGGCGACCTCGTAGGTGCGGCGGACGTCGGTGAGGACGCCGGCTCGCAGATCGGCGTCGGTGATCCAGAACGTCACGCTGACCACCTCGCCCCAATGCGTGCCCTCCTCGGCTTCGAGCTGCAGCAAGGGGCGGTGGCCGGTGACCTCGGGGCCCTGGTTGTCGTGGTGGCCGAGGAGGCGGTGGCGCGGGGCGCGGAGGAGCGGGGCGAGGTCCTCCCACAGGTCGATCAGGTCGGGGACGGGCAGGCCGAGCGCGTCGGCGTCGACGTGCTGCCAGCTGGGCAGGGCGGCCAGCGGGGTGGGGGTGAGGGGGAGGGGCGGGATCGTGCGGCGGTGGGCCGGGAGCGGGGCGACCGGGGAGTTCGCGACGTGCAGGACGCGGCAGCCGTCGTCACCCTGTGTTCCCGAGTACGGCGCGGCGAAGTCCTCGTCGTGGAAGAAGAGCAGTCGGCCGTCGTCAGTGAACGGCCAGGCGTCGCCCAATAGCTCGGCGGCTTCGGCGCAGTCGATCTGGGCCAGCATCAGCATGGGTGTGCCCTGGTAGGCGGGCCACTCGAACGCCGCGACGGACGGGTCGCCGCCGAACGCGCTCCAGCCTTCGTCGGCCAGGACGTAGCCGACCGACGGGCGGGTCATGTCCAGGTAGGCCGTCGCGGTCTCCGGGCTGAGACGGGTGCGGACGATCGCGCGGACCTCGGCGGGCAGATTCATGGTCGAGGAGTCTGACACAGAGTCACCGGGGGAGCGGTCGGTTCGGTGACCACGGCCACAGAGATGGCGGCGGCGCCGGGGCGGACCGGCACCGGCTGGACGTCGCGGATGCGGTGGCGGGCGGCGCTTCTGTGGTTGCCGGAGTTCCACGTCGTACCAGCGAAAGGGTTTTGTTAATAAGCCTTTGCTTAAGATCGCAAGACTCTTGATCCTTAAGTTTTCCTTTAGTTCGATCCGCGCTGGGAGCGTTCCCGTAAGGACGGGTTGAGAACGGCGATCCGAGCGAGAGGTCACACACAATGAAGCGCTACCGGAGTAACGCGGGGGGATCCAACATCCGGCGCTGGCGGGTTGCCGGCATCGCGGGTGTCGCGGTCGCCCTGGTCGGCGTGGGTCTTGGCGTCGCGAACGCGGCCACCTCCGACGCGGTGCCCACGGTGAACTGCCCGCAGGTCGCGCCGCAGCTGCCGGCCATCCCGGCCTCGGCCAAGGCCGAGGTCGAGCGCAATCTGGCGCTGCTGAACACCCAGATCCAGGAAGCTGACAAGCGGCTGGCCACCAGTCAGGGCCAGGGCGGCGCGAACTTCATCCAGAACGCGATCCTCGGCCCGCTGAAGGACAAGCGCGCGTCCACGATCGACCGGATCGCGATCTCGATCGGCCGGACCGCGGCCAAGCCCGACCTGCCCGTCGACTCGCTCGCCACCTGTGGCCTGAACCAGAACGGCGGCGGTAACGCGGCGCCGGAGCCGACCGTCGTGGCCGGTGCCACCGCGACCGCCTCGCCCGCCGCCGGTGGCGGTTCGACCGGGGGCGCGACCGGCGTCCCGACGGTGAACTGCCCGAACGTCGGCAACACCATCGGCGCCGTCCCGGCCCAGGCCCAGGCTGAGGTCGAGCGGAACCTGGCGCTGCTGAACACCCAGATCCAGGAAGCGAACAAGCGCCTGGTCGACACGGTCGGTCAGGGTGGCGCGAACTTCATCCAGAACGCGATCCTCGGCCCGCTGAAGGACAAGCGGTTCGCCACGATCAACCGGATCGAGACCGCGATCGGTCGCCGGGCCGCGAAGCCGGACCTGAACGCCGAGGGCCTCTCCACCTGCTCGCTCAACCAGAACGGCGGCGGCAACGCGGCGCCCGAGGCGACCGGTTCCGTGCAGACCCAGGACCCGGCCGCGGTCGCGGCGGCGGCCGGCAAGATCGTCTGCCCGGACGTGAAGATCGGCGTGGCGATCCCGGCGTCGGCGCAGGCCGAGATCGACCGGAACCTGGCCCTGCTGCAGACCCAGATCGACGAGGCGAACAAGCGCCTGGCCGGCTCGGTCGGCCAGGGTGGCGCGAACTTCGTGCAGAACGCGATCCTCGGCCCGCTGAAGGACAAGCGGTTCTCGACGATCAACCGGATGGAGACCGCGATCGGTCGCACCGCGGCCAAGCCGGACCTGCACGCCGAGGGACTGTCCACGTGCGCGCTCCAGAAGTGAAGTAGTACCTCGCAGTGAGAGAGGGGCCCTTCGGGGCCCCTTTTCCGTTTCGGCCCGTGAACAGCACATCGTGGGCGGACGGCTGCCGGCGGTGATCGCGTGCTGGGGCGCTGGTGGATCGCCACGACCGCGGCTGTGGCGGCCGCCACCTCACTGACTCATGAGTCGGTCAACCGGGAGCGGGGCCGGGACCGTCTTGAGGGGTGGCGGCGCGGTGGGCCCGGGGACGGGCGCTGAGGGTGAAAGCGGTGGTGCGCAGGGGTGAGGACGGCCTTGCGGCAGAGAGATTGCGGGAAGTGCGGGAGAGCATGCGGATAGCTATCGGATAGCACTGTGGTCGCGTGGCTTTTCGCGTGCGACCCCGGCTACGTGATAGAAATCCGCGTTCGCAAGAATGCTCCGACGACGAGGAGGGCCCGCCGTGCCCGGCAGCGCACGCACGATCACCGCCGGCAGCGTGATCGTGTACCTCGCGGTCAGTGTGCGGTCCCGGCTGCGGGCGCACGCCGCCGCGACCGGGCGGTCGCACACCCAGATCGTGTTCGACGCGCTGAACGACACGCACCCCCGTCTGGCCGAACTCACCGGCACCCCCATGCCCGAGGACGGTCTTTTCGTGGCCCAGCGTCCCGGCCGCCGCCAGCACCTGGAGGACCAGGTGCAGGTGTCGATCCGCCCGAACCAGGAGAACCTCGCCGTGATCGACGGACTGGCCGGCCGGCACACCGGCGGCAACCGGTCCGCGCTGATCGCGGCCGCACTCGACGCGTACCTTCCGGTTCCGATGAAGGGCCTCCCCGCATGAAGCAGTTGAACGAACAGATCGCCAACTTCTGGACGGACTACGCGGCGATAGCGTCGCTGGCCCTCGGTCTGCTCGGCGTCCTCCTCCTGATCAGCTTCGGGATCTGGGCGAAACGGTCGGGCAAGCCGCTGCGCCCGATCGCGCTGTCGTTCAGCATGAACCTGGCGCTGCTGCTCAACGCCGAGGGCATGTGGGTGATCGCCACCGAACAGCTGCATCTGCCGCGGCTGTTCGCCGTCCTGGTCTTCGCGGTCTTCGAGATCTGCTTCCTGACCGCCACGTCGCTCGCCGCCGAGCAGTACCGGAACACCACCGTGTACGGGCCGGACGGCAAGATCGAGACGCCGGGTCACCCCGGCCCGATGCTGTGGATCGCCGCCCTGATCGCGGGGGTCTCCGGCATCATCGTGGCCAGCAACGCGGTCACCGGCACCGAGAAGCTGCTGCGTCTGGCCGTGCCGTGCGTCATCTTCCTGATGTGGTGGGCGGCGCTGACCGCGGCCGGGCAGAAGGTGCGTCGCGGCCGGTTCGCGTACAGCCCGCGGCGGCTCGCCGAGCGGTGGGGCTGGTTGATCCCGGACGACGACCCCGACCTGGAGCGGATGGCGGCCGAGCGGCAGATGCGGCGCATGGTCGTCAACCACCACCGGGTGAGTTCGGGTCGCTGGCCCAAGTCGTGGTGGCGCAGCCGCCTGCTCAAGGACGCGCGGACCGCCGGGGAGCCGGTGGTGGGTGACGTGGTCGAGCAGCTGGCGCGGATCCAGCGGGTGATGGACCTGCTGGTGCCCGGCAGCAAGCCGGCCGTCGCGGTGGCCGTCCCGGTGGCCGCGGCCCCGGTCGAGGCGGCTCCGGTGGCGCCCGCAATCACCGCGGCGGCCGCTCCGGGCGGTGCCGAGTCGGTGATCCAGAACGGTCAGGGGCGTCCGGCGCAGCCGGTTCAGCCGGTGCAGTTCGTGCCGCCGGCCGCGCCGGAGACGCCGGTGTCGCCCACGGTGGCGCAGCTGGCGGCGTGGGTGAACTCGACGGCGGAGTCGCCGGTGGTGAACCAGGCTTCGCTGGGGGAGCGGCTGGCAGCGGCGGTCACCCCGGAGGAGATGCTGGGGATGCCGGTGCCGGGGCAGCAGAACGGCAGTCCGGTTGCGGCACCGCAGAACGGCGCTCCGGCTCCGGGTTCGCAGAACGGTGCTCCGGTTGCGGCGCCGCGGAACGGTGTGGTTTCCGGGGCGGAGGTTCCCGGGCCGCGGCGCTCGATCGAGGACCAGGTTCCGGGGATCTCCGGACAGATCCCGGTGGGAGGGAACGGCGCCGGCGGGCGGCACTCGACGGCCGGCAACGGTCAGCCCGAAGCCGCTGGTAACGGTCAGCCCCGCCAGCAAGTGTCCGGGAATGGTCACCCTCCGGCTGTCCCGGACGGCGGCGTCCCCGGTCAGAACCCGGTGCCGAACGGCGGCGTGCCCGGCGCGGTCCCCGCGGTGCTCGGCTCGATCGGTGCTGTCCCGGCACCGCGCCCCTTCGTCGCCCCGCAGACCAACGGCGGCAACGGCGCGAGTCCGCAGCCCTCGGTCCCGTCCTGGGCCGCCACCCCCACCGGCGCCCAGCGCGCCGTCACCATCGTCGGCTCCCCGTGGTGGCGTCTCGCCGTCGAGCGCCTGGCCCGCCTGGTCGCCGCCGAGATCACCCCGGACAACCTGCCCGAGATGACGTACAACCGGGTCGCCGAACTGGTCAAGAACCTCGCCCCGCGGGTCCCGGACCTCGGCGAGGGCGTCGTCCGCTCGTTCGTCAACGACTACGTCCGGGAGATGAACGGCGAGCCCGGCGACGCCGCGTTCCCGTGGCGTGACCTGCTGCCCGAGCCGGTGACCGTGCAGGTCGGCACGGCACAGTGGATGCAGGAGATCGAGGACCTGCGCGCGGCTCTCGTCGAGGAGATGGAGAGCAGCGACGAGACCGACCCGCGCGAGCTGGCGATCATGCTGAAGCCGAACTTCTCGCGGCTCGACGACGAGAGCGTGCGCGAGTTCGTCAACGACTACGTCTCCGCGCTCGGTGGTCAGCCGACCGGTTCTGATCAGCCGTGGCAGCACCTGCTGCCCCGGCCGCAGGGCGGTCGCGGGCCCCGCGACGAGGAGATCGTCGAGCAGTTCGGCCCGCAACTGCACGAGCACCTGCGCACCAACGGGAAGCTGACCCGCTACCGGGTCACCGCGGTGACGGGGGTCAAGAGTCCCGCACGGGCGGACCGCATCAAGGCGATCATCGAGGACCAGGCGGCCGAGAGCACACCCGCCTGAGAACCCGTACGGGAAGAGCGGCTCGGGAGAATGTCTCCCGGGCCGCTCTTCTCAATCCAGGAGCCAGGTGGTCAGGCCGGTGCCGTAAGGCGATGCCGCGAGAATGATCAGAATCAGCCAGATCGCGGTGAGGACGGCGATCCGGGTGAACGTGCGGCGATCACCGAGCCCCCACGTGTGCACCAGCGTCGCCGCGCCGAAGAGCAGCATCGCGAAGCCGAGCGGGTAGACGAACCAGGCGATCAACCGGCAGATCCCGACGATCCAGACCAGTGGATTCCATACCGAATCGGGCCCGATGAGCATCGAGTCCTTCGGATCGCCGAGCCGGTCGAGACCCGGGTGCAGCACCGCGCCGAGATCACCCGCGTGCACGGCGGCCAGGATCACAATCCCGAAACTGCCGATCAAGTACGCGATGAGCAGCGCAAACTGCGTCCAGAACACCGCCCGCCCGGTCGCCGGGGCACGGGGGACCTGCTCCACGTCAGTCACCCGCGCCAATGTACCGGTCCACCGATCGGTGGGGGCCACCTCCACCCGTCGCTCGTCGGATCGGGCGAGCCGCGCCGATCGTCGCGATCCCGGGCAGGTTCCCGCTCTGGTTCACCCTCGAGCAGGCCGCGTCCGGGCTGCTCCTGCTCCCGGCGGTGATCGGGGTCAACCGGCGCCCGGCAGTGCGCTTCCGGTGAGGCGCGGCCGGGCCCGGTTCCGCAAGTGCGGTTTCAGCGAGGCGCGGCCGGGCGGGGTTCCGCAAGTGCGGTTTCAGCGAGGCGCGGCCGGGCGGGGTTCCGGCAAGGGCGGTTTCAGCGGGGCGGGCCGATCGCGGGGGAGTGCGACCTCAGGCCGGTGCGGCGCAGCTCTCCCGCCAGACCAGCTCGGCCGGGGCGGGCTCGGAGACCGGCACCGCGTCGTCCCCGAGGGCGAGCGCCATCGCGCGCTCGCCCATCCCGACCAGCGGCAGCCGGACCGTGGTCAGTGTCGGCGTCATGTCCCGCGCGATCGGCATGTCGTCGAAACCGGTCACCGAGATCTGCCCCGGCACGGAGATGCCGCGCTCGCGCAGGGTCGCCAGGGTGCCGACGGCCATCGAGTCGTTCAGCGCCAGGATGGCGGTCAGGCCGGGGGCGGTGGCCAGCAGTTCAGCGGCTGCGGCGGCCCCGCCGTCCCGGGTGAAGTCGGCGTAGATCACGTGCTCCAGCGTCACGTTCGTCTCGGCGGCCGCGCGCCGGATCCCCGACAGCCGGTCGGTCGTGGTCGTCAGGCTGCGCGGACCGGCGATCACGCCGATCCGGCGGTGGCCCTGGGTGAGGACACGACAGCCCAGCTCGTACGCCCCCGCCTCGTTCGCCGGGAGCACGGCGCTGCCCACCAGCTCGTGCCGGCCGATCACGGCGACCCGGCCGCCGCCCTGCTGATACGCGTTGAGCTCGCCGTTCAGCCGGGCCGTGAACTCGTCGTCGTGGTAACCCGAACCGGCCAGGATCAGCGCGTGCACCTGCTGGGCGCGCAGCAGCGCCACGTAGGCCAGCTCACGCTCCGGCTCGCGATAGCTGTTGCAGATCACCAGCAGCCGGTCGTGCGCCGCCGCCTGCCGTTGCAGACCGCGCGTGATCTCGGCGAAGTAGGGGTCCGACACGTCGTGCACGATCACGCCGACCGCGGACTTGCGCGGGCGCGCGACGTTCTGCGCATGCGCGTTCGGCACGTAGTGCAACTGCGCGACAGCAGCCAGCACCCGCTCCCGGAGCTCCGGCGCGACCTTCTTGGCGCTGTCGTTGATCACGCGCGAGACCGTAGCGGGGGAGACCCCGGCCAGCCGGGCCACATCTGCCAGGGTGACCGCCATCCGCACAGCATAGAGAAAGCTTCGGCCCGGCGTGGCAGCGCCACTTCCGGTCACGATCTTTTTGCCCGTACGTCCGCGAGCCCCGCCCGATCGGCCCCCAGCCGCGCCCTCTCACCCCGCGCCCCGCGCCGCCCCCTCACCCCGCGCCCCGCGCCGCCCACTCACGCCGGCCGCGGCGCGGGGCCGAAGCCGGAACCAGGGCGGGGCTCGCGGAGGAGGCGACGGGCGGGCGGCTCACGACGTACCGGGGAAGGGGTCAGCGGCCGAGCAGGGAAAGCGTGTCGATGACGCGGTTGGCGAAGCCCCACTCGTTGTCATACCAGGCGACTACCTTGACGAGGCGGCCGTTGGCGCTGGTCAGGAGGGAGTCGAAGATGGACGATGCCGGGTTGCCGGTGATGTCGGAGGAGACCAGCGGGTCGGCGGTGAACTCCAGGACGCCGCGCAGCGGGCCGGCCGCCGCGGCCTCGAACGCGCTGTTGATCTCCTCGGCGGTGACCGGGCGTTCGACGATCGCGTTGAGTTCGACGAGTGAGCCGACCGGGACCGGCACGCGCACGGAGTAACCGGTGAGCTTGCCCGCGAGGCGGGGCAGGACGTGACCGATAGCGGTCGCGGCACCGGTCGTCGTCGGGGCGATGTTGATCGCCGCGTTGCGGGCCCGGCGCAGGTCGCGGTGCGGCCCGTCCTGCAGGTTCTGCTCCTGGGTGTAGGCGTGGATCGTGGTCATCGAGCCGGTCTCGATCGTGGCGAGGTCGTCGAGGACCGACGCGATCGGGGCGAGACCGTTGGTGGTGCACGACGCGTTCGACACGACGTCGTGCGCGGCCGGGTCGTAGTCACCGTGGTTCAGGCCGTACGCGATGGTGATGTCGGCCCCCTTGGACGGCGCGCTGACCAGCACTTTCCGGGCGCCTGCGGCGAGGTGGGCGCGAGCGTCGCCGGCGGCGGTGAAGCGCCCGGTCGACTCCAGCGCCACGTCCACGCCGAGATCTTTCCAGGGCAGATCATCCGGCGTACGGACCTTGGTGACCTCGATCCGGCGTCCGTCGACGACGAGGTGATCCTCGTGGGCCTCGACCGTCCCGGCGAACCGCCCGAGCGTGCTGTCGTAGCGCAGCAGGTGCGCGAGGGTGCCGGAATCGGTCAGGTCGTTGATCGCGACGATCTCGACGTCGCTGCCGGCGGCCGCGCGCAGGACGTTGCGGCCGATGCGTCCGAATCCGTTGATGGCAACTCGTGTGCTCATGCCTCCAGCCTGCTGTTTCGTTCCATCAGGCGGCAGGTGCGGGAGCGCCTGCTTCCGCAAGCTTGCCGCCAAACGATTTGCGGTACTCGCTCGGCGCCGTGCCGAGGATCCGCTGGAAGTGCATGCGCAGGTTCGCGCCGGTGCCGACCCCGACCCGCGCCGCGATCTGGTCGATCCCGAGGCCGGTGCGTTCCAGCATTTCCCGGGCCAGGTCGACGCGCGCCCGCAGCACCCACTGCATCGGGGTGTAGCCGGTGTCCTCGACGAACCGCCGCCCGAACGTGCGCGCCGACACGCCCGCGTGCCGGGCCATCGTCGTCACGGTCAGCGGCTCCTCCAGGTGGGCGAGGGCCCACTCCCGGGTCGCGGCGAAGACGTCGCCGAGCGGCTCGGGGATGCTGCGCGGCACGAACTGGGACTGGCCGCCGCTGCGGTACGGCGCGGCGACGATCACCCGGGCGATCGCGTTCGACGCCTGGACGCCGTGGTCGCGCCGCACCAGATGCAGGCACACGTCGATCCCGGCGCACACCCCGGCCGACGTCAGCACCTGGCCCTCGTCGACGAAGAGCACCCGGCCGTCGACGGTCACCTTCGGGTATTCCCGGGCGAGTCGCGCGGCCATCTGCCAGTGCGTGGTCGCCCGCAGCCCGTCCAGCAGGCCGGCCTGGGCCAGCGCGAACGCGCCACCGCAGATGGAGACCATCCGGGCGCCCCGGAACGCCGCCTCGCGCAACGCCTCCAGCGCCCGCGGGTCGACCGGTTCGGCGCAGTTGTGGTACCCCGGCACGATGATCGTGTCGGCCGTCTCCAGCGCCTCGAGCCCCGCCTCGACGTGGTAGCCGAGCCCGTCGCGCCCCGGGACCGGACCGGCCTGGAGCGCGCACGGGACGAAGCGGTAGTTCAGTTTGTGCCGCGGCGCGAAGATCTGCGCCGGGATGCCGACGTCCAGGGGCGCGGCCCCCGGGAGAAGAATCATTGCCACCGTATGTCCCCGCATGGGACCACTCTGCCGTCCGTCCCCGGGCACCCGGAAGTGGCGCCCGAGCCCGTATCCGCAAGGATTCAGCCACCGGTGAAGGCGAGAGCGCTCCCGCCGTAAGAAAGTCGACCACTAGAATCACTGGCCCGGCGGCGTGGCGGTTGTACTTTGTCTCCAGCCGGTGACCGTGGAAAGGACGGCTGGCGATGAGGGACAACAGCAACCGTTCGGCCGGGCGGCCGACCTTGGAAGAGGTCGCGGCCCGGGCCGGCGTCGGCCGTGGCACGGTCTCCCGGGTCGTCAACGGCTCGGCGCAGGTCAGCCCCAAGGCTCGCAAGCTGGTGCAGGACGCGATCGACGAGCTTGGTTACGTTCCCAATCGGGCCGCGCGGGCGCTCGTCACCCAGCGAACCGATTCGATAGCCCTGGTCGTCTTCGAGTCCGGGGAGCGGTTCTTCGCCGAGCCGTTCTTCGGGCGGATCGTCCAGTCCGTGTCGTCGGTGCTGGTCTCACGCAACCTGCAGCTGGTCCTGATGATCGCGCAGGCCCCGGAGGAGCGCCGCCAGCTGGAGGGATACCTGACCCGCCAGCACGTGGACGGCGCGCTGCTGCTCTCGCTGCACGGCGACGACCCGCTGCCGATGATCCTCGAGGAGCGCGGCGTCCCCACCGTCCGGGCCGGCCGCCCGGCGCACCCCGGGCCGTCCAGCCTCGTCGACGCGGACAACCGGGGCGGGGCCCGGGCCGCCGTCAGCTACCTGCAGGAGCAGGGGCGGCGTTGCATCGCGACGATCACCGGGCCGATGGACACGGCTCCCGGCGTCGACCGCTACCAGGGCTATCGGGACGTGGTCGGGGACGGGCCGGCCGCGGCCGGTGACTTCGGCGAGATCAGCGGCGCGATGGCGATGGAGTGGCTGCTGGCGAACTATCCGCAGCTCGACGCGGTGTTCGCCGCCTCCGACATGATGGCCGCGGGTGCGCTGCGGGTGCTGCGGCGGGCCGGACGGCGGGTGCCGGAGGACGTGGCGGTGGTCGGGTTCGACGACTCCGTCATCGCCCGGCACACCGATCCGCCGCTGACCAGCGTCTACCAGCCGATCGAGCAGATGGGGCAGGAGATGGTGCGGCTGCTGCTGGCGAAGCTGGACGGGGAGCCGGTCGAGCACGAGACCGTTCTGCCCACGCGCCTGATCCTCCGCGGCTCCGCCTGATCCTCCGCGGCTCCGCCTGACCCGGCGCGGGTGCCGACTGGTTCCGAGGGGTGTTTCCGGGCTCCGGAAGCACCCCTGAGGACCAGCCGAAGGCCCGGTGCCGGCGGGCGAGGCCTGAGGGCGCCCTCGCCGGGCGGCGGGTCAGGCCTGGGCTTTGCTGAGGTCGGTGAGGCGGTTCTGGAGGATGCTCGCCTGGTCGGACGTCAGCGCCCGCTCACTGAGCCGCTGCCGCACCTTCTTCCGCAACAACTCCACCTGCCGCTGAATGTCGGGATTGTCCTGTGTGGCCAACTGGCTGAGGATGTTCCGGAAGTCCTGCGCCACGTCGGAGCGGATCCCACCCGACTTCTCGCCCTGCTCGACCGCGCTCTGCACCCGCCCGAGAGCGGCCTCCACGGTGAGCGTCACCGCCGGCGGCGTGGTCACCTTCTTCGGCACCGGCGCCGGCGCGGCCGAGGAGACGGCCGGAGCGGGCGCGGAACTGGCCGCCACGCTGGACGGCGGGACCGCCCCGGGCGGCGGCGCGGCCAGATCGTCACCGGACCGCGTCACCACGTGGACCAGTGCCAGGAACGCGATCGCGGTGGCCCCGAGCGCCACCCCGACCGCGATCTTCCGGCCGCGCGTGGCCCGGCTCGGAGGATCGGGCGCCGTGACCCGGGCCTGTCCCGCGGGCCGCGCCCCGGGCAGCGGCACAGTCGGCGCCTTGTTCTCCTCGGACGGCGCCAGCTCGGCCAGGATCTTCCACGCCTGTGCCGCGGACGGCCGCCGTTCCGGGTCGTCGTCGAGGCAGTGATGGATCAGCCCGGTCAGCGTCCCCGGCAGCCCGGGCGGCAGGGGCGCCGGCCCGTGCCGGCGGGCGACGGCCAGTTCCTCCCAGGTGTCCACGCTGTACGGCGGCTCCCCGTGCACCATCTCGAAGAGCAGCACGCCCAGCCCGTACAGATCGGTCGCGGGCTCGGCCGGTTTCCCGTCGAGGCGCTCGGGGGCCGCGTACGCCGGAGTCCCGAACGTCGCCCCGGTGTCGTCGTCGTCGGGTTCGCCGACCCCGGCGCTGATCCCGAAGTCGAGCAGTTTCACCCCGCCCCGGCAGAGCATCACGTTGCCGGGTTTGATGTCGCGGTGCACCACCCCGGCGGCGTGCGCGGCGGCGAGCGCCCCGGCGACGGCGGCACCCACCGCGGCGGCGGCCGGCCACGGCATCGGCCCGTCGCAGAGCCGCGCCGCCACGGTTTCCCCGGCGAGCAGTTCCATCACCACGAACGGGACCACCGAGCCGTCCGGCCGGACCGCCTCCCGGTAGTCGTGGACGGCCGCGATGCCGGGGTGCGACAGGCGCGCGGCGAGACGTGCCTCACGCCAGGCCAGGTGCGCGGCCCGGATGTCGCCGGCCGGGAGCTTGACCGCGACGGGACGGTCGAGCAGTTCGTCGGTGGCCCGCCAGACCTGCGCCATGCCGCCCGTCTCCAGCAAGGTGACGAGGCGGTACCGCGAGACCAGAAGGGCACCCGGCGCCGGCCAAACATCGTGCATGCCCGGAACATTCGCCCAGCACGGGCCTGCGTGTCAACCGGCAACCGATCCGCACCCGGCCGAGCAGCCCGGCGGCAACCGTGACTGTCGACAGTAAGAACTCCCCCGATCACGAGGAGTTCCGCAGATGCGCATGCGTCGTATCGCTGTAGCCGTTGCCGTGGCCGCCGCCGTCACGGTTCCGGTCGCGACCACCGGTGTGGCCGCCTTCGCCGCCAAGCCGGCCTCGTCGCCGGCCAAGGGCAAGCCCGCTGCCCCCGTCTCCTCGCCTGCCGAGGGCAAGCCCGCTGTCCCCGTCTCCTCGCCGGCTCCCTCCCCGGCGCCCGCCAAGAAGAACCCGCCGAAGAAGGTGGTGAAGGTCGCCTTCGCGGCGAACGGCACGGTCACCGCCGTCGCCGCGGGCTCGGTCACCGTGGCGGTCAAGAGCGGCACCAAGGACGTGAAGGGAAAGACCGTCACGATCACGGTGCCGTCGGCCGTCCGGGTCTCGCTGAACGGCAAGCGGGTCGCGGTGACCGCGCTCGCCGCGGGCAACCAGGTCACGATCACGGGCACCCGGGTCGACGCCGTCTACACCGCGGCGAAGGTGGAGGCGCGGGGCAAGGCGGCTCCGTCCCCGGCCCCGTCCACTTCCCCGACCCCGGCTCCGTCCACCAGCACGACCCCGGCCCCGGCGCCGTCCACCAGCACGACCCCGGCGCCGTCGACCAGCACGACCCCGGCGCCGTCGGTCTCGCCCACCACGCCGCCGGCGGTCGACCCGAGCGAGACCGAGTCGCCGGCCCCGGACGACTCGGTCAGCCCGTCGGACGCCCCGACCGACTAGTCGACGGTCCTCGGCAGGGTTGCGGCGGCCTCGCGCAGCGCGGCCGCCGCGACGGCGTACCCGTTGCTGGGGTACGTCCGTGACAGCGTCCCCGGGGTCGTGAAGTACGCCGCCGACAGCTTCGCCGGGTCGGTCGCGAGTCCCCCGCGCGCAGGACGCCGTGGTCGCTGCCGTCCTTCTCGATCACCTCGAGCAGTCCTTCGCCGTCGTTCTCGTGCTGCGTCGCATCGGCTGTCCCCTTTGTTCAACATTCAGATACGTGAATCACAGGGGTGCTGGGTGAAACGATGGCCGCGGAAAACCTAAACGCGAGTGGCGACCCGCCGAACGATGGTCAGACGGAATCTTGTACTCAGCGGGGGAGTGATGGTGCTCTGGCGTGACCGGGTGCTGGCCCCGCTGCTCCTGATGACCGTGGCGGTGTGCGGCTTCTACGCGCTGGACCTGGGCGGCGACCGGCAGAAGCTGGTGCTGTGCTGGGTCGTCGCGCCCCTCACCGACCTCGGTACCTTCCTGCTCTCCCGGCGGCTCTACCGCAACCCGGACCTGCCCCCGGCGAACCGCCGCTTCTGGCGGGCGATGGGTGTGGCCGGGCTGCTCTTCGCGACCGGCGACAGCTACCAGCTGGGCTGGGTGCTGAGCCACCCCGGGCACGCCGGCTTCACGCTGACCGCGCCGCAGAGCCTGCTCGGCGTTCTCGGCGTGGTGCTGGTCTGCGGCGTCGGGCTGATGCACCCGAGCCGCTGGTGGTCGCGTGACGCGCGGATCCGGGTCGCGCTGGACGCCGCGATCATCCTGAGCGCCGCCGGGTCGGCGATCTGGTGCGTGCTGACCCGGTCGAGCATGGCTCACGCCGGCTTGGCCGGTTACGCGACCTCGATCTTCGGATGCGGGATCCTGCTGATCGGTGGGTTCCTCGCGGTCAAGCTCGGGCTGAGCGGCTCCAGCCCGATCGCCTGGCAGGCGGCCGTACCGCTGGTCGTCTGCTGTCTGGTGCAGGCGGTCGGCAACGCCCTGCTGCCCAGCGTCGGCCTGCACGGGCTGGTCCTGCCGTCGCTGCTGATCCTGATCCCGTGCGTGCTCACGCTCGTGGCGCCGCGACTGCAGACGCTGGCCGTCCGGTCCCGCGGCCGCGTGCCCGGCCGGGCCGCGGGGGCCGGCCGCCGCTACAGCCTGCTGCCCTACCTGGGCACGGTGATCTGCGCCGCCGCCCTGATCGCGGTGCTGGCCGGCCAAGGTCTCGGGGTGTCCGCCTGGGGCGCGCTGGCCGGGCTGCTCCTCAACGTGGCGCTGGTCGTCGCGCGCCAGATGCTCGCCCTGGCCGAGAACACCACGCTGCTCGACCAGCTCGACGAGAGCCTGGCCGAGATCCGCCGCCGGGAGCGCCGCCAGGAGGCGCTGCTGCGGCATGCCTCCGACATCACCGCGATCATCGGCACCGACGGCATCGTCAAGTACATGAACCCGGCCGTCGAGCGGATCATCGGCGGCTCGCTCGACGAGTTCGTCGACCGCAACTGGCTGGACCTGATCCACCCGGACGACGTCGAGCGCGTCGCCGCGGAGATGGACGGTGTGTTCGCCGAGCCCGGCGCCAAGGCCGCGTTCGAGCTGCGCGCCCAGCACGAGGACGAGAGCTGGCGCTGGCTGTCCGTGGTCGCGGTCAACCTCGTCGAGGAACGCGGCATCGGCGGTGTCGTGATGAACGCCCGGGACGTGACCGAGGAGCGGGAACTGCGCGAACGCCTGCGGTTCCAGGCCGGCCACGACGCGCTGACCGGGCTGGCCAACCGGCGCCAGTTCACCGATCGCATCCGTGCGGCCGGTGCCGCCGAGGTCACGGTGCTCCTGGTCGACCTCAACGGCTTCAAACAGATCAACGACACGTACGGCCACGCCACCGGCGACGCGGTGCTCCGGCACGTCGCCGAGCAGCTGCTGGCCGCCACCGGCGACGGCGACCTGTCCGCCCGGCTGGGCGGCGACGAGTTCGCGGTGCTGGTCGGCTCCGGAACTCAGGAGGCGCACGACATCGCCGAGCGGCTACGATCCGCGCTGGCCCGGCCGGTCGAGATCGGCGGGCAGCGTCTCGCGGCCGGCGCCAGCATCGGCGTCGCGGCTGGCCGCGCGGACCACCCGGACAACCTCCTGCACCTGGCCGACCTCCGGATGTATGCCGACAAGCAGCGCTCCCGGGAGTTCGCGTCTTGACCAGATCCTGGCGTCATGTCGCGCTCACCGGTGCGTTCGTCCTGCTCAGCACCCTCTGGTACGTGCTCTGGACGATCACCGGCCTCGGCCCGGTCTCCGTCGGTTACCTGTTCATGCCGCTCGCCAGCGGTGTCTCCGTCCTCGCGGTGCGCGCGCTGCGCCGGGCGACCACCGACCCGGTCGGCCGCCGGTTCTGGCGGGCCCTGGAGATCGGCTGCCTGCTGGTGACGGCCGGCTTCACGGTCCTCGCCGTGGCGGCCGTCGTCTCCACCCCGGCGCTGCCGGACATGCCGCCGGCCGGTGCCGTGCTCGCCGGGTCCGGCCTGCTCGCCGCGATCTGGGCGGTGGGCCGCGTGCCGCTGGGTGTGCACAGCCGCCGGCACCGGATCCGGCAGTGGCTGGACCGCACCATCGCGTTCCTCGGCTGCGTCACCGTGCTCTGGCACTTCGGTCTGCTCCCGATGATCGACTCGGACGATCAGTGGACCTCGTCGAGCCTGACCATCCTGATCCTCGCGTTCGCGTTCGCGGCCGGGGCGATCACCAAGGTCTCCTACATCGCGGGCGGCCCGATCGACCGGATCGCGGTCCGCACGGTCGCGGCCACGGGCCTGGCCGTCGGCGGGGTCGCGCTGCTCGACGGCAAGTTCGGTTACGACGGCATCCTGCCCGGCCAGGCGCTGTGCCTGCCGCTGATCCCGCTGCTGGTGACGCTCGGCGTGAACCTGCAGCGCCGCGCCGCCGGCCGGCCACCGCGCCGCCGGGGCAACGTCTGGCTGCCGTATCTGGCGGTGCTCGCCGTCGACCTGCCACTCGCCGACGTGCTCGTCCGCCCGGTGGTCCAGGACGGGATCCCGGAGGGCCGGCTCGTCGTCGGCTCGGCCGCCGCCGTCACCGTGCTCGTCCTGGGCCGCCAGTTCCTGGTCAACCGCGACAACGTCCGGCTGTTGCGCGAGCGGGAGGCCTCCGAGGCCCGCCTGCAGTACGAGGCGACCCACGACGCCCTCACCGGCCTCGGCAACCGCGTCCTGTTCAAGCAGCGCCTGGAGCAGGTCCTCACCGGCGGCGACGCCACGGTCCTGCTCGTCGACCTCGACGACTTCAACACGGTCAACGACTCGCTCGGCCACGACGTCGGCGACGAGCTGCTGATCGCGTTCGCCGACACGCTGCGCGCGGCCGCCGGCGAGGACGGCGAACCCGCCCGCCTGGCCGGCGACGAGTTCGCGGTGCTGATCACCACGCCCGGGCAGGACCGGGCCGTGGTCGAACGGATCATGACGGCGATCGCCGTCCCGATCAGCGGGCACCGGCTGCTGGTGCACGCCAGCGCCGGCATCGCGTCGGCGCCGGCCGGCACCCCGGCCAGCCACCTGCTGCGTGACGCGGACGCCGCGATGTTCACCGCCAAGCAACGCGGCAAGGCCAACTGGGTCCGTTACGCCCCCGGCATGGAGAAACCCGCCCAGGCCCACGCCCAGCTCGGCGGCGACCTGCGCCGCGCCCTCGACGCCGGCGAGTTCATGCTGGTCTACCAGCCGATCGTGCACCTGGCCACCGGCCGGGTGGCCGGCGTCGAGGCGCTGGTGCGCTGGTTCCACCCCGAACGCGGCATGGTGTCCCCGGCCGATTTCATCCCCGCCGCCGAACGCACCGGCCTGATCGTGCCGCTCGGCCGCTGGGTGCTGCGCGAGACGTGCCGCCAGGCCGCCGCGTGGATCGCCGAGTTCGGCCCCGACGTCCTGGAGAAGGCCGCTCCCAACGTCTCCGTCCGGCAGCTGCACGACCCGGATTTCGTGGCCGACGTGCGTGCCGCTCTCGCCGACAGCGGCCTGCCTGCCTGTCGCCTCGTCCTCGAACTCACCGAGTCCGCGGTCCTGCGCGGCCACCAGGTGCTGCGTGTGCTGCACGAACTGCACGACATGGGCGTCCGCCTCGCGCTCGACGACTTCGGCACCGGCGAGTCGTCCCTCAGCCTGCTGCGCGCGTTCCCGGCCGCGGTCGTCAAACTGGACAAGTCGTTCGTCGATCACATCGAACTGGACGAAATGGGCAGCGCCGCTGCCAACGCCCGCCAGGCCGTGGCCCGTGCGGTCGTCCAGCTCGCCGACGCGCTCGGCCTCGACACGGTCGCCGAGGGCATCGAGAACCAGGAGCAGGCGGATCGGCTGCTGAAGCTCGGCTACACCGTCGGCCAGGGCTACCACCTGGGCCGCCCGGTCAGCGCCGCCGAACTCACCGCCCGCCTCGCCGCTCAGCAGGACTCCCTCCCCGCCGCCGCCTGAAGATCAACTTCAAGGGCCTTCTGTCCCGCTGCGGACGTGGGACATGAAGAATTTGATCTTGATCGGGAACCGATAAGGTACCTGCGATGGACACCGCGGACGACGGCACGAGTACGGCGAACTCCCTGGCGGCGTGGCTGGCCGGGGTCGCGTTCGGGGAGCTGACCGAGGCGGAGGCGACCGGGCGGATCGTCGACGCGGTCGAGGAGTGGGCGAGTTCGCGGGGGTGGCGGGTCTACCGGCGGGCGCCGAGCGTGTTCCCGCTGCCGCCGCCGCTGCGGGGGAACTCGGTGCTGGACGTGGCGTGTGCGCGCCCGGCCGGGGCGGCGCCGATCGCGATCGAGGTGGACCGTACGGATCGGCAGCGCACCGTCGACAAGCTGCTCGCCGAGGCGGCCGCGGGCCGGCTGGCGATCTGGGTGCGCTGGGGGCCGGGGCCGTTCCCGCCGCCGCCGCTGCCGGTGCACATGGTGACCAGGGAGGTCGCGCGGCGTTCGGGTAAGTGGCATACGGTATCCGAACGGCCCGCTCCGGAACATTCCGGCGCCGCGCCCGTCGCCGTCGAAGCCGAGGAGCTGCCGTGGGAACCGTGACCGTGTCCGGCCGGGCCGCAGAGCCGCCCGCCGTGGGAACCGTGACCGTGTCCGGCCGGGCCGCGGAGCCGCCCGCCGTGGGAACCGTGAGCGTCTCGGCACCGTGCCGGGGAGCCGGGGAGCTGTGGTGGGAAGCGTGAGCGAGAGCCCGTCCCGGCTGGCCTGGCGGGTGACCGAGCCGCTGCACGCCCTGGCCTACCTGGTGCCGGAGGCCTCGGAGGTCTACGCCGGGCTCGGCCTCGACCCGATGGCGGGGTATTTCGCGGCGCGTGGCGCGGCGTTCGGGGAGGCCGGGCCGGCCCTGGTGGCGGCCACGTTCTACAACTTCAACCCGGCGATGGTCGCCCGGGCGCTGCCCGCCGCCTGGCAGGTGGTGACCCCCGATCGGATGGTCGCGGCGCGGCTGGAGATCGCCGACGGCGCGCTTACCCGTGCGCTGGGCGCCGAGACGTGCGCGTCCCGGGAGGTTGCCGAGGCGGCCGAGCTGGCCCGGGCGGCGGCGCTGGACGCGGCGACGATGCCGCACGGGCGGCCACTGTTCGCCGCGCACACCGAGCTGCCGTGGCCGGACGCGCCGCACCTGCGCCTGTTCCACGCGCAGACGCTGCTGCGTGAGTTCCGTGGTGACGGGCACATCGCGGCCCTGGTCGAGGCCGGGATCAGCGGCTTGGAGTCGATCGTCCTGCACGTCGCGACGGGCGCGATCGACGGACGGTTCCTGAAGATCACCCGGGGGTGGAGCGCCGATCAGTGGGCGGCGGCCACCGAGGGGCTGCGGTCCCGCGGGCTGATGGCCGGGGACGAGCTGTCCGAGGAGGGGCGGCGGCTGCGCGAGTCGCTGGAGGCGGCGACGGACCGGCTGGCCGAGCCGGCGTACCGGATGCTGGGCGAGCCGGGTTGCCTGCGGCTGGCCGAGCTGACCCGGCCGCTGAGCCGTACGGTCGTGAAGGCCGGAATGTTGAACCCGGCGAGCCTCACCGACGCTGCCAGTGAGCGTCAGCACGCCGCGTGATGCCCGAATCACTTGTCGTGACGTAGCTGTGGGGTCACTCTTGGTAGCGTGATTCGACAGCAGCGGCACCCGGCATCGTGGTGGGATCAGTTCCAGCAGGCCTCGGAGAAGTTCGATCTCGCCATCCTCACCGAGAATCTGGGCGACGAGATCGCCCCGAAGATCTCCTCACCGCTGCTGCGCCGGGAGGCGGAGATCGCCTTGGAGGTGATGGTCCGTCACCTGAACAAACCGAACAGCGAGGAGCTCGCCGAGCGGGCCCGCAAGGGCGTCGAGCGACTGATCGAGACCGTCGCGCGGCTGGAGGAACGCTCCGGCGACGGGTTCGAGCTGCGTGAGGCCCACGCCCTGATCCATCTGCTGGAGGGCAAGGCCGGCGACGCGGCGCACGAGGCCGAGGATTTCGTGAAGACCCAGGCGATCCTGAAATGCTTCGTCCGAGCGCTGCGGCTGGAGCGGTTCGACAGCAACCTCGCGGTGAAGCTGCTCGCGGCGGGGCAGGATCCGGCGATCGCGCTGCATTCGGGTCAGGTGATCGGGAAGTATGCGTGGTGGCCCAGCTGGCTCCTCAAGGTCGTGACCGAGCGTGCGCTGAACGGCCGGCTCGACGAGGAGACGGTGGTGGCCCTCGATCGCTGTGCGTATGCGGAGTTGAGCCCGGCCCAGGCGCGGATCGCGAAGCGTCTGCTCGACGGCGAGGAGGCGCTGATCAACGCGTCCGCGGTCCGGCTGGAAGGTCTGGGGGAGGCGCACGCCGCCGACAAGCTCCGCAGCGGCGACCTGGCCACCGTTGCGCTGGCCGCGCGGCTGATCCCGATCTAGTGCGGTGACGGGACCCATGGTGATCTCCTGGCCGGGTGACGTTGCCGGGCTTTCGCTTGCCGCCGGCGGTGGCAAGCGTGACCAGGCGATGGTGTGGTCGTCGTCCGGTCGGTGGCCGGGCCGGCGTGGTCCATGAGTGCCGTCCCCGCGGGACAACCGCCGCCATGCGGGGCGCGCCGACGCGAAGCTGGAAGTTATGCCGCTTCGGCTATCGTCGATCGGAGACGGGATCGAGGGGAGGCCGGATGCTCTACCGGAGCCCTGCCGATTTCTGCGCGGCATACACCGAAGCGCACCGCGGCGACAGATCCGGCGAGGCGGGCGAGATGACGACACTGGACGCGGTGACCGTCGTCAGCCAGACCCCGGATACGGCGCAGGTCGAGGCGAGGTGGTTCACGTACGGTCACTATCCGGACGCCGGGTACTACGACGTTTTTCACCGCACCGCTTTTTCCCTGATCAAGCAGGACGACGGGTGGTGCCTGCAGTCCGAGGAAGACCTCGGATACGAGTGACCGCGGCAGTATCAGCGCTGAGAGTGATCCCGTAGGCGCCAGTCGTCGGACAACTCGTCCACGCACCGGAGCACCACCTGCGGCCAGTACTCGGCCAGCACCGGCAACGGCACCTCCCATGATGACGCCACCGCCAGCACCTCAGCCAGCAGCCGACCGGCCCGGCCACGGTCGCCGGCGGCCGCGAAAGCCCGGGCCACCACGGTCAGCGCCTCTTCCCGCTCGCCCGGGTGGGTGATCGCGCGGGCCATGATCTCGGCCCGGCCGGGGTCGCCGATGGCCGCGACGACCTCGTCCACCGCAGCCGGGGACGGCGGCGGCCCGTACCGGTCGGCGATCGGGCGGGCCACGATTTCGGCGCGGTCGGCGAACTGCCGGGCCCGGCCGGTGTCACCGGCGGCCGCGACAGCTCGGGCCAGTGTGGTCAGTGCCCGCGCCTGCTCGTCCGGGGAGCTGGCCGAGCGAGCCGCGGCCCCGGCCTGTTCGGCGAGCTGCCGGGCCCGGCCGGTGTCACCGGCGGCCGCGACCGCCTCGGCCATCAGGATCAGCACCTCCGCCGTCCGGCTCGTGGGGACGATCGAGCGAACCACGGTTTCGGCCCGGTCATGGTCGCCGGCGAAGGTGAAGGCCAGGGCCACCCCGCGCAGCAACGACGACTGATGCTCCGGGACCGGGACCGCGCGGGCCACGGTTTCGGCCCGGTCGGCGAGCTGCCGGGCCTGGTCGAGGTCGCCGGTGGGCACCCGGTCCCGCCGGTCCGGACGGGTGATCGAGCCGGTGACCGCCTCGGCCACCCCGGCCAGCGCGTGCTTCCGCCGGTACGGGGAGATCGAGCGGACGAGGACCTCGGCGCGGGCGGGTTCGCCGAGAACCGTCCAGACCGCGGGCAGTCTGAGCGGGATGTACCGGTTGCGAGTGGTGAGACAGGTGCGACGGCTGCACAGCCGCAGCATCGCCTCGAGGTCGGGCTCGGCCGCTGCCAGGACGAGATCCTGGCAGGCGGTGATCTCGGCGAGGGCGGCGATGTCGCCGCCGGTCAGGGCCAGCATCCGGTCATGACGGGCCGGATCGACGACCAGGTCGACCAGGCGAGGCAGGTCGCTGGGGCCGATGAGCGCGCGACCGCCGTCGGCGGCGAGCAGGCCGAGCAGCTCCTGATCGGAGGGGTCCATCCGGCAAGAATGCCAGCACCGCCATCGCGCCCACCACGATGGCGATCCCCACGAGGACCCGCTCCTGGATCGCGTTGGCGGCGGCCCCGAAGACCGCCACGCCGACGGCGCTGCCGAGCGAGTGCGGGAAGGCCGTGCCGTGAACGCCGGCGCGTTCTTCGCGGTACGCCGTGGACCCCGGTAACACGTCGGAAACATGGGCCCTAGGCTCGACGGGTGACGTGGATTGATGTGGTCGGGTGGGCCGGGTCGGCGCTGCTCGTGTGGTCGCTGCTGCAGGCGCGCCTGCTCCGCCTGCGGGCGTTGAACCTGGCCGGCTGCCTGGTGCTGATCGGGTTCAACGCGTCGGTCGGGGTGTGGCCGATGGTCGGGCTGAACGTGGTGCTCGCCGTGATCAACGTCTGGTATCTGTGGCGGATGCTGGTGACCCGGCACGACGACAAGGCGTATCAGGTGGTCGAGGTGCGCGCCGACGACGGGTTCCTGGCGCACACGCTGCGGCTGCACCGCGACGACATCGTGCGGTTCAACCCGGGGTTCACCGCCATCGAGCCCGGTGCGGCCGCGTTTCTCGTGGTCAACGGGGACGAGGTGGTCGGGGTCGTGGTGTTCCGTGGGGACGGCGACGGTGTGGCCCGGGTCGAGCTCGACTACGTCACCCAGCGCTATCGGGATTTCACGCCGGGGGAGTTCGTCTACCGGCAGAGCCGGTATTTTGCCGACCGCGGGTGCCACACCGTCATCACGCCGCCCGGGATGAAGGCGCCGTACTACGACCGTCTCGGTTTCCGGCGCGAGGGCGAGTCGTACGTGATGGAGCTGGTCTGACTCAGGCGCCGCCCTCGGTGAGGGTGACGGTGGCGGGCTGGAAGCCGGACCCGGTGACGTCGACGCCACCGGCCTTGGCCTGCTCGATCGCCTGCTTGATGTAGTCGTTGGTGTAGGCCGGGCCCTCGGGCGCCTTCTTCAGCACGGTGTCCCCGGTCTGGTTCTTCGTGGTCAGCGAGATGTCGACGGTCTGCTTCCAGGCCGTCTCGTCGACCACGCCGATCCCGCCCGTGGACGGCCAGATCAGCTTGTTGACCTCGTTCATCTGCCACAGCTGGTGGCTCTTGCCGAGCTTGGAGCCCTTGGCGACGACCAGGTCACGGCACTTCTCGGCGTTGTCGCGGCAGAACGCCCAGCCCTTGATGGTGGCGGTCAGGAACTTCACGGTCTGCTGCTGATAGGCCGGGTCGTCGAGCTTCTCGGTGTTGGCCCAGACCGCGTCCTGCAGCATCGAGCTGCCCTCGGTCTTCCAGTCGATGATCGAGAAGTCGTCGGCGGTGTAGAGCTTGCCGGTCGCCGGGTTCTTCGCTTCGAGCAGCTGGGCGTACTCGTTGTAGCTCATCGCCTGGGCCGCGTCGATCTCCCTCTTCAGCAGCGCCTGCATGTCGAACTGCTGCTGGACCAGGGTGACGTCCTTGCCGGGGTCGATCCCCGCCTTGGTCATGCCGGCGAACAGCTCGAACTCGTTGCCGAAGCCCCAGTTGCCGGCCTTCTTGCCTTTCAGGTCGGCGGCGGTCTTGATCCCGCTGTCCTTCCAGGCCACCTGGTACGTCCCGGAGCGCGCGAAGATCTGCCCGACATCGGTGATCCCGGCGCCCTGCTCACGCGAGGCCAGCGCTTTCGGCACCCAGGCGACCGCGTAGTCGGCCTTGCCCTGCGCGAGCACGGTCTGCGGCACGATGTCCACGCCGCCCTCGAGCAACTGCACGTCGAGGCCCTGCTCCTTGTAGAAGCCCTGGTCCACCGCGGCGATGTAACCGGCGAACTGGGCCTGGTAGAACCACTGCAGCTGCAGCTTGATCGGGGTCAGGGCGCCGCTCGCGCCCGGAGTGGCGGTGGTGGGAGCGTCGGCGGTGCCGCAGGCGGCGAGGACGAGAAGGGAGGCGACGGCTATGCGGGAGATCTTCAATGCGGACTCCTGACTAGCTGATCAAACTTCGTTTCCATGGCATGGCCAGCCGCTCCAACAGGAGCGTGACCAGGTAAAAGGTCAAACCCAAAAGGCAGGCCCCGACGACAAAGGCCCAGGCCCGGGGGTACGCCGTGAAAGCCGCCGCCGAGGTGATCCGGGACCCGAGTCCGTCCTGCAGCCCGCCGAAGTACTCGGCCACGACGGCTGCGATCACGGCGAGGGACGACGCCTGCCGCAGCCCGGTGAACAGGTGGGACAACGCGCCCGGCAGCCGCACCTTGAGCGCGAAGGTCCAGCCGCTCGCGGCGTACGTCCGCATCAGCTCTTGATGTGTGGGGTTGATCTCCCGCAGACCGCGGAGCGTGTTCAGGAAGATCGGGAAGAACACGACGATCGCGGTGACGAGCCGGCGCGGGATGCTGCTGGTCGACTCGAACATGTTGTTGAGGATCGGGGCGAGCGCGATGATCGGCAGCGCGTTGAACAGCGCCGCGAACGGCACCGAGATCTCGCCGAGCGCGGCGAAGCGGCTGGCGGCGAGCGCGGCGAGGATCGCCATGAGCGTCCCGGCGATCAGGCCGATCAGCGCGTTCGTGCCGCTGGCCAGGGCGGCCTCGGCGATGTTGTCGCGCTGCTCGACCAGTTGCCCCCAGATCGCCGAGGGCGCCGGGAGGATGAACGGCGCGACCCGCCCGAGCTTGACGAACAGTTCCCAGAGCAGCAGCGCGAGGACACCTGTGATCACGGGCGGCAGGAGGCGTCTCATCCGCGCAGCGCCTTCCGTACCTCGGTGATCTTGTCGAAGAACGCGGGGGACTGGCGGCCGGCGTCGTCCCGGGAGGGCAGCTCCACGTCGATCGACGCGGTGATCCGGCCGGGGCGGGCTGACATCACCACGACGCGGTCGGAGAGGAACACCGCCTCAGAAATAGAATGTGTGACGAAGACTGTGCTGGTCCGTGTGTTGCTGGTCCCGGTCTTGGCGCAGATCGACAGCAGCTCGGACTGCAGGCGTTCGCGGGTCATCTCGTCGAGCGCGCCGAACGGCTCGTCCATCAGCAGCAGCGGCGGCTGGACGGCCAGGGCACGGGCGATGGCGACGCGCTGCTGCATGCCGCCGGAGAGCTGACCGGGGTAGTGGCCGGCGAAGTCGGCCAGCCCGACCAGCGCCAGCATCTCCTCGGCCCGGGCCCGGCGCTCCGATGCGGACACGCCCCGCAGTTCGAGGGGGAGTTCGACGTTCTTGCGGACGGTGCGCCACTCGAAGAGGCCGGCCTGCTGGAAGGCGAGGCCGTAAGCCTGCTCGCGGCGCGCCTGGCCGGCCGGCTTCCCGGCGACGGTGACCGTGCCGGAGCTCGGTGGGATCAGGTCGGCGATCAGCCGCAGCAGGGTGCTCTTGCCGCAGCCGGACGGCCCGATCAGTGACACGAACTCGCCGTCGCCGATGGTGAGATCGACGTCAGTCAACGCCGTGACCTCACCGGCCTTGCCTTGATTGAAGATTTTGTCCAGCTTTTCTATGACAACGGCGGTCATAGCGTCACCACCTCCACGTGGCGGCGGTGGCGCATCAGCGGCACCTCCAGCAGACTCACGGCGCCCGCGACGAGCAGGCCGAGCAGCGCCGCCCCGAGCATCGCGGTGTAGACCTTGGCGGGATCCGAGGTGGCCTCCCGGGAGTACTCGATGATCAGCCGGCCGATCCCGCCGCGGGTGCCGGTGGAGATCTCGCCGACCACCGCACCGACCACGGCGGCCGCCCCGGCCAGGCGCAGCGCCGGGAACAGATACGGCAGCGCGGCCGGGAAGCGCAGTTTCACCAGCGTGCGCCACCAGCCGGCGGCGTAGCTGCGCATCAGCTCCTCGCCGCCGGCCGACGGCGACTGCAACCCGCGCAGCATGCCGACCGCGATCGGGAAGAACGCCAGGTACGCCGCGATCACCGCGACCGTCGCCCAGGCCGGCATGATGCTCCCGCCCCAGCCGGCCACCAGCGGCGCGAGCGCCACCAGCGGCACGGTCTGGGACAGGATCACGTACGGCAGCAGCCCGCGCTCGACGATCCGGAACCGTTGCATGGCCACGGCCAGGAGCAGCCCGACCACGGCGCCGGCCACGAACCCGGCGGCGGTGATGCCGAGCGTGAACAGGCAGGCGCGCAGCACCACCGTCCACACCGGGTCACCGCCGGTCAGCTCGGGACGGCCGAGGCGTTGCGCGATGGTCCACAGGTGGGGCATGGACAGGTCGTCGGCGCGCGGCAGGATCCGTACGCCGAGGAGCACCGTCCCGTCGGGACTGCCGACCGCCTTGTAGCCCTCCCACAGCGCCGCCGTCACGATCAGGCCGGCCAGGATCGCGAGCGCGCGCCTCACGAGAAGGCCGGGATGATGTGCTCGCCGTAGGCGGCGAGGGTCTCGGCCTTGTCGTCGTGCTGCAGGTAGACCGCGAACTGGTCCACGCCCAGCGACTTGAGTTCCTCGAGACGCTTGAGGTGGTTCGACACCGGGCCCAGGATGCAGAAACGGTCGACGATCTCGTCCGGGACGAACGTGGTGTGGCTGTTGCCGGCCCGCCCGTGCTCGGCGTAGTCGTAGCTCTGCCGCGCCTTGATGTAGTCCGTCAGCGCCTGCGGGACCGCGCCCGACGACCCGTAACGCGCCACGATGTCGGCCACGTGGTTGCCGACCATGCCGCCGAACCAGCGGGTCTGTTCGCGCTGGTGAGCGAGGTCGTCACCGACGTAGGCGGGTGCGGCGACGCAGAACTTGATCGCGTCGGGGTCCCTGCCCTTGTCGGCGGCGGCCTTCCGGACCGCTTTGATCATCCACTCGGCGATGTCCGGGTCGGCGAGCTGAAGGATGTAACCGTCGCCGACCTCGCCGGTGACGGCGAGCGCCTTCGGGCCGTACGCGGCGACCCACACCTCCAGGCGGCTCTCCGCGGCCCAGGCGAACTGGATCTCGTTGCCGCGGACGTTCACCTTCTCGCCGTTGCCCAGCCCTTTGATCACCTGCACGCTCTCGCGCAGCTGGCCGAGGGTCTGCGGGGTGAGCCCGAGCACGCGGAGTGCGGAGTCACCCCGGCCGATGCCGCAGACGGTCCGGTTGCCGTACATCTCGTTGAGGGTGGCGAAAAGTGACGCCGTGACCGTCCAGTCCCGGGTGCCGGGATTGGTCACCATCGGACCGACCACGATGCGCTCGGTGGCGCCCAGGATCGCCGAGTAGACGACGTAGGGCTCCTGCCAGAGCACGTGCGAGTCGAATGTCCAGAAGTGACTGAAGCCGGCCGCCTCGGCCTTCTTCGCCCAGTCCACCAGCGCGAGCGCCGGTGGGTCGTTCTGCAGAACCACTCCGATGTCCATGTGCGCCCGCCTCAGACCAGGTAGTCCGAGAGGCCGCGCGGCACGTACTTCCCGCGCCCCGGACGCCCGGTGTACTCGCCGTTCCGGGAGATCACCTCGCCGCGGGAGATGACCGTGTCGACCTTGCCGTCGATCTCCCAGCCCTCCCAGGCGGAGTAGTCCATGTTCATGTGGTGTGTCTCGACGCTGATCCGGGTGCGCCCGTTCGGGTCGTAGAGCACGATGTCGGCGTCCGAGCCCGGCGCGATGATGCCCTTCTTCGGGTAGAGGCCGAACATCCGGGCCGGCGTCGTCGCGATCGTCTCCACCCAGCGGGCCAGCGACAGCTTCCCGTCGACCACGCCTTGATAGAGCAGGTCGACGCGGTGTTCCACGCTGCCGATGCCGTTCGGGATCTTGGAGAAGTCGCCGATGCCCATCTCCTTCTGGTCCTTCATGCAGAACGGGCAGTGGTCGGTCGAGACCACGGAGAGGTCGTTGGTGCGCAGGCCCTGCCACAGGTCGGCGCGGTGACTCTCCTTGCCGCTGCGCAGCGGCGTCGAGCAGACCCACTTGGCGCCGTCGAAGCCGGGCGCGCCGAGCTGGTCCTCCAGGGTCAGGTAGAGGTACTGCGGGCAGGTCTCGGCGAACACGTTGCGGCCCAGGTCACGGGCGTTGCGCACCTGTTCCAGGGCCTTCGACGCGGACAGGTGCACGATGTAGAGCGGACAGTCCGCGGCGACACTGGCCAGCCAGATGGCCCGGCTGGTGGCTTCCGCCTCCAACTCCTGCGGGCGCGTCAGCCCGTGAAAGACCGGGTCGGTTTCCCCGCGCTGGAGCGCCTGCTTCACCAGTACGTCGATGGCCGGCCCGTTCTCGGCATGCATCATGATCATCGCGCCGTTGTCGCGGGCCTTCTGCATCGCGCGCAGGATCTGCCCGTCGTCGGAGTAGAAGACCCCCGGGTACGCCATGAACAGCTTGAAGCTGGTGATCCCCTCGCCGGCCACGAGCTGGTCCATGGCCTTGAGCGAGTCGTCGTCGACGCCACCGACGATCATGTGGAAGCCGTAGTCGACGTGGCACTGGCCGGCCGTCTTGCCGTGCCACGCGGCCAGGCCGTCCTGCACCACCTCGCCGTACCGCTGGATGGCGAAGTCGATGATCGTGGTGGTGCCACCGATCGCCGCGGCCTTGGTTCCGGTGTCGAACGTGTCGCTGGCCTCGGTGCCGCCGAACGGCATCTGCATGTGGGTGTGCGCGTCGATCGCGCCCGGGATCACGTACTTCCCGGCCGCGTCGATGACCTCGGGGCCGTCCGGCGCACTGCCCGGCGCGAACAGCGCGACGATCTTCTCGCCGTCGATCAGCACGTCAGCGGCCACCGGACCGGTCGGGCTCACCACCGTCCCGCCCTTGATCAGCGTGCTCATGACAGTGCCTCCGTTGCCATGCTCTTCCGGCCCTCACGGATCAGGCCGCGGTCACCACGCGGTTCGCTCAGTTCGGTGCAGGCGATCATGGCTGCACCAGGCGGTCGTAGCTGTCCGGCCGGCGGTCGCGGTAGAACTGCCAGCGGTCGCGCACCGTCTTGAGCAGGCTCAGGTCCAGGTCTCGGACGATCAATTCGGGGTTGTGGGTGTCCGCGACGTCGCCGACGAACTTGCCCTCCGGGTCGACGAAGTAGGTCTGGCCGTAGAAGTCGTTGTCGCCCAGCTCCTCGACGCCGACCCGGTTGATCGCGCCGATGAAGTACTCGTTGGCCACCGCGCTCGCCGGCTGTTCCAGCTGCCAGAGGTACGACGACAGGCCGCGGCTGGTGGCCGACGGGTTGAAGACGATCTGCGCCCCGTTGAGGCCCAGCGCCCGCCAGCCCTCCGGGAAGTGCCGGTCGTAGCAGATGTAGACCCCGACCCGGCCGACCGCGGTGTCGAAGACCGGGTAACCGAGGTTGCCGGGGCGGAAGTAGAACTTCTCCCAGAAGCCCTTGACCTGCGGAATGTGGTTCTTGCGGTACTTGCCGAGGTACCGGCCGTCGGCGTCGATCACCGCGGCGGTGTTGTAGAGGACGCCCTCCTGCTCCTGCTCGTACATCGGCAGGACCATCACCATGCCCAGCTCGGCCGCGAGCGCCTGGAACCGCTCGGTCGTCGGGCCCGGGATCGACTCGGCGTACTCGTAGAACTGAGCGTCCTGGACCTGGCAGAAATACGGCCCGTAGAACAGCTCCTGGAAGCAGATCACCTTTGCGCCCTGGGCGGCGGCGTCACGGGCGTAATCCTCGTGCGCCTTGATCATCGATTCCTTGTCGCCGGTCCAATTCGTTTGGACCAAGGCGGCGCGGACGACTCCGGTCGTCATTTGCGGCCCCTCTCATGTGATCTTTCTCGGATGGCCAGCACGCGCAGTGCGCCACGACAGCGCCTGTGATCGTGTGTCTACTCCCTGCGATAACCCCAGCGCTAGACCTTGCCTCGAAGCGCCTGATGCCGTAGGACCTTAACGACACACATTCAAGCGAACAATTGCTGATACGTAACCGATTGTTTCGGAGAGGTAATTTGCTTCCGCTGATCACGGGGGCGGTCGAGGACCGCAGCGCCCGGGGAATCGCCGCGGCCATGAGCCGATTGATCACCGCCGGTCGATTGCCGCCCGGCGAGCGGCTGCCGACCGTGCGCGCCGTCGCCGGGTCGCTCGGCGTGAGCCCGACGACGGTCAGTGAGGCCTGGCGCAACCTCACCCTGGCCGGCGCGATCCACACCAGAGGCAGATCCGGCACGTACGTCGCGGGCCCGTCCCCGCCGCGCTTCACCCGCCTCGGAAGATCGCCCGTCACGCTCGCGCTCGACCTGTCCACCGGCGTGCCCGACCCGGCGCTGCTGCCCGACCTGAGCGACGCGTTACGTCGCGCCGGCGACGGCCGCTGGGCCGGCAGCTACCTCGACGAACCGGTCCTGCCCCGGCTGGAGGAGGTGCTCCGCGAGCGCTGGCCGTTCCCGCCCGAACGCCTCACCGTGGTCGACGGCGCCCTCGACGCGCTGGACCGGATCATCACGGCGACCCTGCGTTACGGCGACCACGTGCTCGTCGAGAACCCCACCTTCCCGCCCCTGCTCGACCTGCTGCAGTCCGTCGGCGCGACCGTGCTCGGCGTGCCGCTCGACGAGTCCGGGATGGACCCCGCCGTGCTGCGCACGCTGATCGCCGACCGGCGTCCGGTCGCGCTGTTCCTGCAGCCCCGGGCCCAGAACCCGACCGGCGTGAGCATGACCCCGAAACGGGCCGCGGCGATCGCCCGGATCCTGCGGGACGCCCCGCACCTGCTCGTCGTCGAGGACGACCACGCCGGGGACATCGCCGGCGCGCCGCCGATCAGCCTCGGGGCGTACCTGCCGCGGCGGGTCGTGCACGTGGCCAGCTTCTCCAAGTCGCACGGCCCCGACCTGCGCCTCGCCGCGATGGGCGGGCCGGCCGCCGTGGTCGAGCAGGTGATCGAGCGGCGGCTGCTCGGGCCCGGCTGGTCCAGCCGGCTCCTGCAGGGCGTGCTGCTCGACCTGCTCACCTCGGCGAAGGTGGCGGACCGGGTGGCGGCGGCCCGCAACACCTACGCGGAGCGACGGGTCGCGCTGCTCCACGCGCTGCGCGAGCGCGGCGTGACGGCCTCCGCAGCCGACGGGATCAACCTGTGGATGTCCGTTCCGGATCAGCAGAACGCGATGGTGACCCTGGCCGCGCACGGCATCGGGGCCGCACCCGGGACGCCGTTCCTGGTCACCCCGCTCGGCCGCGACCACCTGCGGCTCACCGCCGGACTGGTCGCCGGCGGGTACGACGACCTGGCCGGGGCGCTCGCGTCGGCCGCCATCCAACTCGGTCGCGGCAGCGGACCCCGTGGTCGCGGCCACCCCCGTGGACTGATGTGAGGTGTTTGCGATGTCCCTTCTGGATCGTCACCGCGCCGTCATGCCGGCCTGGATGCCGGTGTACTACGGCGACGACGCGCTGGAGATCGTCTCCGGCTCGGGCCGCCGGGTCACCGACGCGAACGGTCGCTCCTACCTGGACTTCTTCGGCGGCGTACTGACCACGATGATCGGTTACGACATCGCCGAGATCAGCGACGCGGTCCGGGCGCAGCTCGGCACCGGCGTCGCCCACACCTCGACGCTCTACCTGATCCGGCAGCAGGTCGAGCTGGCCGAGAAGATCGCCCGGCTCTCCGGGATCCCCGACGCGCGCGTGTTCTTCACCAACTCCGGGACCGAGGCCAACGAGTCGGCGCTGCTCTTCGCGACGAACGCGCGCCGATCCAACGAGGTCCTGGCGATCAAGAACGGCTACCACGGGCGTACGTTCGCGACGATGGCCGTCACCGGTCACCGCGGCTGGTCGTCGAGCTCGCTGAGCCCGCTCACCGTGCACTGGCTCGCCTCGGCCGACCGGCTGCGCGGACGAATGACCGGTATGTCCGACAGTGATCTGCTCGACGCGGCCGTCGACGATCTGCGGGAGGTGCTCGCGACGGTCACCGCGGGTGACGTGGCCGGGCTGATCGCCGAGCCGGTCCAGGGCGTCGGTGGGTTCGTCGCCGGGCCGGACGGGCTGCTCGGGGCGTACCGGAAAATCCTCGACGAACACGGCATCCTGCTGATCGCCGACGAGGTGCAGACCGGCTGGGGGCGGACCGGCGATCACTTCTGGGGCTATCAGGCGCACGGCGTCACCCCGGACCTGATCACGTTCGCCAAGGGGATCGGCAACGGGTTCGCGCTCGGCGGCGTCGTCGGCCGCGCCGAGATCATGAACGCGGTGGCGGCGAACAGCTTCTCCACGTTCGGCGGCAACCCGATCAGCGCCGCCGCGGGCAATGCCGTCCTCGACTACGTCCTCTCGCACGACCTGCAGGAGAACGCCCGCCGGACGGGCGCGATCCTGCTCGCCGGGCTGCGCGGCCTGACCTGCGACGTGGTCGGCGAGGTCCGCGGGCGTGGCCTGATGATCGGCGTCGAGTTCGTCCGCCCCGGCACCACCGAACCCGACCCGGCGACCACGGTCCGCGTCTTCGACCTGTGCCGGCGGGGCGGCCTGCTCGTCGGCAAGGGTGGTCTCTACGGCAACGTCCTGAGGATGGGCCCGCCGTTGACGCTCACCGAGGAGGAGGCCCGTGAGGGGCTGGCGATCCTGCGCGACGCGATAGCCGCAGCGGACGCGGAGTCCCGCATCGCCTGACCGATTCGGCCCGGCGCCCGGCCTGGTGCCGGGCGCCGGTGCGCATCCACGAGCCGTCCACCGGCCGTAACGTCCTGGCCGCGAAGATCCCCGTCCATCTGCACGACGAGGAGGGCGTCCAGGGCGTCGCCCACCGACCGCGGCAGGTGCTGCCACGCCGGCGGCGAGATCGATTCGACCGCTCGGGGAACCTGTTCCTCTCCACCGGCGACGACACCCGGGAGCCTCTCCGCTCCCGGCGCACGACCATGGCGGTGCCAGATTTGTCGGGATTCAGTGATGTCTATTATCCAGCGATTGTTCACCAATCCTTTGTTGACACACACGCAGAGTAGTTTGATCAACACTTAGAGTGACTGATTGGGAAACGCCAGGTTAACGACGGCGGAACCTTGTACATGTTCCGTTCGTGCTATGGCCGTGGGGTGGGTGGATCATTCACGATCACGCACGTGACTGAAACATCCGTGATCCTCGCACTGGTGGTCGTGACGGCACTCGCCTTCGACTTCACCAACGGGTTCCACGACACGGCGAACGCGATGGCCACCTCCATCGCCACCAAGGCCCTACGGCCCAAAACCGCCGTAGCCCTCTCCGGTGTTCTCAACCTGATCGGCGCGTTCCTCTCCGTGGAGGTCGCCCTCACCGTCACCAACGCGGTGGTGAAGATCCAGGACAAGTCCGGCGCGCCCAAAGCCGAACTGCTCGCCCACGGTGGGTCCGGGCTCCTGCTGATCGTGCTGGCCGGCCTCGTCGGCGGCATCGTGTGGAACCTGCTGACCTGGCTCATCGGCCTGCCCTCCAGCTCCTCGCACGCCCTGTTCGGCGGGCTGATCGGCGCGACCGTCGCCGGGCTCGGCTGGGCCGGCGTCAACTGGAACGGCGACGGGTCGAAGCTCGACGGAGTCGTCGGCAAGGTGCTGCTCCCCGCCGTCCTGTCACCGGTCATCGCAGCCGTCGTCGCGGCCGGCGGCACCTGGCTGATCTTCAAGGTCACCAACGGGATCGCGGCCCGCTTCACCGACCGTGGCTTCAAATGGGGTCAGATCGGCTCGGCCTCGCTGGTCTCGCTCGCCCACGGCACCAACGACGCGCAGAAGACGATGGGCGTGATCACGCTCGCCCTGATCGCCAGCGGCGACTGGAGCGACACCAAGAACATCCCGCTCTGGGTCAAGGTGGCGTGCGCCGTGGCGATCGCGGCCGGCACCTACCTCGGGGGCTGGCGGATCATCCGAACCCTCGGCAAAGGTCTGACCGACATCAACCCGGCGCAGGGCACCGCCGCCCAGTCCGGTGCGGCCGCCGTCATCCTCGCCTCCAGCCAGCTCGGCTTCGCGCTCTCCACCACACACGTCGCCACCGGCTCGGTGCTCGGCTCCGGCCTCGGCCGGCCCGGCGCCACGGTCCGCTGGGCCGTCGCCGGCCGGATGGTCGCCGCCTGGCTGATCACGCTGCCCGCGGCCGGCCTGATCGGCGCCGGGATGTGGTGGATCGGACACCTGATCGGCGGCCCGGCCGGAGCGATCGTGGTGTTCCTGCTGCTGGTCGCCGCGTCCGTGGCGATGTGGCTGCGCTCCCGCACTCAGCAGGTCTCCGCGGAGAACGTCAACGACGACTGGGAACCCGCGCCGGCCCCGACGGCCATCGACCCGGCCGTCACCGAAGCCGTCCGCGTCGTCGCGGCGAAGTGAACGGAGGCGACATGCACAACCTCGGATTCGCGCTGGACGGCGCGTGGCGCGTCCTGCTCGCCGGACTGGTCCTCGGCGCCGGGCTGCCGGTGCTGTTCGCGCTCGGCATCAGGTCCCTGGCCTGGGGCGCGGGCGAAGCGTCGGTCAACGCCAGCGGGGTCACGGCCGGGACACGGCGGCCGCTCGGGACCGCCCTCGGGTATCTCCTGTTCGCGGTCGTGGTCGTCGGCGTGCTGCTGGGGCTGACCTTCATCGTGGCCAGCGGTTTCGGCAACAAGCTCAGCTTCGACCACATCTACCCGACGATCGTCGCCAAGTAGGCGGGACACCTCAGCGCCGCGTGTCGCGGCCCGGGGCGGCGGCTCAGGTCGCTCTCCCCGGGCCGGGCGCGCGGCGTTCGTCGTTGCTCGCGGTGGCTGCCGCGCCCGGCCGGGGGCGTGAGGCGCGCCGGGGATGAGACCCGGCGCGGCGATCACGCTCGGCACGGGCTGGACTCGCCGCGGGCGGTCGGGAGGCTGCTCGGGCCGGGCTTGTCCGGGCATGGGCGGTCGGGTTGCCCCGGCGGGTGGGGCTTTCTCGGGCGGGTGGGTGGAAGGCCGTACCCGAGCCAGGGTTTGATCTTGGAATGGGGCCCGGCGGCGGACCGCCGGGCCGTGGGGGTGCGGGTCAGGCGAGGCTGCGGGCGAGCACGCCGATGTCGGTCTGGTCGGTGAAGAGGCCGTCGATGCCGGTGCGCAGGAACGTGATCTGCTCGTCGATCGCCTTGCCGTAGGCGTTCGGGTCGGTGCCGACCTTCAGCTCCGTCGGCAGGAACGTGTTCTCGGCGCGGAACGTGTACGGGATGACCTTGAGACCGGCCCGGTGCGCGTCCTCGACCAGGCTCGTCGGCGCGGCCAAGGTGCCGTCGGCGTTGCGCGGGATGATCTGGGACTTGTCCGGGCCGAGGCCGTCGACGTACTCCGACAGCTCCTTGAGACCGGCCGGGGTCAGGTAGTCCGCGTACGTGCGGGTGTCGTTGAACGGCGTGCCGGACGCGCTGCTCAGGAACACCAGCGGCACCTCGACGCGGTACTGGTCGGCGAGCGTCCTCAGGTTCTTCGCCTCGAACGACTGGATGAAGACCTTCGCGCCCCGGCGGTCCAGCCCGTTACGGCGCAGGATCTTGACGAGCGGGGTCTCCAGTTCCAGGCCGAGGTTGCGGAAGAACGTCGGGTGCTTCGTCTCCGGGAAGACGCCGATGTCCCGGCCCAGCTCCTTGTTCAGGCGCTTGCGTAGGTCCAGCAACTCCTGGAAGGTCGGCACCTCGAACCGGCCGTCGAAAAGCGTGTTGTGCTGCCGGGTGCCGGGGATCCGCTCGACGGCGCGCAGCGTCTTCAGCTCGGCGAGCGTGAAATCCTGCGTCCACCAGCCGGTGACGCTGACACCGTCGAGGACGACGGTGCGCTTACGGTCGGCGAACTCCGGGTGCGAGGCGACGTTCGTGGTGCCGCCGATCTCCGGCTCGTGGCGGCAGACCAGGACGCCGTCCTTCGTGCTGACCAGGTCCGGCTCCATGTAGTCGGCGCCCATGCGGGCGGCCAGCTCGTACGACGCCAGGGTGTGCTCGGGACGGTAACCCGAGGCGCCCCGGTGCCCGACGACCAGCGTGGTCCCCGGCTTGCGGCCGCCCGGCTCCTCGTGCGCGAGCGCGGGGGAGGCGAGGGCCCCACCCAGCGCGGGAGCGGCGGCGGCCACCGCGCCGAAGCGCAGCACCTGACGGCGATCTGCCACTGTTCCTCCACGGATTCCTGGGTCCGGCCTCGGTGGCCGGATTCACCGAGAGGAAGTCCAGGTGACGCATTCGTCGCCCGGGCGACGATCTCGTGGCGTGTCCACTAACGGCCGGCCAATGGTCGTTCGCAGTCACCCGCGATGCCTCGAGGAGATCATGACGGGTTCAGCACCACGGCATCCCGGCCGCGCTCGGTGACGGGAGCAACCTGGACAGCCGGTACGACAAGAACCGGCGCGATCGTACGATCGGGGGCGTGCCCGGCTCCCTGCGTTCGCTGCTCGCGGAACCACGTCCCCCCGGCGCCCCTCCCGCCGGGCCGCGGGACTGGTTCCTCGCGGCGGCATGCGCGCTCATCGCCGTACTGGAAGGAATTGCTCGTCCTGACCTTCCGGGTGGCCTGGTCGCGCCGGTGGTCGCGGTCGTGCTCGCACCCACCCTGCTGATCCGGCGCAGCCACCCGCTGCTCGCGGTGGTCATCGCGTTCAGTGCCACCCTCCTCGCGCCGATCGCCACCGGCAACGTGCCGCCGGAGGAGTATTCGCTGGTCTACCTGCTGTTGCTGCTCTACGCGCTGTTCCGCTGGGGATCCGGCCGGGAGGCGGCGCTCGGGCTCGCGGTGATCGTCGTCAAGCAGGTCGTGTCGTTCGTGTCCGGGCAGGTCGACGCCAGTGACACGATCGGCGGGACGGCGTTGGCGCTCGCCGTGCTGGCGATCGGCGCGGCGGTGCGCTTCCGGACCGGCGCGCGGGCCCGTGAGCTGGAGCAGGTGCGTCTGCGCGAGCGTGAGCGCCTGGCCCGTGACCTGCACGACACGGTGGCGCACCACGTCTCGGCGATGGCGATCCGCGCGCAGGCGGGCCTGGCCACGGCAGCGTCGGATCCGGACGCGGCGGTCGACGCACTGCGCCTGATCGAGAACGAGGCGAAGGAGGCGCTGACCGAGATGCGCACGGTGGTTCGCGCGCTGCGCACCGACGAGCAGGACGCGCCGAGGCTCGCCGACCTGCCCGGTCTGACGGTCGGCGCTGGGCCGAAGGTCGCGGTCGACGTCCACGGTGACCTGGACTCAGTTCCTCCCGCCGTGGGCGCCGCGATCTATCGGATCGCTCAGGAGGCCGTCACCAACGCGCGGCGTCACGCGCGGGGTGCGACCCGCATCCTGATCCACGTGATGTCCGATGATGATCAGGTGCGCCTTTCTGTCACCGACGACGGCACGACGGTCAACGACAAACCGATCAGGGGGTACGGCATCAGCGGCATGAGGGAGCGCGCCGAGCTGCTCGGCGGCACGTGCACGGCCGGCCCGGGCGCCGAGCACGGCTGGCACGTGGAGGCGGTGCTGCCGGCGTGACCGTGCGTGTTCTCGTCGCGGACGATCAGGAGATCGTCCGTAGCGGCTTGACCATGATCCTGAACGCCCAGCCGGACATCCGGGTGGTGGGCGAGGCGGCGAACGGTCATCAGGCCGTGGAGCTGGCCCGGCGCCTGCGCCCGGACGTGTGCCTGCTCGACATCCGGATGCCGGGCGTCGACGGCATCCAGGCCACCCGTGAGCTGGCCGGACCCGGCGTCGCCGACCCCGTCGCGGTCGTCGTGATCACGACGTTCGACCTCGACGAGCACGTGTACGGGGCGTTGCGTGCGGGCGCCCGCGGCTTCCTGCTCAAGGAGGCCGGCTCCGAGCTGCTCGGGCAGGCGGTCCGGGCCGCCGCGGCCGGGGACGCGCTGATCGCGCCGGTGGTGACCGCGCGTCTGCTGCAGACGTTCGCGCGAGGCGGTGCGGGCGGCGGCCTGCGGCAGCCGTCCGACGGGCTGACCGAGCGGGAGGAGGAGGTGCTGCTCGCCGTCGCCGGTGGACGGACGAACAGCGAGATCGCCGCCGACCTCTACATCAGCCTCAGCACCGTGAAGACGCACGTGGCCAGCCTGATGTCCAAGCTCGGCGCCCGGAACCGGGTCGAGATCGCGATGTGGGCATACGAGAGCGGCCGGCGGTAACCGGCCGGAAGTACGGTTTCGAAAACCGTTCCAAAGAACGGTGCCGGCCCTTCTTCCGGCCGGTGTCAGCGGCCTTTCCAGCCGTCACCATCGACGCATGACGACGAATGCGGTCCACTACCGGCGCGGCACCTGGCGGATCCCGGCGGCCCTGATCGCCCTCAGCCTGGTGCCCTCGATCGCCGGGGTGTTCCGGCTCGGCCAACTGGCCACGAACGCCCCGGTCACCGCGGAGAACGCGCGCTTCTTCGCCATGCCGCTGCCGGTCGTCGCGCACATCGTGGGCGCGATCCTCTACGCCGTCGTCGGGGCGCTCCAGTTCGCGCCGGCGTTCCGGCGACGACGACCGCGCTGGCACCGGCTCGCCGGCCGGGTCCTGGTCGGGGCCGGCGTCATCGTGGCCGTCAGCGGGCTGTGGATGGCGGTCTTCTACGACGTGCCGCCGGTCGACGGCCCGGCCGTGGAGATCGAGCGCCTGATCGTCGGCACAGCGATGCTCGTCTCGCTGGTCCTGGCCGTGGCGGCGATCCGCCGACGGGACATCGCGCGCCACCGGGCTTGGATGATCCGCGCCTACGCGCTCGCCCTGGGGGCAGGCACGCAGGTGCTCACGCACCTTCCGTTCGCGATCGCCGGCGTTGCCCCCGGGGTGACCGGCCGCGCGGTCGCGATGGGCGCCGGCTGGGCCGTCAACGTCGTCGTGGCCGAGTGGATCATTCGTGGCCGCCCGGGCCTCCGCGCTCCCCGCCCGGCGTGACCCGATGAGCGAGCTCGCGAGCCGATCGAAAAGAACAAGTTCTCCGGCTCATCGCGACGCCGGAGAGCAACGGAGGCGGCGCGACGAGCCGGGCGGAGAACATGCGAAGGTCAGAGGCGCAGCTGCGGCCAGTCGAGCAAGCCTTCACCCAGGTCCCGGACGGTGGCGAGCAACCCCAGCCGAGCCCCCCGGATGTCCGGGTCCTCAGCCATCACCAGCACGTCGTCGAAGAACGTGCCGATCGGCTCGACCAGCCCGGCGGTCGCCGCCACGAACCGCGGCAGGTTCGGGTCGGACGGCAGGGCAACGGCGCTGACCGCCTCGTGCAGCGCCAGCTCGGCCGGCTCCTTGAGCAGGCTCACGTCGTACCCCGCCGGGGTTCCGTCGGGGACGATGCGCCGTGCCCGCTGGATCGCCGCGGCGACCGAGGTGAACGCCGGGTCGGTGACCGCGTCGGCCAGTTGGGCGAGCAGCGTGTCCGCCACCGACGGCCGGGCGTAGTGCGGCAGTACGGCCCGCACCCGGTCGACCGGCCGGCCCTCCTCGGTCAGCGCTTGTTCCAGCCGCTTGGCCAGGAAGTCGCCGACCGCGGTCAGCACTTCCGCGCTGACCGGCACCGGCTGGGTGGCCAGGGCCAGCGCGTCGACCAGTGACAGGGCGGCGAATTCCGGCGTGGACCGGTGCACCGCGAGCAGGCCGAGCACCGCGCGCCGGACCGCGAACGGGTCGCTGGACCCGGTCGGCAGCCCGACGGTCGCGGCCAGGCCGGCCACCAGGTCGAGCCGGTCGGCCAGGGACAGCAGGGCGCCCGGGAGCGTACGCGGCAGCGAGTCCCCGGTGTTGCGCGGCAGTTCCGCCTCGAAGATCGCCTCGGCGACCGCCCGTGACTCCCCGGCATGCAGCGCGTACTCCCGCGCCATCACCCCGGCCAGGCTGGTCATCTCGGTCACCAGCTGGGAGCCGAGGTCGAACTTGACCAGCTCGGCGGCGCGGGTCAGGGTCGGGGACGAGAGGCCGAGCCGTTCACCGAGGGTGAGCGCGAGCGCGGCGATCCGGCCCGCACGGTCGGCCATCGACCCGAGTCTGTCGGTGAACGTGAGCCGGCTCAGCCGGGCTTTCAGGTCGGCGAGCGGCGTGTCCAGGTCGGCGCGGTAGAAGAAGCGCGCGTCCTCGTACCGCGCGCGCAGCACCGCCTCGTTGCCGGAGCGGACCAGCTCGACGTCGACCGGTCCGTTCGCCACCGTGACGAACATCGGCAGCAGCTTGCCGTCCTCGTCGCGCACCGGCAGGTACCGCTGGTGTTTGCGCATCACCGTGGTCAGCACCGCGTCGGGCAGCGTCAGGTAGCCCTCGTCGAACGTGCCGAGCAGCGGCAGCGGCTGCTCCACCAGGTCGGTGATCTGGTCGATCAGCGCCGCCTCGCCGGTCACGTCGACCTTGCCGTCCGGGTAGACCAGGTCCTGCGCGCCGATCACGATCAGTTCGCGGCGGTCCTCGTGGTCGGCGACGATCCCGTTGACGCCGAGCGTCTCCAGGAACGTCTCGGCCGACGCGATGTCGACGACCGGCGGGTTCGCGGTGCGCAGCAGCCGGGTCCGCCGCCCGGCGGCGAGCGTGGAGACCGCGACCGGCACCACGTCGTCGCCCCAGAGCGCGGTCAGCCAGCGCAGCGGGCGGCTGAAGGTCAGCTTCGGGTCGTTCCACCGCATGTTCTTGGCCGAGCGCAGGCCGCCCGCGACCTTCGCCAGGACCTCGGCCAGCACCTGCGGCGCGGCCTGCCCGGTCTCCTGCTTGCGCAGCACGTGGTGCTCGGCGCCGTTGATCTCCTCGGTCGCCAGTTCCTCGACGGTGACGCCCTGCCCGCGCGCGAAGCCCTCGACCGCCTTCGCCGGGGCCTGCGTCTTCGGCCCGCGCACGGTCCGGACGTAGTCCTCCTCGCGCGCCGCGACCTCGTGCACGACGGCGATCAGCCGGCGCGGCGTGCCGAACACCCGGACGTCGCCGTGCGCCAGCCGCGTCCCGGCCAGCCCCTCGGTGACCAGGCGCAGCAGTTGCTCGCGGGCGTTACGCAGCTCGGCCGGCGGCAGTTCCTCGGCACCGATCTCGAACACCAGCGTCCGCGGCCGGTCCCCGGTCTGCACGGCCGCCGCCGGCCGGGCCGGCGTCTTCTCGGCGGCCAGGCCGAGCGGATGTTCGAGCTCGGCGCGCCGGGACACCCACAGTTTCGCGACCTCACCGGCGAGCCGGCGCATCCGGCCGAACTCGGCGGCCCGCTCGGCGGTGGAGACCGCGCCGCGCGAGTCGAGCACGTTGAACGCCTGCGAGCACTTCAGCACGTAGCTGTGCGCGGGCACCGGCAGCCCGGCGTCGATCATCCGCTGCGCCTCGCCGGCGTAGAGGTCGAGCAGCTTGCGGTTCGCCTCGATGTCGGCGTCGTCCAGGTAGTAGCGGGACATCTCGTACTCCGCCTGGCCGAACACCTCGCCGTAGCTGACGCCCGGCGCGTACTCGATCTCCTTGAAGTGCTGCTTGTCCTGCAGCGCCATGATGATCCGCTCGATCCCGTAGGTGATCTCCACGGACACCGGGTCGAGGTTGATCCCACCGGCCTGCTGGAAGTAGGTGAACTGGGTGATCTCCAGCCCGTCCAGCCAGACCTCCCAGCCCAGACCCCAGGCGCCGAGCGCCGGCGAGGCCCAGTTGTCCTCGACGAACCGCACGTCGTGCGCCGCCACGTCGATGCCGATCGCGGCCAGGCTGCCGAGGTACAGTTCCTGCGGGTTGCCCGGGTCGGGCTTCAGGATCACCTGCAGCTGCGTGTGCGTCTGCAGCCGGTTCGGGTTCTCGCCGTAACGGGAGTCGTCGGGCCGCACGGACGGCTCGACGTAAACGACCCGCCACGGCTCGGGACCGAGCACGCGCAGGAAGGTGGCCGGGTTCAGGGTCCCCGCTCCGACCTCGGTGTTCATCGGCTGGACGATCAGAGCGCCGTGCTCCGTCCAGTAAGCCGTCAACCGGGCCAGAGCCTCCTGCATGGTGAGCATGCCGCGAAGTCTAGGGGGCGCGTGTCGACGCACGGTAAGCGATTACCTCCGGCGAGTCCGTGATCACCCCCAAGATCAAATTCAAGGGCCTTTTGTCCCCTCTCCGCTGAAGTCACCCTCCGCCGCTCCCGCGGGGACCCTTCCGGGCCTCGCAGGGCCGCGGGCGGCCCGGAACGCGAGGCCCGGAATGGCGGCCTCCGTGGCGGGTCGGGCTCAGGGCGGCAAACCGGCCCCACGGCGCCCGCCACCCGCAAGGCCGGCCCGTCGAAGCCCGCGAGCCGGGAGAGCGGGCCGCGCCGAGGAGTCTCCCGCGCCGGACATCGCGGACGGGCAATAAAGTTCCGCCTTCCGGGGAATACAGGCGGCCATGCTCGCCGGAGATCTTTACGCGTTTCAGGGACTGCTGTCCGACGACGAGGCCGCGACCGTGCAGCGGGTCCGCGACTTCCTCGAGGCCGAGGTCGTGCCGATCGCCAACGACTACTGGGCGCGGGCCGAGTTCCCGTCGCAGCTGGTCAAACGGTTCGCCGGGCTGGAACTGGCCGGGCGGGAACGGTCCTCGCTGCTCAACGGCTGGCTCGCGCTGGAGATGGCCCGCGCCGACGCGTCGATGGCCACGTTCTACGGCGTGCACGCCGGGCTCGCGATGGGCAGCATCCAGACGTGCGGCTCGCCCGAGCAGCGGGAACGCTGGCTGCCGGAGATGGCGGCGTTCGACCGGATCGGGGCGTTCGCGCTGACCGAGCCGACCGGTGGCTCCGACGTCGCCGCCGGGCTGCGCACCACCGCCCGGCGCGACGGCGACACCTGGATCCTCGACGGGCAGAAACGCTGGATCGGCAACGCCACCTTCGCCGACCTGATCGTCGTGTGGGCCCGCGACGTCGAGGACAACCAGGTCAAAGGCTTCGTGGTGCCCGGGGACGCGCCCGGCTTCACGGCCACCAAGATCGAGAACAAGATCGCGCTGCGGATCGTGCAGAACGCCGACCTCACGCTCACCGGCGTACGCGTCCCCGAAGCCGACCGGCTGCAGAACGCCAACTCGTTCAAGGACACCGCCAAGATCCTGCGCCAGACCCGCAGCGGCGTAGCGTGGGAGGCGGTCGGGGTGATGCTCGCGGCCTACGAGATCGCCCTGAAGTACGCCGGCGAGCGCGAACAGTTCGGCCGCCCGATCGCGAAGTTCCAGCTGGTCCAGGACCTGCTCGTGCGGATGCTCGGCAACGTGACCGGCGCGCTCGGCATGTGCGTCCGGCTGGCCCAGCTGCAGGACGCCGGCCAGTACCGTGACGAGCACTCGGCGCTGGCCAAGGCGTACTGCACCACCCGCATGCGCGAGGTCGTCGGCTGGGCCCGCGAGTTGCTCGCCGGCAACGGCATCGTCCTCGACTACGACATCGGCCGTTTCGTCGCCGACGCCGAGGCCCTCTACTCCTACGAGGGCACCCGCGAGATCAACACCCTGATCGTGGGCCGCGCGGTAACCGGCCACAGCGCCTTCGTCTGACCGTCCGCGACCCCGCAGCGCGGGCGGGGGTTCCGCCGGGCGTGGCCGGCCGCCCGGTCGACGTCGAAGATCAGTGCCTCGATCGGCGCCGGCGCAGTATCCCGGTCAGCGGGGTGGGTCGAGGCGGCGGGGGACGCAGTGGGGCGCCGGCACCGTCGCGCACCAGGCGGTCACCTCGGCCGGGCCGGCGAAGTCACCCAGCGCGACCGTCAGCCAGCTGCCTGCCTCGCCGGCCGGGTGTTTCAGGTCGGTGCTGCGGAGCAGGACCACCGGGTGCTCGTCGCTGGCCAGGGCCCGGCGCAGCTGCTGGTGCTCGGCGAGGACGGCGGCCGCGGCGGCCCGGGTGTCGGCCAGCTCGGCCGCGTATTGCCCGGTCAGGTCGATGCTCGCCAGGTCGTCACGGTGGGTGAACTCCAGCTCGGCCTGCGGGCCGGCGGCGTCGGGCCAGGGCTCGGGCCGCTGACCGAGGCCGGTGCGCGGCACGGCCGGCGGGGGCGCGAGCGACGCGGCGGCCGGCGCGCGGCCGAGCCGGGGCAGGACGACGGCGGCCACGGCGGCCGAGAAGAAGAGCGTGACCGCGGCGACGGTCAAATTTTTCCGGTACGCGATCACGGCGCTCACCTCGCCACCGACGGTAACCGCCCATCCGGTGGATCACCAGGACATACGCCGTTTTCAGTCGCACGGGAACCGGCTCGCACCCGAACTGCGACCACGCCCACCGCCGCCACGGCTCAACCCGGTCCGCTTCGTGCCGAACCTGGGGCCATGAGCGTGGGCAGCGGATTGGACACCGCGGGACCTCTGACCGAGGCCCCGGGTGGCATCGTCATGGAGCCGGATCGGCAGGTGCTGCTGCTGGCGGAACTGGTCGGCTTCATGACCAAGGACACCCCGTCGGTGCAGCACGTTCTCGACCTGATGACCCCGCATCTGCGGGAGATCGCCGGGCTGACCGCCGCCACGGTGTTCGAGCTCGACTCGGAGAGCGGCCTGATGGCCGCGACCGCCCAGTTCGGCGAGCCGGGCCGGCGTGACCAGATGGTCGCCGGCAAGGTGTTCCGCGCCGCCGCCGGTGGCCCGCCGGTGATCAGCGGGCAGCAGATGGCGATCCGGCTGCGCATCGGCGGCCAGACCGTCGGTGTGCTGCTGCTGACCGGGGACGCCCTGGCCGGGCTGCGCCCGGAGACCACCTCCACGGTCGCGCTGCACTTCGCCACCACGCTGCAGGGCCTCTTCGCCGAGAAGGCCCGCCAGTTCGTGGCGCACACCAGCGCGACGATCCAGGAGCTGTTCGAGAAGGGCATGACCGCGGGCAGTGTGGAGGAGGCGGCCGAGCTGCTGACCCACTCGTGCGCCACGGCGTTCCGCACCGAGCACGCCAGCCTGCACCTGATCGACAACGACGGGCGGATCCGGTACGTGTACGGCGTCGGCTGCCCCGACGAGCTCCTCGACCAGCTGCGGTCGAACCTGGTCGGCAGCCCGGCGATCGAGTCGGCGATCTGGCGCAGCACGATCGAGTCGGGTGAGCCGGTGCTGGTCAACGACGCGTCGACGGCGAAGACCCGGCCGGGTGGCGTGGCGAGGACGCTCGGGCTGGGTTCGTTCATCGCGATGCCGCTGATGACCGGGTTCGGAGCGGTCGGCATGGTGATGTGCGGTGACTCGTCGGGCCCCCGGGAGTGGAGCGGCCGGGACCGGATCCTGGCGCAGCAGCTCGCCGCCGAGGGCGCGCTGATCATGGACAGCGCCCGGATGCGTCAGGCCAACCAGCAGCACATGCAGGAGCTGACCCGGCAGGCGTTCCACGACTCGCTGACCGGGCTGCCGAACCGCAAGGCGCTGCTGGACCGCGGCGAGCAGGCGGTGGAGATCGCCATGGCGACCGGCACCCGGATGGCGTTGCTGCTGCTCGACCTGAACGGGTTCAAGCAGGTCAACGACACGATCGGGCATCACGCCGGCGACGTGCTGCTGCAGCTGGTGGCCAAGCGCCTGGACGCGCTGATCCGCAGGCCGGACCTGGTGGCGCGGCTCGGCGGTGACGAGTTCTCGGTGCTGGTCACCGCGAACCCGGACGACGAGGGCGCGGTGCGGGTCGGTGAGCGGATCTGTGAGCTGCTGCGCGAGCCGTTCGAGATCGACGGGCGCCCGGTGCGGATCGGGGCGAGCATCGGGGTGGCGTCGTTCCCGCGGCACGCGATCGAGTTCGGCGCGCTGATGAAGGACGCGGACGCCTCGATGTACCAGGCGAAGCGGGGCGGCGGGGGAGTACACCTGACCGCGTGAGACCCAGGTGAGGAACAGGGCCCGGCCGGCTGGCCGGGCCCTGTTGCGTTCCTGTTTCAGGCTCATTGCGCTGGGAGCGCTCCCATGTAATGCTGTCCGCGTCGGCCAACGATCCCCACCGATGTATACGGCCGTCGCTCCCATTGGCGCCGATCATTGGCGCCGCCGTACGTCTCGAGGAGTCCTGATGAGACCCATCTCCACCCGCGCCCGGGCGTTCACGGCAGCCGCCGTCGTGAGCGTCGTGGCCGGTGCCGGCGCGGTCGCGATGTCGACCGAGGCCAGCGCGGCCGCCGGCTGTCGTGTCGACTATTCGGTGAACCAGTGGTCGACCGGCTTCACCGGCAACGTGACCGTCACCAACCTCGGTGAACCGATCTCCGGTGGCTGGAACCTGACCTGGGCCTGGTCCGGAAACCAGACGATCACCCAGGGCTGGAGCGCCACCATCACCCAGTCCGGGACGAACGTCACCGCGGCGAACCCGTCATGGGCGGCCTCACTCGGCACCGGGGCCAACGCCAACTTCGGCTTCAACGCCAACTACTCGGGGACGAACACCGCGCCCGCGACGTTCAAGCTGAACGGCACCGCCTGCACCGGCACCGTGCCGAGCGGCTCGGCGTCCCCGTCGGCCTCGGCCTCGGTGTCCACCTCGCCGTCGACCTCGGTCAGCCCGTCGGTCAGCCCGTCGACCTCGACGAACCCGGGCGTGAAGGTGGACAACCCGTACGCGGGGGCCAAGGGCTACGTCAACCCGGAGTGGAAGGCGAAGGCCGACGCCGAGCCCGGCGGCAGCCGCGTGTCCAACAACCCGACCGCCGTCTGGCTGGACCGGATCGCCGCCATCGAGGGCACCGACGACAGCTCCTCGAACGGCTCGATGGGTCTGCGGGACCACCTGGACGCCGCCGTCGCCCAGGGCGCCGGCTACATCCAGCTGGTCATCTACAACCTGCCCGGCCGTGACTGCGCCGCGCTCGCCTCCAACGGTGAGCTCGGGCCGGACGACCTGCCGCGCTACAAGAGCGAGTACATCGACCCGATCGCCGCGATCGAGGGCGACGCGAAGTACAAGAACCTGCGGATCATCAACATCGTCGAGATCGACTCGCTGCCGAACCTCGTCACCAACACCTCCGGCCAGGCCGGCGGCACGGCGATGTGCGACACGATGAAGGCCAACGGCGGATACGTCCAGGGCATCGGTTACGCCTTGAACAAGCTGGGCGCGCTCAGCAACTCGTACAACTACGTCGACGCCGCGCACCACGGCTGGATCGGCTGGGACTCCAACTTCGGCCCGACCGCGGACATCATGCTGCAGGCGGCGAAGGCGTCCGGCAGCGTCAACAACGTCACCGGCTTCATCACCAACACGGCGAACTACTCGGCTCTGCAGGAGCCGTACATCCAGCCGACCGTGACCGTCGGCGGCCAGAACATCCGGCAGTCGAAGTGGCTCGACTGGAACCAGTACTCCGACGAGCTGACCTTCGCCCAGGCGTTCCGGACCAAGCTGGTCTCGATCGGCTTCAACAGCAACATCGGCATGCTGATCGACACCTCCCGCAACGGCTGGGGCGGCTCGGCCCGGCCCACCGCGGCCAGCACCTCCACGAACGTCGACACGTACGTCAACGAGTCGCGGATCGACCGCCGCATCCACGCCGGTAACTGGTGCAACCAGGCCGGTGCGGGCCTCGGCGAGCGCCCGAAGGCCGCCCCGGCCGCCGGGATCGACGCCTACGTCTGGGTCAAGCCCCCGGGCGAGTCGGACGGCTCCTCCTCGCTCATCCCGAACGACGAGGGCAAGGGCTTCGACCGGATGTGCGACCCGACCTACACCGGTAACGCCCGCAACGGCAACAGCATGAGCGGCGCCCTGCCGAACGCGCCGATCTCCGGCGCCTGGTTCTCGGCGCAGTTCCAGCAGCTGATGGCGAACGCCTACCCGGCGCTCTGATCAGCGGCAACTGAAAAAGACCGGACCCCCGCCCCGATCATGCCCGGGGCGGGGGTTCCTTTCTGCGTCGTCCCGGGCGTGCGACATCGGGGTGATGGGCGTCGAACGGCGGATCGGGGCACGCACCATCCGGGCGCGGCCGGGAGGGTGACCGGCCGCACCCTGACCGCGCTGACCGGGGCCGCCGGCGACGGGGAGGCGGCCGTGCGGATCACCCGGCCCGGCGACTCCCGGGCGTACCGTCTCCGCGGTGGCCTGCTCGAACTGCTCACCATGGAGCACACCATCGCCTGGCTCGGCCTGGTCCACGGCCGGTACGCGGCCGGCGACCCCGGCCGGCAAGCGCACGACGAACACCACCCCGCCGGTGGCCGGCTTCGCTGCGGCACCGGGTGGCGTGTGCGGGTTTGCTGCCTTGACCGTGCCCACCCACGGGCGTCGCCCTTCCGGGCTGAGCGTCCAGGGGCGCCCCGCGCCCCTGCTCGGCCCGGAAGGGTCCCCGCGGGAGCGACGGTCGTGACCACAGCGGAGACGGGCAATGATGAAGGTGATCTTGAAGCGGAGCGCTATGACGGCTTTTTCGTGAAAAATCGGAAGACGGCGCGGAACGGGACGGCGACCGGGTCGTTGCCGCCGCAGGAGGTGGACGGCGCGGCGCCGCCGGTCGTGTCGAGGCGCTGGATGTAGGTGACCGCGCCGAACAGGCCGCCGCCGCGGTTGCCGGTGGCCTTGTAGAGGATCTGCGGCGCGCCCGCGGTGGACGGCACGGTGACCGGGTCGATGCCCTGGACCATCGAGCCGTCCTGGTCGGAGACCCAGGCCGGCCCGCGGAAGTGGACGGCGGTGACCTTGCGGGCCGGGTCGACGGTGGTGCCGGTCAGGGACGCGGCCGGTTCGAGGGGCTGCCACATGCTGCGCTTGCACTCGTAGAGCTGGACGCCGCGGGCCTTGAGGACGGCGTGCAGCACGTTGCCGGGTGGCGGCTGGAGCGCGGCCGGGACCGGTGGTGCGCCGCCCGGAAGCGTGTCGTCGGCGGGGCCGGCGGACGACGCCGAGGCCGGTGCGGTGACGAGGACCAGGGCGAGCGCGCCCGCGAGGGGGGCGGTTCGAGGCACGGAGTTCTCCCGGTGGGCGGCGATGTCACCCGCACTCTAGCCCATCACGGTGCAAAACGCCCATCAGCGTGGCATCGTGTAGAAACCGGTCGGCAGGGTTTGGGCCTCGCGACGGGCCTCCTTCGTCCGGGAGCGCAGTCGCAGCAACAGGAGCAGGCCGAGGAAGAAGAACACCCCGCCGACGATCAGGCCCGGGCCCAGCAGGTTGCTCTGGTCGGTCGAGGCCGGGACGAGCGCGGTGGCGCTGGTCCGGTTCACCGGCGGTTCGGGGGTCGCCTCGGTCGGTTCGTCCTCGGCGGTGTCGTCCACGGTGGGTTTCGGCGACGGGGAGGCCGTGGTCCGGCTCGGGGCCGGCGACGGAGAGGCGGTGGCCACCTTCGTGGTCACCTCGGTGGTCGCGGTGTTCGAGGTCAGCTGCGTGTTCTGCTCGTCGGCGGCGCGGACCTCGAGGCGGATCTCGCCGCCGTCGTTGCCGCTGAAACGCATCTGCCACTTGCCGGTGACGGTCCGGTTGCGGCACAGCGTGCCCGGGTCGAGCTGCTGGTCGACGAGGGTGGCGGTGTTGCCGTTGACGCTGACCTGGGTCGGGAACTCGCCGGAGTCCTCGACCCGGGTGACCTGGATCCGGTTCAGCGGGACGTCGCCGGCGCGCACCACGAGCGTCCAGCGCACCTTGCGGCAGCGCACCTGCTCCGAGGTGGCGACCGCGGTCACCGTCTTGGCGTTGCCCCCGGCCTGGAACGTGGCGGGTGCGGTGATGGTGACACCGAATCCCTGCACGTCGGCCCGGGCCGGTGTGGTCAAGCTGCTCGCGCCCAGCGCGGCGCCGGCGAGCGTGACCCCGAGCAGCGCGGTGAGATGCCGCACGTCGATCCCCCTTCTCGTACGTCCCCTTCACCAGTAAGTTCGCCGCGCCGGGCCGAATGGTTCACCGGGTGGCGGCGGTCACTCCACCGCGCACCTTATTTCTTGCTTAAGAACCCGGGAAAAACGTCATTCTTGCAGGTCAGAAGGCATGTGCGAACGGTAGCGGGGCGATCACTGAAAAGAGTCGCCGAGAAATTTCGCACGCGTTCATCCGAAGCCCCGTCCGCCACGTAATCCGGGGAGGACACGGCCGGGGCAACGCAGGGGAAAGCACGCCACGGACGGGTCCGGAAGAACTTGAGCACGGGGCGTTCCCCACGAACGCCGGCGTCCCACCGCCCACGGGACGTGACCGTTGCGGAAAAAGAGGAGTCAATGGCCCGGTCGAAGAACAAAGAAGGTGCCGCGAGTAGGGTCGCGGTCGACATCGGCTCCACCGGCAGCCGGAACGTGCCCACCGGCGCGGTGATCCTGCTGGTGGTCAGCGTCCTGGCGGCAGTCTGGGCGGTCGCGATGATGACCGCTCCCGGCCGCGTGGGATACGTCTACTTCTTCATGTACGCGGAGTACTACATGGGTGTTCTCACCCTTGTCTCGCTCTCGATCACCATCATGGTCGGCCTGGTCTCCACCGACCGCCTGGTCCTCTCCATCAGGCAGCGGGTCTTCCTGCAGTCCACCCACCGGACGACCGGCGTGATGGCGATCTCGTCGCTGGCGTTCCACCTGTGGACGAAGACCGTCGAGTCCCACATCCGGGTGATCGACATCTTCATCCCGTTCATCACCCCGACCAACACGCTCTTCATCGGCCTGGGACAGCTCTCCGGGTACGTCATGGTGCTGGTCACCTGGAGCGGCATCGTCCGGGCCAAGTTCATCGGCCGCGGCAAGCCGTGGATGTGGCGCGCGATCCACTCGGTGTCGTACCTGATCTGGCCGCTCGCCCTGATCCACGGCCTCAGCGCCGGCCGCCCGGCGAAGACCTGGGTCATCGTCAGCTACGTCGTCTGCGTGCTGCTCGTGCTCATCGGCCTCGCCGTCCGGCTCTCGGTCAGCCTCAACCGCCGCAAGGACTTCTCCTCCGCGGCCGGGGTCGGCGCGGCCAAGTCGCAGACCAGCGCCGTCGTGCCGACCACCAGCGCGCCCCGCAACCGGTGGGGTGGCGGCGGCCAGAACCGCGAGCAGCTCGGCGCCGACCTGGTGCAGGCCGCTCCTCCGGTGAGCAACTGGGTCCCGGCCGCACCGCCGGCCGCCGCCCCGGTCAGCCCGGCCGTGGCGCCGATCCCGGAGCCCGAGCCCCGGGCGATGCGGGAGCTGGAGGCGCCGGCCCCGCGCCAGCGCCGCTCCGACGAGGACCGGTTCGACGAGCCGACCCGCGCGGTGTCGCGTCGTGAGCCCGACGACGACTTGTACGACGAGCCGGCCCCGCGCTCGCGCCGCCGCGACGAGGAGTACTACGACGACGGGCCGCGCCCGCGTGGCCGCCGGTTCGCCGACGACGAGGCCGAGGAGCCGCGCAGCCGCCGGTCCCGCTCGTCGATGGAGGACACCGGTGCCCGCCTGTCCCGCTCGTCGATGGAGGACACCAGCACGCGGATGCGCCGGGACGAGCTGACCGAGACCGGCACCCGGATGCGCCGGGACGAGGTCACCGAGACCGGCACCCGGATGCGCCGGGACGAGGTCACCGAGACCGGCACCCGGCTGCGGCTGGACGACACCCAGACCCGCATGCGCCGGTACGCCGACGACGACTACTACGAGGACGACCGCCCCCGTGGCGGTGGCCGCCGTCGCGCCGACGACGAGCCCCGCTACGAGGACGTCCCGCGGCAGCGCGCCCCGCGCTACGAGGACGACGACGAGCCGCGCAGCGGTGGCCGCCGCCGCGCCGACGACGGCCGGCACAGCCGCAGCCAGTTCGTCGACCTCGCCGACGGGCAGTACGCGGACGACGACACCCTGGTCGACGCCCGCCGTTCCCGCCGCGCCGCGGCCGAGGCCCCGCGGGGCCTCGGCCGTGACGACGACGACGCCTACTTCTCGCAGCTGCGTGGTGACCGGAATTGAGCACGGCACAGGTTCCCCCGGTCACGGCGATCGGCGTCCCGCGGATCACCGCGGGCTATGACGAGTACGGCCGTCTCGACCTGGCCGCGCACCAGGAGGTGCACGGCGGGTTCGCGGCGCTCTCCTCCGGTGAGCTGATCGGTCTCACCGACCGCATCGAGCTGCGCGGACGTGGCGGCGCCGGTTTCCCGTTCGCCCGCAAGGTGCGCGCGGTGATCGACTCCTGCAAGCGTCAGGACCTGCCCCCGGTGATCGTGGTCAACGCCACCGAGGGTGAGCCGCCGTCCTGGAAGGACAAGGCGATCCTGACCCGCAGCCCGCACCTGATCCTGGACGGCGCCGCGCTCGCGGCCGCGGCCCTGGACGCCGAGGAGATCGTCATCGGTGTCGCCGACGACGGCATCGGGCAGAACTCGCTGATGGCGGCGCTCGCCGAGCGGAAGATGCCCTGCCCGGCCCGGATCGTCACGGTCCCGCACCGGTTCATCTCCGGTGAGGGTGGCGCGCTGGTCCGCGGCATCAACGGCGAGGCGCACATCCCGCCCGGCCGCAAGGTCCGGTCCAGCGACAACGGCGTGATGGGTCTGCCCACCCTGCTCTCCAACGCCGAGACGTACTCGCAGCTGGCGATCGCGGCCCGGCTCGGCCCGTGGGAGTACAACTCGGTCGGCATCCCCGAGGAGCCGGGCACGGTCATGCTCACCGTCGGCGGCTCGGCCAGCTCGCCCGCCGTCGTCGAGGCGCCCACCGGCACCCCGCTGATGGACGTGCTCAACATGTGCGGCGCCGACATCGGGGCCGGCCTGCTCGTCGGTGGATACCACGGCAAGTGGATCACCAAGGCGCAGGCGGAGACCGTGATGGTCTCCCGCAAGGGCTTCGCCAAGGTCGGCGGCACGCTCGGCGCCGGCATGCTGATCTCGATCGGCTCGAAGACCTGCCCGATCGGTGAGGCCGCCCAGGTCGTGCAGTACCTGGCCGGCGAGTCCGCCGGTCAGTGCGGCCCGTGCCGGCTCGGCCTGCCCGACCTGGCCCGGGCGGTCACCCTGGTGTCGCTCGGCGGCAACGCGCTGGAGAACGTGCGCCAGGCCGCCGGCCTGGTCAAGGGCCGCGGCGCGTGCAGCCACCCGGACGGCACGTCGCGGTTCGCGCTCTCCGCGCTGGAGGTGTTCGCCAAGGACGTCGAGGCGCACGCCAACGGCGAGGGCTGCGGCAAACCGGTCCGCGGTGTGCTGCCGCTGCCGTACACCGCGGAGACCGGCGCCCGCAAGCTCGCCCTGGACTGGTCGCGCTGCGACGGGCACGGGCTCTGCTCGGCGGTCGCCCCGGAGATCATCCGGCTGGACCACAACGGCTTCCCGGCGTTCCCGCAGACGCCGCTGCCGCCGTGGCTCGAGGAGGGCGCCCGCAAGGCGGTCAACGTGTGCCCGGCGCTCGCGCTGCGCCTGATCGACCCGGCCACGTCCGCGCACTGACGATGTCGGCCGGCGGTCCCGCCCGGGGCCGCCGGCACCTTCCCGGCGAAGAGGTGGTCGTGAGCACACGTCGCGCGCTGCTGACGTTCCCGCTGGCCCTGGCCGCGCTGGCCGCCTGCGGCTCGCCGCCTCCGGCGGCCTCGCCCGCTGCTGCTGCCGCCGCCGGGCCCGCCCCGGTGCCGGCTTCGCTCGATTTCTCCGGTACGACGCTGGACGGCGCCCCCTACGACGCGGCGGCGCTCGCCGGGAAGCCGGCGGTGCTGTGGTTCTGGGCGCCGTGGTGCGCGACCTGCGCCGGGCAGGCGCAGTCGGTGCGCGACTTCGACGAGGAGTACGCGGGGCGGATCGCGTTCCTCGGGGTGGCCGGGATGGGCACGGCCACGGCGATGCGCGAGTTCGTGTCCGACATGGAGGTGGGCGCGGTGACCCACCTCAACGACCCGAAGCTCAAGATCTGGACGAAGTTCACGATCGTCGAGCAGAGCACGTATGTGCTGCTGGACGCCGCGGGGACGATCGTGACCCGCAGTTACCTCGACGACCTGGCGCTGACCGGGGCGTTGAAGAAACTGGCCGGTTGAGCGCGGGCGCTGCTCCTGCCGGCTGGTGGCGGGCGGCTTTCCCGGTTCGGGGCGGGTGGCTCACGACCGTACGCCTCAATCGGGGTTGATCTCCGTGAGGTGCAGCTGGCCGGCGGCGTCCCGCTCGACCCGGACCCGGGTGGTCAGACCCGGCCCGAGCCGGACCGGCAGCACCGGACCGCCGGCCGCCTGAACCCGGTGCGAGCCCGGCGCGAGGGCCAGCGAGAGCCGCTTGCCCGCCCGGACCTGGCCCTTGACCGCGCCGTCCACGGTGATCGGGACGGCGCGGATCAGGGTGGTGAGGGACCGTGGGGGTCCCTCGACGACGAGTGTCCCGACGATCGTCATGATGCCGGGGTCACCAGGTGGTCGGCGGGGCCGGCGGGGTGTGCTCGCTGTAGACGGTCTCCTCGGACGGCATCAGGACCCAGAGGACCGGGTAGATCAGGATCTGGCTGCCCGGGATCACGAACAGGATCAGCACGAAGAGCAGGCGGGCGATCCAGGGGTCGAGCCCGAATCGGCGGCCGAGCCCGGCACAGACGCCACCGAGCATGCGGCCGTCACGCGGGCGGACCAGGCCTTGGCGGGCCATCGTGTCGTGCACGGCGTTCATGGCGGGTCTCCCACTTTCCTTGGTTGCCCTCCTCGGTGAGGAGGTGATGACTCAAGAGTGCTACCCGGGTACGACACTTTCCATCCGGAGACGCCCGGATCCGACCCCGATCCAGGTTCTCAGGGTTGACCATGACGGTTACGTTCCAACCCGGCACCGGGACTGCTCCGGGTCGAAGCTCCCCGATACAGTTCTGCGAGCGCGAACCTGGGGGGCAGGAAAGCATGGTCGACAGCACGGTGCCGGGCGAACGGACGCAGCCGCTGCGTCCGCACGATCCGCGCGAGCTCGGCGACTACGACGTGCTCGGCCGGCTCGGCGAGGGCGGCATGGGCACGGTCTATCTGGGCCGGAAGAAGAAGAGCGAGACCCTGGTCGCGGTGAAGGTGGTGCGCCTCGACCTGGCGCACGACGACGAGTTCCGCCGCCGGTTCCGCAGCGAGGTGGAACGGGCCCGGCAGGTGCCGCCGTTCTGCACCGCCGAGGTGCTCGACGCCGACCCCGACCACGACCAGCCGTACCTGGTGGTCGAGTTCGTCGACGGGCCCACCCTGGCCGACGTGGTCGAGCAGCGCGGCCCGCTGACCTCGGCGAACCTGCACAGTGTGGCGATCGGGGTGGCCACCGCGCTCACCGCGATCCACGGGGCCGGCGTGATCCACCGCGACCTCAAGCCGCGCAACGTGCTGCTCGCGCCGGGCAGCCCCAAGGTGATCGACTTCGGGATCGCCCGGGCCATGTCGGCGACCAGCGGCAACACGCGGCCCGACCAGATGGTCGGCACGGTGGCGTACATGGCGCCGGAACGCTTCGACACCGACGCGGATGTGCCGGTGGTCACCCCGGCCGCGGACGTGTTCGCGTGGGGCGGCGTGGTGACGTACGCGGGGACGGGCAAGACCCCGTTCTACGCCGACTCGCCGACGGCCACCGCGGCCCGCATCCTCACCAAGCCACCCCGCCTCGACGGTCTCTCCCAGCCGCTGCGTGACCTGGTCGCGCACGCCCTGGAGAAGGACCCGGCGAACCGGCCCAGCGCCCGGGAACTGCTCGACCTGCTGCTCTCCGGCGACCGGCCGGTGGCCATCGCGGACGCCCTGGCCGACCAGCCCGCCCTGAAGGCCGCCGCCACCGAGGCGCAGGCCGTCACCGGTTTCGCCCCCGTCGAGAGGACCCGCGTCGCGGCGGCCGCCCTCGCCCCGGCGTCCGCGCTGGACATCCCGCCCGGCCTGGTCGGCTACAGCGAGAACGCGATCGTCACGATCCCGATCGAGGCGGTGCCGGAGACGGCGGCGCCCGCCGTCCCGCCCGCCGGCCGGCCGCGCCGCTCGGTGGTGCCGACGCTGCTCGCCGCCGTGACCGTCCTGATCATCGCGGCCGGGGTGGCGATGATCGGCTTCCTGCTGCGGGACAGGTTCGGCCACAGCACCGCGGCCGCGCCCTCGGCGAGCGCCTCGGCGCCCTCGGCCGAGGCGACGACGGCCCCGCCGAAGATCGCCGACAAGCTCGCCGGGACCGGCAGCCTCTGGCAGCCGACGGCACAGCCCGACGAGGAGGCGAGCTGCGCGTTCGCCGGGGGAGCGCTGGTCGCCCGCCGGGAGAGCGCCGGGACGTTCCGCTGCCGCGGCCCGAAGGAGACGATGGGCGGCGACCTGACCGCCGAGGTCGGGGTGCGGCTGGACACCGTGCGCAGCTGCGCCGCGATCTGGTTCCACTTCGACGACAAGGCGTTCGGCGGCAAACCGGGCGGCTACCAGCTGCGGGTCTGCGAGAAGTCGGCCTACCTGAGCGTGCACACCGACGACGACGTGGTCCTCAAGGACACCCTGCCGCTGGCCCGGCCGATCGGGACGTACGCGGCACCGGTCCGGATCGGGCTGCGCGTCACCGGGAACTCGCTCGAGGTCAGCCAGGACGGGCAGCGGGTCGGGACGCTGGCGCTGACCGAGCCGGCGCTGACCGAGGGACGGATCGTGCTCGGCGTCTACAACGACCAGAACGCGGCGAGCGAGACCGGGCCGTTCGAGGTCGCCTACACCGACATCAAGATCTGGTATTGAGGCTGGGTTCGATGGCCTCGCTGCGCTCGGCGGGCATTGCGCCCGGACAAGCTGAGTTCGATGGCCTCGCTCCGCTCGGCGGGCATTGCGCCCCCACAAGCTGAGTTCGATGGCCTCGCTCCGCTCGGCGGGCATTGCGCCCCCACAAGCCGATGGCGAGGCCACCGAAAACGACAACGGCTTCGCCTGGTCGTTTTCGGCGGCCTCGCCATCGGCGGGCGCAATGCGCTTCGGCTGCGGTTACGTCAGTCCTTGGCGAGGCCGGCCCGGCGCAGCGCGTCGGCCATCGCGCTGTTGCCGAAGCTGTTGCCGCCGCCGCCGGCACCGCGCTGGCCGCCGCCTTGGCGTGGCTGACCACCGCGCTGGCCGCCGCCCTGACCGCGCTGACCACCTTGGCCCCCGCGCTGGCCGCCGCCCTGACCGCCCTGGCTACCGCGCTGGCCGCCGCCGCCCTGACCGCCCTGACCGCTGCCCTGGCCACCGCGCTGACCGCCACGGTCCTCGCGCGGCGGCCGGTTCTTGTTCGGCTCGTCGGACAGGCGCATGGTCAGCGAGATCCGCTTGCGGACCGGGTCGACCTCCAGGACGCGGACCTTCACCACGTCACCGGACTTGACCACCTCGCGCGGGTCCTGCACGAACTTCTCGGAGAGCGCCGAGACGTGCACCAGCCCGTCCTGGTGGACGCCGATGTCGACGAACGCGCCGAACGCGGCCACGTTGGTGACCTGGCCCTCCAGGATCATGCCGGGTTTGAGGTCGGCGATCTTCTCGACGCCCTCGGCGAACGTGGCGGTGGTGAACGCCGGGCGCGGGTCACGCCCGGGCTTCTCCAGCTCCTTGAGGATGTCGGTGATCGTGGGCAGGCCGACCGTGTCGGTGACGAACTTGTCCGGCCGGATGCCCTTGAGCAGCGGGCTGTTGCCGATCATGTGCTTGACGTCCGTGCCGGCGTCCGCCGCGATCGTCCGGACCAGCGGGTACGACTCGGGGTGCACGCTGGAGAAGTCCAGCGGGTCCTCGCCGTCACGGATCCGGAGGAAGCCGGCGCACTGCTCGAACGCCTTCGGGCCGAGCCGCGCGACCTTCTTGATCTCGTTGCGGTTCTTGAACGGGCCGTTCTGGTCGCGGTGCAGCACGATGTTCTCGGCCAGGCCGGCGGTGATCCCGGAGACCCGGGTGAGCAGCGGCGCGGACGCGGTGTTGACGTCGACGCCGACCCCGTTCACACAGTCCTCGACGACCGCGTCGAGCGAGCGGGCCAGCTTCACCTCGGAGATGTCGTGCTGGTACTGCCCGACACCGATCGACTTCGGGTCGATCTTGACGAGTTCGGCGAGGGGGTCCTGCAGACGGCGGGCGATCGACACCGCGCCGCGCAGCGACACGTCCATGCCGGGCAGCTCCTGCGACGCGTACGCCGAGGCGGAGTAGACCGACGCGCCGGCTTCCGAGACGACCACCTTGGTCAGCTTCGCGTCCGGGTGCTTCTTGATCAGCTCGGTGGCGAGCTTGTCGGTCTCCCGGGACGCGGTGCCGTTGCCGATCGCGATCAGCTCGACGTTGTGCTTGCCGGCCAGCGCGGCCAGCCGGTGGATCGACTCGTCCCACTTGTTCTGCGGCACGTGCGGGTAGATCGTGTCGGTGGCGACCACCTTGCCGGTCGCGTCGACGACCGCGACCTTCACGCCCGTACGGAATCCGGGGTCGAGCCCCATCGTCGTGCGCGTGCCGGCCGGGGCGGCGAGCAGCAGGTCCCGGAGGTTGGCGGCGAACACGCGGACGGCCTCGTCCTCGGCCGCCTCGCGCAGCCGGACCCGCAGGTCGGCGCCGAGGTGGATGAGGATGCGGGTGCGCCACGCCCAGCGGACCGTGTCGACCAGCCACTTGTCGCCGGGACGCTTCAGGTCGGTGATGCCGTTGCGCCCGGCGATGCGGCCCTCGAAGTAGCCCTCGTCCTCCTCCGGGTGCGGCTCCATGGTGAGGTCGAGGACGTCCTCCTTCTCGCCGCGGAGCATGGCCAGGATGCGGTGCGAGGGCAGCTTCGAGTACGGCTCGGAGAAGTCGAAGTAGTCGGAGAACTTCGCCCCGTCGGTCTGCTTGCCGTCGCGCACCTTCGCGACCAGCCGGCCCCGCGTCCACATCTGCTCGCGCAGCTCACCGATCAGGTCCGCGTCCTCGGCGAACCGCTCGATCAGGATGGCCCGCGCGCCGTCCAGTGCGGCCTGCGCGTCGGCGACCCCCTTCTCGGCGTCCACGAACGCCTCAGCGGCCGCTTTCGGGTCGACGGTGGGGTCACCCAGGAGCCCGTCGGCCAACGGCTCCAGGCCCGCTTCGCGGGCGATCTGCGCCTTGGTGCGCCGTTTCGGCTTGAACGGGAGGTAGATGTCCTCCAGCCGGGCCTTGGTGTCGGCCTCCAGGATCTGCCGCTCCAACGCGTCGTCCAGCTTGCCCTGCGCGCGGATCGACTCCAGCACGGCGGCCCGGCGGTCCTCCAGCTCCCGCAGGTAGCCCAGGCGCTCCTCGAGCGTGCGCAGCTGGGCGTCGTCGAGCGTGCCGGTCACCTCCTTGCGGTAGCGGGCGATGAACGGGACGGTGGCCCCGCCGTCGAGCAGCTCGACCGCGGCGGTGACCTGCCCTTCACGGACTCCGAGCTCGGAGGCAATGCGCTGATGGATCGCTGTCGTCACGCCGACGATTGTTACCGAGGCCGCCGTGCGTTGTCGCGCCGCCCCGCACACACCGCCGTAGACGATCACCCGGGGGCCGCGTGCGACGCTCCCGGCCGATCTTCGGGTCCCGGGTGAACCGCCCGGCCGGGTGGACCGCTCCGACCTGCGGAAACGCGTTTGTTTTCCGCGCCGCGCGTGTCGAGGTGGACGTTTACTAGAGACAACCCTTGGTGGCTTTGGCATTGTTGCTACATGACGCTTGCTGTCCGGGCGGTCGCCGCCACTGATCAGGGCCTGGTCCGGTCCAACAACGAAGACTCGGTTTTCGTCGGAAATCGCCTCTTCGTGGTCGCGGACGGCATGGGCGGTTTGCCCGCCGGTGAGCTGGCGAGCGACATCCTCGTGCAGGTTCTCGGCGAGGTCGACCAGAAACCGGACAACGGCGAGCCGCTGCAGGATCTGATCGAGGCGCTCCAGGTCGCCAACAAGCAGATCGAGAAGTCCGTCGCCGAGGACGACGCCCGGGACGGCATGGGCACGACGGTGACCGCGCTGCTGCTCTCCGGCGACCGGCTGGCCGCCCTCAACGTCGGCGACTCCCGTTGCTACCTGCTCCGCGACGGCGAGTTCCAGCAGCTGACGCGCGACGACACGTACGTGCAGGCCTTGGTTGATCAAGGGGTTCTGACTCCGGACGACGCCCGGCGGCACCCGCAGCGCGCACTGGTCACCCAGGCCGTGCAGGGTGGCCCGTTCCGGCCCGCCGGGCGGATGATCCCGGCCCGGGTCGCCGACCGTTACCTGCTCTGCAGCGACGGCCTCTCCGACTACGTGGAGGACGCGGTGATCGCGCAGACGTTGCGCGACAACCCGGACCGGCGGACGTGCGCGGCCGAGCTGATCAACCGCACGCTGGAGAACGGCGCTCCCGACAACGTCACGGTGATCATCGCGGATGTGGTCGAGGTGTAAGTCATCCACCGGGCGCACGCTGTTTGATCGACTCCCGTAGATTCTGCGCCATGTCACGCAGAATCACGGGAGCTCTGACTGCCGGGGTCGTCGCGGCGGTGTCCGGCTGGATGACGTTGTCACCCGGCCCGGCCCAGGCGGCGCCCTCGAACGACACGACCTGCAAGACCCCTGTCAACAGTTCGCCCACCACCGACGTCGGCCCCAGCGCCACCGGCTACGTGCTGAACGTCGGCGACCTCGGCACGGTGTTCAGCGACGGCGCTCAGGCCGCGTTCCCCAAGGTCAGCGCACGCGACGAGGTGAACGCCGACGGCAGCCCGCGCCGGACGGTGACCACCACCTTCAGCCGGGGTCTCGACAAGGGTTCCGACCACACGCCGCCGGCCCAGGTCACCTCGGCCGACGGGGGCCAGACCTTCGCCGCCTCGACGCTCACCACGACGCCGGGCGTGCCCACCACGCAGCTGCGCGACGGCTCGCTGCTCGGCATCGACTTCGCCCCCACGTCGACCACCACGAGCTCCGCGACCTTCCAGGTCTACCGCTCCACCGACGGCACCAACTGGGTCACCTTCCCGACGATCATCCAGCTCAGCATTCCGCTCGACGGCGGCATCCGCACCCACGGCGCGCCGTTCCAGCTCGGTGACGGCACGGTGCTGATCAGCTACTACATCCAGTTCGGTGGCAGCCACCAGGCTCCCGGGCGGGCCGCCCAGATCTCCTCGTACGTGGCCGCGAGCACCGACGGCGGGGCGAGCTTCACCACCCGGGGCACGATCGCCTACGACAGCACCGGCGCCAACAGTTACCCCGAGGCGGCCGTCGCCGCGCTGCCCAGCGGCAAGCTGCTCTCGGTCATCCGCCACCACGTGTGGGACGGCAGCGACTTCGAAAGCCTCGACACCCCGCGCTGGACCACCTCCACCGACGGAGGGGCCCACTGGGCGGCCCTGCAGGATCTGACCGTCTCCTTCCCGAACGGCTACGACCAGTTCGACGAGGCGAAACCGAAGCTGATGGGCGTCTTCCCGCAACTGCAGCTGATGCCGAACGGTGTCATGGTGCTCAGCGCCGGGCGGCCCGACAACTGGGTGGCGATCTCCACCAACGGGCAGGGCACCGGGTGGGTCGGCCAGCTCACCTATCGCAACTGCCCGACCACCGGGTACCGCCTGCACGGTTCCACCGGCAACACCGCGCTGGCCTCGGTGGAGAGCAACCGCGTGCTGCAGGTCGGCGACAACTGTGAGAACACCTGGTCCTGCCCGGTCGGGGACAGCGGCTACACCGTCGACTCCGGGCGCCGCATCTGGCGCCGCTTCGCCGACGTGCTCACCCCGGACGTCGGCAAGATCGACCTGGCCACCAAGTACCGGCTCGGTCAGATCCAGGTCAGCACCGACATGACGGCCACCCCCGACGGGCACCCGCGCACCGGCCCGGCCGGCGCGTTCGACGGCAGCACCGACTACTGGTCCAGCGCCGCCCGGCTCGACGGCGCCGGCACGTACACGATCACCCTCGACCGGGAGTACCAGCTGACCCGGCTCGGTCTGAGCCTGCGCAACGGGACGCTCGCCTCGGGTCGCGTCTACGCCTCGGCCGACGGCGTCAACTGGGGCAACCCGATCGTCGACGCGGCGAACCGGACCCACCTGGCCCTGGAGTACTTCACGGTCACGGCCAAGGCCCGCTACCTGAAGGTGGTCGCCGACGCCGGCGCCGACGGGGCTGCGTTCCTCAACGAGCTGGAGCTCTACTCGAACATCAACTCGTTCGAGAACGACCCGGTCAACAACCGGCCGCGCGGCTTCACCGGACTCTCCCAGACCTGGGTGACGCGCAGCGGCGTGGACGGCAGCAGCCGGGCGCTGCGCCTCAACGACACGGCCAAGGACGCGATGGCCAGGGCGGTGTGGCCGGTGTCGGCGACCAGCCCGACCCGGACGCTGGAATTCCGGGCCGACCCGGTCACGCTGCCCAACGCCTTCCTCTTCGACGTGCAGGGCAGAGCCGCGGACGGTACGACCGTGGACGCCTACCACTTCGCGGCGCGTGCCGACGGCAGCCTGGCCCGCTTCAACGGCTCGGACTGGGTCGCGCTCACCGGGGCGGGCGTCGTCCCGGCCGGCAAGTGGAGCACGATCAAGGTGCAGGCCGGCACGACCAGTGCCACGGTCAGCGTCGGCGGCACCGTCGTCGCCGCCTCGGTCCCGCCGACCAGGGCGGGCACGACCGGGCTGCTCGGCTACTCGTTCGCCAGCAGCGGCACCGCCTCCGTCGGCGACCAGGTGGTCTTCGACGACGTCCTGTTCAGCTCCTGACCGCTCACCCGCGGGCCGGGGCATCCCCGTCCCGGCCCGCGGGCCTCAACGCCGTCTGACATATCCTCGGCGGGTGCTGATGGCGACGGAACGGCTGATCCTGCGGCGCTTCCGGGCGTCCGACGCGCCGGCCCTGGCGGAGTACCGGTCGGATCCTGACGTGGCCCGCTACCAGTCCTGGGATGCGCCGTTCGCACTGCAGAAAGCCGAGATTGCCGTCCGTAACTTCGCCGCCAGTTCGCCCGACGCGCCCGGCTGGTTCCAGTACGCGATCGAGCACTCCACCGAGCGCCGGCTCATCGGCGATGTCGGGGTCCGGCTGCACGACAACCTCAAGCAGGCCGAGATCGGGTTCACGCTGGCCACGGCGTACCAGGGGAAGGGTTTGGCGACCGAGGCCGTGAGTGCCGTGCTGGACCGCTTGTTCCGCCTGCAGGGCCTGCACCGGGTGATGGGCGAGTGCGACGCGCGCAACACGCGGTCGGCGGCACTGATGGAGCGGCTCGGGTTCACGCGTGAGGGCCTGCTGCGGCAGCAGACCTTCATCAAGGGCGAGTGGACCGACGACCTGTTGTTCGGTCTCCTCGCCCCGGAGTGGCCGGCCCGCGAGACCCCCTGACCGGTCCCGCCGCGAAGCGCCCCCGGCCGTCGGCCGCGCGAGCCCGGCCCGGTCCCGGAGGTGCTTCGGATGCGGCGAGGCATCCCCCGGGCGCCGGCCGCGCGAGCCCGGCCCGGTCCCGGAGGTGCCTCGGATGCGGCAAGGCACCCCGGGCGCCGGCCGCGCGAGGCTGGCCGGCGCCCAGAGGTGCCTCAGAGCGTCACTTCTCGAGTTTGAGCCAGAGCGTGCCGAGCGGCGGCACCCGCAGCGCCGCCGAGTGGTCGAAGCCGTGCCACGGGATGTCCTCGGCGTGGACCGCTCCCATGTTGCCGACGCCCGAGCCGCCGTAGAGCTCGCTGTCCGTGTTGATCGCTTCCTGCCAGCGGCCGCCGCGGGGCAGGCCGATGCGGTAGTTCTCGTGCGGTACGGCGGCGAAGTTGACGACGCACGCCATCGGGTCGCCGTTCGGGGCGAAACGGACGAACGAGAACGTGTTGTGCTGCGAGTCGTCGCTGGTGATCCAGCGGAAGCCGGACGGCTGGGTGTCCTGCGTCCAGATCGCCGGCGTGTCCTTGTAGACCCGGTTGAGGTCGGTGATCAGGCCTTTGACGCCGCCGAACTGCGGGTCGTCGAGCAGCGCCCAGTCGAGGCCACGTTCCTCGCTCCACTCCCGCAGGTCGCCCATCTCGGCGCCCATGAAGAGCAGCTGCTTGCCGGTGAACGCCCACATGAAGCCGAGCAGCGCCCGCGTGTTGGCCAGTTTCTGCCAGAGGTCGCCGGGCATCTTGCCGGTCAGCGAGCCCTTGCCGTGCACCACTTCGTCGTGGCTGATCGGCAGGACGTAGTTCTCGCTCCAGGCGTACACGGTGGCGAAGGTCATCTGGTGGTGGTGCCACTGCCGGTAGATCGGCTCCTTCTCCATGTAGGAGAGGGTGTCGTTCATCCAGCCCATGTTCCACTTGAAGCCGAATCCGAGCCCGCCGAGGTGGGTCGGCCGGGTGACGCCGGGCCAGGCCGTGGACTCCTCGGCGATGGTGACGACGCCCGGGTGGTTCTTGTAGACGGTCGCGTTCATCTCCTGCAGGAAGCTGATCGCGTCGAGGTTCTCCCGGCCGCCGTACTGGTTCGGCGTCCACTCCCCGTCCTTGCGGGAGTAGTCGAGGTAGAGCATCGACGCGACCGCGTCGACGCGCAGGCCGTCGGCGTGGAACTCCTCGCACCAGTAGAGCGCGTTGGCGACCAGGAAGTTGCGCACCTCGGTGCGGCCGAAGTCGAAGACGTACGTACCCCAGTCGGGGTGTTCGCCGCGACGCCAGTCGCCGTGCTCGTAGAGCGGGGTGCCGTCGAAACGGGCCAGGGCCCACGCGTCCTTGGGGAAGTGGGCCGGCACCCAGTCGAGGATCACGCCGATCCCGGCCTGGTGCAGCTTGTCGACCAGGTGACGGAACTCGTCCGGGCTGCCGAAGCGGGAGGTCGGGGCGAAGTAGCCGGTGACCTGGTAACCCCACGAGCCGCCGAACGGGTGCTCCATCACCGGCATCAGCTCGACGTGCGTGAAGCCGGTCTCGACGACGTAGTCGACCAGTTGCTCGGCCAGCTCGACGTAGGAGAGGCCGGGCCGCCACGAGCCCAGGTGCACCTCGTAGCAGCTGACCGGCTCCTGGTGCCACGCCTTGGTGGCTCGCGCCCGCATCCACGGCTCGTCGTGCCACTCGTACGAGGACTGGAAGACGACCGACGCGGTGGCCGGTGGCACCTCGGTGTGCTGGGCGAGCGGGTCGGCGTGCTCACGCCACTGCCCGTCCCGCCCGAGGATCTTGAACTTGTACTTCGTGCCGACGTGCGCCGACGGGACGTAGATCTCCCACACCCCGCTGGAGCCGAGCGAGCGCATCGGCCACCCGTCGTACGGCCCCCAGCCGGCGAAGTCACCGATCACCTGCACGCCGCGGGCGCCCGGGGCCCACACCGCGAACGCCACGCCGGTGCCACGCGGCTGGGCGCCGAGCACCTTCCACAGCTTCTCGTGCCGGCCCTCGCCGATCAGGTGCAGGTCGAGTTCGCCCAGAGTGGGCAGATGACGGTACGGGTCGTCGCACTGCGTCCCGTCCACGTCGAGCCGGTAGTCGAGAACCGTCCCGGGCAGCTCGGCCGCGAAGATCCCGTCCGGGTGGACCTGGGTCATCTCGTACCGCTGCTCCTCGTGCAGCACGGTCACCTGCTTGGCGCCCTTGCGCAGCGTGCGGATGACGGTGTGCCCCCCGCCCGGGTGCGCCCCGAGGACGGCGTGCGGATCGTGCGTGTCGCCGGCGATCACGGCGTTCATGGCCCGCTCGTCGGCGGCCAGGCGAGAGGTGGTGTGCCCGATCATCTTCGCTTCCTCTGACATTAGGGGGTCAGCCGACCAGCCGGGCGATGGAGCGGAGGGGGATCCGCAGCCACCCGGGCCGATGCCGGGCTTCGTAGGCGGTCTCGTATACCGCTTTGTCGAGTTCATATGCCGCCAGCAGCGCGTCTTCCGTGCGCGGGTCGAGGCCGGAGGCGTTCGCGTACCCGTCGCAGAAGGCCGACCGGTTGCGGTCGACCCACTCGCGGGCCCGGGCGGCCAGGTGCTCGTCGTCGTCCTGGTCGACCAGCAGCTGGTACGCCGCGTACTCGTAGGACCGCAGCACCCCGGCCACGTCCCGCAGCGGGGAGTCGGGCAGGCGTCGTTCGTCCAGCGGCTGGCCGGGCTCACCCTCGAAGTCGATCAGCAGCCAGGCCTCCGGGGTGCGCAGCACCTGCCCGAGGTGCAGATCCCCGTGTACGCGCTGGACCGTCACCTCCCGCCCGGTCAGCGACTCGAACCGCTCGGTGATGGCCGGCACGTACTGCTGCAGCTCGGGCACCGCGTTCGCGGCCGTCCGGAGCCGGGCGAGCACGGCGTCGACCGGGAACGGCGAGGGCCCGGCGCCCAGTTCCTGCGCGAGCGTCAGGTGCACCGACGCGACCGCCTCGCCGAGCCGGTACGACTCGCCCTGGAAGTCCCCACCGGCCTCGTCGGCCCGGAATTCCGCGTCGGCGAAGAGGTCCCGGGCCGACGCGGTCGCCATCGCCCAGCCCTCGGCCGAGTTCGCCGCGTAGGCCGTGACCATGCCGAGCGAGCACTGCCCGGAGTCGTCGGTCGTCTCGAACGAGCCGAGCAAGCGGGCCACGTGCGGGTTCCCCGCCCGCCCGAGCACCCGGTTCAGCTCGATGTCCGGGTTGATCCCGCAGGTGACCCGGCGGAACACCTTGAGGATGGCGTCCTGCTCGAAGATCACACTGGTGTTGCTCTGCTCGGCGTCGAACACCCGGGGCCACAAGTCCAGCGGCAGGTCGGCGCCCGGCTCCTTCTGGAAGGTCAGGTCACCGACCGGCTCGGACGCGTCCACCAGGCCGAGCAGGTACCGCGCGGCCTCGGGGGAGTAGAGGGCGTCGTACGCCGGCCGGCCGTCGTCGTCGGTGCCGATGGTGGCGACCGTGCTGTACTCCGGCAGCAGTTCCGCGCCCCGGCCGACGATCAGCTGGTAGCGCTCGGAACTGCCGTCGGTGTACGAGACGTCCAGCAGGACGAGCTCCAGATTCTCTCCCAGCGGGGTGCTGGACGCCTCCTTCAAGGAAGCGAGCACCCGGCTACGACCCGCGTACCAGCGTTGTTTCGGTAACCACTCGGCATAGGGCAGCGTCATTGCTTCTCCTCGGACCCGCACAACTGGAACCAATAGAAGCCGTGGCCCGGAAGCGTCAACAGGTACGGGAGCTGGCCGATCCGCGGGAAGTTCACGTGGCCGGTCAGTTCCACCGGGGTGTACCCGTTCCAGTGCTGCAGGTTGAGCTCGATGGGCTGCGGGAACCGCGACAGGTTGTTGACGCAGAGCACCACGTCGTCGCCGTACTCCCGCAGGTAGGCCAGCACCGAGGGGTTCGAGCCGCCGAGCTCGCGGAACGTGCCGACGGCGAAGGCCTCGTGCCGGCGGCGCACCGCGAGCATCGTCCTGGTCCAGTTCAGCAGGGAGGTCGCGCTGTCCCGCTGCGCCTCCACGTTGACCGCCTGGTACCCGTAGACCGGGTCCTGATTGACCGGCAGGTAGAGCCGGCCCGGGGTCGCGGTGGAGAAGCCGGCGTTGCGGTCCGGGGTCCACTGCATCGGGGTGCGCACACCGTCCCGGTCACCGAGCCAGATGTTGTCGCCCATGCCGATCTCGTCGCCGTAGTAGAGCACCGGCGAACCGGGCAGCGACAGCAGCAGGGCGGTGAACAGCTCGATCTGGTTCCGGTCGTTCTCCAGCAGCGGGGCCAGCCGGCGGCGGATGCCGACGTTGGCCTTCATCCGGGGATCCTTGGCGTACTCCGAGTACATGTAGTCGCGCTCTTCGTCGGTGACCATCTCGAGCGTGAGCTCGTCATGGTTCCGCAGGAAGATGCCCCACTGGGTGTTCTCCGGGATGGCCGGCGTCTGTGCCAGGATCTCCGAGATCGGAAAACGCGATTCCCGCCGTACGGCCATGAAGATGCGCGGCATCAACGGGAAGTGGAACGCCATGTGGCACTCGTCGCCGCCGGACTTCGGGTCGCCGAAGTACTCCACCACGTCGGCCGGCCACTGGTTCGCCTCGGCCAGCAGCACGCGCCCGGGGAACTCGTCGTCGATCACCTTGCGGCAGTGCTTGAGGAACGCGTGGGTCTGCGGCAGGTTCTCGCAGTTGGTGCCCTGCTCCTCGAAGAGGTAGGGGACCGCGTCGAGCCGGAAGCCGTCGATGCCCAGGTCCAGCCAGAAGCGCAGGACGTCGAGCATCGCCTCCTGCACCTTCGGGTTCTCGTAGTTGAGATCCGGCTGGTGGGAGAAGAACCGGTGCCAGTAGAACTGCCGCCGGACCGGGTCGAACGTCCAGTTCGACTCCTCGGTGTCGACGAAGATGATCCGCGCGTCCTGGTACTTCTCGCTGGTGTCGTTCCAGACGTAGAAGTCCCCGTACGGCCCCTCGGGGTCGTGCCGCGACGCCTGGAACCACGGGTGCGAGTCCGACGTGTGGTTCATGACCAGGTCGGTGATCACCCGGATGCCGCGCTTGTGCGCCGCGTCGAGCAGCGCCACGAAGTCGTCGACCGTGCCGAACTCGGGCAGCACCTTGTAGAAGTCGCGGATGTCGTAGCCGCCGTCGCGCAGCGGCGAGTCGTAGAACGGCGGCAGCCAGAGGCAGTCGACGCCCAGCCACTGCAGGTAGTCCAGCCGCTCGATCAGGCCGCGCAGGTCGCCGCCGCCGTCCGAGCCCGAGTCGTAGAACGCCCGGACCAGCACCTCGTAGAAGACGGCGCGCTGGAACCAGGTGCGGTCCGCCGGGAGGGCCCGGGCGTGGCCGAAGTCCTCCGAGGACGGGTGCTCCACCACGCCGTCCTCGTTGTGACTTCCCTCAGCCGGGTCGTGCTCGCTTGCCAAGTCCATCAGGTGTCCCCTTACCCCGCCTGCACCACGAAGATGTGCGCCGGTTCGACGTACGGGTCGATCCGGACCGCGTTGTACTGCCCCCACTCGTACGTCGCCCCGGAGATCTGGTCGACCACGGTGAAGCGGTCGTGCCAGTCGAGCCCGAGGGCCGGCATGTCGAGCGTGGTGTTGCCCCACTGCACGTTGCTGGAGTCGAACGAGACGATCACCAGCACGGTGTTGCCGGTGTCGGCGTCGCGCTTGGAGAAGCACAGCAGCGCACCGTTGTCGATCTCGTGGAAGCGCAGATTGCGGAGCCAGTGCAGGGCGGGGTTCTGCTCGCGGATCCGGTTCAGCTTGGTGAGGTACGGCGCGAGCGACCGGCCGGCCCGCTCGGCGGCGGCGTAGTCGCGGGGTTTGAGCTCGAACTTCTCGTTGTCGATGTACTCCTCCGAGCCCGGCCGCGGCACGTGCTCGAACAGTTCGTAACCGGAGTACATCCCCCAGGACGGGGTGAGCATCGACGCCAGCACCGCGCGGATCTTGAACATCGGCGGGCCGCCGTGCTGCAGCGACTCGTGCAGGATGTCCGGGGTGTTGGGCCAGAAGTTGGGCCGCATCCAGTCCACCGAGGTGAGCAGCTGCTCCATGTACTCGCGCATCTCCTGCGCGGTGGTGCGCCAGGTGAAGTACGTGTACGACTGCGTGAAGCCGATCTTGCCGAGCCCGTTCATCATCGCCGGGCGGGTGAACGCCTCGGCCAGGAACAGCACGTCCGGGTGGGTCTCCTTGACCTTGGGGATCAGCCACTGCCAGAAGTTGACGGCCTTGGTGTGCGGGTTGTCGACGCGGAAGATCCGCACGCCGTTGTTCACCCAGTGCATCACCACGCGGTAGACCTCGTCGCGCAGCGTGCGATAGTCGTTGTCCCAGTTGATCGGGTAGATGTCCTGGTACTTCTTGGGCGGGTTCTCGGCGTAGGCGATCGTGCCGTCGGCCTTCGTGGTGAAGAACTCCGGGTGCTCGGCGACCCACGGGTGGTCCGGCGCGGCCTGCAGCGCGAGGTCGAGCGCGACCTCCATGCCCAGCTCCTCGGTGCGCTCCCGGAACGCGATGAAGTCCTCGAGGGTGCCCAGCTGCGGGTGGATCGCGTCGTGGCCGCCCTCGTCCGAGCCGATGGCCCACGGGGAGCCGACGTCCTCCGGCCGGGCCACGAGGGTGTTGTTGCGGCCCTTGCGGTTGATCTTGCCGATCGGGTGGATCGGCGGCAGGTAGACGACGTTGAAGCCCATCTCGGCGATTGCCGGGAGACGGTCCATCGCCGTACGGAAATTGCCGTGTTTGATCGGGGTGGCGTCCGGACCGATCTCGGCGCCCTCGGAGCGCGGGAAGAACTCATACCACGCCGAGTAGAGGGCACGTGCGCGATCGACCCAGACGGCGAACGACCGCGTGGTGGTGACCAGCTGTCGCACCGGGTGGTGCCAGAGCAGTTCCTCCAGGTCGAGCGCCGGGGTGACCCGCGAGAACAGTGACCGCTGCTGATCACGCAGCGCACCGGCCGCGGCGCGGACCCGCTCCTCGTCCTCGGCCGGCACGATCTTGGTCGCCAGGTCCAGGATGTCGGCGCCCTCGGCGAGATCGTTGGCCAGGTCCTCGGCGCCTTGCCCGGCGCCGATCTTCTTGACCACGGCGTCCCGCCATGTCCGGTACGGATCGTCGAACGCCTCGACGGTGAACGTCCAGCGGCCCACCTGGTCGGGCCGGATCGTGGCGTGCCACTGGTCCAGCCCGGGCGAACCGGGGGTCATCCGGGTGAACGGCTTGGTCTCGCCGTCGGGGCCACGCCATACCACGTTCACGCCGAGCGCGTGGTGTCCTTCGCGATAGGACACCGCGGAAACCGGTACGAGTTCGCCGACCACCGCCTTGGCGGGGTAGCGGCCACCGGAAACGGCCGGCGTCACGTCTTCGATGGGGAAGCGACCGGTCATGATCTCCACCGTAGTCAGAGGGGCTCAGGAGGACTCGGCGACCGGAAAAACCACCGCCGTCGTCCTATGACTTCTCCGCTGTGGAGACTCTGAAACTTAGGGGCGCCGCGAAACGGCCGATCGCCGAAGCTTCTTCAACCTACCGGAAGTGCCCTATGACTCCGCATCCGTACGGGGCCGCGCGCCGCCGGAAAACACGACAAGTTCACCTTCCCGCAACAGGCGCTCCCCGCGACTCACCCTCAGCGAGGGAACGGCTCCGGCGAGCAAGATCAGGTTGCCGGCCCGGCGTCCTTTCAGCACCGCCGTCTCACCGAACACTGCGACCTCGTCGAACGCTGCCGCCACCGTGGCCACCCGGATCCTGGTGAATGCCGTCGGGGGCACATCGGTCACGTTCATCACGGCCAGCCCACCCGGCCGCAACACCCGTCGCAGATGTCGTGAGAACTCCACCGTGCCGAGATGTGCGGGCATCGCGGCGCCGTGGAAGACGTCCACGACGATCACGTCGTACCGCCGATCCGGTGTCGTCTCCAGAGCGTGCCGCGCGTCGCCGACGACGATCTCCACCGGGAACGCCGGCGGGATCCGCTCCATGACGACGTCGATCAGCTCACCGCTGATCTCCACCACGGTCTGCGCCACCCCCGGCCACCACCGGGCCGCCAGGCGCGGGACGGTCATCCCGCCCGCGCCCAGATGCAGGATCCTTCCCGGTACGGCGTGACGCGCCCGCAGAGCGCGTGCGATCAACCGGACGTAGGCGAGTTGCAGGTGCTCCGGGTCCGTCACGTCGACGTACGACTGCGGCACCCCGGCCATCATGAGCGTCCAGCCGCCCGGCCGGGCCGGATCGGGAACCAGCTCCAGGCCCTCGGGTGTCCCTCGGTTGCCGTGCGTTGCCATCGAGGAACCTTACTCAAGGGGCCGTCCGCGCGACCGAGTTATCCCTTCGACGCCAGCCGAACACCGGCCGGCGCCTGAGGCAAGGAGAACGTTGTGGCCGGACCGTCGACCGCCCTGTCCCCGGTGATCGCCGCCAGCACCCACTGGCTGGCCCGGGCGTACCCCGGTGGGGAGTCGAACACGGTCGCGCACACCCTCTCCGAGCTGCAGGCCCGGCAGGCCGTCACGGTCGCCGCGTGGCTGCGCTACCCGACCGAGATCGACGCCGCGCTGGTCGCCATCGCCGGGCCCGGCGGCTCCGCGCTGCTGGACTGGAAGGCCGGCAGCGAGCCCGAGGACGAGTTCGCCGAGGGCGAGGGCTGGCGCACCTGGGTCGACGAGGTCGTCGTCAGCTGGGCCGCGTGCCTGCTCGCCGACCCGATGCTGGCCCGCCGCGGCGTCGACGCGGTGATCGCCGCGATCCCGGCGCCCGCGCCCGCCCCGGAACCCCGCCCGCGCCCGCACGCCCGTCGGACCGGTGGCCTGCCCAGCGAGTTCCGCCGGCTGCTCTCGCCGGACGCCCGCGACCGCGAGGCCGCCACGCTGCTGCGCCACCCCGACCTGCTGGAGCCGGTCGCCGCGATGCACCGCGACACGCTCCTGTACCTGCTGGACGCGGAGACTGGGTCTGATGGCCTCGCTCCGCTCGGCGGGATCGCGCCCCTTGGGGTCGTTGTCGAGGACACCGGCATCGACCACGGCTTCGCCTAGCCGATTTCGGCGTCCCCGGCGACGACGGGCGCGATCCGCTGCGGTTCCGCTCAGACCACCCTCAGACCACCCTCAGCCCTCTTCGCCCGGTGCGCTGGGGCGTCCCCCGACGCCCGCCGGACAGCGCGCCTGACCCCCTGCGAAGAGGGATGGAACCGTACGGCCGGCACCCCGTTGTCCTCCTCGGGGTGCCGGCCGTACGGCCTTGCGCCATGGCCTCGCTCCGCTCGGCGCCCTCGGCGACGACTGGCACGATCCGCGCCGGCTGCCCTCAGCCCTCGGCGAGTCGCGCCGGGAAGCCGCCGGTGGCGATCGGGCCCCACGCGTCGATCGTGATGCGGATCAGGCACTTGCCCTGGTCGATCATCGCCTGCCGGTACTCGTCCCAGTTCGAGTGCTCGCCCGCGATCACGCGGAAGTACTCCACCAGGGGCTCGACCGCGTCGGGCAGGTCGATCACCTCGGCCGTGCCGTCGACCTGGACCCACGCGCCGTTCCACTCGTCGGAGAGCACGCAGACCGTGACCCGCGGGTTGCGCCGGATGTTGGCGACCTTCGCCCGCTCCGGGTAACTGGAGATCACGATCCGGCCCTCGGTGTCGACGCCGCACGTGTTCGGCGAGGACTGCGGGCGCCCGTCCTTGCGGACCGTCATCAGGATCGCGTGGTGCCGCGGCCGCAGGAACTCCAGCAGCTCCTCCCGGCTCGCCCTGGTGTTCGTGGCGATCGTGCGGGCCATCAGCGCGCCTCCCCGGCGTTCACGGAGTGTGCCTCGGCGGCCTCCGGCGTGCCGGGCCGGCTCGCGTCCACCGGGATCGAACCCGGGTGCTGCCCGCCGCGCCCGGTCGTGGCCTGCTCGGCCGAGACGGCCGCGCCGATGATGCCGGCGTTGTTCAGCAGCGTCGCCGCGACGACCGGGGTGCGGATCTCCAGCAGCGGGAAGTACTTGTCGGCCTTCTTGCTGACGCCGCCGCCGATGATGAACAGCCGGGGCGAGAGCAGCATCTCGACGTGACGCAGGTACTTGGTCACTCGATGCGCATACTTCTCCCAGCTCAGATCCTCCGCCTCCCGGATCCGGTCGGCGGCGATCAGCTCCGCGTCCTTGCCGTCGATCTCCAGGTGGCCGAGCTCGGTGTTCGGCAGCAGCACCCCGTCGAGGAACAGGGCGGTGCCGATGCCGGTGCCCAGCGTCACCATCATGATCAGGCCGGACTGGTCCTTCCCGGCGCCGAACGCGACCTCGGCCGCGCCCGCCGCGTCCGCGTCGTTGAGCACCGTCACCGGCTTGCCCAGCCGCTCGGAGAACAGCCGCGCGGCCGGCGCGTCGATCCACGACTTGTGCACGTTCGCCGCCGTGCGCGTCACGCCGTCGACGACCACACCGGGGAACGTCACCCCGACGCTGTCGAAGCCGTCGAACTTGGCCGCCACCTCGGCGACCGCGTCCACCACGCTCTCCACGTCGGCCGGCTGCGGGGTGGGCACGCGGAAGCGCTCGTCGAGCAGCTCGCCGCCCACCGTGTCGACCGGCGCGCCCTTGACGCCCGAACCGCCGATGTCGATGCCGAGGATGGTCATCCGTCTTCCCGTCTTCCTGCTGGTCACTACTGGCGTGCTGTCTATCACGAGGGTGCGACACCGCAACCCGGCGCACACCCCCGGGTGAATTCGATCGGTAGTTCCCCTATTTACGTAGAGTCACTCATACTTTCGGCTAGGCACGGCTAGTCTTGTCGGCTAGCGTGGCAAGTCAGGACGGATTTACCGAACGGTCGCCGAGCGCGGGCACGGCTCTCTGCCCGCTGATGGAGGACCACCCATGACAGTGATCGAGGTTCACGACAGGCAGTCGCTCAGCAGCACCCAGACCGCCGCGAGCGACCTGCTCAACACTTTGGCGGTGACCGCACCGGGCCACGAGCGGTCGCGGCTGCGCGACAAGGCGATCGAGGCGTGGCTGCCTCTCGCCCGCCACCTGGCCAACCGTTACTCCGGCCGGGGCGAGCCCACCGACGACCTGGTCCAGACCGCCACCGTCGGTCTGATCAAGGCGGTCGACAAGTTCGATCCCGAGCGCGGGGTCGACTTCGCGGGCTACGCGATCCCGACGATCATCGGCGAGATCAAAAGACACTTCCGCGACCGTACGTGGTCGGTGCGCGTCCCTCGTCGCCTGCAGGAGCTGCGTCTGGCGATCACGGAGGCCAACAGCACGCTCACGCACCAGCTGGGCCGTTCCCCGACCGTTCCGGACATCGCCCGGCACCTCGGCATCAGCGAGGAGGACGTGCTCGAGGGCCTCGAAGGCGCCCGTGCCTACAACGCCACTTCGCTGTCCACGCCGATCAGCGCGGACGGCAGCACCGAGCTGGGCGACACCCTGGGCGGCGAGGACCACGAGTACGAGCTGGCCGAGACCCGGGTCGCTCTCGGCCCGGCCCTGGCCACCCTGGACGACCGCGAGCAGCGCATCCTGACCCTGCGCTTCTACGGCAACTTGACGCAGTCGCAGATCGCCGACCAGATCGGCATCTCCCAGATGCACGTCTCCCGCCTGCTCACCAGGGCTCTCTCCAAGCTCCGTTCCCACCTCGCCACCGACCTCTGACCACCCGCGCCCAGCCCGCTGTTCCCGGCTGGGCCCCGGGGGTGTTCCGGCGGACCGGAAGCACCTCGGGAGGCCGGCCGGACAGCGGGGGCGCGCCGTTCCCGTGACCGAACGCCGACCTTGCGCCCCGACCGGCGAGCGCACGACGAACACCACCCCGCCCGCTGCCGGCCCTGCTGCAGCACCGGGCGTCGTGGGCGGGTTTGTTGCTCTGAGCGGGACCACCCACGGACGTCGCCCTTCCGGGCCGAGCAGGGGCGCCCCGCGCCCCTGCTCGGCCCGGAAGGGTCCCCGCGGGAGCGGCGGAGAGGGACCACGGCGGACGTGGGACAAGAAGCTCTTGAACTTGATCTTGACGTTGAGACGCCCACCGCAGGATCCTGCGGTGGGCGGCATCTCCGTGCGGGACGGGCTACTGGGCGCCGCTCGTCTGCCAGTTGAGGCGGACCAGCAGCGCCTTGGCCTCGTCGGCGACCTCGGCGTCGGCGAGGACCGCGTACTGCGCGGCCTGCAGCGAACTGCGGGACGTGAAGTCGCGGCGCCCGCCGGTCGCGGCGTGGGCGATGGCGCCGAAGATCGCGCCCCAGACCGCGCCGATCAGGACCGTGGTCAGGATGACCGCGAACCAGTTGGAGTCGCTGAACAGGCCGAACAGCACGCCGATGAACAGGCCGAACCAGGCGCCGCTGGCCGCTCCGGCGAGGGCGGCGCGGCCGGTGGTGAGGCGGCCGAGGACGTTCTCGACGAGGCGCAGGTCGGTGCCGATGATCGAGGTGCGTTCGACCGGGAACTTGTTGTCGGAGAGGTGGTCGACGGCCTGCTGGGCCAGTGCGTACTCGGGGTAGCTGCCGACGACGACGGTGGGGCCGGCCGGCCGGCCGGAAGCGCCGGGGGTCTGTGCGGGCAGCTGGGGGACGCCGGCCGGGCCGGGCGGGACGGTCCCGGCGGTCTGGGGCGCCGCGGCGGCCGGGTCGTCCTGCGGGGTGGTGGGGTTGGTCATCGGACTTTGCCTCCCTGTTCGGGCAACGGGTCACCGGCGGTGAGCCGAACCCAGAAATAGAACGTTCCGGCTGTGGCGGCCATGATCGCCGCCACACCGGTCAGGAACGCGAAACGGCCGGACACCAGATCCGGCATGACCCTTTCGGACATTGCCACCGAAGCGAGGCCGAACAGGCAAGCCGCCGTGCAGATGATGCCAACCATGGCGAGCGGGAACGTGGCGACGCGGGCGGGGGTGAGGGCCGGGCGCACGCCGGCGGCGCGGCGCAGGCGGATCACCCACATGACCAGTGCGCCGCAGGCCAGCACGATGAGCAGCGCCGCGATGGTGTCGCTGGGGCGGTGCCACTCGGCCCAGACGGTGGCGACCGCGACGATCGCGACGTAGGCCGCGCCGAGCAGGCCCATCGCCCCGCGCAACGCCCGCGGGAACGTCATGATCAGCACGAACGCGACGGAGGCGGCGGCCGCGGTGTGCCCGCTGGGGAACGAGTTGGACATCGCCGTGCCGTCCAGGTCGGGACGGTCCAGGTGGGCCTTGAGCTGCTGCGACACGACGTTCGCGGCGACGACCAGAACGGCCGAGCCGATCGCCAGGTCGATGCGCTTGCGCAGGATGCCGACGACGACGGCGATCACGCAGACGATGCCGAGGATGACGAACTGCGTCGCGTTGAGGGTCCGGCTGAGCACCTCGTTGACCTGCGGGTGGTGTATATCACCGCCGCGCATGGAGGCGCTATCTATCGTCTGGCCGAGCCCTGTACGGATGAAGACGCGATAGACCACGAACGCCCCGGCTGCTGCCAGCAGCGCCGTGACCAGGGGGGATATCGCGTGCCATCCGCCGGTCGCCGAGCTCTCGCGGACTCGTGCGCGACGTGTTGCGACCGCCGTCATCGCCTCTCCCTGATCTTGGCCGTTGGTCTGGGTGTGGACACGCCCTTTCCCCGTCCCGCGAATTTCCAAGCGTGGCAACCGGCACGCACCCGAGCACGTCCCTGCCCCGCAACGGTCGGACCGCACTGTCGTACGGACGCCGACCGGAACGAAGGGGACGTTTTCATGAGGCAGAGCTCCCGACGACTGCTCACCGGCACGCTGCTGGTGCTTGCCGCCGGGGCCGGGCTGGGCGCCGCCCCGCCGGCCGCCCAGGCAGCCGGCCTGACCGCGGTCGTGGAGGTGAACAGCCAGCTCAAGGTGCGGGCCCGGCCGTCGCTCGCGGCGGAGATCAAGGGCACCCTGCTCGACGGGCAGAAGGTGACCGTGGCCTGCTCGGTGACCGGTCAGAACGTGCGCGGCAAGCTGCGCACGACCGCCACCTGGGACCGGCTGGCCAGCGGGTACTACGTGTCCGACTCGTATCTGACCAGCGCCGGCAAGATCCCGTCCTGCCAGGCGGCGCCGGTGGCCGAGAAGGTCAAGGCGAAGCCTGCCACCGGCAAGACCACTGCTCCCGCGTACGTCGCCGGCCGGGTGCGGACCGCGGACGGCCCGGTGAACGTGCGGACCACGCCGTCGGCGACCGGGGTGCCGGTGCGCAAGGTGGTCGACGGGGCGGCGGTGCAGCTGGTCTGCACCGTGCCCGGGTCGAGTGTGAAGGGCACGGTCCGGACCACGACGTCGTGGGACCAGCTGAGCGACGGACGGTACCTGTCCCACGCGTACGTCGTCTCGGCCGGCCTGAAGCCGTGCGCGCCCTCGTCGGCCACCGCGCCGGCCACGCCCTCGGCGACGCAGGCGCAGTTCATCGCGGCGGCGGTGTCCGGCGCGCAGCTCGGCTGGCGCCAGTTCGGCGTCCCGCCGTCCGTCACGATCGCCCAGGCCATCCTGGAGTCGGGCTGGGGCAGGAGCGGGCTGGCCTCGGTCGATCGGAACTACTTCGGGATCAAGTGCCAGAACGGCGCGTACGGCACGCTCGCGAACGGCTGCCACGTCTACGCGACGACCGAGTGCGACAAGGCCGGGAAGTGCTTCCCGATGTCGGACGCGTTCCGGACGTACGCCACGATGGCCCACTCGTTCCGGGACCACGGCAACTTCCTGAAGGTCAACAAGCGCTACACGCCGGCGTTCGCCTACACCAAGGACGCGAACAACTTCATCTGGCAGGTGTGGAAGGCCGGGTACGCCACCGACCCCAACTACTACACCAAGGTCACCGGCATCATGACCGCGTTCAACCTCTACCGGTACGACACCTGGAAGTGATCATCACGCCCCTGTTGGCCGAACCCGGCCGACGGGGGCGTTTTGCGGCTTACGCTGCATATGGTGAAGAGGAGGGACGCCCGGTACACCGGCCCGGCACTGGCCACGGCCGTGGTGCTGTGCGGTCTGCTGGCCACGCTGCTCACCGTGGCCGGGCTGCGCGCCGCTCAGCGCGAGAACACCCGCCGGGTGATGGACCAGCGCGACCGGATGGCGGTCGCCGCGGTCCGGGCGGAGACCGACCGCTACCGCACCCTGCTGGAGACCGTCGCCTCCGGGCTCGCCACCGACGACGAGATCACCTGGGACGACTTCGACCAGGCCACCTTCCCGCTGACCTCGGCCGGCCTGCTCGGGGTCGTCGCGGTCGCCTACGTCGTCCCGGTCGGCACGGCCGACGTCCCGGCCGCGCAGGAACGCTGGCGCGCGGCCGGCGCGAACGGGCTGACCCTGCGCCCGGACCCGGGCACGAACGAGCACTACTTCCCGGTCTTCACCCGCATGCTCAACGACCAGGACACCCCGGCCGGGTCGGCCGGCGCCGACCTGAGCTCGGCGGCCCAGCCGGCCGATGCGCTGCAGACCGCGCGGCAGACCGGTGGCAGCACCGTCTCCGACACGTACGTGCTGCTCCGCGACCGGGACCGGCCGGCGGGCGAGCGTCAGCAGTCGTTCGTCTTCGCCGCCCCGGTCCGGACCCGCGCCAGCGATCCGGTCTTCCACGGCTGGGTCGTCCTCGGCCTGCGCGGTGGCGACTTCCTCACCGGCGTGCTGTCGACCGTCAGCCAGGGTCAGCTCGACGGCAGCCTGGTCGCGATCAACAGCGACGGCAGCCGCGCCGGGATCGCCGAGCTGAGCGTGCCCGGCAGGCCGGACCTGAGCCGGTCGGCGACGATCCCGATCGCCGACCACGTCTGGGAACTGCGCCTGCGGGCCGACTCGAGCCGGCTCCCGGGCGCCGGCGGCCACCTGCCGGTCACCGTCCTGGTCGGCGGGCTGACCCTCACCGGCGTGGTCGCCTGGCTCGTCTTCGCGCTGGCCACCGGGCGCACCCGGGCCCGGACGCGGGTCGACGAGGCGACCGCGGAACTGCGCGCCGCCGAGGAGGAGAGCCGCAAGCAGGCCGCGTTGCTCAGCGCCATCATGACGACGATCGGGGACGGGGTCAGCGTCGTCGACCACAGCGGCCGGGTCCTGCTGGAGAACCCGGCCGCGCAACGACTGATGGGTGTGACCGAGTCGAGCGACGACCCGCAGGCCTGGCAGGAGCACTACGGCGCGTACCGGGCGGACGGCGTGACGCCGATGGCGGTCGACGAGATGCCGCTGATCCGGGCCATGCGCGGCGAGCCGGAGGTCACCGGCGAGGTGCTGATCCGCAACGCCGGCCGGCCCGACGGGGTGCTGCTCGGCGTCGACGCGCGACCGCTGGACCCGAGCGCCGGACTGCGCGGGGCGGTCGCGGTCTTCCGGGACATCACCGAACTGCGGCAGTACGAGAAGGACCTGGCGATCTTCGCGGGCGTGGTCGCGCACGACCTGAAGTCCCCCCTCGCGATCGTGCGCGGGCACTGCGAGCTGGCTCTGGACGACCCGGACGACGCGGTCGAGGTGCGCACGTCGCTGCACCGGATCGTGCGCGCGGTCGACCGGATGGACGCCCTGATCGAGACGCTGCTGGCCTACAGCACCGCCCGCGACGCCCCGCTGCACCTCGCCGACCTGCCGCTGGAACCGCTGGTCGGCGAGGTACTCCAGGAACGGGCGGCGAGCCTGCGCAGCACCGGCGGGCCCGAGCCGGTCTGGACGGTCGGCCCGCTGCCCGCGGTCCGTGCCGACCCGGCGATGCTCCGGCACGTGCTGGACAACCTGATCGGCAATGCCGTCAAGTACGTGCGCCCGGGCGCCGTGCCGCGCGCCGACGTCACCGCAGTCGAGGCCACGCCCGGCTGGGTGCGGATCCGGGTGGCGGACGCCGGCATCGGCATCCCGGACGGGGACAAGACCCGGGTCTTCGACTCGTTCCACCGGGCGCCGGGCTCGGCCGGTTACGCCGGCACCGGGCTGGGCCTGGCCATCTGCCGTCGCGTGGTGGAACGGCACGGTGGCGAGATCGGCGTCGAGGACAACCCCGGTGGGGGCACCTGCTTCCACTTCACCCTGCCGGCCGCGGCCGGCATTGAGGAGACCGAGATGAAACACATTCCGACCGAACCGGTGGAGGAGGACGACGCGCAGGTGCGGGCCGCGCTGGAACGGGCGCTGGCCGAACGCGCCGCGATCATGGACAGTCGCCTGCCCGGGCTGTCGGCGTTGCCGGCCGCCGAGCCGTCGGCCCACGACCCGGCGGCCGCGCGCCTGCGTGCTCCCGTGCCCGACCACCAGCACAAAGTCTGATGGCTGGGTCTGATGGCCTCGCTTCGCTCGGCGGGCATTTCGCCCCTTGAGGTCGATGCCGGGAGCGCCGGAGAACGACTGCGCTTCGCTTGTCGTTCTCCGGTGCTCCCGGCATCGACGGGCGAAATGCGCTCGGGGCCGGGTTAAGTCCTGTCCGGAGTGTTCTGCGGGAGCAGGGCTGCGACCAGGTCCAGGAGTTGGGCCGGGACGAACGGCTTGAGCAGCGTGGCCGACGCGCCCGCCTCACTGGCCTGCGAGTCGCCCGGCATCAGCGATCCGCTCGCCACCAGGATCGGGATGTGTCGCAGATCCTCGTCGGCCCGGATCGCCCGGCACAGGTCGAGGCCGGTCATCTGGGGCATGTCGACGTCCGTGACGACCAGATCCGGCCGATGCTCCCGGATCGCGGCCAGGGCGCTCGCCCCGTCGGCGGCCACCACCACCCGGTGCCCGGCGCGTTCCAGGGAACGTTTGAGCACGTACCGGATGTCGTCGTGGTCCTCTGCGACAACGATCACCCTCGACCTCGATTCGGTTATTCGTATCCCGTCATCCGGAATATCGATTCAACCGTCCTGAGGACACGGGGTCGGACCGTTCGGATGATCTGTCCATCTTGACCATTCGGCACAGTGGGCCGGATGGAAGAAGATCGTCAGGACGTCGCCGAGCCGGAGCGCCGTGGGTGGTTCACGCGCCGGTCCGGCTGGCAGAAGGCCCTGATCATGCTGGGGGCGCTGGTCCTGATCGTCTCGTCCGGTGTGGCCGGTGGCGGCTACTACCTGGTCAACCGGTACACCGACAAGGTGGACCGGGTGTCGCTGCTGCCCTCGGCCGAACCGGCGGAAGCCGCCCGGTCCAAGGAGAACTGGGAGTCCGGCCCGCTGAACCTGCTGCTGCTCGGCTCCGACTCGCGGGCGGCCGAGCCGGGGGAGTCCAGCCCGATCGGTGAGCGCTCGGACACCATCATGCTGGTGCACATCGCGCGCAGCCGGGACAAGGCGACGATCATCTCGATCCCGCGCGACAGCTACGTCGACGTTCCCGCCGGTGGCACGTGGAAGGGCGGAAAGAACAAGATCAACGCCGCTTTCGCGTACGGAGGAGCCGCGCTCACCGCCACGACGGTGAAGCGGTTGACCGGCATCCCGCTGGACGGCGCCATGATCGCGAACTTCGCCGGCATCCGTGACCTGGTCGACGCCGTCGACGGGGTGAACGTCTGCATCCCGTACGACGTGAAGTCCACCTTCTCCGACCGGGAGTGGAAGCAGGGCTGCCACGACATGAACGGCGACCTCGCCGAGGAGTTCATGCGGCAGCGCTACAACGTGCCCGGCGGCGACTTCGGCCGGATCAAGAACCAGCAGCTCGTCGTCCAGGCCGTCACGAAGAAGGTGGCCGAGAAGAACCTGCTCTACAAGCCGCTGGAACTGGACACGCTGCTCGGCATCGCGGCCGACTCGCTGACCGTCGACCAGAATCTCGACCTGCGCGACCTGGTCTTCGCCGTCCGCGACATCCGGCCGGGCAGCATCGGGTACGCGACGGTCCCGTACACCTCGGCGGACCTGAGGACCCCGGCCGGCGCCGCGGTCCAGCTCGACACCGAGGCGGCGGCCGAACTGTTCGCCGCGGTGAAGAACGACACCGTCGACCAGTACCTGGCGGAGAACCCGCAGACGCCGTAGCCGAGGGCGTCGTTAATCACCAGGCGTTTCCGTCCGGATCCGCCTATCCTTGTCGGCGCCATGTCGACATCGCCTTCTGCCGAGCTCCGCAGCCGGATCTCCCAGCTCCTTCCCCGTGACGAACACCGGCTCGGCCGCCGCCTCGAAGGCACCAGACGGATCCGCGACGACGGTGCGAAAGCCACCGCCCTCGCCGAGATCACCTCTGAGGTCGAGGCGGCCGAGCTGCGCCGGGAGAGCCGGGCCGCCGCCGTGCCGCCCATCACGTACCCGCAGGCCCTGCCGGTCAGCGCCCGCAAGGACGACATCGCCGCCGCGATCCGCGACCATCAGGTCGTGGTCGTGGCCGGCGAGACCGGGTCGGGCAAGACCACCCAGATCCCGAAGATCTGCCTGGAGCTGGGCCGCGGCATCCGCGGCCAGATCGGGCACACCCAGCCGCGGCGGATCGCGGCGCGCACGGTCGCCGAGCGCATCGCCGAGGAGCTGGACCGGCCGCTCGGTTCCACGGTCGGTTACAAGGTCCGCTTCACCGATCAGGTCGGCGACGACACGCTGGTCAAGGTGATGACCGACGGCATCCTGCTCGCCGAGATCCAGACCGACCGGATGCTGCGGCGCTACGACACGCTGATCATCGACGAGGCCCACGAGCGCAGCCTCAACATCGACTTCATCCTCGGTTACCTGCGGGACCTGCTGCCCAGGCGGCCCGACCTCAAGCTGATCATCACGTCGGCGACGATCGAGACGCAGCGCTTCGCCGAGCACTTCGCCGACGCGGCCGGCAAGCCCGCGCCGGTGATCGAGGTGTCCGGCCGGACGTATCCGGTGGAGGTCCGCTACCGCCCGCTGGTGACCACCACCGTGATCGACGATGACGAGGTCCGCGAGGAGCCGATCGACCAGACCGAGGGCATCTCGGCCGCCGTCGACGAGCTGCCGATCGACGGCGACATCCTGGTCTTCCTCTCCGGTGAGCGGGACATCCGGGACACCGCCGACGCGCTGACCAAGAAGAACCTGCGCAACACCGAGGTGGTCCCGCTCTACGGCCGGCTCAGTGCCGCCGAGCAGCACAAGGTCTTCGAACGGCACACCGGCCGGCGGATCGTGCTCGCGACCAACGTCGCCGAGACCTCGCTGACCGTGCCCGGCATCCGCTACGTGATCGACCCCGGCACCGCCCGGATCAGCCGGTACTCGCACCGGCTCAAGGTGCAGCGCCTGCCGATCGAGCCGGTCTCGCAGGCCAGCGCGAACCAGCGCAAGGGCCGCTGCGGGCGAACCTCGGACGGCATCTGCATCCGCCTCTACTCCGAGGAGGACTTCGAGGGCCGCCCCGAGTTCACCGAGCCGGAGATCCTGCGGACCAACCTCGCCTCGGTCATCCTCCAGATGACCAACCTCGGGCTGGGGGACCTGCCGAAGTTCCCGTTCATCGACCCGCCGGACAAGCGCAACATCACCGACGGCGTCAAACTGCTCGAGGAGCTCGGCGCGCTCGGCGGCGGCAAGCTCACCCCGATGGGCCGCCAGCTCGCCCAGCTGCCGGTCGACCCGCGCCTGGCCCGCATGGTCATCGAGGCCGACAAGCAGGAGTGCGTCGCCGAGGTGATGGTGATCGCGGCCGCCCTGTCGATCCAGGACCCGCGCGAGCGTCCCGCCGAGAAACAGCAGCAGGCCGACGAGAAGCACTCCCGGTTCGTCGACAAGGAATCGGACTTCTTCACGTACCTGAACCTGTGGCGGTATCTGCGGGAGAAGCAGCAGGAACTGTCCGGGAACCAGTTCCGCCGGCTCTGCCGGTCCGAATTCCTGAACTACCTGCGGGTGCGGGAATGGCAGGACATCTACACGCAGTTGCGGTCCGTCGCCCGTACGCTCGATCTGTCCGTGAAAGAGGATTGGGAAGCAGGAGTCGCGCCGCAACCCGTGCACACCGCATTGCTCGCGGGTCTGCTCAGCCACATCGGCTTCAAGGATCCGGAGAAACGGGAGTATCTCGGGGCCCGCGGCGCCAAGTTCGCGGTCTTCCCCGGCTCGGTGCTCTTCAAGCGGCAGCCGAAGTGGATGATGTCGGCCGAGCTCGTCGAGACCAGCCGGCTCTGGGCCCGGGTGAACGCGCGGATCGAGCCGGAATGGGCCGAGAAACTCGCCCCGCACCTGGTCAAGAGCTCCTACAGCGAGCCGCACTGGGACCGGAAGATGGGCGCGGTGATGGCCTTCGAGAAGGTCACGCTCTACGGCCTGCCGATCGTCCCGCGGCGCCGCATTCAGTACGGGCGGGTCGACCCGGTCGTCTCCCGCGAACTGTTCATCCGGCACGCGCTGGTCGAGGGCGACTGGGAGACGCACCACAAGTTCTTCGACGCCAACCGGCGGCTGCTGAAACAGATCACCGAGATCGAGAATCGCGCCCGGCGCCGGGACATCGCGGTCGACGACGAGACGGTTTACGCGCTCTACGACGCGCGAATACCGGCCGACGTCATCTCGTCCCGCCATTTTGACGGCTGGTGGAAGAAAGCCGGCCGGGCGAATCCGGAACTGCTGCATTTCACCCGTGAGGATCTCGTCAACGCGGGCCGGGACACCGTCGACCCGAACGCCTTCCCGGACGCCTGGCTGGCGGCCGGCGTGAAGCTGCCGCTGATCTACGAGTTCGAACCCACGTCGCACGCCGACGGCGTCACCGTCCGGATCCCGCTCGACCTGATCAACAAGGTCGACGCCGACGACTTCGGCTGGTCGGTCCCCGGCTTCCGCAAGGACGTGGTGATCGCGCTGATCCGCGCGCTGCCCAAGGCGCTGCGCACCAGCTTCGTCCCGGTGCCGGACTGGGCCGAGGCGGTCCTCGCCCGGATCCCGGCGCGGCGCGGCGCGCTGCCCGACGCGGTCGGCGACGAGCTGCGGCGACTCACCGGCACGATCGTGCCGCGCGACACCTGGCGGCCCGACCAGGTCCCCGAGCACCTGCGGATGAACTTCCGGATCGTCAACGAGGCCGGCGAGGTGGTCGGCGAGGGCCGCGACCTGGAGGTGCTGCGCCGCCAGCTCGCGCCGAAGGTACAGGCCACCATCTCCCGCGCGGCCGGTGCCCTGGAACGGACCGGCATCACCACCAACGACTTCGGCGCGATCCCGCACCGGGTCGTGCAGAACCGCGGTGGGTACGACGTGAACGTCTGGCCCGCCCTGGTCGACGAGGGCACGAGCGTCGGCGTCAAGGTGTTCGAGACCGAGCCCGAGCAGCGCATCGCCATGCGGGCCGGCACCCGCCGCCTGCTGCTGCTCACGCTGCCGCCGGCCGCCCGGTTCCTGCAGGGACGCCTGGACAACCGCGCGAAGCTGGAGTTGTCGCGGGCCAACCCGTACCGGTCGATCGCCGACCTGCTCGACGACTGCGCGGGCGCGGCCGTGGACCGGCTCGTCGCCGACGCCGGGGGACCGGTCTGGTCGTCGGTCGAGTTCGCCTCGCTGCGCGACACCGTGCGGGAGGACCTGGTCGACGCGGTCGCCAACGTGGTCACGCAGGTGCAGGCGGTGCTCGCCACGGCGTACGAGGTGGACCAGCGGCTGCGGGCGTACAAGGACCCGATGCTGCTGGCGTCGCTCTCCGACATCCGGGTGCAGCTCAAGGGCCTGGTCTACCCGGGGTTCGTGACCGAGACGGGGTGGAAGCAGCTGCACCACCTGCCTCGGTATCTGCGGGCCGTCTCGTACCGGCTGGACCGGCTCGGCGGCGGCGTCGGGCGCGACCGGCAGCTCACCACCCAGATCCACGAGATCGAGACGGAGTACCGCGAGCTGAAGGCCGAGGCGCCGCGCGGCGGCCCGGCCGAGGACGGGTTGCGCGAGATCCGCTGGATGATCGAGGAGCTGCGGGTGAACTTCTTCGCGCAGACCCTCGGGACCGCCTACCCCGTTTCTGACAAGCGCATATTCAAGGCCATGGACGCCCTGCCGCTCTAGGACGGTTGCTGGTCGGTGCGCCTTCGGTGCCGTTGGGTCACACCCCTGTCGTGGCCCGGCGGCGCCGTTTAGGTTTCTCCGCATGACGAACGAGAGCATCGCCTTCGCCGCCACCGCCGCCGTTTCCGCCGACACCTACCTCGACGAGATGATGGCCCGCGTCGGCGTGGACGGGCTCACCGCCGCGTTCGCCGCGCCCGGGCTGCTCGCGCTGGTCGACCAGCACGCGGCCGCCGTCCGGGAGGCGCTGCTCGGCGCCGGCCGGACGATCGACGCCGAGGGGCTCGCCGCGTACGCGCGCAGCATCGTCGCCGGCTCGGTCCGGATGCGCCGCCCGCTGCCGTCGCCGGGCGCCGCGCCGACCACCGTCGCGGGCTGGGCGAACGCCGGGTGGCCGCTGCTGCGCCTGGTCGCGGTCTGCCTGGTCGCGGAGTCGGCCGGACTTCTCTGACCCGTACGATCTACATCGGCGGGTCGAATCCGCCGCAAATGGGCATGATCGGGCATCTTTGGGGCATGAGGATGCTCAAACTCTCTGCACTGGCTCTCCTGACAGTCCCGGCGATGGCCGCCCCCGCGGCCGCCGCGCCCGCCTTCCCGCGGGAGGCCGCGCCGCCGGTCCTGGTGGCGCGCTACAACTTCGACGGCGGCGCGACCGCCGGAAAGATCTCCGACCTCTCCGGCAAGGGGTCCAGCCTGACCGTCCGCGGCGCCGACAACGGCACCGTCGCGATCAACACCGAGGGTGCCGGCCGCTACGCCGCGTTCCCCGTTCCGTGCGCCGGCACCACGCCCTGCGCCCGCGCGATCCTCGAAGCGCCGAACTCCCCGGACCTCAACCCGGGCGTCCGCAACTTCCGCTGGGCCGCCAGCGTGCGCGTCACCGCCGCCCAGATGAAGGGCAAGGCGAACATCATGCAGAAGGGCCTGGCCGGCGCCGACAGCGTCTGGAAACTGCAGCTCACCGGCAAGACCGGACGCGCGCAGTGCGCCATGACCGGCAAGGGGACGACGCAGACCTACGCCGCGACGTCGTCCAAGCCGATCGCCGACGGCAACTGGCACAAGATCGTCTGCGAGCGCACGGCGACCACGCTCGGCGTCTCCGTCGACGGCGTCGCCGGCAAACCGGCCACCGTCCCGGCCACCCTCTCGGTCGACAACACGATGCCGCTGCGCATCGGCGGCCCGAACTTCGGCGCCTCCAGCGACATGTACCACGGCCAGCTCGACGACGTCTACATCCAGGTCGGCTGAGCTCCGCTTCCCCGCTGCGGGCCGGCTTCCCCGCCGGCCCGCTTCGATCTGCCCAGTACGCCGTGAGCCCCGCGATTAATTCGCTGGCGTCCCGTGCGAGCGCGGGCATAGGTTGTCCGCATGCTGTGACCCGCACCCAGGCACACCCCCCTGTCGCCCGCTGACGTCACCGGCCGTTCCGCGCCCGGTGCCGCGACGCCGCCGATCCGCCGATGCCTTCGGACTCCGGGTTTCCGGGCTCTCCGAGGTTCCGGGATTTCCGGTTCAGGATCCGCCGCGCCGCCGGGCTCCGGTCTGTTCCGCCGCCTTCGGCGTGTTCCGCCGGGCTCCGGTCTGTTCCGCCGGCCGATCGGGTGTGCCTACCGCGCCGGTCTTCGATCCGCCGATCGAGTCCCGCGCCGGGTGCGGACAGTCTCCGCCGACCCAGGCACGGTCGCTCGACGCTCGGCGCCTCCGTTCACCGGCTACCCCGCCCGTCCCCGAACCGGGCCCCGGAAACGAACACCTCCAGGAGGTAGCGGCATGCCCGAATTCTCGATCCACCCGAACCTCGACGACCTGGCCCGCCGGAACATCGCGGCGGCCCTGGCCCGCCCGTCCAGCACGGACGCCGGCCCGGCCCAGCCCGGCGCCACCGACACCGGCCACCACGGCGCCCACCAGGACGCCCGCGACACTCGCCAGGACGCCCGCCGAAGCTCCGGCCGCACCCGCTCCGGCCGAGCCGCCGCAGCCCAGTCCAGCCGCACCTACGCCTTCCGCCGCAGCTGACCGTCCGCGCGCTGCGGGCCACTCCGTGCCCCGCAGCGCGCCTTCCCTCTGCGGCCCGCAGCGCGCTCACCCCGTGCCCCGCGGTGCGCCTTCCCTTGCGGCTCGTAGCGCGTCTCTCCCCCTGCGGCCCGCAGCGTGCCCGCCCGCGGTGGACGCAGCGCGCCTTCACCCCGCCCCACCCCGGCCGACTCGTCCAGTCGCTCTGACTCTGCGCGCGTCAGCGCCCTCGTCGACGGCCCCCGGTCGCAGCTCGCGCTCGCTCCCGGCGGGTCGTCAGGGCTTCTTCGCGACGCCGAGGCATCTGCGACAGCCGGCCGGCTTGGCGCCCGGGGGTGTTTCGCGTCGCCGGAAGCGGCTCCGAAGGCCGGCCGGTGCCCATCGGCTGGTTGTCGGGGGGTCGTCCTCTTGACGCTGGTGCCGCTGGGGGCCGGCCGGCTCTTTCCGGGCGCTTTCCGCGGGTGAGGGGGCGCCGGGCGCAGTGGAAGTGCGACCCGGAGGCGCGGAGGCGCGGCCGGGGGTGTGGCTGCCGGTGGTGGCGGGTCAGAGGGCGGTCAGGGCCCGGGTGAGCGTGGCAGTGGCGTTGGGGAAGTCGATGAGCTGGTCGCGGACCAGGCGCAGGCCCGCCTGCAGCGCTGACACCGGAACCTCGCGCGAGGTGAGGACGCCGGCGGTCCAGGCGGTGAAGTCCAGGAAGATCTGCGGCTCGCCGACGTAGAGGGACGCGGCCAGGAAGTCGGCGATGTGGCCGAAGTCCTCCATCGTCGCCTCGAGTTGCTGCTCGTCGTAGTCCCGGACGGCCGGGACCGTCTCGGCCAGCCGCCGCATCGCGGTCTCGATCAGCTGGGGGCGGGAGCGGACCAGGTGGGTGTACTCCTCGTCGCCGAGGACGTCCGCGGGGTGGGCCGGGAACTCCGGGGCCGGTGGTGGGGGCCAGGCCGACGCGAGGCGGGTGACGGCTTCCTCGGCGGTGGCGGCCCAGGCGTCGGCGCCGAGAAGTTCGGCGTAGCGGCTGCCGGGGCCGAAGCCGCGGCCACCGGCGATCACCGGGATGCCGGCGGCGCGGCAGGCGGTGATGGCGGCGTGGGCGCGGGGGAGCCGGGTCGGGATCATGCAGCTGAGCGCGACCGCGTCCGGCCCGGTCTGGTGCAGGTGGGTGATCAGGTGTGGGCCGGGGACGCTGGCGCCGAGGAAGTCGACCCGCCAGCCGTCCATCCGGAGCAGCTCGGCGAGGATGCGGGCGGGCAGGCCGTGCCATTCGCCGTCGACGCAGGCCAGCGTGATGCGGCCGCGGCGGGGCAGGGTGCGCAGCTGACCGGCGACGGCGGCGAGGACGCGTTCGTTGACGGCGGTGGCGGCGTGTTCCCGGGCGACCGACCACTGGTTGGTCGCCCACAGTTCGCCGACGCGACCCTGGGTGCCGCCGATCAGGTCGACCATGATCTGCTGCGCGGGGACGCCCTCGTCGAGCAGCGACAGCGCCAGCTCGCAGGCGCCCTGCTCGTCACCGTCCCCGACCAGGTGCAGGTAGTGCTCGGCGAGGTCGGGGTCGTGCACGGAACGGGTCGGAGCCGACGTGATCATGCCGCAGATATACCCATCATGCGCGCGGACGGACCCTTCGATCGCCGGTCCGGGCGGTGATCAGATACGGCGACTGGTTCCGCGCCCCGCCGCCCCGCAGGCTGAGCGGGGGCCGGGTCTGCGCGCGGATGGCCAGCATGGCGATGTCGTCGCTGGTGCCGCCGTGCACCCAGTCGGAGACGAGCTGGCGCAGGCGTTCGAGGGTGACCGCGCCGGGCAGCCCCGCGCACTCGGCGAGTGCCCGCCGCAGCCGGGTCTCGCCGAACTGCTCGGCGCCGGCCGGGCCGCCCCGGGCCTCGGTCAGCCCGTCGCTGTAGAGCAGGCACAGCTCACCGGGCGCGAGCGCGACGGTGGCGGGCCGCACCGTCGTGCGCGGCATGACGCCGATCAGCGTCCCGCTGGCCGGCACCTCCTCGACCGTGCCGTCGGCGCGCAGCACCAGGGGCGGCGGGTGGCCGCCGCTGGCCAGTTCGAGCCGGACGCGCCCGTGCTCGGCCCGGGTGACCGAGCCGATCACCAGGGTGACGAACCGCTGGCGCCGGCCGGACTCGGTCAGTGCCTGGTTCAGCACTCGCAGCATCGTCTCGGGACCGGCCTTGACCAGCCGCAACGCCCGCAGCGTCTGGCGCACCTTGCCGGTCATCACGGCCGCCTCGGGCCCGGTGCCGCACACGTCACCGAGCGCGACGACCGTGTCCGGGCTGGCCTCGGACGGGCCGAAGACCTCGTAGAAGTCGCCGCCGATCTGCATGGTCTCGCGGGCCGCCTGGTAGGACCCGGCCAGCTCGAAGCCGTCGGTCTCGGGCAGGTCGGGTGGCAGCAGGTCGGCCTGCAGGACCGCGGCGGTGTCGACCTGCTCCTGGTAGAGGGTGGCGGCGGCGAGGGCGGCACCGGCCCGGCCGGCGAAGACCCGGGCGAGCGCCTCGTCCTCCGAGGAGAAGGTGGCGCGCTCGCCGGTCTTGGCCAGGATCAGCGCGCCGGCCGGCTCGGCGTTGCCCGGCAGCGGGGTCACCAGCAGCGCGCCGATCGGGCCGAACGCGGCCGGGAAGAGCCAGTCGGGGGCCTGCGCCGCGTCGAGCCAGCGGCTCGGGATGGGCGGGAAGCCGTCGATCACCTCGCGCAGGCCGGGCACCTCGGCGAGCCGGTGCTCCCCGAGCGAACCCTCCTCGATCGTGTGGCCGGGCAGCGCTCTGGTCCAGCCGCTCTGCCGTTTGTCCGGCGGGAGGATGATCACGGCGGCGTCGGCCAGGTGCTCGGCGGCGAGCTGCACGGTGGTGCGGCGCACGCGACGCAGGTGCAGCGAGGCGGAGAGCCGGCGGCCGGCGTCGGCGAGGAATGCGGCGCGGGCCCGCTCGGCCTCCAGGGCCGCTGTCCGCTCGTGCTCGTCGGTGTGATCCCGGAGGAACCACGCGTAGTGGTCGTCGTCGAGGGGGCGGCGCAACCCGTACAGAAATCGGCCCTGATGCTCTGAGCGGAAGGAATCGGCGCCGCCGGTCGCGGCCGCGGCCAGCTCGGGCAACGGGACCGCGTGCAGTTGATCTCCCGGCCGCAGGCCCGGGAGCACGTCGAGGGCCGCCGGGTTGGCCAGCAGGATCGTCTGGTCGGCGGCGGAGCAGAGCAGCACGGCCTCGGTGGCGACCGCGAAGGCGGCCTCCAGCAGGAGCGGCGTGACCACGGCGCCGGGCACACGCGATGCCATCGTCCCTCCCGTCTCCCCGCCGAGTCGTGCAGAGCCGCTCCCCAGCCTACGGGGTCCATCGGTGAACCGGCTCGTGCGCCTGCCCGGGCGGTGTCGTTCAGCGTTGCAGATCGACGACGACCGGGGCGTGGTCGGAGGGGCCCTTGCCCTTGCGGGCCTCCCGGTCCACCACGGCATCCGTCACCGCGGCGGCCAGCTCGGCACTGGTGTAGACGTGGTCGATCCGCATGCCTTTGTTCTGGTGGAACATGCCCGCGCGGTAATCCCAATAGGTGAACGGATGGTCGCCCTTCATGGCCCGGGCGGGCACGTCGGTGAGCCCGAGGTCGCGCAGCGCGGCGATCGCCTCCCGCTCGGGCGGGGTGACGTGGGTCGATCCGGCGAAGACGGCGGGATCCCAGACGTCGGCGTCGGTGGGGGCCACGTTGAAGTCGCCGGCGACGACCAGGGGACCGGTGGCGAGGTCGGCGGCGAGCGTCAGGCGCAGGGTGCGCAGCCACTCCAGCTTGTAGGTGTAGTGCGGGTCGTCCGGGGTCCGGCCGTTGGGGACGTACACGGAAATGAACTTGATCTTGTCGCAGACCGCGGTGATCGCGCGCGCCTCCGGCTCGGGGAAGCCCGGCTCGCCGGGGAAACCGCGGCGGACCTCGGAGATCCCGACTCGGGAGAGGATCGCGACGCCGTTCCAGCGACCTTGCCCGTACGCCGCGGTCTCGTACCCCAGCTCGGCCACCTCCGCGGACGGGAACGCGTCCTCGCCCACCTTGGTCTCCTGCAGCAGCAGCACGTCGGGGGCGGTGGTCGCCAGCCAGTCGAGCAGGCGGGGGAGCCGGGCCTTGACGGAGTTGACGTTCCAGGTGGCGAAGCGCATCAGCCCATTATCGGCGCGGCGGGAGCCCGCCGCGGGAGGCGGCGATCAGTGCCGCGGCGAGTCCGGCGGCGAGGGCGAGCAGCAGGGCGGCGAGCCAGAGCGCGCGACCCTCGGCGCCGATGAGTGCCGACATGCGCCACCTCCTCAGGTGATGGAGATCACCCCCCGGTAGATCTGTGAGCGAATAATGCCGGACCCGCCCGCACGGCACCAGAGGGCTGAGAGGTTTGTCGGGAAAGCCGGATACGACGCGACAGCGGCGCGCGATGTGAGTGGACGTCATGCCGGTGCTGCCGGACGACCTGCTGCACCGGGCCCCGGGGTTGCCACCGCGACGCGTTCGCCGGGCCGGCCGTCCTCGCGGTGAACCGGCACGTGCCGCACCAGGTGGAGTTCGACGACCCGACGGGCCACTCGACGCCGGCGGGCGCAATGCGCTTACTCGTCACGGCGGCGGTGGCGGCCCGAGCTGGTGATCGCGGTGACCGGCAGCGGGACCTCCGGGAGCGCCGCGGTCAAATGCCAGCGCTCGGCGAACTCCTGCGCCGGGACCGCCTTGCCCCACAGCCAGCCCTGCCCGTTGACCACCCCGACGTGGTAGAGCGCCTCGCGCTGCAACGGCGTCTCGACACCCTCGGCGATCACGCTCAGGCCGAGGGCGTGGCTCATGGCGACGACCGCCCGTACGATCTCGTCGTCCTGGTCGTTCTTGCCGAGCCCGGTCACGAACGAGCGGTCGATCTTCACCCCGGTGACCGGGAACTGGCGCAGGTAGCCGAGCGCCGAGAAGCCCGTGCCGAAGTCGTCGACCAGCAGCTTGGCGCCCAACTGGCGCAGCTCGTGCAGGACCCGGGCGGTGACGCTGGAGCCGTCGACCATCACCGACTCGGTCATCTCCAGGGCCACGCACTGGGCCGGGACGCCGAACCGGAACAGCTCACCGGAGATCACCAGGGGCAGTTCCGGCTCGCTGAGCTGACGCGGCGAGACGTTGACCGACAGGTAGAAGCTCTCCGACACCACGCCCTGCGAGCGCCACACCCCCAGCTGGCGCAGGGCCTCCGTACGCACGAAGGTCCCGATCTCGGAGATCAGCCCGGAGTCCTCGGCGATCGGGATGAACAGCATCGGCGGGATCGAGCCGCGCTCCGGGTGCTCCCAGCGGACCAGCGCCTCGGCCCCCACCGGCATCCCGGTCTCCAGGCGCACGATCGGCTGGTAGGCCACGTACAGCTGGTTGTCGGCGAGCGCCTGGCGCAGCGCCACCTCCAGTTCGATCCGTTCGCGGACCTGCTCGTGCATCGAGGTGTCGAAGACGGTGGACCGGCCCGGCCCCTCGCTCTTGGCGCGGTACATCGCCGTGTCCGCGTCGCGCATCAGCGCCTCGGCGGTCACCGCGGAGCGGGCCGGGTCGCCGCCGGCGTGCGCGATGCCGATCGACGCGCTGATCACCACCTCGGTGTCGCGGACCGGCAGCGGCCGGGCGAAACAGCCGCGGATGTCGTCGACCAGGCGCAGCGCCCCGGCCTTGTCGCCGACGAAGGCCAGCAGGAACTCGTCGCCGCCGACCCGGGCCACCGGCACGGTCTCCGGCACCTGGGCCCGCAGTCGCCGGCCGACCTCGATCACCAGCTGGTCGCCGGTGTCGTGACCCCAGGAGTCGTTGACCCACTTGAAGCCGTCCAGGTCGAGCATGTAGACCCAGACCCGTTCCGGCCCGTGCGAGTCGACCGAGGTGACCAGCCGCTCGATCGCGGTGGAGATCGACTGCCGGTTCGGCAGCGACGTCAGCGGATCGTGGGTGGCCTGGTGCTCGGAGTGCAGCTGCGCGGCGACCTGCGCCTGCACCGCCGAGATCGCCCGGAACAGCAGCAGCACCACCATCAGGGCGCCGGCGACCGCGATCAGCAGGCGGTGCGAGGCCGCGCTCGTGCCGGTGGTCAGCAGCAGCGCGAACGGCAGCATCAGGGCCGGCACCAGCACCGCGAGGCGCTGCCAGGACCAGGCCTGCACGGGCAGCCGGTCGGCGCGGCTCATCTCCACCACCGACGGGTGCAGGGCGGCCACCCCGATCGCGGTGTAGGCCGGCACGTACGGGATGTTGAGCAGCGGGGACGCGTAGATCCGGCCACTGACGCCGACGACCGCGTACGCGGTGTCGCCGATGAACAGCCCGACCATCATGACCAGCAGCCCGATCATGCTGACCGGCCACGTCTTGGTGGTGAAGGCCAGGTTGATCACCAGCAGGGCGAGCACCACGTCGAACAGGGGGTAGGTCCCCTGGATGATGGAGAGCAGCGCGGGCCGCCCGGCGATCGCCGCGGCCGGGACGGCGAGCAGCAGCGTGCTGGCCAGCCCGGCGGCCACGCAGACGATCAGCCCGTCCAGCACCGCGTGGCGTTCCAGGCTGCGCCGCGCCCGCAGGAGCATGAAGAGGAACGCGCCGAGCAGCAGGTAGCCGCTGAACGTCGTTACGTCGGCGAGCAGCGGCAACGGCATCGCGAGGTCGGTGACGACCGGCCGGATCAGCAGGCCGATCAGGAAGAGCAGGGCGGCCAGGGCCATCATCAGCCATGCGGCCGGGGGCTCGGCGCCCCAGCGGCGCGGCCCGAGGAAGCACGCCACCACGGTGATCACACCGAGCACGACCAGGCTGATCGACGCCAGGGGCGACGACGACCAGGCCGTGTAGATCGCGGTCGCGACGACCCCGATGGCGGTCATGATCTGCCATTGGCGGCGGGCGATGGCGGGCGGGAGCACGGAGGGCACCGGCCATTCCTCCCGTTTTGCCCTAAGACTTAGCTTTTGCTCACCGTAGCAACGGGGGCAGGTTGAGTGGCCGGGTTTCGACTCTTTGCCTTGCCGCGCCTTTTTGTCCCGCCGGTTCCCGGCGACCGTGTGCAAAAACGGTCGGACATCCGCCGTGCCGCAACAACTCGTACGCCACCGAACCGAATCGCGCCGCGCCCCCGGCCCCGCGCGGGCCCAGCGCGATCACCGTGGCCCGCCGGGACGCCCGGACCAGGGCCTCGGCCGGGGTGCCGGTCAGCAGCCGGCGACGCAGCGGCGGCAGCCCCGGCACCGCGCCGATCACGTCGTCGAGGATCTGGCGGGCGCGGTGCTCGCCGCCGGCGCCGAGCACGATCGCCACGTCCAGCGGGCGGCCCTGCCGGCGGGCCGCCTCGGCCGCGAACCGCAGGGCCAGCACCGACGGGCCGGAGCCGTCCACGGCGGCCAGCACCCGGCCGGCCGGCGGGCGCGGGCCGCGGGCCACCAGCACCGGGCACCAGGCCTGGGTGACCACTTCGAGCAGGTCGGATCCGGTCAGGTCACGGTCGCCGGCGACCAGGAGCGCCGCGGTCCGGCTCATCCGGCGCAGCACGCTCGCGACCGGTCCATCCACGAGTTGCCCCTGCACGTCGACGCCGGGTGTGGAACGCTGGGCGGTGCGTACCGCCTCGTCGACGAAGCGTGAGGCGGCCTGCCGGGCTTCCGCCGCGTCCCAGGTGAAAGCGTGTACGACCGACAGGGAGGTGCCGCGGGAGACCGCCTCCCGCGCGGCCAGGCGCACGGCGGCCAGGCCGGCCGCGGTCCCGTTGACCGCGACCGCCACGGGCGGCCGATTCGGGATCTGCATCGGTTCGGCCTCCGCTCCCCGTAACGTTCTCGCAATATACCGATCATTATCTATGGTGCAACGGTCCATAGGGACTGGTGACCAATGCCTCAACGGGTGGCCACCTGATGACCCATTCAGGTTGAGGGTTTACGGTGAACGGCAAAATCTTTGGGACATCTGCCGGTGAAGTGAGGGAAATACATGACGGATGTCAAGCTCGACCACCCCGGTGGCCAATTGTCGATGGGCGTACGCGAGGCCGTCGACGGGCCGGGCGGCATCGACGTCAGTGCTCTGCTGAAGGAGACCGGCTTCGTCACTCTCGACGTCGGTTTCGTCAACACCGCGTCGACCACGTCGGCGATCACCTACATCGACGGTGACGCCGGCATTCTCCGCTACCGCGGATACCCGATCGAGCAGCTGGCCGAGAAGTCGACGTTCCTGGAGGTCTCGTACCTCCTGATGAACGGCGAACTGCCGACCGAGGCCCAGCTGCGCGACTTCGCCGACAAGATCCGCGTCCACACCCTCCTGCAGGAGGAGATGCGGACGTTCTTCTCGGGCTTCCCGCGCGACGCGCACCCGATGGCGGTGCTCTCCTCGGCCGTCACCGCGCTCTCCACCTTCTACCAGGACGCGCTCGACCCGCTCGACGACGAGCAGGTCGACATCTCCGCGATCCGGCTGATGGCGAAACTTCCGACGATCGCGGCTTACGCGTACAAGAAGTCGATCGGTCACCCGCTGCCGTACCCGGACAACTCGCTCGACTACGTCGAGAACTTCCTGCGTCTGACGTTCGGCCTGCCGACCGTCAACTACGACGTCGACCCCAAGGTCGCGAAGATCCTCGACATGCTGTTCATCCTGCACGCCGACCACGAGCAGAACTGCTCCACGTCGTCCGTGCGGCTGGTCGGCTCGGCCCAGGCGAACCTGTTCGCCTCGGTCTCGGCCGGCATCAACGCGCTCTCCGGCCCGCTGCACGGTGGCGCCAACGCGGCGGTGCTCGAGATGCTCGAGCAGATCCGCAAGGACGGCGGCGACGTCAACTCCTTCGTCACGCGAGTGAAGAACAAGGAGAAGGGCGTCAAGCTGATGGGCTTCGGCCACCGGGTCTACAAGAACTACGACCCGCGCGCCGCCATCGTCAAGAAGGCCGCCCAGGAGGTCCTGGCTACCCTGGACAACCCGGACCCGCTGCTCGAGATCGCGTTCCAGCTCGAGGAGATCGCGCTCAACGACGACTACTTCGTCTCCCGCAAGCTGTACCCGAACGTCGACTTCTACACCGGCCTGATCTACAAGGCCATGGGCTTCCCGACGAAGATGTTCACGGTGCTGTTCGCGATCGGTCGTCTTCCCGGCTGGATCGCTCAGTACCGGGAGATGATGCACGACCCGGCCAACAAGATCGGTCGCCCGCGGCAGATCTACACCGGCGCCCCGGTTCGCGACTTCGTCCCGCTGTCGCAGCGCTGAGAATTCGGCGAAACCTCGGTTGGACCCGGCACGAACTCGGAGGCGGAGTTCGACGCCGGCACTGGCGGAATGGCTTTGCGAAAACGCCCCATCGGATTTCCGGTGGGGCGTTTTCGGATCCCTCACATGCCTTGACGGTTATATAACCATAGTGGCATGGTGAGGTGGTGGACGTCCTCGAGGTGCTCGCCGAACCGGCCCGCCGGCGCATCGTCGACGCGCTCCTCACCCGCGAGGCGAGCGTGTCCGACCTGGTCAGCGCGCTCGGCATGAGCCAGCCGGCGATCTCCAAGCACCTGCGGGTGCTGCGCGAGGCCGGCGTCGTCACCGCCCGGGCGCAGGCCCAGCAGCGCATCTACCGGCTGGAGCCGGGCCCGTTCCGCGAGCTCGAGGCATGGCTGCGGCCGTACCGGAAATTGTGGAACCACCATCTCGACGCGCTCGAGAAGCATCTCCGGGAAGGGGAGGAAACGTGACATTCGCCGACGCGAAGGTGGTCGCCGACGGTGACCGCTGGACCCTGATCCTCATCCGCGAACTGCCCCGGCCGCCCGCCGAGGTGTGGCTCGCCCTCGTCGACCCGGCCCGCCTCGACCGCTGGGCCCCGTTCTCGGCCGACCGATCACTATCGGACACCGGCCCCGCGACGCTGACCATGGTCGACGGCGACGAGCGGACCGCCCTGCCCGCCGTCGTGCACCGCGCCGAGCCGCCGCGTCTGCTGGAGTACACCTGGGGCGAGGACCTGCTGCGCTGGGAGCTGGAGCCGTCCGGCACCGGCACCCGGCTGACGCTGCGCCACACGCTCGCCGACCGCGACCTGGACGCGATGGTCGCCGCCGGCTGGCACCTCTGCGCCGACGTGCTGCAACGTCTGCTCGCCGGGGAGGCGGTGCGGGCGATCCGCGGCCGCGACGCGATGAACCACGGCTGGCCGGAGCTGCGCGACCGGTACGCCGCCCGGTTCGCCGGGTCCTGAGACCCTGAAGATCAACTTCAAGATCTTCATGTCCGGTCTGCGCCGTGGTCGCCCTCCGCCGCTCCCGCGGGGACCCTTCCGGGCCTCGCAGGGCCGCGGGCGGCCCAGAACGCGAGGCCCGGAAGGGCGGCCTCCGTGGCGGGTCGGGCTCAGGGCAACAGACCTGTCCACGGCGTCCCGTTCGTGCCTCCTGACCACCCGGGGAGCCGGCCGGTGGGGTGGGCCGGGTCGAGGGTCGGTACGGGCCGAGTTCGCGGGCAGTGGGGTGGGGCGGGGGTCACGGCGTACGGGAAGAAGGGGGTTAGGGTTTCGGGGTGGGTGTTGTCGGGCTTCAGCGGGTCATCGTGTCGGTGGGGGACCTTGATCGGGCGCTGCGGCTCTATCGGGACGTGCTCGGGCTCGGCGTGACAGCGCGGTCCGGGGACCTGGCGCGGCTGGACGTGCCGGGGAGCAGCACCGAGCTGATGCTTCATCAGCGGCCTCCCACGCCGGGTCCGGCCGGGGTGGCGATCAGTTTCCGGGTCGGCGACGTGGACGCGGTGACGGCCGCGGCGGAGAAGGCCGGGGCCACGGTCGTGGACGCGCCCGAGGACCAGCCGTGGGGTGAGCGGCAGGCCGTGCTGACCGATCCTGACGGGCATGTGATCTGCCTGATCGCTGTTTGACGGGCATACCGGCGGTAGGAAAGAGTGACCGTCGAGCGGTAGCGGAGGAACCCGGTGCGAGTCCGGGACGGTCCCGCCACTGTGACCGGGGAGCGATCCACCACACGCGGCGGCACGTCACGACGCGGGGAGCGGCGATCCGGGAGTCAGGAGACTCCGGCCGCTCGTGACAGCCGACGTGCGGGCGTGGACACCCGCCGGGAGGGAACAATCCTGTGACGACTCCGTACCCGTTCTCGGCCGTGGTCGGGCTCGACGACCTGCGCCTCGCCCTGCTGCTGACCTCGGTGTCACCGGCCGTCGGCGGGGTCCTGGTCCGCGGCGAGAAAGGTACCGCCAAGAGCACCGTCGTGCGGGCGCTGGCGAGCCTGCTGCCGCCGGTGACCGTGGTCCGGGGCTGCCGCTTCGCCTGCGACCCGGCCGCGCCCGACCCCGAGTGCCCCGACGGGCCGCACCCCGCCGACACCCCGGCCACGCACCGCCCCGCGACCCTGGTGGAACTGCCGGTCGGCGCGACCGAGGACCGGGTCGTGGGCACGCTCGACATCCAGCGTGCGCTGGCTGACGGGGTGAAGGCGTACGAGCCGGGGCTGCTCGCCGCCGCGCATCGCGGCGTGCTCTACGTCGACGAGGTCAACCTGCTCCCCGACCACCTCGTGGACCTGCTGCTGGACGCGGCGGCGATGGGCCGCGCACACGTCGAGCGGGACGGGGTGTCGGTCAAGCACGCGGCGCGGTTCCTGCTGGTGGGGACGATGAACCCGGAGGAGGGCGAGCCCCGGCCGCAGCTCGTCGACCGGTTCGGGCTGGTGGTCACGGTCGCGGCGCCGCGGGACGCCGGGATGCGGGCCGAGGTCGTGCGGCGGCGGCTGGCCTACGAGGCGGACCCGGAGGCCTTCGCGGCCCGGTTCGCGGCCGACGAACGAGACTGTGCGGCACGGATCGCCGCGGCGCGGGCGGTGCTGCCGACCGTCGAACTGCCCGACGCCGAGTTGGACCGGATCGCCCGGATCTGCCTGGCGTACGGGGTGGACGGCATGCGCGCCGACATCGTCGTGGCGCGATGCGCGGTGGCGCTGGCGGCCTGGCACGGGCGTGACCGGGTCACCGCCACCGACGTCGCGGACGCCGCGCGGCTGGCACTGCCGCACCGTCGCCGGACCGACCCGCTCGACCCGCCCGGGACCGACGAGGAGAAGCTGGACCAGGCTCTTGACGAGGCTGAACGGCAGGCTCAGGAGGACGCCGCCCGGGAGGAGCCGGAGGGACCCGGCGAGCCGGACGGGCCGGACGGCGGCGATGACGACGACGACCCGGACGGTGGGCCCGACGGCGGTGGACCGGGTGGTGGGCCGGACGGTGGGCCGGACGGGGGTGGGCGGCTGCCCGGTGATCCGCCGGTGGGCGGGGATGCTCCTGGGCCGGCCGAGGAAAGCGACGCCGGTCAGGGGAAGCCGGGCTCGGCGTCACCCGCGCAGGCCGGGGCGGCTTTCCGGCCGCGGGCGCTGCGGATCTCGGCTCGTGGGGACGGGGGGCATGCGGGGAAGCGGTCGCCTGCGTATGCGCGCCGGGGACGAGTCGTCGGCTCGCGCAGACCCGTGGGCAAACTGGCCGGGGCGCCGCATCTTCCGGCTACGTTGCGGGCGGCTCTCCATCGGGGGGCGCTGCAGGGGGCGGCTCCGGGTGGGCACGGTGCTGCTCATGTCGTACCGGAAAATCCGGGTTCCGGGGTCGGCGGCGGGCGCCGGACCGTCGGGGTGCAGCCGCGTGACCTGCGGGAGGCGATCCATGTCGGGCGTGAGGCGAACCTGGTGCTGTTCGTCGTGGACGCCTCCGGGTCGATGGCCGCGCGCAAGCGGATGACACTGGTCAAGACGGCCGTGCTGTCGCTGCTGCGGGACGCCTACCAGCGGCGGGACCGGATCGGGATGATCACGTTCCGGGGGAGCGACGCGGACGTGGTGCTGCCGCCGACGTCGAGTCACGAGGTGGGGGTCATGCGGCTCGCCGCGCTGCGGACCGGGGGCCGGACGCCGCTGGCCGCGGGGCTGCGCGCCGCCGCTCGCACGATCGCGACCGAACGCCGCCGTGACCCGCGCCGGCGCCCGCTGCTGATCCTGGTCACCGACGGGCGCGCGACCAGCGGGCCCGACCCGCTGCGGCTGGCGCCGGCCCTGTCCGGGGTGTCGACCGTGGTGGTGGACTGCGAATCCGGCCCGATCCGGCTGGGGCTGGCCCGCAAGCTCGCGGCGGCGCTGCGGGCCGAGGTCATGCCGCTCGAGCAGCTGGAAGCGGCCACCGGGCAGGCCCGGCCGGCCGCTGCCCCGGGCCGCTCGGGGGACCGAGCCTACCGCCGCGCCGCCTGATCGCGGGCATCCTCGAATCCGTCCCGATCCGCGCTTGACTCTGCCCCCGGGGCAAGGTCGAAGGTGGTTCCAGCGGGCCGGACGAGACGAGGAGAGCGACGTGGCGATGGTTGTTACCGATCGACAACGATGAAAGGCCGCTGACCGGAAATGGTCAGCGGATGCCTGGTGCGGGCGGATCCGCGTACGGGAGAGGGTTGAGATGCCGCAGGGGAAAGTGACGACCGTGCCCGACGACGGGCTGACGACGCGGCAGCGCCGGCGACAGGCGGTCTTCGCCGTGCACACCGGGCCCGGCAAGGGGAAGTCGACGGCCGCGTTCGGGATGGCGCTGCGGGCGTGGAGCGCGGGCTGGCCGATCGGCGTGTTCCAGTTCGTCAAGTCGCAGAAGTGGAAGGTCGGCGAGGAGTCCGCCCTCAAAGCGCTCGACGGCGTCAACGGCACGCCCGTGACCTGGCACAAGATGGGCGAGGGCTGGTCCTGGATCCAGCGCGCCGGGACGGAGCGGGATCACGCCGCCGAGGCCGCCGAGGGCTGGGCGCAGATCAAGCGTGACCTGGCGGCGGAGACGTACAAGTTCTACGTGCTGGACGAGTTCACCTACCCGATGAAGTGGGGCTGGGTGGACGTCGCCGACGTGATCGAGACGCTGAACGACCGGCCCGGCACGCAGCACGTCGTGATCACCGGGCGGGACGCGCACCCCGACCTGATCGGGGCGGCCGACCTGGTGACCGAGATGACCAAGATCAAGCATCCGATGGACGCGGGTCGCAAGGGACAGCAGGGCATCGAATGGTGACGACTCCACGGGTGGTGATCGCCGCGCCGGCCTCCGGGCACGGCAAGACGACCGTGGCCACCGGGCTGCTCGCGGCGTTCGCCCGGCGCGGCGTGCCGGTGGCGCCGTTCAAGGTCGGGCCGGACTACATCGACCCGGGCTACCACGCGCTGGCCGCCGGGCGTCCGGGGCGCAACCTCGACCCGGTGCTGGTCGGCGAGCACCTCGTCGGCCCGCTCTTCGCGCACGGCGCGCAGGGTGCCGAGCTGGCGATCGTCGAGGGCGTGATGGGGCTCTACGACGGGCGTACCGGGGCCGGTGAGACCGGGTCCACCGCGCAGGTCGCCGAGCTGCTGCAGGCGCCGGTGATCCTGGTCGTCGACGCCGCCGCGCAGGGCCGGTCGATCGCGGCGGTGGTGCACGGGTTCCGCAGCTTCGGCACGGTCCGGCTGGCCGGGGTGATCCTCAACCGGGTCGGCTCCGACCGGCACGAGCAGATCCTGCGCGACGCCTGCGAAGAGGTCGGCACGCCGGTGCTGGGCGCGCTGCGCCGGGCCGACGCCGTCGCGGCCCCCAGCCGGCACCTCGGGCTGGTCCCGGCCGCCGAGCGCCGCTCCGAAGCCCTGGCCTCGGTCGACGCACTCGCCGCCCTGGTCGCCGCCGCCGTCGACCTGGACGCGGTGGCCGCGGTCGCGCGGACGGCGCCGCCCCTGGACGCGGAGCCGTGGACACCGCAGGAGGCGGAACCGGTCGCGGGCCGCCCGGTCGTCGCGCTCGCGGGCGGGCCGGCGTTCTCCTTCGCCTATGCCGAGACGGCCGAACTCCTGGCCGGGGCCGGCGCCGAAGTGGTGATCGTGGACCCGCTGCGCGACGAGTCCCTGCCCGACGGTGCTCGCGCGCTGGTCGTCGGCGGTGGCTTCCCGGAGGTGTATGCGGCGGAGCTCTCCGCCAACGAGCCGCTCCGTAAATCGGTGCGGGAACTCGCGACGGCCGGGCACCCGATCGCGGCCGAGTGCGCCGGGCTGCTGTGGTTGTGCCGCACGCTGGACGGCGCTCCGATGTGCGGCGTCCTGGACGCCGAAGCGGCGATGACCCCCACCCTGACGCTGGGGTACAGGGACGCGGTGGCGCTGTCCGACAGCCCGCTCGCGCCGGCCGGCACCCGGGTGACCGGGCACGAGTTCCACCGGACCACGGTGCATCCGCGGTCCGGGGTGCTGCTGTCGCCGGCCTCGGAGGCGGCGTGGGCGTGGCGCGGGGCTGACCCGGAAGGGTTCGCGTCGGCGGCGATCCATGCCTCCTACCTGCATCTGCACTGGGCGGGGCATCGGGGGTTCGCCTCGCGGCTGGTGCGCGCGGCAGCGGGGGTGACGGCGCCGGAGTGATCGCTGTCGGAGTGGGGGCTCGGGCGGGCGTCGGCCCGGCGGTTCTGGTTGCCGCGGTTGAGGCGGCGCTGGCCGAGGCCGCGGTGGGGCGGGCGCGGGTGAGCACGGTGGCCACTCTTGATCGGCGGGCGGCTGAGGCGGGCTTCCGGTTGATGGCTGAGGGCTTCGGGTGGGGGCTGGTCGCGTTCACCGCCGCCGAGTTGGCCGAGGCTGTTGCCGGGTCGGCGGGGACCGCTGCCTCGCTGGGCGGCGGCGGCGCCGGGCTGGGTGCCGGTGATGCCGGGCCGGCTGGGGGTGCTGCCGGGCCGGCTGGGGGCGCTGCCGGGCGTGAGCCTGTGGTGTTGAGCGGGCGGGTGGCTGCGGCGGTGGGGACGCCGAGCGTGGCCGAGGCTGCTGCGCTGCTCGCGGCGGGGGCGGGGACCGTGTTGATCCTGCCCAAGCGGATTCTCGGCGGGGTGACGGTGGCGATCGCGGGATCGGCGGAGAGCTGAGCGGCGACGCCGGGCGGCGCTGGATGCGGCCGAGGCGGCCGCTGAGCGGCGACGCCCGGCGGCGCCGAACGCGACCGAGACGGCCGCTGAGCGGGCGCCGGGGGAGGCCGCCGGGGGCTTCGTGGCGTGGCCGCTGGACCGGGGTCGTGGCGCGGGGCCGGCGGCTCCGGCCGGTCGATCTCCCGGCACGGCGGGTGGGCTCAGGCCGTACCGGGAAATCGTGGTGAGCTCAGCCAGGAGCGGCCTCGGGCGTCAGGCGGAGATCGGCCACTCGTGGACCGGGATGTTCTCGTGCATCAGCGGGAGGTACCGCCGCAGCATCTCGTGCAGCGCCCGCTGCCGGTCGGCGCCCTGCTTCTCCAGTTCGTGCAGCGTGTCGACCTGCCACGACGCGCCGTTCTGCTGGCGCAGGCAGCGCTGCTCGATGATGCCCATCAGGCGGTCGCGCTGGTCCGGCGAGACGCCCCAGCGGTCGAGCCCGTCGGCCGCCTGCGGCAGCAGCCGGCGCAGCACCAACTCGGTCACCGGCACCGTGCCGACGCCGGGCCAGAACACGCTGGCGTCGATGCCGTGGCGGGCGCAGGCGTGGAAGTTCTCCTCGGCCGCCCGGAAGCTCAGCTGCGTCCAGACGGGGCGTTCGGCCTCGGCGAGGCTGCGCGCCAGCCCGTAGTAGAACGCGGCGTTCGCGATCGTGTCCGCGACCGTCGGCCCGGCCGGGAGGACCCGGTTCTCCACCCGCAGGTGCGGCCGCCCGTTGACCACGTCGTAGATCGGCCGGTTCCAGCGGTAGACGGTCCCGTTGTGCAGCCGCAACTCGCTCAGCGCCGGGACCTCGCCGCGCTCCAGCAGGTCGGCGGGGTCGTCCTCGTCGCAGATCGGCAACAGTGCCGGGAAGTACCGGACGTTCTCCTCGAACAGGTCGAAGACGCTGGTGATCCAGCGTTCCCCGAACCACACCCGCGGCCGTACGCCCTGGGCCCTGATCTCCTCCGACCGCGTGTCCGTGGCCTGTTCGAAGAGCGGGATCCGGGTCTCCCGCCACAGTTCCCGCCCGAACAGCAGCGGCGAGTTCGCGCCGAGCGCCACCTGGATCCCGGAGATCACCTGGGACGCGTTCCAGTACGCCGCGAACTGGGCCGGACTGACCTGCAGATGGAACTGGGTGCTGGTGCACGCCGCCTCGGGCGCGATCGTGTCGGTGGTGACCGCCAGCCGGTCCACCCCGTCGATCCGGATGTCCAGGTCCTCACCGCGGGCCGCGAAGATCTGCTCGTTGAGCAGTGCGTACCGCGGGTTGGCGGAGAGCGAGTCCCCGGTCAGGTGTTCCCGGCGCAGCGTCGGCAGGATCCCGATGGTGACCATGTGCACGCCGACGGTCCGGGCTTTGCCCTCGGCGTGGTTGAGGCTGGCCCGCAGGCTCTTCTCCAGGTCGGCGATGTCGTCACCGCCGAGCCGCCGGGGAGGCAGGTTGATCTCGATGTTGAACTGGCCCAGTTCGGTCTGGAAGTCGGGGTCGGCGATGGCACCGAGCACCTCGGAGTTCCGGAACGCTGGGTCGGCGTCGCCGTCGATCAGGTTGAGTTCGATCTCCATGCCGGTCATCTGCCGTTCGAAGTCGAAACGGGACTCGCGCAGCATCGTCGCGAACACGTCCAGACTCCGGCGGACCTTCTGCCGGTACCGGGTCCGGTCTTCCCGGGAGAATTCCGTCTTGTCGACTTTTTCGCCCACCGGGCACCACCTTCTTCAGCCGTCAGCGGTGAGGGAGAACGGGCGTCGTCGCAGCGGTCCCCCCGGACTCATGATTACCGCTGTCGATGCCTCTTCTCATCCTCGGAGAGCGGCATTTACGGGTGGTGGTTAACCGTGCGTCGAGCATGGACGCCCCGGTACCCGATCGTCACGTTTCCTACGCCCCGGCGTCCGGTCAGTGGAACAGGACGAACATCAGCGCGGCGACGACGGCAAGACCGGCGGTGGCCTGCAGCAACATTGCCGGGCCGAGGTGGGACCAGCGAGTCGGGATGCGCGGGGTGAGCGGCTGCATCGTGGTCAGGTTCACCACCTGGGTCAGCTTCACCGGCAGGGTACGGTCACTCTGCGGCTCCGTGCGCACCTGCACGAGATCCCCGCGGTGCAGGGCCGACTGTGGCAGCTGGCCGTGCATCTCGATCTCGTAGGTCTGCCCGAGATCGTCACGCAGCCGGACCGGCGTGACCAGGAACTCCGGGCCGCTGCGCAGCTCCCGCAGGCTGCGCCGGGCCGGTTTCATCCGCAGCAGCGAGGCCAGCAGCTGGGCGATGCCGGCGGTGAGGAACACCGCGATCGCCAGGGGCCGCCCGACCCGCACCTCCCGCGTGTACGAGGCCTGGAAGCCGATGAACCGGCCGGTGATGATCGGGCTGACGTGCCGGAGGATCCGCTCGCGCTGCAGCTCGGTGTCGTCCATGGGGGATCACCTCCTGGATGTTCCTCAATGTTACGGAGTGGGCTCGGATGCGCACCGTGAGTGAATGGTTAAATCCTGATCTTCTTCTCCTTACCAACCGGCGACGGGACCCGCGCCGGATACCGGGCAATTCCCGCCGACAACCCACCGATCTGCGGAAACTCGCCCTTCCGGGGTACCCGCCGGGGTGAACTGGACGACGAGTCTCGCGAAAAGTGCGGGCGGGGGGCGGAGACCAGTGGCACCGACGAACTACGTCAATCCGGACAGTGTGCTGGCGCGTACCGCGCGGGAGATGATCAACGCCCACCCTGTTGACGAGGGGCTCACCCGCTGCCCGGCCTGCGGAGAAGAGCCGCCGTGCCGATCCGGGCAGGCCGCGGCCGAGGTGCTCGCGGCCGCCGGGCTGATGGAGGCGTCCGGGCTGATCGCGGCGACCCGGGTGGCCTTCGCGCCGCAGGCGGGAGCACCGGCGTTCCGGCCCGGGCCGAGGCCGACCTCGCCGGATGCGTCGCTCGCGGAGTTCTCGCCGGCCTCCTTCGTCTCACCGGCTTCACCAGTTTCACCAGTTTCACCTGCGGAATCGTGGACCGAATCGCGGCTGGGCGGGCTGTTGCGCAATGCCGGGCCGAGCGCCGGGGGGATCGCGGGCGGTGGGGGACCAGGAGGCAATGCCGGTCCCGGTTTTATTTCGCAAACAGCGAGCAATGGTACGAACGGTGCACCGTCCGCGGGTGGTCCGAGGGTGCCGGAAGAGCCGCCGGCGCGTAGCGGGCGTCATGCCGGGCCGGAAGTCAACCGGACCCAAGGGTGGAGCGGGGAAGCGGAGAGCGGCCGGAGAGGAGCCCATGCGGCTCCGTCGTCGCCTGCGCCGTGGGCTGCCGGGGGGATCGGGCTCCCGGGGGTGGCGCCGTCCGAGGGAACTGCCGGGTTCGCCGGTTCCGGTGGTGATGACGGCGATTCGTGGCCGTCCGCCGGAAGCGGGCCGTTGTCGAGGACCGGGTTGTCGGCGGGGACCGGGTTGTCGGCCGGCAGTGGGTTCTCGGCGGGGAGCGGGCCCTCGGCCGGAAGCGGGCCTGAGGCGGGCGGCCGGCAGGCTTGGTCCGAGTCCGGCTCGGCTGCGTCCGGGTTCGGGGCCGGTGGGGGTCAGCTGGCCTGGTCCGAAGGTGGCAACGCGAGTGATCTGAGCAGCTGGCTGCCGCCGGACTCCCGATCCGCTGGGGTGGGGTCCGGCCGTGGGGACCTCGCGGCCCCTGGGGACGAGCAGGAGTCAGGGCTGAAGGCTTGGCAGGTCACCGAGCCGCCCGCGGCCGGGGAACTGAAGCCGTGGTCGGCGCCGATCGAGGCAGCGCCCGCGGGTGGCGGGCTGAAGCCTTGGGCTGTCTCGGAGCCTGCTGAGCCCCGGTCCGCGCCCTTGCCGCCGGCGAGTGAGGCGCCTGCGGGTAGCGGCCTGAAGCCGTGGCCCGCGGCTGACACCGGTGGCGAGGCGGCTTCCGGCAGTGGGTTGACGGCTTGGCCTGTGGCGGAGCCCGCTGGTGGTGAAGCGGCGGCGGGAAGCGGGTTGAAGCCGTGGCCTGCGGCGGAGCCCGCTGGTGGTGAAGCGGCGGCGGGAAGCGGGTTGAAGCCGTGGCCTGCGGCCGGGCCTGCCGGTGGTGACGAGGCTGCGGTCAGCGGCCTGAAGGCGTGGCCTGCCGCCGAGCCGCGTCCCGGCGAAGGGACTGCGGGGAGTGGCTCGAAGCCGTGGCCCGCGGCTGACGCCAGTGGTGAGGGGGCCGGCAGTGGGCTCACGGCTCGGCCCGCCGCGGAGCCGGCTGCGGAAGGGCTGCGGCCCTGGCCGGCGGCGGAACCGATGGCTGAGGCGGCTACCGGCAGCGGTCCGGCGCCGTGGCCGGCGGCGGGTCCGGATGCTGGTGAGGCGAGCACCGGGAGTGGCTTGAAGGCGTGGCCGCCGGTGGAGGGTGCCCCGGGTGCGGCACCGGCCGGTATCTCCGGTGGGCCAGCAGCGCCGGGCGGGACGGGGCATGCCGAGGCTGTGGGAATCGCCGGGATCGTGGGGCAGGCCGGTTCGGGGCTTCCGGGCGTGGGGCCCAGCGGGCTTGGCGAGCAGGCTGGTGCGGGGCCCGGCGAACTCGGCGGGCAAGCGGGTGCGGGGCTGAGCGGGGTGCCGTCGGGCGCGGGTGCGGGGCTGAGCGGGGTGCCGTCGGGCGCGGGTGCGGGGCTGAGCGGGGTGCCGTCGGGCCTGGGGCAGCCCGGTGCCGGCCCGAGTGGGATGCCGTCGGGCGGTGGGCCGCAGGGACCTGGTGCGGCCGTCGGTGGGGTTGAGGGTCCGGGGACGGCGCAGGCGGTCGGGACTGGGCCGGGTACTGCGCCGTGGGCTACCTCGCCGCCCGCCGAGGCTCAACCGGAACAGGTCTGGACGGCACCGGGAGGCGACCCGATGACGGCCGCTGGGCACGGTGGTGCCTCGGCGGCGGCTGCGGAGCAGGGTGGTGCACCCGTGGATCTCGGCGGGGGAGCGGCTCAGCCCCGGGCTGCGGGGCCGGTGGCGGGGGAGTCGTTCACTGCTGCTGCGCCGCAGGGTGGGGTGTTGCCGGGGTTCGATGAGAGGGTTGCTGCGCCGGGTTCGGCGTACAGCCAGCAGAACAGTCCGTTGGATGCGCCGCGCTTCGTCCGTTCTGCTCGGCCGGGCGGGGCAATGGCGCAGCCGGGCTTCCCGGGAATGGATCAGGGGATGCCCGCTGCGGTCCCCGGGATGGTGCCGCCGGGGATGCAGGGTGTGGCTCAGCCGCCGGGTGTCATGCCGCATCCGGCCGGTGGGGACTATCTGCCGTCCGCGGCTGTGATGACCGGGGCCGCGCCGCACGCTCCGGCTGGGCCGCCTGCGGCTGGTCAGATGCCGGCCGGGATGGGTCAGGCGCCGGCCGGGATGGCGCCGGGGATGGGTCAGGCGCCGGCGGCGACGGCTCCCGGAGCGGGCCAGATGCCGGCGGCGACGGGCCAGGGGCCGGCGGCGACGGGTCAGGGGCCGGCGGCGACGGGTCAAGGGCCGGCGGTGGGGCATGGGGCGGTCGGTCAGGTTCCGGGAGCGGGGCAGAACCGGCCGGGTCTGCAGCCGCCGGACATGGGGCAGCACAACCCGTCCGCGGCTGCTGCGCGGCCGGGTCTGCAGCCGCCGGACATGGGGCAGCACAACCCGTCCGCGGCTGCTGCGCGGCCGGGACTGCAGCCGCCGGACATGGTGCAGCACAACCCGCCGTCCGCAGGGGCGCCTGGTGCGCGGCCGGGTCTGCAGCCGCCCGACATGGGACAGCACAATCCGCCGGCGGCAGGTGGCCGGCCGGGTCTGCAGCCGCCCGACATGGGGCAGCACAATCCGCCTGCGGCGGGGCGTCCCGGGTTGCAGCCGCCGGACATGGGGCAGCACAACCCGCCGTCGGCCGGAGCGGGCCAGGCGGAGGGGGCCGGTGCTCCGGTGGACGATTCGAACGCACCGTCCGGGCTTCCGGGTCGTGGTGCCGCTCGTCCCGCCGCTGCCCCGCCGGCGGATGTCGCGGACAACGCGGCGCCGGACGATCCGACAGCCGCGCCCAGTGGGCTGCCCCGGCGTTAGAGCGCGCTCGGGAGCCCCGCAGCACGGACGACCGACGGCGGTGAACCTGCTGGTGAGGCTCGGCGGCGGGGCTGCTGGTCGCGGGTTGCCGGAACGCCGGGCGCCGGGGTTCGGGCTGACGGAGGGCCGGGCGCGGGGGCTCGGGCGGGGCTGACGGGGGCCGGGCGCGGGGCGCGAGCGGGGCTGCCGGCTGATTCGCAGGTGGGTCGTCCCGTGCTGGGGCACGGGCGTTTCATGGCGTACCGAAAAGGGATTTTGATCGGGAAATGTAGGTGCGGGCGGGGTCAGGCCAGGGCCGGGATCAGGTGGGTCCAGACGACTTTGCCGTCGCTGACCGGGAGCACGCCCCAGTTCTCGGAGAGTTCGCGGACCAGGCGCAGGCCTCGGCCGCCGGCGTCGGTCAGGCCCGGGTCGAGGGCTTTCGGCAGGTGGCGGCTGCCGTCGCGGACCGCCATCGTGATCCGGCCGTCGCGGTGGCCGAGGGTGAACTCCATGGTCGTGTGCGCGTGGCGGACGACGTTGGCGACGAGTTCGGTGGCGATCAACGCGGCCGTCGCGGTGAAGTCGGTGCGGTGCCAGCGGGCGCAGGCCTGGACGACGAGGTTGCGGACCTGGCGGCAGGCCTCGGGAACCGGGCGCAGGCGGACGCGGACGCGGTCGGGCTGCGGGGTGCGGCCGGCCTCGGCCAGGGCGGTGGCGCAGTCGCCGGCGAGCTCGACGGTGGCGCAGCCGGGGACGGTGGCGAGCGCGGCGGACGTGCCCGGATCAGCCCCGCAGACGACGATCGGCACGTTCGGGAACTCCGCGGTCTGGCAGACCACCGAGCCGAACGTGCCGAAGGCGAACGGGTCGGCCACCTTTAATCGGCTGACGTCGAGCAGCAGTTTCACCGGTTGAACGGCGAGACTGCGGCGCACCGCGGCACCCAGCGCGTCGCCGGTGAGATGGTCCAGGGTGCCGCTGACGGTCAGCACGGCCACCGGAAGGTCGCGTTCCGGCCGGCAGACAAGCTGGCTGGGCATCAGGCCTCCTTCCGGTGAGGTCGAGTCGAGAGAGCAGGTGCCCGGCGTGATGGGCAGGCAAACCACCGCTCGTGGGCGAATCTCGTCCGGACGGCGCGCGGGAGTCCGGCGGATGGGCACCAGCGAAATAAAGTACCGTTGCGCGCCATGGGTGTGTCGCAGCGTTTGAAGAACCGATTCCGCAAGTTTTTGCAGCGTCCCGGCACGACTGTGGACCTCGGCCCGCTGTCGAAGCGCCTGGACTCGATCGAGGCCCGCGAGGAGGCTCTGAAGGAGCTGGACGACGCGGCGCTGACCGACGCCGCGCGCGAGGCGTCGGATTTCACGGAGATCTGCGCGGTGGGCCGGGAGGCCGCTCGCCGGGCGATCAACCAGCGGCCGTACGACGTCCAGCTCCTCGGCGCGATGGCCCTGCTCTCCGGGCGGGTCGCGGAGATGGCCACCGGTGAGGGCAAGACGCTCACCGCCACGATCGCGGCCTACGGGCACACCCGCCTGGGCAACGGCCCGGTGCACGTGCTGACGGTCAACGACTACCTGGCCAAGCGCGACGCCGAGTGGATGGAGCCGATCTACACGCTGCTCGGCCTGACCGTCGGCTCGGTGACCGAGTCGATGACGCCGGAGGAGCGCCGGGAGGCGTACGCGGCGGACGTCACCTACGTGTCCGTCTCCGAGGCCGGCTTCGACTACCTGCGCGACCAGCTGGTCACCGACGTGGCCGACCGGGTGCAGCGCGAGCTGGCCACCGCGATCGTCGACGAGGCCGACTCGATCCTGATCGACGAGGCTCGCGTGCCGATGGTGCTGGCCGGCTCGACGAACACCGAGAGCGACCCGGTGCACGAGGCCGCCGAGCTGGTCAAGGGCCTGCGCAACGGCAAGGACTACGAGGTCGCCGAGGACGGGCGCAGCGTCGCCTTCACCGAGGCCGGCCTGAAGAACATCGAGGAGCAGCTCGGCGGCATCGACCTGTACGCGGACGACCAGGTCGAGCACCTGTCCGCGGTGAACGTCGCGCTGCACGCGCACGCCCTGCTGCGCCGGGACGTGGACTACATCGTCCGTAACGGTGGCGTCGAGCTGATCGACGAGATGCGCGGCCGTGTCGCCCAGCGCCGCCGCTGGCCGGACGGGCTGCAGGCGGCCGTCGAGGCCAAGGAGGGGCTGTCCGCGACCGCCGAGGGCGAGGTGCTGAACACCGTCACGGTGCAGGCGTACATCGCGCTCTACACCACGGTCTGCGGCATGACGGCGACCGCGGTGCACGTCGGTGAGCAGCTCCGGGAGTACTTCAACCTCGAGGTGGCGGTCGTCCCGTCGAACACCCCCAACATCCGTGAGGACGACCCGGACCGGATCTACTCCGCGCACGACACCCGCGACGAGGCGCTCGTCGAGGAGATCAAGATCGCGCACGACAAGGGCCGCCCGGTGCTGATCGGCACCCTGGACGTGCAGGCGTCCGAGCGGCTCGCCGAGCAGCTGGCCGAGGCCGGTGTGCCGAGCAACGTGCTGAACGCCAAGAACGACGCCGAGGAGGCGTCGATCATCGCCGAGGCCGGCGCGGTCGGCGCGGTCACCGTCTCCACCCAGATGGCCGGCCGTGGCGTCGACATCCGCCTCGGCGGCAGCGACGAGAAGGACCGCGACAAGGTCGTCGAGCTGGGCGGGCTGTACGTGATCGGCGCCGGCCGCCACGACAGCCGCCGCGTCGACGACCAGCTGCGGGGCCGGGCCGGCCGCCAGGGCGACCCGGGTGCCTCGGTCTTCTTCGTCAGCCTGGAGGACGAGCTGGTCTCCCGGCACGCGGGCGAGATCCTGCCGGCGTCGCCGCGGATGGACATGGACGGCGTCGTGCACGACGCGCAGGTGGACTACGCGGTCGAGCACGCCCAGCGGGTCGCCGAGGGCGTCAACCACGAGATCCACCGCAACACCTGGCGCTACAGCGTGGTGATCGAGCAGCAGCGCCTGCTGCTGGCCGAGCGGCGCGAGCGTCTGCTCACCTCCGAGGTGGCCGCGATCATGCTGCTGGAGAAGTCGCCGGAGAAGGCCAAGGAGACCGACGAGGACGTGCTCTCCGACGCGGCCCGGGCGATCGCGCTCTTCCACCTGGACCGGCTCTGGGCCGACCACCTGGCGTACCTGTCGGAGGTGCGGGAGGGCGTGCACCTGCGGGCGCTGGGCAAGCTCGACCCGCTGGACGAATTCCACCGGTCGGCGGTTCCGGCGTTCCAGGATCTGCTGACGAAGGTGGAGGAGCGGACCATCGAGACGTTCGAGGAGGTCGATCTCACCGACGGCTGGGAGCCGGATCGGGCCGAGATCGTCCGGCCGAGCGCGACGTGGACGTACCTGGTGCACGACAACCCGTTCGGTTCCGAGCTGGACCGGTTGATCGCGGCTGTGGGCCGCCGACTCACCTCGGGTGGCTGATTTCACGTTCGTTTGGTTTTCGGGGGCGTCGCGCGAGCGTGACGCCCCCTTCGTGTTGTTCCGGCCCAGCTCAGACGCATGAGGTTCGGCAATGCTTAATGAGGCTGACAGAAAGCGTTACCGGAATGCATTCGTGTTACCGGGAACAATATGGAACGTCTTTCTCACACTGTGGATCGTGGCTTGACCCGGAAAGCGGCCGACCGGAAATATCAGGCGCGCTTTACGCACAGTGATCACTCGTATTCGCTTGCCGTAACAAATTTCTTTGGGGGATCAATCAATGCCGGTCAGCGCATTGTCGCCGCGAGCCGATCGTCGATCTGCCGGACCGGGCCGCGGTCCGGGCAACCGGCGCTCCGAACCGGCGCTGACCGTGACGCTCGCCATTCCGCTCACCGGCGACGCGGTCTCCCCGCAGGCGCACCGCCTGCTCGCCGCCGTCCGTGAGCTCGTCGAGCTGAGCCGCGGCACGGTCACCGTGGAATCGGCCGCCGTGCCGGCCGAGCCGGAGCCCGAGCCCGTCCCCAGTGGCCCCGAGGTGCGGCTGCTGACCGGCTCCCGCCAGGTGCTGCTCGAAGGCGAGGCGGTCCCGCTCACCCGGCTCGAGTTCGACCTGCTGCTCTACCTGGCCGAGCGGCCGCGCCGGGTGTTCAGCCGGGCCCAGCTGCTCGCCGGGGTGTGGGGTTACGAGCGGGCCGGGGAACGCACCGTCGACGTGCACGTCCGGCGGCTGCGGCTCAAGCTCGGCGCCAGCGTGCCCGCGGTCACCACCGTCTACGGCGTGGGCTACCGGCTGGCCGACGACGCCCGGGTGACGATCATGCCGCACGATTGAGGCATGCGCGCCACACCCGTCTCGTTCGAGGTCCTCGTCCATGATCTGACGGAGCGGCTGGCCGGTCGGGAATCCGACAGGAGGGTCCGGGTGGCCGTGGACGGGGCCGACGCGGCCGGGCCGGACCGGCTCGCCGATGCGCTCGTCGACCCGCTGCGGGTCCTCGGGCGACCGGCCGTGCGCGTCGACACCAGGGACTTTCTGCGGCCGGCGTCGGTCCGGCTGGAATTCGGGCGGGCCAACCCGGACTCGTTCTACGCCGGCTGGTTCGACGAGGCCGGGCTGATCCGTGAAGTGCTCGACCCGGCCGGGCCCGGAGGCAGCGGGCGCGTCGTCACCCGGCTGTGGAACGCCGAGACCGACCGGGCCGCGCGGGAGCCCTACCAGGACCTGCCGCGGAACGCGATCGTGCTGGTCAGCGGGCCGTTGCTGCTCGGCTCCGGGCTGCCGTTCGACTTCACCGTCCACCTTGAGCTCACGGCCGCCGCGCTGGACCGGCGGACCCCCGCGGAAGCTCGGTGGACGTTGCCGGCGTTCGCCCGATATGTGGACGAGGTGGCCCCGGAAACGTTCGCGGACGTGGTGGTCCGCTTCGACGATCCACGGCGTCCGGCCCTGGTCACAGCCCTGGACTGACCCTGAGGGTGATCGTTGGCACAAGACCCGTGGGCCGAGTCCGTGGCGGAACCGACCACTGACAGTTATGCTCCGGTTACTTTTTTGCGGGGGTCTCGTTTGGGACCTCCGTCGGTGGGTATCAGGCGGCTCCACAAGCCGGACCGGGAACCCGCCGGCTGGGCTGAGGGAAGGGCAGGGGGACTGCATGCTCGTCAACGGAGCGGTTGTGGCCGGTAAGGGCGGTAGCGCGGTGAATCGACGTTCCACCGATGAGGTCGAGCAGATCCGGGTGCTCCTGCGGACCAGGTTCGAGGAGCTCGACGCGGAGTACGAGGAGGCCGTCGCGCAGAGCCATCGGCTGCGGCTGGTCGAGATCGGTGACTCGGCCGGGGACGACCAGGCCGACAGCGGGTCCAAGACGGCCGAGCGCGACGCGGCCGGGTCGCTGCTGCGGACGCTGCTCGACCGCCGGACCCAGGCGGAATATGCGATGCAGCGGCTCGAGGACGGGACGTACGGGAACTGTGAGGGTTGCTCGAACCCGATCCCGGTGGAGCGGCTCGAGGTGTTCCCGTCGGCGACCACGTGCGTGAACTGCAAGCAGGTCCGCGAGCGCCGGGCCAGCTGAGGCGTCCCGGCACCGTTCGCGGTGCCGGCGGGTGCCCGTTTCCGTGGGGGCGGGAGCGGGCACCGGGGAGGCATGGGACAGATCCGGATCGGGACGTGCGGGTGGACCGACAAGACGCTGATCGAGTCGGGGTGGTACCCGCCGGCCGCGGACAACCCGGAGCGGCGCCTGGCGTACTACGCGCGGCAGTTCCCGATCGTCGAGGTGGACTCGACGTACTACGGGCCGCCGAACGAGCGGACCACGCAGCTGTGGGCCGACCGCACGCCGGACGGGTTCACCTTCAACATCAAGGCGTTCAGTCTGCTGACCGGGCATCCGACCAGGGTTTCCGCGCTCTACAAGGACCTGCGGCCGGAGACGGACAAGAAGAACGTCTACCCCCAGGACCTCCCGCCGCAGACGTACGAGGATGTCTGGAGCCGGTTCCTGACCGCGCTCGACCCGCTGGCCTCGGCCGGCAAGCTGGGGGCGCTGCTGTTCCAGTTCCCGCCGTGGTTCGGCATCAGTAGGTCCAACAAGGAATACCTTCTGGAGGTTACGGCCCGGTGCAGGGCGTTCCGGCCGGTGTTCGAGTTCCGCAACGCCAGCTGGTTCGAGGGCGGAAATCAGGGGGAGACGCTGGAATTCCTGCGGGCTCACCACCTTCCGTACGTTGCCGTGGACATGCCTCAGGGGTACAAGTCGTCGGTGCCACCGGTGCTGGAGGCGACGGCTGATCTGGCGGTCGTGCGATTCCACGGGCACAGCGACAAGTGGACGAGCAAGGACATCCAGGAGAAGTTCGGCTATCGCTATTCCGACGAGGAACTTGCCGAGTGGGCGCCGAAACTGCGGTCCCTCGCCGATCAGGCGAAGAGCACGCACGTGCTGATGAACAATTGTCTCGGCGATTATGCCCAGCGGAACGCGACAACTCTCCTCGATCTGCTGGGCGACGGCGCCGAATCAGCGCCCGGATCCTGACGCGGTCAGCTCCTGACCCGTGATCAGCGCGGCGTGGCCGGGCGCGAGCGGACGTCCGGCACGCGGCTGACCGGGATGCCGCGCCGCACTGCCATCCGCGCCAGGACACCGGCGTCGATCACGGCGGCGCCACCGGGGTCGTTGTTGAAGAAGACGAACCACTCCCGTACGCCGTCGGCCTCCATCCGATCCAGCCACGTCCCCAGGGCGGACCGCCCGTAGCGAGGCCACGGCCGCGCCGCACCCTCGTGGAAGCGCAGATAGCCGAAGTCCGCGGTGCGCCACAGCGGCGTCACCGGGCGGCCCTTCCGATCCGCCCAGCAGAGCGCCGCCCCGTACCGCCGGAGCAGTTCTTCGCAGCCGGCGGTGAACCAGCTCTCGTGCCGTGGCTCGACGGCCACCCGCACCCCGGCCGGGAAGCGGGACAGCGTCTCGTCCAGCGCCCCGAGATCGGCCTTGAGGTTCGGCGGCAGTTGCAGCAGCACCGGGCCGAGCTTGTCGCCCAGCCCCTCGGCCCGGTCCAGGAACCGGGCCACCGGCTCGGCCGGCTCGCGCAGCCGCTTGATGTGCGTCAAGTAGCGACTCATCTTGACGGCGACGACGAAGCCCTCCGGTGTGCGCTCCCGCCAGGCGGCGAACGTCTCCCGCTCGGGCAGCCGGTAGAACGCGTTGTTCACCTCGACGGTGGCGAACCGCTCCGCGTAATGCTCCAGCCAGAGCCGCTGCGGCAGCGCCGCCGGATAGAGGAACCCGGTGTCCCCGGCGCCCTTGGGCGGACGCCAGTCCTTGTACTGCCAGCCGGATGTCCCGATCCACCACACATCGCTCGCATACCCATCCCTTCCCGGATCCATCCGCGGCGTTCTCCGCCGCTGCAACCAGGCTGAACCCTGCCCCTGGGGCAGAGTCAACCCCGCGTCAGCCGGCTCACACCGACCCGGGCCGGAGCCGCCGCCCGACCGGCGACTCCCTCCGGCGGGGGAGACGAACCCCCCAAGGGAATCAATCATCGTCGACATCCGACGAGTCCGGACCGCGAAGGCGCCACCACCGGGGCGGCGCCCACCGGAAGGACGGGAACCACCGTTCCCCGCCGAATCCGCGGGGAACGGTGGTTCCGGTGCCCGAGCGGGGGTAGAACGAGAACATGACCGATGCGCACGACGAGCCGGACACCCGCCTGCCGCGGCCGGGCGACACGACCGGTCCCGAGTTCGACACCGCCGGCGATCTGGAGTACGACGAGGCCCACGGCGCCGGCCGGCACCTGGACGTCCCGGCGGCCCTGGTCGAGGAGGCCGAGCGCCGCCGAGCCATGGCCCGCCCACGCTGACGAGGTCAGGGACCGGCGTACTGAACCGCGGTGAACAGCAGCATCGCCGTCACCAGTCCGGTGCCGAGCACGGTCACCACGGCCGAGGTGTCAAGCGCCGTCTTGCGCCGGTCGGCGACGAGTTTCGCCGCGACCACCGCGAGGACGGGGCAGGCGAGCAGCACCAGCAGTGCCACGACCGGCGCGGCCTCGTGCCAGTCACCGATCGCCGCCGCGCCGGTCTCGCGCAGCACCTGGTTGCCGATCGCGCCGAGGATCCCGCCGACCAGCCCGAAGATCACGAAGAGCACCTTGACGCCGAGCGTGATGGGGCGGGCCGGCGGCGTCCACTTGATCCGTTTCTCGACCTCGGCCAGGTATTCCTCGGGAGGCCGTTCGTCGGCGCGCTGGCGCGGGATGCTGGCCGGTGGCAGTTTCCCGAAGCGTTCGGCGACCGCTCCGACCCGGTGCACGTAGTCGGCCCAGAGCCCGGCCGCCCGCGCGTCGACCTCCTCCAGGTCGCGCCGCGCCTTCTTGACCGTCTGGCGGGCGGCCCGGACCCGCGTCTCGGCTTCCCGCACCGCCTCGTCGGCGATGGCCCGCTGCTCGGTGTGCCACTGCTCGGCCTCGGCGCGCAGCCGGGCGGCCCGCTGGTCGAGCGTGGTGAGCCGGCGCAGCACGGTCCGGTAGTCGGCCCGGTCGAAGTCGGATCGTTCGAGATCGCTCATGCCGCCCCTTCCGTGTCGCCGCGTTGAACACGGTCGCTCATGACACCCCGTACGGAATGATCACCTCGGCGCCGCGGTGCACCGAACGGTCGAAGTGGAGCGCCCGCCACGGCCGCGGATACCAGTTCGGCGCCCCGGTCCCCGGGTAGTACGGCGCCAGCTCGCTCCCGTGCACGTCCAGCGCCACCCACGCCCCGATCGGGTCGGTGCGCGACCCCGGCCCGCCGAGCGTGTCGCGCAGCAGCCCGGCCCCACGCCACCAGCCGAGCACGTGCAGCCGCCGTTCCGGGCCTTGCCGCAGCACGGTTCGCAGGTGGTCGAGCGTGGCCTTGCCGCCGGGGAGCGCGTCCGCGGCGTACAGGAAGATGAAGTGTGGCCGGTCGGCGGGCCACGCCGCGGTCGATTCGGCGGCCGCGTCCTCCAGGAGCCAGTCGACGTTCGACGCGTCGTACCATCCGCAGTCCGGGATCCGGGCGTGCAGCGCCTCGGCGGCGGCTCGTGCGTCCGGGTCGAAGCAGGCGATGGAGAAGCGCGCCCCGTCCCGCCCGAACTGGGCCGACAGCGACCGCCCGGCGGTGGCCAGCACCGAGCAGGCCTCCTCGACGCGGGTGCCGAGCACGGCCAGGTTGCGTCCGGGCGCGCGGCGCAGCACGGTCCGCGCGGAGCGGGACATGACGTCGATGGTCTCGCCGAGCAGCGCCACGGGGGCGGGCGAGTCCTCGGCGACCAGCGCCCGGAAGTCGGGGCTGTTGTCGAGTTTGGGTTGCCCGTCGCCGTCGAAGAGCCGGGGCGGCAGCTCGCCCGGGGGCAGCCGGCGCCACAGCCGGTGCTGCAGCGTGTTCCACTGTTCGCGGTCGCCGGCGGCCGGCACCCGGACGACTTGGTTCGCGTCGGTCGCCCCGGAGTCGGAGTTGACCACGGCGTGGTAGCGGGGGAGCGACTCGGCCGCGGTGTTCTGCTCGGCGAGCACCCGCCGGGCCCGGGGCAGCGCGATCCGGAGCGTGAACTGGGCGACCAGCGCCGGACGGCCCCACAGTGCCTCGATGCCGGAGATGTCCTGGCTGGCCAGGATCAGGTGGATGCCCTGGGAGCGGCCGCGCCGGGCCAGGTCCTCCAGCAGGTCGACGGCTTCGGTGGTGACCGCGTCGCGCCCGGCCAGCAGCACCTGGAACTCGTCGACGACCGCGACGATCCGCGGCCACACACCTTCCGGGTCTTCCGCGCGCAGCTCCGCCAGGTTGGTGACCTCGTGCTGTTTCGCCGCGTCGGCCCGGCGTCGCAGTTCGGCGCCGAGGAACCGGAGCAGGGCGAGGCCGAACTCGCGGTCGGTGTTGACGTTCACCCCGACCAGCCGGACGTGCGGCAGCCAGCTCTGGTCCCGGCGGCCGGGCGCGAAGCGGGCGAACGACACGCCCTCCTTGAAGTCGAGCAGGTAGAACGCCAGCTCGGCCGGGGAGTAGCGGGCGGCCAAGGCCCCCATCCACGCGTAGAGCAGGTTGGTCTTGCCGGTGCCGGACGGCCCCGCGATCAGCGCGTGCGGCGGGTAGTCGCTGAGCGTCACCTGCACCCGGGTGCCCTGCGGGCTGTCGCCGAGCGGCGCGGTCAGCCCGTTCGCCGAGCTCTCCCGCCACTCCTCGCTCGGGTCGGGCAGCAGACTGTCCAGCGCGACCGGGGCGGGACCGGCCGCGACCGCCTCGGCGATCTGCCGGCACGTGGCGGTGAGCACGGCCGGCGGCGGGCCCGGGTCGAGCCGGATCGGCAGGTCACCACCGCTGCTCATGCGCGCGTCGTCGCCGGGGACGGCGGTGACGCACTCGATCCCCGGCCCCGGGTCCACCCGCAGTCCGTGCACGATCAGGTGGACGCCGCAGGCCGCGCCCGTCCGCAGCAGCCGTTCCAGCTGGGTGCGCTCGTGCCGGTTGAGCTCGCCCGCGCCGAGCAGCACCGCGACCCGCCACGGCTCCGGCCGCCGCTTGGTCACCGCGTGCAGTTCGCGCAGCGACGAGTACTCCCCGGCCAGCACCGTCTCGTTGATCCGCCGGACGTGCCCGACCAGGTCGTCGAGGAGCGTCGTCAGCCCGTTCGGCGCGACGAACGTCAGCACCCGGGCCGGGGCGAGCGCGGCGAACCCGGCCAGCCCGCCGCCGAGGTGCTCCGGGTCGTACCCGGTCACCTGCACCGTGCCCGGCAGGCTCGTGCCGAGCGCCCGCAGCAGCAGCCCGGCCACCACGTCGTCGCCGAGTTTCCGGTCGCCCTGCACCACGACGTGCCCTTGGTCCAGCAACGGGACCAGCGCCGGCACCTCGGGCGCTTCCGGGGCCGGGGCCGGTTCGTCCTCCCACGACCAGGGGCGGGACGGCTCGGGCGGGGGCGGCGGGGCCGCGCCGGACGGCAGCAGCAGCCGCCCGATCCGCAGCTCGGCCGCTTTCGTCAGCGGGCCCGGCTCCCAGGAGTGCCACGGCTCGCCGGCCGCCCCGGGCGCCGCCCGGTCGGCCGCCCCGGCCGCGGCCCCGGCCAGGGCGCCCAGCTCGGTGCCGTGCCACTCGTCGACGGACCGCAGCCGCTCGTCGCGAGCCGCGGCCAGCTTCTGTTCCCGGCTCCGCGCCGCGGCGCGGATCCGTTCCCAGCGGGAGGTCGCGGCGGCCGCCTCACGCTCGGCATCGCCGAGAGCGTTCTCCGCGGCGCCGAGCGCGTGGGACAGCCCGGTGCGAATCTCCACGACCTGCTGTTTCGTGGACTCAGTCATGGCCCGCCGGAATCGTCGTCGTTGCCCTGCCGCGTGCGGTCATCAGCGCTGCTCACCGGCCTCTTCACGAGGACGTACGGGTTCCGGCGCGGCCGGGTCGAGCGCTTCCGCGTCCCGCCCGAGCCGGGCCAGCAGCACCCCGGTCAGCACACTCGAGGTCACCGCGCTGTCGGCCGGATGCGCGGCCGGGCGCTCGCCCTGATCGGTCGCCGGCACCCGGCAGATCCGCTCGATCAGCGTCTCCAGCACCGCCGGGGAAGTGCCGGGCAGCAGCGACCGGACCCGCCCCTCGGCGGCACTGCGCAGTCGCGGCACGTCCTCCGGGCGCGGCTCGTGGCCGAGCAGGTCACCGGCGAGCCGGTGCAGCACCGGCGGCGTCATCGCGGACAGCCCGAGCCCGGTCGCCGCGTTCACGCCGTGCAGCTCCCGGCCGAGGCGGGCGCGGTCACCGGCCCGGACGCCGGCCGCGACCCGGCGCAGCAGTTCCGCGGTGTCGGTGGTCTCCGGCCGCTGCTCGCCGCTCTCGGCCGGCGCCGGCTCACCGGTCAGCTCGGCGACCCGCGCCTGCCACCACGGGCCGAGACGTTCCGGGGTCTCCGGCGGTGCGCCGGACTCGGCGGGCGCCCGCGGCTCGTCGGGCCGCACCGACTCCCGCCACTCCTGCCCCCGGGGCGCGCCGGGCACACCGCCGAGGCCGAGCACGGCCAGGTAGGCCTCGATCGCGTCCTCCGCGATGCGCAGCGCGGCGGCCGCCCGCTCGGCGTGCTCGGTCGCGTTGCCCAGCTCGGGGACGCCGATCTTCTGCTCGGACGCCTCACGCACCCAGTTCAGCAGCTCGGTGGCGGCGCGCAGTTTCTCCATGGCCTTGACGACCAGCCCGTCGGGCAACTCGTCGGAGGCGGCCCGGAGCCGGGCGCCGAGTTCTTCCAGAACTGACATCGCGTCAGAGCATTGCCGTGTAGTTCTGGGCGGCCTCGATCGCGACCTGGGTAGCGCTGAAGCACTCCTCGAGCTGCTGGTCAGCCTGGGAGAGCGAGGCCTGAGCAGTGCCGACGGCCTCGTGCGCGCCACCCTCCAGCGCCGCGGCCAGACTCTGCTGAGCCTCGCCGAGTTTCTCCCGAGCTGCCTGTATCGCCGCCTGCCCCTCGTTCACCTGCTGGACAGCGGCGTCCACGGCCGCTCTGAGCTCGGCGACACTGGCCACTCGTTCGGCCTCCTGTAACTCAACCCACTAGCGACTCCAGCGTAACGCCCACGCCGGTTCCCGCTCGCCTCGGCCGCGCCTTTTCGCGCAACCCGGAGCAAAAAGACGCACCCCCAGTCCGACGATCGACAGCGGTGATCGCCCAGGTGGAGCGCGATTTCCCGGCACGTCCATTGTGGATCATGCCACCTTTTGCCCGGTCGCCGGCCCCCGCCCCCCTCTTACCCACAATCAAGATCAAAATCCTCATGTCCCACGTCCGCCGTGGTCGCCCTCCGCCGCTCCCGCGGGGACCCTTCCGGGCCGAGCAGGGCGCGGGGCGCCCAGAACGCTCAGCCCTCCAGGGCGACCTCCGTGGCGGGTCGAGCTCAGAGCAACAAACCCGTCCCCGCCACCCGGAGCCCGCGAGCCCCGCACGTGCCCGGCCCCGGCGCGGTCCGCACTCGCGGCTGGTGCTGACCGTGGTTGTCCGTGCCTCATGACAACGGTGCGGGCCGGCCGGGGGCGGCACTCCCGCTGCGGCCGCGGCCCCGGGCCGAGCGGGGCGCCGTCGTCACGGGAGTCGGGCGGCCGGTCCGTGGGGGCGCGGGGGCTAGGTGCGGGGGACTGCGGACGGGCCGAGAATCTCGGCGCCCAGGGCCACGGCGCGATCACGCAGGCCCCGGTCGGCGGTGACGACGACGATGCGGCGGGGGCGGGGCTCGCCCCGTACCAAATCGATGATCTTGTCGTCCCCGGAAGCGGAGGCCGGGGCGCGCTCGACGCGCACCCCGGGCGGGCCGTGCGGGATGTCCCGGGCCTTGCCCTCGACCACCAGGACGACCTCGACCGGCGCCGGGATGCCGCCCAGCCCGGTGGCCGGCAACGCGGCCAGACGGTCCCGCAGGCGGATCGCGGCGCCGGCCCGGTCGCGCCACCAGCCGTCCGGAACCGAGCCGACCACGTTGGCCCCGTCCACGATGATCAAGGGCGGAGACTCCGGTTCACCGGACACGGCCGCCTGTGATGTGGCTCCCTGAAACGGGGACTCCGGTGACGTGGGCACGGCTTCGGGAAAAGCGGGTTCCCGGAAGGACGGCGTCAGGGGGTCGGACATGAAGTTGAGCCTACCCCTGTCAACTTTTTGCGGAATCCGGGAATCACCGACCCGCCTCACGCGCTTCTACCAGTCGGTGGCGGGTATTCGGCCGCCGCTGGAGTACCAGGGGAAGAGAGACTGATGAGCATCGGACCGTTGGGGCCGGGTGGCCCCGGTCAGTGGGACGACCTGTTCGCGCGCTTCTTCGGTGCGGCCGAGCCGCGCCGGGCGTCGCAGCGCATCGACATCGCCCGCTACATGAGCAACGACGCACGCCAGGTGCTGGCCGACGCCGCCCGGCGGGCCGCGGACCAGGGGGCCGGCGACGGTGCACTCGCCGACCTGGACACCGACCACCTGCTCTGGGCCGTCCTGCAGCAGGAGCCGATGAAGCAGACCGTGCGCCGGGCCGGCACCGACCCGCAGGTCCTGCTCGGTGAGCTGGACACGCGGCTGAACGCCGGCCAGGACGCGTCGCGCGCCGCCGCGGCGAACCGGCGGGCCGACATGGGCGCGCCCGCCCGCGGTGACCACCCCGAGCAGGTCGCGCTGACCCCGGCGGCCAAGCGCGCGCTGCTGGACAGCCTGCAGATCTCCCGGGCGGTGGGCGCCTCCTACATCGGGCCGGAGCACATCCTGATGGCGCTGGGCCTGAACACCGACTCGGCCGCCGGGCGGCTGCTGGCCGGCCGCCTCGACCCCCGGGCGATCCCGAACCCGGAGACCCCGGCCGGCCCGAACGGTGGTGGCCAGGGCGGCTCCCGGGGTGGCGGGCGCGGCAGCAACGCGGCGACGCCGACGCTGGAGCAGTTCGGCGTGGACCTGACCGAGGTGGCCCGGCGCGGCGAGATCGACCCGGTGATCGGCCGGGCCGACGAGATCGAGCAGGCCGTCGAGATCCTGTCCCGGCGGACCAAGAACAACCCGGTCCTGATCGGTGAGGCCGGCGTCGGCAAGACCGCGATCGTCGAGGGCCTGGCCCAGCGGATCGTGGACGGCGAGGTGCCGCTGCCCCTGCAGGACAAGCGGGTCATCCAGCTGGACCTGGCCGGGCTGGTGGCCGGCACGCGCTACCGCGGTGACTTCGAGGAGCGCCTGCGCAAGGTGATCGACGAGATCCAGGCGTCCGGCGACGGCCTGATCGTCTTCCTCGACGAGATCCACACCCTGGTCGGCGCCGGTGGCGGCGGCGAGGGCGGCGGGATGGACGCCGGCAACATGCTCAAGCCGGCCCTGGCCCGTGGGCAGCTGCGGGTGATCGGCGCGACCACCCTCGACGAGTACCGCAAGCACATCGAGAAGGACGCGGCCCTGGCCCGGCGGTTCCAGCCGGTGCTGGTCGGCGAGCCGACGGTGGAGGACGCGGTCGCGATCCTGCGCGGGCTGCGCGACAACTACGAGGCGCACCACCAGGTGCGGATCACCGACGAGGCGCTGGACGCCGCGGCGGTGCTGTCCGACCGCTACATCACCGACCGGTTCCTGCCGGACAAGGCGATCGACCTGATCGACCAGGCCGGCGCCCGGGTGCGGCTGCGCGTGAAGACGCCCGACGCCAACCTGCGCGAGCAGGAGCGCCAGTTGGAGCAGCTCTCGCGGGACCGGGACCAGGCCGTGCACGCGGAGAACTACGAGGTCGCGTCGCAGCTGCGGGACCGGATCAACGAGCTGAAGGCGCAGATCGCCGGGGCCGGGGCGGGCGCCGACGGGGTGCCGCGGGTCACCGAGGCCGACATCGCCGAGGTCGTCTCCCGCGCCACGGGGATTCCGGTGGCGCAGCTGACCGAGGCCGAGCGCGACCGTCTGCTCCGGCTCGAGCAGCACCTGCACGAGCACGTCATCGGTCAGGAGGACGCGGTCAGCGCGGTCGCCGAGGCGGTTCGCCGCTCCCGCGCCGGGCTGGGCGACCCGGACCGGCCGGTGGGCAGCTTCCTGTTCCTCGGCCCGACCGGGGTCGGCAAGACCGAGCTGGCGCGTTCGCTCGCCGAGGCGCTGTTCGGGGACGCCGACCGGATGATCCGGCTCGACATGAGCGAGTTCCAGGAGCGGCACACGGTGTCGCGCCTGGTCGGGGCGCCGCCCGGATACGTCGGCTACGACGAGGCGGGGCAGCTGACCGAGGCGGTGCGGCGGCGGCCGTACAGTGTGGTGCTGCTCGACGAGATCGAGAAGGCGCACCCGGACGTGTTCAACCTCCTGCTGCAGGTGCTCGACGACGGGCGTCTGACCGACAGCCAGGGGCGGACGGTCAGCTTCAAGAACACTGTCCTGATCATGACGAGCAACCTCGGCTCGGACCTGATCAGCGGGACGACCCGCAGCGTCGGGTTCGGTGGGGCGGAGAACGGCCGGTCCCCGGAGGACGAGCTGCGGGACCGGATCGACCGGCGGCTCAAGGAGCAGCTGCGGCCCGAGTTCATCAACCGGATCGACGAGATCATCATCTTCCGGCAGCTGGAGACCGATCAGCTCCGGAAGGTCACCGAGATGCTGCTGGAGTCGACCCGGCGCCGGCTGCACGCCCAGGACGTGACGCTGGAGATCACGACGGCGGCGGTGGACTGGCTGTCGGACCGGGGGTACCAGCCCGAGTTCGGGGCGCGGCCCCTGCGCCGGACCATCCAGCGCGAGCTGGACAACCGGCTGTCGAAGCTGCTGCTCGCGGCGGATCTGGCGCCCGGGCAGACGGTGCGGGTGGACGCGCGGGACGGGGCGTTGACGTTCGACATCGCGTCGGCGTCACTCAGCTCCCGATGAGGTGATCGTGGTGACGGCGCCGGGCTTCGTGCCCGGCGCCGTCTTTCTGCGCCCGGGCGGCGTTCGCCACGGGCGGACGGGTCTTGTGCTCTGACCGTGCCCACCCACGGAGGTCGCCCTGGAGGGCTGAGCGTTCAGGGGCGCCCCGCGCCCCTGCTCGGCCCGGAAGGGTCCCCGCGGGAGCGACGGTCGGCGACCACAGCGGACGGGGGACATGAGGATTTGACTTTGGGTTTCAGGCTGCGGCCAGGTGGGTGCCACCGAGGTTGGGGTGGTCCTGGGTCCAGGCGACGTAGTCCTCGTTGCGGGAGATGACCTCCTGGTAGGCGTCGCGGGCGAGCTCCAGGACCTTCGGGGCGGATCGGGCGGCGGGGGAGTCGGGGTGCCAGCCGAGGATCAGGCGCCAGCGCAGCGGGGCGCCCTTCAGCGGGCGGGTGGCCAGGCCGGCCGGCGGGCGGAACGTGGGCTGGCACAGGCCGATCGCGACGCCCAGTTCGACCATGTCGATGCAGGCGCGGACGTCGGTCTCCAGGACGCGGCGCGGGGCGAAGCCGGCCCGGGCGCAGGCGGCGGCGAAGCAGGTCTCGAAGCAGCCGTCGCCGGGGGCGGCCGACCACTGCTCGGCGGCGAGCTCGGCCAGGTCGACCTCGGTGCCCTTGGCCTGCGGATGGTCCTCGGGCATCAGCACGCACACCGCGTCGACGGCAATGGTGTCCCAGACCAGGCCGAAGTCGGCCGAGGGCAGGGCGTCGCCGCAGACCCCGACCTGGACGAAGTCCAGCTTGCCGTTGAACGCCATGGTGGCGAGCTCGTCGACGGAGTACGAGGCGTAGGTCGAGATCTGCGAGTCGGGCTGGGCGGCGGAGAGCCGGTGCAGCAGGTGGGCGAAGACCGGCCCGCCGATCGCGCCCATCCGGTACCGCGACATCCGGGACGTGCCGCCGGCGGCCAGTCGCAGCGCCTCGTCCTGCAGACCCTTCATGGCCGGCAGCAGCACCCGGGCCCGGGACAGCACCAGCTCACCGAGGGCCGTGGGCCGGGCGCCGCGCCGGTCCCGGTCGAAGAGCGGGCCGCCGAGCGTGCGCTCGATCCGCTGCAGTTGGGCCGTCAGTGCCGGTTGGGCCAGGCCGAGTTGTGACGCGGCCTTGGTGACGCTGCCGGTCTCCGCGATGGCGCAGACCACCTTCAGATGCCGCAGCTCCAGGTTCATAGCGTGACGTTAGGACTAGAAACGTATCGAAGGCTAGCCCTGAAACGTGTGCGAAGATCGGTAGTTTGTGACAAACCGGTTAAGTAGCGGGACGTTCCCGACTAAACGGTAATTAAGTCAACGCCTGTTTACAGATTGCGCGCGTACGTCGTCCGTCCGGTCGCCACGTCCCGCAGCTTGTCGACCATGCCGACGAGCGGGTCGACCACCTTGTTCCACGGCGGCGTGACCGGAGTGGACAGGTGCGGGCGGGTCGGCGCGGCCTCCTGGGCGGTCTCGACGCGGTTGCCCAGGCGGATCATGTCGTCCGCCGGGACCATCTGCATCAGCAGCGGGAAGAGCTCGCTGCGGTCCGCGTCGACGTGCCGGTGCACGGCCGCGCCCAGCTCGTCCAGACGCGACCGGTCCTGCATCAGCTTCAGCAGCTCGCGATCCTCGGCCAGCTCACGGTCGGCGATCCGGTCACCGTCCGGGACGGCGGTGCGGACCGCGGGGTACAGGTACTGCTCCTCGGCCGAGAGGTGCCGGGAGAGGGTGGCGATCAGCACCTCGTGCGCCTTGTCGGACATGTCGCCGGAGAGCAGGCCGAGGATCTCACGGTGCTGCTCGTCCAGGACATCGACGACGTTGCGCCCGGACACGGCGCCTTCGACCGGCGGGAGCGGGGGAAGATTCACGTCAGACATGACCGCGCGGGTACCCGGTATGCCGTTGCTCTCAAACGCCGTTGACAACCAACTGGTAAGAAGGGCGGATGAACACCTCCGCCGTGGACGAGGTCGTCGGCCTCTGCCAGGACCTGCTGCGCATCGACACCACCAACACCGGAGACCCGCGGACCACCGTGGGTGAGCGGGTCGCCGCCGAGTACGTGGCCGAGAAACTCGCCGACGCCGGCATCGAGTCCCGCCTCCTGGAGTCGGCCCCCACGCGCGCCAACCTGGTCGCCCGGATCCCCGGCGCCGACCGCTCGCGCGGCGCGCTGCTGGTCCACGGCCACCTCGACGTGGTCCCGGCCGACAAGCGCGAATGGTCGGTCGACCCGTTCTCCGGCGAGATCAAGGACGGGTACCTGTGGGGCCGCGGCGCGGTCGACATGAAGGACTTCGACGCGATGGTGCTCGCCGTCGTCCGCGACTGGCACCGCACCGGGTACGTGCCGCCCCGCGACATCGTGCTGGCGTACACCGCCGACGAGGAGGCCGGGATGGAGTACGGCTCGCAGTGGCTCGTGCAGAACCACGCGGCGGAGTTCGAAGGGGCGACCGAGGCGATCGGGGAGGTCGGCGGGTACTCGTACACCGTCAACGACAACCTGCGCCTCTACCTGGTCCAGACCGCCGAGAAGGGCCTCGACTGGCTGCGCCTGCACGCCTCCGGGCGGCCCGGCCACGGCTCGTTCATCCACGACGACAACGCGGTCACCGCGCTCGCCGAGGCGGTCGCGGCGGTCGGCCGGCACCGCTTCCCGGTCGTCGTCACCCCGACCGTGCGGGCCTTCCTCGAACAGATCAGCGAAGCCCTGCACATCGACCTCGACCCGGACGACCCGGAACTGGCCATCGCCAAGCTCGGCCCGATCGCCAACCTGATCGGCGCGACCATCCGTAACACGGCCAACCCGACCCGCCTCGAAGCCGGGTACAAGGACAACGTCATCCCCGGCAAGGCGTCCGCCACCATCGACTGCCGGACCCTGCCCGGCGAGGCCGAGTCGTTCCTGGCCGAGTTGCGGGACATCATCGGGCCCGACGTGGAGATCGAACACGTGCACCGGCAGCCGGCCGTGGAGACCGAGTTCGGCGGGCCACTCGTCGAGGCGATGGGCGCGGCGCTGCGGGCCGAGGACCCGGGGGCGCGTACTGTGCCGTACCTGATGTCCGGTGGAACCGACGCGAAGGCGTTCAGCACCCTCGGCATCCGATGCTTCGGGTTCGCCCCGTTGCAACTTCCGCCCGACCTGAACTTCGCCGCCCTGTTCCACGGCATCGACGAGCGAGTGCCCGTGGAGGGTCTAAAGTTCGGCGTGCGTGTTCTCGACCGTTTGCTACGGAACAGTTAGATCCGGAAGGACCCCCAGACAACATGAGTGACCAGAACGCCGAGCTGGACGCCGCCCTCGAGCGGGTGGTGGAGGCGGCGCGGGCGCACCTCGCCGCCGTCAAGGCGGCCGCGGGTCGCATCGACGACGACGACGTCTGGCAGGCGTACGTCGACCTCAACAACGCCTCTTTCGCGTACGACGAGAAGCTGCTCGACGCCTTCGGCGAGGTCACGCCGTGGGACGTCGAGTCGATCGACCCCGACGAGGCCGACCAGCGCTTCCTCGCCGACCAGGCGGCCGACGGCGGGGCCGGTGACCCGTACCCGCAGGTCATCTCGGTCCGGCAGCGCCGCGACTACCGGGTGCCCAGCGTCTCCGCCCTGCTGAAGGTCGCGGAGACCGCCCGCCGCAGCTCCGTCCCCGAGGACGAGGAGGTCGGCCCGGTCGAATCCGTCGGCGAAGCGGTGCTGGAACTGCTCCAGGCCGGCGACGGCTCACTCTCGTCGCTGGACGTGCCGGAGCTCGAGCCGCTCGACGGGCTGCTCACCGTGACCGAGGTCGAGGAGCCGCTGGACCTGGAGGCGTTCGACGACGCCGACGGGTCCGGGCCGTTCGCGCCGGCCGAGGGCGACCAGCTCGTCGGCCGTCTCGACGAGCACCCGTTCCTGCCCGACGAGGAAGACGACCACGCCGGTCACCAGCATCCTTGATGGCCTCGCTGCGCTCGGCGGCGTCGCGCCCCTTCAGGTCGTCGCCGAGGGCACCGAGATCGACCACGCTGCGCTAGCCGATTTCGGCACACTCGGCGACGACGGGCGCAACGCGTGGTGGTCGCCCTCAAAGCAGAAAGCCCGCTCGCGAGCGGGCTTTCTCAGTAACTCAGGCCGGGCTGGGGAGTCGGCTGGATCCGGCGGCGGAGCATCACCTTGCGGCTGCCGTCCGCGAAGAGCTGGACCCGGGCGAGCTCCCACCCGGAGAACTCGGCCTGAATCGCGAGCCGCGCCGCGGCGGTCAGACGATCGACATTCGACGGCAACCGCAGCGGGGCGTATTCGTAGTCCATGCGATCCAATATGCCCCCGGTCGCGAGCGCGGCACCAGCCCTTCCGCCGGTTGAAACCCTCGTCACAACCGTTGCGTCCCGCTCGTCGGAACGTGGTCCGCACCCAGGCGACGCCGGTGGTGAACGCGACGAACAGAGCGACGGCTCCCGTCCGCGGCCAGGGGACGGACTGCCCTCTCCGGCCGGCGCCGATCGAGACGCTGATGCCGACCGCGATCCGGAGCATCAGCCACCTGAAATCGGTCAGCGCGTCGCGCCGGGCTGTCGACGTCCCAGTGGAGCCGGAGGCCGCCGGCCGCCGCGGCGAGCAGCATCGGCGTGAAGACGACGAAAGGGAACGCGAGCCGCCGGCGGAGCCCGACGGTCACCGCGGATCGCCGGCGGTGGGCCGGCTCGCGGCCTCGCGGGTCCGGAGAGCAACGGTCTCGGGGCGGTCCCTTCTGCGTGCGGCCCCGGCCGGGCATCGGCTGTGCCGGCCGCGCGAGGCGACCGCGCGGAGGGACGGCTCACCGTCCTTGCCCGGACGAATGCCGGCGAGGTGAGGGAGCAGCGGCTGGTGGGCAACGGGGGGTGCTCATCGACCTGCCTTCGGCAACGGAGGTGAACCTGAGTCGCGCCGGCTCGATGCCGGATGCCGATAGGGTTCGATGCTCGGACGGGTCCCGGACACCGACCGGGACGGCGTACTCCGGATTTCTTGAGACCCCGCGCCGGTTCAGATCGCGCCGTGCGGGTCGCCGGTGCCCTCGCGCTCCGGGTAGCCGACGTCGATCGCCGACACGTCCTCCAGCGCGAACGCGATCTCCGCCGGCAACGTCAGCTCCTCGCTGCGCAGCGCGCCCTGCAACTGCCCGGCAGTGCGGGCGCCGAGGATGACCGCGGCCAGCCCGGGCCGGTCGCGGACCCAGGCGAGCGCCACCTCCAGCGGCGACACGCCGAGGCCACCGGCGGCGATGACGACCGCCTCGACGATGCTGGAGCTGCGCGGCTCCAGATAGGTCTGCACGAACGGCGCGTAGTGCTCGGACGCGGCCCGCGAGTCGAGCGGCCGCCCGTTGCGGTACTTCCCGGTGAGCACGCCCCGGGCGAGCGGTGACCAGGCGAGCACACCGAAGCCGAGCGCGGCCGCGGCCGGCAGCACTTCGCGTTCGATGCCGCGTTCCAGCAGCGAGTACTCCATCTGGGCGGCGACGATCGGGGCGCGGTTCGGGTACGCCGACTGCCAGGTCGCCGCCCGCGCGGTCTGCCACGCGGCGAAGTTGGACACCCCGACGTAGCGCACCTTGCCGCTGCTCACCGCGTGGTCGAGCGCGGACAGCGTCTCCTCGAACGGGGTCTGCCCGTCGTAGCCGTGCACCTGCCACAGGTCCACGTAGTCGGTGCCGAGCCGGCGCAGCGACGCGTCCAGTGAGCGCAGCAGGTTGCCCCGGGAACCGTCGCGCGCCCGCCAGCCGTGCGGGGTGAGGCCGGCCTTGGTGGCGATCACCACCTCGTCGCGGGGGACGAGATGGTCGAGCAGGGAGCCGATCACCGCCTCGGCGTCGCCGTTGCCGTACACGTCGGCGGTGTCGATCAGAGTGCCGCCCGCTTCGAGGAACAGCTTCATCTGCTCGGCCGCGTCGTCGGGGTCGGTGTCGCGTCCCCAGGTCATGGTGCCGAGCGCGAGCCGCGAGACCGCTAGCCCGCTTCGGCCGAGCGGTCGCTGGTGCATGTAGTGAACCTTATTCAGACCTGGTCGACAAAGAAATCCTCCGGCTCGGCAGGGTGCGTCGGTTACCGGACGGAAACGTGACGGCTTCCCATCAGTAGGCTTGTGCCGGACTCTGATGATCTCGGGAGGGCAGGGCAGTGCGGCTCGGACTCAGCCTCGGCTATCAGACGGCGTGGAGCACGCCGGCCGACCATCTCGCCATGGCCCAGGAGGCCGACCGGCTCGGCTACTCGGTGGTCTGGGCCGCCGAGGCCTACGGGTCGGACACGGTGAGCATGCTGGCCTGGATCGCCGGCCAGACGGAGAGGATCGATCTCGGCTCGGCCGTGCTGCAGATCCCGGCACGGACCCCGGCGATGACCGCGATGACCGCGGCGACCCTGGACACGCTCTCCGGCAGCCGGTTCCGGCTCGGGCTCGGCGTCTCCGGCCCGCAGGTCTCCGAGGGCTGGCACGGCGTCAAGTTCGCCAAGCCGCTCGCTCGTACCAGGGAATATGTCGACATCGTCAAGATGGCGCTGCGCCGTGACCGGGTGCAGTTCGACGGCGAGCACTACCAGCTGCCGCTGCCCGGCGGCGCCGGCAAGGCGATCAAGCTCGGCTTCCACCCGCCGCGCACCGAGATCCCGATCTACCTGGCCGCGGTCGGCCCGAAGAACCTGGAGCTGGCCGGCGAGATCGCGGACGGCTGGCTGGCGATCTTCTTCGCCCCGGACGCCGCCGACGACCAGCTGCGGCACATCGCGGCCGGTCGCGCCAAGCACGGTCAGGGGCTGACCGGTTTCGACGTCGCACCCAGCGTGCCGGTCGTGGTCGGCGACGACGTCGCGGCCTGCGCCGACGTCGTCCGGTGGTATGCGGCGCTCTACATCGGCGGCATGGGCAGCCGCGAGCAGAATTTCTACAACCAATTGGCGGTACGGATGGGCTACGCCGACGAGGCCAGGAAAGTCCAGGACCTGTACCTCAACAAGCAGGTCGCCGAGGCGGCCGAGGCCGTGCCGCAGGAGTTCATCGAACGGACCTCGATCATCGGTGACAAGGCCCGGATCACGAAGCGGATCAAGGAGTACGCCGCGGCCGGCGTCGGCACGTTGTCGATCAGCCCGTACGTCGGCGATCTGCAGTCCGGCCTGGAGACGCTGCGCGTGGTCGCCCAGGCGTACGACGAGTCCGGCGTGGCCCGCTAGTGGCGACCGTTCTTCTCCTGCGGCACGGCCGGACCACCGCCAACGCGACCGGTGAACTGGCCGGTCGTCTGCCCGTCGAGCTCGACGAGACCGGTCGCGCCCAGGCCGCCCGGGTCGCCGAGCGGCTCGCCGGGATCCCGCTGGCCGCGGTCGTCTCCAGTCCACTGATCCGCTGCCGGCAGACGGTCGGGCTGGCCCTGCCCGGGGCCGAGCCGGTGCTCGACGACGGGCTGATCGAGTGCGGGTACGGCGAGTGGGAAGGCCGCCCGCTCAAGGAGCTCGCCAAGGAGCCGCTCTGGCCGGTCGTCCAGCAGCACCCGAGCGCCGTGACGTTCCCCGGCGGCGAGTCGATGGCGTCGATGTCCGCGCGCGGGATCGCCGCGGTCCGCGCCTGGGACGAGAAGGTCGCCGCCGAGCACGGGCCGGAGGCGATCTGGCTCGCCTGCAGCCACGGCGATGTGATCAAGGCCATCGTGGCCGACGCGATGGGACTGCACCTCGACCAGTTCCAGCGGATCGTCGCGGACCCGGCATCGATCACGGTGATCCGGTACACCCCGACGCGGCCGTTCCTCGTCCGGGTGAACGACACGGGTGAGCTGGCCTCGCTCGTACCGAAGAAATCGGCCGGGGAAAAGCCGGCCGAGAGCAGCGACGCGGCCGTCGGCGGGGGCGCCGGAGGCGGCGTCTGACGACCCTCCGTGATCGCCACATGGTCGCTGCGTGCACCCAGTTGCGCCCAGGGCGAACCGGGGTCGTCGGGCCGCGCGATGACGGCCGTGGGTGGATAGGGTTGGCTCCATGACCCACCAAGTGCATGCCTTCGAGCCGCCCGAGCGGTTCGTCGCCGGGACGGTGGGCGAGCCCGGGGACCGGACTTTCTTCCTCCAGGCACGCGGTGGCGGCCGGGTCGTCAGCGTCGCCCTGGAGAAGGTTCAGGTGTCGCTGCTCGCCGAGAAGCTCGAGGAGCTGCTGCTCGAGGCGAACAAGCGGTTCGGTGTGACGCTGCCGGAGGCGCCGCTGCTGGCGGTGCACGACAACGAGCCGCTGGACACCCCGGTCGACGAGGAGTTCCGGGTCGGGACGCTGGGGCTGGCCTTCGACGTCGACACCGCCACGGTGGTGATCGAGGCGATCGAGGCCGGGGAGGCCGAGGTCGAGATCTCCGGCGACCCGCTGGCCGACGACGACGTCGAGGACGATGACGAGGACGACGAGCCCGACGACGACCTCGATCGTCTCCGGGTCCGGCTGACTCCCGAGGCGACCAGGGCGTTCATCGACCGGGCCCGTCGCGTGGTGGCGGCCGGCCGCCCCCCGTGCCCGCTGTGCGGGCAGCCGCTCGACCCCGGCGGTCACCTCTGCCCCCGGCACAACGGTTACCACCGGTGACAGCCGAGCCTACCGAGGTGCTCACCGAGGCTGCCGCCCTGGAGTTGCTGGGGCGCGGTGCGATCGAGATCGAGGGTCGCCTGGTCGACGCCTCCAACACCACGCTGCGCGCCGAGATCACGCTGAGCGGGGTGACCCGGCGTTGTGTCTACAAGCCGGTGCGCGGCGAGCGCCCGCTGTGGGACTTCCCGGACGGGACGCTCGCCGGCCGCGAGGTCTCGGCGTTTCTGGTGTCCCGCGCGACCGGGTGGGGCCTGGTCCCGCCGACGATCCTGCGGGACGGGCCGCTCGGGCCGGGTGCGGTGCAGCTCTGGATCGACGAGCCGGAGGCGGCCGAGGGCCTGATCGGGTTCGTCCCGGCCTACGACGTGCCGCAGGGCTGGTTCTCGGTGGCCGCGGCCCGCGACGACGACGGCGACGCGTTCGCCCTCGCCCACGCCGACGACCCGCGGCTGGCCCGCCTCGCGGTCTTCGACGCCGTGATCAACAACGCCGACCGCAAGGGCGGCCACGTGCTTTACCCCGCCACGGGCGCCGTCCACGGCGTCGACCACGGCGTCAGCTTCCACGTGGAGAACAAGCTGCGCACCGTCCTGTGGGGCTGGACCGGCAAGCCCCTGCCGGACGAAGCGGTCGCCGTCCTCGAGTCGCTCCGCGCCGAGCTGGGTGGCGCGTTGGGCGAGGAGCTCGGGGAACACCTCACGCTCTCCGAGGTGCAGCACGTCGGGTTACGGGTGAAGCGGCTGCTGCGGGCCGGGCGGTTCCCCAAACCGCCGACCGACTGGCCGGCCATTCCGTGGCCTCCCATCTGATTCCCTTTCCCTCTCGCTTGCCTGTCGCTTCTCTTCCGCCAGGCACCAGCCTGAGCTCTGCCCCAGGGGCAGAGTCAAGCCCCGCCGAGCAGGTTTCTCCGGCGTCGCCATCCGGCTGATCCAGAGGTTTAGGTCACGCCCCGGAGTCTGTGTGACAAGTGCTGGATAGGCTCCGAACATGGACGCTTGGACCGGGCATGACGTGCCGACTCTGCCGGGGGATGCCCCCACGCTGAAGCTCTACGACTCGGCGCGCCGGTCGGTGCAGCCGGTCGCGCCGGGCGACACCGCGACGATGTATGTCTGCGGCATCACGCCCTACGACGCCACCCACCTCGGCCACGCCGCCACGATGATCGCGTTCGACCTGGTCAACCGCCTGTGGCGGGATGCCGGCCGCACCGTGACCTACGTGCAGAACGTGACCGACATCGACGACCCGCTGCTGGAGCGCGCCGAGCGCGACGGTGAGGACTGGGTGGTGCTGGCGATGCGCGAGACGGCGCTCTTCCGGGAGGACATGGAGGCGCTGCGGATCATCCCGCCGGCGCACTACGTGGGTGCGGTCGAGTCGATCCCGTCGATCGTCGAGCACGTGCGTGAGCTGGTCGCCAAGGGCGCGGCGTACCGTCTCGACGACGGCACCGGGGATGTGTACTTCGACATCACGGCTGCGCCGCACTGGGGGTACGAGTCGAACCTGTCCCGCCTGGAGATGACCGAGCTCTCCGCCGAGCGTGGCGGCGACCCGGCCCGGGCCGGCAAGCGTGACCCGCTCGACCCGCTGCTGTGGCGCGGCGCCCGGGACGGTGAGCCGGTGTGGGACGGGGGCGACCTCGGCCCCGGTCGCCCGGGCTGGCACATCGAGTGCGCGACCATCGCGCTGAACCTGCTCGGCGACACGATCGACGTCCAGGGCGGCGGCAGTGACCTGCTCTACCCGCACCACGAGTGTTCCGCCGCGCACGCCGAGGTCCTGACCGGCGCCGAGCCGTTCGCGCGGCACTACGTGCACGCCGGCATGATCGGGCTCGAGGGCGAGAAGATGTCGAAGTCCAAGGGCAACCTGGTCTTCGTGTCCCGCCTGCGCGCCGACGGGGTGGACCCGATGGCGGTCCGGCTCGGTCTGCTCTCCGGGCAGTACCGGAGCGACCGGGAGTGGACCGACGAGGTCCGCAAGACCGGTGAGCAGCGCCTTTCCCGCTGGCGTGAGGCGGCGGCAGCGCCGTCGGGCCCGTCCGGGGCCGGCCTGCTGGACGCCGTGCGCGAGGCGCTCTCCAACGACCTGGACGCTCCCGCGGCGCTGGCGGTCGTCGACGCGTGGGCCGAGGCGACCCTGTCCGGTGCCGGCGACGACGCGGAGGCTCCGGCGCTGATGGCGCGGACGGTCGACGCTCTTCTCGGGGTCCGGCTCTGACATCTGGTTGTCTGCGGCGGGGCGGTCCGATTCGGGCCGCCCCGCTGTCGTTCCCGCCGGGGTGACAGCTCGCCGCTTCGAACCTTAGTCCCAGGTCAGGATAGCTGTGGGCACTTCGCTGAAATAGCGCGCCTTCTGGTGTTATTCGGTGGAAATCCGTGCATTCTGGGCGTCGGCGCGACATGCTTTCGGAGGTCAAACCAACGTCCGAAAGGAACCATCATGCGTCGTCCGGCTATGTACGCTGCCGGCCTCTTCCTGGCCACCGGCGCGAGCCTCGCCCTCGCCGCCGGGCCCGCCGCTGCGGCCGGCTCCCACTGCAAGAAGCACGCCAGCGCTGCGTCGGTGCACGCCACCGGTCACGCCTCCGGCTACGGCCAGGCCGCCGGCGACAGCTGGTACCCGGTGCCGGTCCCGGTCGGCTACCCGGTCGGCTACGGCTACGGCGGCAACGGCTTCGCGAACGGCTTCGGCAACGACTGCAACACGTCGATCGCCCAGCGCAACACCCAGATCGGCCTGATCAACCTGAACGGCATCGCGAGCGGCGGCAACGGCGGCGGCCTCTTCGGCCTCGGCGGTTGCTGAAAACCGAATTCGTGGTGACCGCTCACCAGCCCTGACGGGCCGAGCGGTAGCAAGTCACAGGCCCGAGGTAGCCACCAGGCTCCTCGGGCCTGGGCTTTCTGCGGGTACGCCGGAACCGCGCGCCACCTCGGCCCCGGCGCCGGCCCGGTTGTGCGGCTCGCGGGGACCTCACCGCGGTGACCTCACGCTCACCGAACCCGGCCTCGGGCGGCTCCAACCGCCCGACACGGGGCACCCGACCGGACCGTCCGGCGCGGTCGCCGGTCGCGCTGCGCCTTGATGGCCCGGGGCTCGCGGCACCCGCGATCGTCCGGCGGCCCCTCACGCCTCGGCGCCGACCGGCATGAACTCCCGCAGATACGTCTGCCCCACCAGATCCGCCCCGAACACCCGCTGCGGCTCCTCCTTGATGAGCTCGAACCCGCGCCGCACGTACACGTGCCGTGCCCCCACCAGCGGATCCGTCGTCCACAACCGCATCCGTTCATAGCCTGCCGCCACCGCGAACGCCAGGCACTCGTCGACCAGCCGCCCGCCCAGCCCGAACCCCCGGGCCGACGGATGCACCAGTAGCACCCGCAGCACCGCGGTGCCCCGGTCGTCCCCGGCCACGCAGAGCACGCTCCCGACCCGCTGCCCGCCCGCCTCCGCGATCCACCCCGCTTCCCGCGCCGGATCGTGCCCGGCGGCGTAGTCCGCGACGATCCGCGCGACCAGTGCCTCGAAGCTGGTGTCCCACCCGTACTCCTCGGCGTAGATCTCGCCGTGCGCCTGCACCACCCAGCCCAGATCGCCCGGCTGCCCGAGTTGCCGGATCATCACGTTCATCACACCGCCTCCATAACTGAAACACTCGTTTCAGTCGGATACTAGCCCGATGGCCGACACCACGACAGCACCCTCGGCGCGCCGGACCGAGCTTCTCGAACTCGCCTACGCCTACGTCCGCCGCAACGGCCTCACCGAGCTGTCGCTGCGCCCCCTCGCCGCGGAGATCGGCTCCAGCCCCCGGGTCCTGCTGTTCCTCTTCGGCAGCAAGGAGGGCCTGGTCCGGGCGTTGCTGGCCCGCGCCCGGGAGGACGAACTGGACCTGCTCCACCGCCTCCGGGACCAGGCGCCGCCACCGGCCGGCCTCCCGGCGGCGGGGGAGCGGATCTGGTCCTGGCTGAGCGACCCCGCTCACCGTCCGCTGCTGGTCCTGTGGCTGGAGGCCTACGCCCGATCGCTGCTCGACCCCACCGGCCCGTGGGCCGATTTCGCCGCCACCACGGTCACCGACTGGCTCGGCGTGCTCGCCGCCGCCCAGCCCGAATCCGAGCGCGACACCACGGAAGGCCTGGCCTGTCGCACCGCCTTGCTCGCCCTCCTCCGCGGCGCGCTGATCGACCTGCTGGCCACTGGCGACCAGGAGCGCACCACCGCCGCGGTGCTCCGGCACCTTCAGGGCTGACCCCGGGTCGGCCGACGGGTCACAGGAGCTCCGCGTCGTGGACCAGCAGCGCGATCTGCACCCGGTTGTTCAGGTCGAGCTTGGTCAGCAGCCGGGAGACGTGTCCCTTCGCCGTGGGCAGGCTCATCCCGAGTTCCGTGGCGATCTCCGCGTTCGAATACCCCCGGCCGACCAGCACCGCCACCTCGGTCTCCCGGTCGGTGAGCGCGGTCAGCCGCGCCTGGGCCCTGGCCCGCCGGGTGCTCGCGGCCGGATCGGCCACGTGATCGATCAGCCGCCGGATCGCGCTGGGGGAGAGGATGGCCCGGCCCGAGGCCACGGTCCGCACCGCCGCCAGGATCTCCCGTGGCGGTGTGTCCTTGAGCAGATATCCACTGGCCCCGCCGCGCAACGACTCCAGCACGTAGTCGTCCGCGTCGAACGTGGTCAACATGATCACCTGCGGCGCGTTCGCCCGCTCCCGGATGCGCCGGGTGGCGACCAATCCGTCCACCCGCGGCATCCGCACGTCCATCAGCATCACGTCCGGCCAGTGCGCCTCGGCGACCCGGACCGCCTGGTCGCCGTCCCCCGCCTCGGCCACCACCTCGATGTCCGGCGCGCCGCCGACCAGGATCTGCAACCCGGCCCGCACGAGCGGGTCGTCGTCCACGATCGCCAGCCGGACGGGCCGCCGCCCGCCACCGCCGATCGGCTCGCCCGGCGCCTGCTCGACACTTCCGATCGGTCCGCCCTGCGCGTGCCTGCCATTGTCGATCGGGCCGTCCGGCAACTGCTTGCCATTGTCGATCGGTCCGCCCTGCGCCTGCCTGGCATTGTCGATCGGGCCGTCCGGCAACTGCTTGCCATCACCGGCCGGCTCGCCCGGCGCCTGCACCGGCAGGTCGCCGCCGCTGTCACTACTGTTCACGCCGGCCATGGCAGGTCCGCCTCCAGCCGGAAGACGCCGTCGTCAGAGCCGTAGCGGAAATTCCCGCCGGCCAGGTTCACCCGCTCCCCGATGCCGACCAGGCCCTGTCCACCGCCGGACGGGCAGCCATCGGCCGTACCGCGGAAGGGGTTGCTGATCGTGATGCGCAGACCTCGGCCCGCGGCACCCTCCATGAGCACCGTCGCGGCCGCGCCCGAACCGTGCTTGCGCGCATTGGTCAGGCCCTCCTGCACGATCCGGTACGCCGTCCGGCCGAGCACCACCGGCGGCCCGTCGACCGGCACCCCGTTGTCGAAGCCGACCGTCATCCCGGCCGCGCGCACGCTCGCCACCAACTCGTCGACGTCGGCGAGGCCGGGTTGCGGCGGCTCGGGGCGCCCCCGCGGCACCCCGATCACCGAGCGCAACTCCTCCAGCGCCTCGTGCGCGCTCGTGCGGATCGCCCCCGCGGCCAGTGACAGCTCCTCCGGCGGCAGCGAACCGCGCACCTCGAGCGCCCCCGCGTGCAGGCTGATCAGCGACATCCGATGCGCCAGCACGTCGTGCATCTCCCGGGCGATCCGCGCCCGCTCGGCGAGTTTCGCCTGTTCCTCCCGCAGCTGCTGCTCGGCCTCCAGCCGCGCGGCATGCTCGCGCAGCGAGGTGGTCAACCGCCGGTAGGCCTGCACGAACGACCCCCAGCCCAGCGCCGCGGCGGTGACCACACCGCGGACGAGGAAGTCGACCCACACGTCGTACACCGGCCGCTCCTGCAGCAGGTAATAAACGCCTCCGGCCACCACGTTGGCCATGCCGAGGAGCAGCACCACCGGAAAGCGCAGGCGGATCGCGGCCGTGAACAGGGCCACCACGATCGGCCCGGTCGCGGTCACCGAGATCGCCCCGAACGGCAGCAGCGTCACGAGGACGGCCAGCGGATGTCGCCGGCGGACCAGCAGCGCGGCCGCCGCGGCCACGCCCAGCGCGAGATCGACCGCCCACGGGACGGCCGCGCCGGGACGGGTAGCGTCACCGACCGCCGTCATCGTCGTCCCGTAGAGCAGCGCGAGGACGATCGCGATGGCATCGGCCAGCCGGTCCCGGCGAGTGGCCCGGGGGCTGCCGGGCGGCTCGGGCACCAGCAGAGGGAAAAGCATGCCGCCGACACTAGGTCGCCGCCGGAGGCCTCCGCACCCTTCCGAAGTATGGTTCGAGAACAGTTCTTCCGGCCGGTGCGGCGGCCGTCCTCCATGGAGCAATCTCGCCGCATGCCGATTCACGCGATCACCCGCAGCCTCCGGTCCCGCCGGCCGGCCGTGCTCCTCGCCGCCGCTGCCTGGGGCGCCGTCACCGCGGTCCTGACCCCTCGCGGCCCGTTGACGAACGCGCAGGCGCTCTGGTCGATCGCGATCAGCGCCGGCCTGGGCTTCGGCGCCGGCCGCCTGCTGCGCTCCCGCTGGTCTGTCCGCATAACCCCGTTGGCGTACGTCGTGAGCCTCGAACTCTGTCGCCTGAGCGTCTCCGGCCCGTCGGTCGACCCACCGCACCCCAGCCTGTTCGGCGCGTTTGCCCTGGTCGCGGGGCGGGGCGTGCACGGCCTGCTGTCGGTGCTCCCGATGGCGCTCGCCGCGGCGTACGGGTGCGGTTTCCGTCGCCGCCGTGGCCGCATCCTCGCCGGTGTGTGGACGGCGCTGCTCGCCCTGATCACGGTGGCGGTCGCGATCCCGGCTCGGACACCGCCCATCCCCGGCGGGGTCGCCGAGCTGACCCACGTCGACGTGAACGGTCACCACCTCGGCCTGATGATCCGCGGTCGTGACCCGGCCGAGCCGGTGTTGCTCTTCGTCCCGGGCGCGCCCGGCGGCTCCGAGACCGGTGCGATGCGTGCCCACCTGGCCGGCCTGGAGTCCCACTTCATCGTCGCCACGCTGGACCGCCGGGGCGGCGGCGCGTCATACGCGGTCCTCGACCCGGTGTCCACGATGACCCCGGCGGCGAACGTCGCGGACGTCCTCGCGGTCACGGACCATCTGCGCGCACGCTTTCACCGCGACAGGATCGTCCTGCTGGCGCACTCCGGCGGCTCACTGCTCGGCGCGCTCGCGGTCCACCAGCACCCGGAGAAGTTCTCGGCGTATGTCGGCACCGGTCAGGCCGTCGACGTCGAGGCCAGCGACCAGATCTTCTACGACGACATCCTCGCCTGGGCGCGGCGGACCGGAAAGACCAGCGTGGCCGACAGGCTGGAGGAACAGGGCCGCCCGCCGTATCCGAACTTCTGGTCCTACGAGACGTTCCTGCTGTACGAGAACGAGGCCTACGCCCAGCGGGCCGCCCCGCTGGGGATCGCCGGCCCGGAGTACACGCTGTTGCAGAAGGTGCACACGCTCAACGCGATCATGGACACCTGGGACGCGCTGTACCCGCGGGAGCAGGCGATCGACCTCCGGCGGGACGCCCCGGAGCTGAAGGTGCCGGCCTACTTCATCCAGGGCGAGGCCGAGATGCGAGGGCTGAGTGTGCTGTTCACCGCATGGTTCGCGGGACTGCGAGCGCCCGCCAAGCAATTGGTGACGATCCCGGGCGGCCACCGCGCGATGTTCGAGGAGCCGGACCGCTTCGTCGCCGCCCTGACCGGCCTCCTCAGCCCATGATCGCCCACGCCGGGCCTCAGGCCGGCGCCGGGTTCCAGGCCCACGCCGGGCCTCAGGCCGGCGCCGGGTTCCAGGCCCACGCCCGCCTCAGGCCAGTGCCGGGTTCCAGGCCCACGCCGGGCCTCAGGCCAGAGCCAGTCCAGGATCCGGGTCGGGCTCGGGCGCCGGCCCCGGAATGCGGTATTCCTCGGTCAGTGTCGTCATCGGACCGGGCCACGTCGCCTGCGCGACCTCGATCGGCTTCCGTGTCTCGTCGAACGCGACGTGCAGCAGATGCAGCACCGGCGTGTCTGGCCGGATCTGCAGGATCTCCGCCTCCTCCCGGCTCGGCTGGCGTGCGGTGATCGTGTCGGTGGCGCTTGCGTAGCGTCGCCCGAGCACCTCCTCCGCCTCCTGGTAGAGCGGCCGCCCGAACGACTCCGCGCGCTCCAGGCTCGTCCCGTTCGCGTCCGTCACCCGGAACCACGACGCGCCCAGCTCCACGGTCGCGTCGTCGGTGCGCACGACGTGCCGCCGCACCAGCATCTCCGTCCCGTCGCGAACCCCGAAGGCGTCGGCCACCTCGGGCGGCGCGGCCTCGCGTCCCACCCCGACGAGCTGCTGCCGATAGCGGGCGGCGAGGTCGGCGTGGTACCCGCGGTGCGCCCCGTACCGCCCTCGCGACAGCCGGTTCAGCCGGCGGCGGGTGCCGCGGACGTACGTACCGGATCCGGGTTTGGTGATCAGCACCCCTTCGACCCGCAACTGGTCGACGGCCCGCTGCACCGTCTGCTTCGCCACCCCGAACATCTCGGCGATGGCCGGGATGGAGGGCAGGCGCTCCCCGGGCTGCCATTCCCCACGGCGGACCCGTTCCTTCAACTGGTTGGCGATCTGCCGATGCGGAAACTCGGCAGCTCCCGGATTGATCGTCACAACGCCTCCCGCAGCCAACAAGGTGGATAGGTTCCTAGGATGCCTCACGCGACGTGCGCGCGGGGGTATCGACACGCCCGTGTCCCCGGCTTTGCGATCACATGGCGGTTGACCTGCGAACAAGTGGAGCAACTGCCCGATCAGGACACGAAGGTGCAGGTCCGCGTGCCGCATGACCTCATGAGTGAATCCGGCTATCAGCTATACCGCAGATAGATGTCTGGCGTGTACGTCCCTTTCGGCCCATACTGACGTCAGAAACACGAGTCATGGGGGGCCGAGCACACAACGAAAAAGGCGGCACTCAGTTCCCGCTGAGCGCCGCCTCAGGCCTCCGTCCCACAGGGAGGGGAGGACCTTGCCACCAGACATCTTTCGCCACTTCCCCTCCGTCCTGCAACCCCAGGAGGAGGGAGAAAGTCATGCCGGTCTTCTACCGAGGGCCGCGTGCGCTGATCACCCATCGGGTGATCGAGGTGCCAAGCCGTGCACGGCAGGCCTTCGCGCTGCGGCAGCTGAGCCGGATCCAGGCCGTCGAGGAGGGCCAGGATTCCGACGCGACCAGGTACAGGGCGGTCGGTGTCTCGGCCGTTTTCACCGTGATCGGGGTGGTGCCGGTGCTGGGCCGGGCGTCGGTGCCGCTCGCCGCCGTGGTGGCGCTCGCTCTGGTGGTGTGTGCGGGCGCCTGCCTGCGGGTCCGGCCCCGTTCGGCGTACCGTCTGCTGGCTCTGGTCGGTGGCCAGTTGGTCATTCTGGTGGAAACCGAGGACCGTCAGGAGTTCGATCAGATAGTGCGAGGTTTGATACGCGCCCTCGACTATCACGCCGGCGGTAATTGATCGGGTAACCGTTTTCGGGGTGTTGCGCACCACGATCGGGTGTGGAGTGTAAAGTCCGTGCGGCTGGCTGCGATGAGTCGGGCAGCCGCACAGCTGTCAGCTATGTAGCACTCTGGACGAGTCGGGGATGGGGAGGCCATGCCCAGCGGGCCGGGAGAGTCACCCGCCGTCGCGCGCCGACGGGTGCGGGTGGCGCTGCGCAAGGCCCGCCTCGCCACCGATCCTCCGCTCAGCCAGGGCGACGTGGCGGCCAGGCTGGGCTGGAGCCTCTCCAAGATGCAACGGATCGAGGCCGGCGAGGTCACCGTCTCCGGCACCGACCTGCGGGCCCTGCTCGACGTCTACGGTTCGTTCACGCAGCACGAGATCGAGGATCTGGTCGAGGATGCCCGGATCTCCCGCCGTCAGCGCTGGTGGACGCGCCCGGAGTTCCGCGAGCACATGACCCCGTCGATGCTCAAGCTCATGGCTTTCGAGACTGAGGCCGCGGAGATCCGGGTGTTCCAGCCGGGCCTGGTGCCGGGGATCCTGCAGACTCCGCGGACCGCGGAGTATGTGCTGAACGACTGGAATCTGAGTCTTTCGGCCGAGCGCCGCAAGGTTCGTCACGAGGTGCGGTTGCAGCGGCGGCGCGATGTCATCGAGCAGGCCGACGGCCCTCGGTACTACTTGGTCATCGACGAGTCGGTGCTGCTGCGTGACGTGGGTGGCCCGGAGCTGGCGGCCGAGCAGATGGCGGCGCTGGCCGCTGACGCCCGCCGGCCGTCGGTGAGGGTCCGGGTTCTGCCGTTGGCCAAGGGCGGCATCCTCGCGCTCGTCGGTCCGTATTTCATCGTCGACCTGAACGAGCATGAGGGCCGGGAGCCGGAAGAGGATGACGACGACGACGCGGTTCTCTATCGCGAGGGTTGGAATGCCGACGACCTGACCGATGATCCCAAGCTGGTTCGTCAGCACCGTGAGTACTTCGAGACGATGTGGCAGCAGAGTCTCGATGAGGAAGTCAGCCTGTCGCTGATTGCCGCCCGCGCGGCGGTCCTGCGGTCCGAGGTGGACCGGGGAAAACCTTGAGGCATGCCGCGGCGGTGGCAGGCCTGGTGCCGTCGTGGCGTGTCTCCTTGATCGGGAGAGCGAATCATGACCGATGCCACGACGAAGTGGTACAAGAGCAGTTTTTGCGAGGCCAGTGCGTGTGTCGAGGTCGCCCCTGCGGGCGAGCGGGTGATTGTCCGCAACAGCACCCGGCCGGACGGCATGCAGTTGAGAATCGATCGCGGCGACTGGCACGCTTTCCTTGACGGCATTGTGGAAGGCCGGTTCCGTCACCTCTGACGGGAGTGCTTTGGTGACACGGTGAGATGTTCGCCGTACGCTGGGTGATGGATTCCTGGGGAGGTGCCCACCGATGAGCGAGTTCGTTGACCACGATCTGGTCTGGCGGCGGAGCAGCTACTGTGCCGAGTCCGCATGCTTGGAGGTCGCGTTCCGCGGCGATGAGGTGCTGATCCGCAACACCGAGCGTCCATCCGAGGTGATCGTCGCCACGCGCGACGAGTGGAGAGTTCTGGTCGCCGGCATCCGTGATGCCGGCGACTTCTCCGTCTGACCCCTACCAGGAGCCGGCCGTCGGCCCCGCCGACCCGCCGCGCCGCCGCAGGTATTTCTCGAACTCGCTGGCGATCTCGTCCCCGGTCAGCGGCTGGATCCCCGCATCCCCGACCCGTTCCTCCAGCTCCCGCACGTATTCCCCGAGTTCCGCGTCCTGTTCCGCGGCCGCCCGGACCCGCTTCTCCCACTCGTCGGCCTGTTCGGCCAGGTCGGCCATCGGCACCGGCAGGTCGAGCACGTCCTCGATGCGGCTGAGCAGCGCGAGGGTTGCTTTCGGGCAGGGCGGGTTGTTCGCGTAGTGCGGCACGTGTACCCAGAACGACAGCGCGTCGAGCTCGGCCCGGGTTGCCGCTTCCTGCAGGACCCCTACGATGCCGGTCGGCCCGTCGTACCGGGTCGGCACCACGTTGTACTTCTCGGCGATGGTGCTGTCCGACGCGCTGCCGCTGATCGGGAGCGGCCGGGTGTACGGCACGTCGGCCAGCAGCGCCCCGAGCAGCACGACCCGGTTGACCTCGAGGCTGTGGCAGATCTCCAGCACCGACTCGCAGAAGGTGCGCCACCGCATGCTCGGCTCTATCCCCCGGATGAGGACCACGTCCCGGTCGCTGCCGGGCGGGCTGGCCACCATGAACCGGGTGGTCGGCCACTCGATCTTGCGGGTCTCCCCTTCGGCCATCGTGATGGTGGGCCGGCTCACCTGGAAGTCGTAGAAGTCCTCGGGGTCGATGCTGGTGACCTCGCGGGCCTCCCAGACCTGCTCGAGGTGTTCCACGGCCGCGGTGGAAGCGTCCGCAGCATCGTTCCAGCCCTCGAAGGCGGCGATGGCCACGGGGGAGCGGAGCAGCGGAAGGCCGTCGAACTCAGTCATGGGAGACAGCCTACGTGCGGTGCCGGAACTGCACCCGATGGCCGCGCCGTGGCCCGCCCCAGGTCGTGAGCGGTTTTCGTCATGAACCTGTGCATAACCCAGCATAATTTCGGGGTGACCAGCCACGTGGATCAGGTACTCGGGCCGTCCGACGACACGGTGTCCTTCATCCAGCCGCGCGCGATGTTCTACGTGACCGTGCTGTGGGTGGTCGCCGCCGCGTGGACCGTGATGCTCGGGGTCTACCTGCTCTTCTCGGTCGTCTTCGGGGCGCGTCCGGACGCCGGTGACATCGTCGTCTACGCCGAGATCGCGATGATCGTCCCGGTGATCGCCGCCGCGGTGCCGTTGCTGCTGTTCTACCGGCGGCTGGGCTGGTTGCACACGTCCGTGCACGGCATCGACTTCGCCGCCACCGGTCGTAAGGCGGTGCATCTGCCCTGGTCGGGGATCGCCTCGGTGGGCCTGCACGGGTGGGGGCCGTTCACCGAGCTGGTGGTGACGCCGATCGCCGGGGACTACGCGCGGGTCATCGACGGTCCCGGGTTCGCGCCGCGGACGCGCCATCGGGGCGAGGAGACGTCGTACGTCGTCGATGTGGGTCTGATGTCGCCGGGGCCGGAGGTTCTTCTGGCGGAACTCCACCGCCGGATTCCGTCGAAGGTTTGACGTGCTCCGCGTCGGAGGCTACGGTCTTAACCGCTCCGTTAATTAACGGGAGGGTTAAATGACCGACCGGCTCAGCGTGATCTTCGCAGCGCTCGCCGACCCCACGCGCCGTGCCATCCTGGCCCGGCTCGCCGAGGGTGAGGCGACCGTGACCGAGCTCGCCGAGCCGTTCGACATCAGCCTCCCGGCGATCTCCCGTCACCTCAAGGTTCTGGAGAACGCCGGTCTCATCTCGCGCAGCCGTTCCGCGCAGTGGCGCTCCAGCCGACTCGAGGCGGGCCCGTTGCGCGAGGCCACCGCGTGGATGGAGCGGTACCGCCGGTTCTGGGACGAGAACTTCGCACGCCTCGACGCCCACCTCAAGCGCCTGCAGGAGGAGAAACCATGACCGACCTCGTCATCACCCGCATCTTCGACGCACCCCGCGAGCTGGTCTACCGCGCCTTCACCGACCCCGACCAGATCGCGCAGTGGTTCGGCCCGGTCGGCTGGTCGGTGCCCCGCGACTCGATCGACATCGACGCGCGTCCCGGCGGCAAGCAGGTCTTCACCATGGTCAACGACGCCGACCCGTCGATGTCGTCGCCGGTCGACGCCACCTTCACCGAGGTGATCGAGAACCAGCTGATCGTCGGCGAGGAGGACGTCAGCCACATCCAGGACTTCGGCGCCGACAAACTCGTCATGCGCATCGAACTCTTCGACGAGGAGCCCGGTCGCACCCGCCTGGTCCTGACGCAGAGCCCGTTCCCGGCGGCCATGTCCGGCGGCGCCGAGGAGGGCTGGGGCTCCAGCTTCACCAAACTCGACAAACTGCTCAAGGCCTAACCCGAGATCAAACCCCCGCGACGGTACGAGCCGGCCCCGCCCCGACCGCACCCACGCCGTCCTTGGCGGTGGCCCGCGACCTCCGCCGGACACCGGGCCGCCCGGTGCGACCATCCGGGTGATCCCGGGGCCACGCGAGCCCGCCCCGCCCCGCGCCTCCCGCCGGCCGGGACCGCGCCGGCGGGACGGCAGTGAGCCCCGGCCGGCGCCGGCCGGGGCTCGGGTCCGCGCGGAGCGGGTCAGTCGTGGGCGATGGCGCCCAGGACGTCGAGGCGGGCGGCCCGGATGGCGGGGACCACGGCGGCGATCACGCCGACCAGGGCGGCCAGGACCAGGTAGGTGCCCATGCGGTCCCACGGCAGGACCAGTTCGGTGATGCCGTCGTTCTTCAAGGCGCGGGTCACCGCCGTGCCCATGCCGGCGCCGACCGCTACGCCGAGCAGCGCACCGAACACCGAGATCACCACCGCCTCGACCGTGATCATGCGCATGGTCTGCGCCCGGCCGAGGCCGACGGCGCGGAGCAGGCCCAGCTCACGGGTGCGTTCCAGGACGGACAGGGCCAGGGTGTTGACCACGCCCAGGATCGCGATCAGGATCGCCAGCCCGAGCAGGATCTGAATCATGGTGATGATCTGGTCGAACTGGGCCGCCTGCTGATCCACGAACGTCGCCGCGTCGGTGGCCGACACCTCCGGGCTGTCCGCCAGCAGCTGCTTGACCTGCGGCAGCACCGAGGAGACGGCGACACCGTCGTCGAGGCGCACGAAACCCATCGTCGGCTGGACGATGCCGAGGTCCTTGATCACCGAACCCGGCAGGATCAGGTTCCCGGGCAGCGACTGGGCGGGGAACACGTTCGCGATCGTGTACGTGTGCGGATCGCCGCGCGCGGTCTGGACCGTCACCGTCTGCCCGGCCGTCCAGTGCTTGTCCTCGGCCGCGTCGGCGTCGACGGCGATCTGGCCGGGAGTCAGCGTCGCCGCGGTCGTGCCGAACGCCTCGGCGAGCGTGCTCAGGTCCTGCGCCGCCGTCACGTACTGCTGCTTGCCGTCGACCGTGGCCAGATCGCTCCAGAGCCCGGCGGCGGCGCGCACCCCGCTGATCGCGGTGACCTTGTCGATCACCGCGGTGTCGAAGGTCGGCGGCCGGGACGAGTTCTGGTCCCCGCTGATCAGGATCTGGGCCTTGAGGCTCTCCTCGACCTGCGCCTTGAGGCTGCTCTTGGCCGAGTCCATGATCACGGTGACGCCGGTGACCAGCGCGATGCCGACCATCAGCGCGGCCGCGGTGATCGCCGTCCGGCGCGGGTTGCGCCCGGAGTTGAGCCGGCCCAGCCGGCCCGGCAGCGACCACGAGAAGAGCCGGCCGAGCAGACCGATCACCGGCTTGCTGATCAGCGGGGTGAGCAGGGCGACGCCGATGAACGAGACGAGCACGCCGCCGAGGATCAGCCACAGGGTCGCGCTGCCGCTCAGGTCGGCGAACAGTCCCGTGCCGAGCGCGGCGCCACCGGCCGCGAGCACCACGCCGCCGAACACGCTGAGCCTGGTCAGCGGGCGGTCCGGGATGCTGACCTCCTGCATCGCGGCGACCGGGGCGATCCGGGAGGCGCGCAGCGCGGGCAGCACCGCGGCGACCACGGTCACCAGCAGGCCGACCACGAACGCGCTGATCACCGCGGCCGGCGGGACGCCGATCGAGGCGAGCGTCAAGTCGGCGAACCTGCTGAACAGCGCGGCCAGCCCGGCGCCGGCCCCGACGCCCGCGGCCAGGCCGAGCACCGCCGCGATCAGGCCGATCATCACGGCCTCGACCAGCACCGAGCCGATCACCTGACGGCGGCTGGCCCCCATCGCCCGCAGCAGCGCCAACTCCTTGGTCCGCTGGGCCACGATGATCGAGAACGTGTTGAGGATCAGGAAGATGCCGACGAACAGTGCCACCCCGGCGAAGCCGAGCAGGATCTGGTTGAAGAACGCCAGACCTTCCTGGATGCTGTCGGCGCTCTCCTCGGCCAGCTGCTCACCGGTCCTCACCTGGTACTCCGCGCCCATCGCGGCGGCGATCCGGTCGCGCAGCTGCGCCGGGGTCACGCCGTCTGCGGCATCCACGGTCACCGAGGAGAACGCGTCGGCCCGGCCGAGCATCAGCTTCTGCGCGACCGGGGTGGTGAACGCGACCTCCTGCACGCCGCCGATGCTGTCGCGCCCGCCGGTGTAACCCCAGATGCCGACGAGCGTGAACTCCTTCTTCGGCTCCATGGTGAGCACGCCCACCTTGTCGCCGACGGTGAGACCGGCCAGTTCGGCGGTGTTGGCGTTGACCGCGATCTCGCCGGCTGCCGACGGACCACGGCCGGCGCGCATCTCCATCAGGCTGTCGGTGCCGGTCCAGTTCTCACCCAGTCGCGGCGGGCCCTGGGACGTGAGCACCTTGCCGTCGCTGCCGATCACGCGCGCGCCGTCGACGTCGATGCGGCCGGTTGCCGCCCGTACGCCGGAAATTGTCTTGATCTTCTCGACCGCCGAAGCCGGGAGCGGCGCGGCGACCTCCTCACCGTCCAACTCGGAGACCGCGACCTTGGGCTTGGCACTCACCGACACGTCGGTGGCGGCGAAGGCGTCGGCGAAGATCGAGTCGAAGGTGCGGTTGAGCGTGTCGGTGACGACGAACGAACCGGACACGAACATCACGCCCAGCACCACGGCCAGACCGGAAAGGATCAGGCGCAGCTTGCGGGCGAGCAGACTCTTCAGCGTGGCGCGCAGCATCAGAGCATCACCGGGTCGCCGTGCTTGTCGAGGCGCTTCATCGTGTCGAGCACCGTTTCCGCGGTGGGGTCGTGCAACTCGTCGACGATGCTGCCGTCGGCGAGGAAGACCACCCGGTCGGCGTAGCTCGCGGCGACCGGGTCGTGGGTGACCATGACGATCGTCTGGCCGTGCTCGCGCACCGACGAGCGCAGGAAGCCCAGCACCTCGGCGCCGGAACGGGAGTCCAGGTTGCCGGTCGGCTCGTCCGCGAAGATCACGTCCGGGCGCCCCACCAGGGCCCGGGCGCACGCGACACGCTGCTGCTGACCGCCGGAGAGCTGGCTGGGCCGGTGCGACAGGCGGTCCCGCAGGCCGACCGTGTCGATCACGACGTCCCACCACTGCGGGTCGGGCTTGCGGCCGGCGATGTCCAGCGGCAGCCGGATGTTCTCCGCGGCGCTCAGCGTCGGCAGCAGGTTGAACTGCTGGAAGATGAAGCCGATCCGGTCGCGCCGCAGCCGGGTCAGCGCCTTGTCGCCGAGCTTGCTGATCTCCGTGCCGCCGATGTGGGCCGTGCCCTTGTCGACCGTGTCCAGGCCGGCCAGGCAGTGCATGAGCGTCGACTTGCCGCTGCCGGACGGGCCCATGATCGCCGTGAACCGGCCCTGCCCGAACTCGGCGGTCACCCCGGCCAGCGCGGTCACCCGGGCCTCGCCGGTGCCGTAGACCTTCCAGATCTCGTCCGCGCGCGCCGCCACCGGGCCGCCGGCCTTCGTCGCAGTCACCGTTCGTCTCCCCCTGAAGATGGTCCGCCGGGGCAGAGTTCCCCGGCGGGCCGGCTCAGTGTTGCGGCGCAAACGGGTGGTGGCGTCAGCCCGGCGGTGTAGACGAACGCTGAGATTTCGCTGGGGGAGGCCACTTAGGGATCGTCAGGGTTGTCCCTGAGTGCTAGCGGGCATCGACGTTCTACCGTGGAACTCCCGGCCCTTCAGGAGGACCGTTATGCGCGCCCGAGTCGTCGCTTTCCTGACCGTGCTGCTGCTCGCCGGCTGCGGCCGGCTCCCGCTCCCCGAGGAGCCCGCCGACCCGCAGCCGACCGCCACCACCAGCTCGGACGAGCCCGACGGCACCGACACCCCCGAGGAGTTCGCGCGCGACATCAAGTCCGCGCAGACCGTCGCCGAGCGGTACTGGCAGGGCGTGTTCGAGCAGCAGGGGAAACGGTTCCAGCCGGTCAGCGAGGTGTTCCCGTACGAGCGGGAGGGCGAGGTGAACTGCGGGCGGGACCCGCTGCCCCGTAACAACGCGGCGTACTGCTCGGCGGGAGACTTCATCGCGTACGACGTGAACTGGGCCTTCGGGGTCTTCGGTCAGATCGGCGACGCGTTCATCTACTACCTGCTCGGCCACGAATACGCCCACGGTATCCAGGCCCGGCTCGGCATCCAGCAACAATTCACGATCCAGCAGGAGCTGCAGGCGGACTGCATGGCCGGCGCGTTCATCGGCGACTCGGCGCGCGCCCGGCAGCTCCGGCTCGACAAGGGTGACACGGACGAACTGGCCCGCGGTCTGCAGGCGGTCGGGGACGACCCCGGTCAGCCGTGGTTCGCCGAGGGCGCGCACGGCACCGCCGACCAGCGGATCAACGCGTTCGCCAACGGGTACCAGGACTCGCTGAAGGCTTGTGACCTCTGAGACAAACGGGCGGTGTTCGCGCCCGGGCACCGCAGAATAGGGGCTCGCAAAACGCTGACCCGGGGAGATTCTGCTGAGCGCGACACCACCGGCCGCGGTGCTCTTCGACATGGACGGCACGCTGGTCGACAGCGAGAAGTTGTGGGGCTCCGCGCTGGAGGACCTCGCGGTCCACGCCGGCAGCCGGCTCTCCACCGAGGCGCGACTCGCGATGGTCGGCACCAGCATGCCGGTCAGCATGGCGATCTTCCGGGAGGACATCGGCCAGCCCGGCCGTCCCTCCGCGCCCGACGTGGCGTGGCTGACCGAGCGGGTCGCCGAACTCTTCGCCGACGGGCTCGTCTGGCGTCCCGGCGCTCAGGAACTGCTGCTCGCCGTCCGCGAAGCCGGGCTGCCCACCGCCCTGGTGACCTCCACCGAGCGGCGGCTGGCCGAGGTCGCGCTGAAAACCCTCGGCGCGGAGAACTTCGACGTGCTCGTCTGCGGCGACGAGGTGGCACGGCCCAAACCCGACCCCGAGCCCTACCTGACCGCGGCCCGGCTGCTCGGGGTGCCGATCGGCGAATGCGTGGCGATCGAGGACTCGCCCAGCGGCGTGGCCAGCGCGGTTGCCGCCGGGGCGCGGGTACTCGCGGTGCCGGCCGAGGTGGAGTTGCCGTCGCACGACGGGATCCTGGTGCGGTCGTCGCTGGCCGGCATCGACCCGGCGTTCCTGGCCACGTTGCGGTAGCCGGTTCTCATTTCCCGGTACGGCGTGGGACCGCGGGCGTGACCAGCGGACGCGTCAAGGCGGACAGGTATCGGCGGGCGACAGTGAGACCGGGCATCAGGCGATCACGTCCGAACTGGTCATGTTCGTGGCGCCCCGGTCGGCGGCCGTTGCCCGATGAACGTGGATGTTGCCGCTGACCGTGCGGACCCGGACCTCCAGCCCGGCCGAGGGCGGGGCGGTGTCGCTGTGCGAGGCCAAGTCGGTGACGGTGCGCCCGCTGACCGTGTTCAGATCCAGCCAGACGCCCGTGCCGGGCGCGACGCCGACAGCGACATCACCCGACGCCGTACGCACCCGGGCCCGGCCCGTCACCAGCGAACCGACCGTGATCCGGCCGCTGGCGGTGCTCGCGTCCAGCGAACCCGCACCGGACGCGATCACCACATCCCCGCTCGCCGTGCCGACCATGACGTCACCGGTGACGTCAGCGACGTCGACCCGCCCGGAGGCGCTCTTCAGCTGAGCCGAACCGCCCACCCGGCCGGCCGACAGGTCGCCGCTGGCCGAACTGAGACGCAGATCGCCGAGCAGGTCGCTGATGCGGGCCGAGGCCGAGGCCAGCGTGAGGTGCACGTGCCGGAACAGGCCGGACGTCCGGACCTCGGCGGACGCACTGTCCCCGGCGACACTGCTGCCCTCGGGCAACCGGACCGTGATCCGCAGAGCGGGAGTCCGGCGCCAGAACCGCCGGTCCGAGGCCGGCGCGGCCACGATCAACGTGTCACCGTCGAGCGCGACCCGGGTGTTCTCGGCGGCCTGCGCGGCGGCCGGGTCGTCGCCGAGCGGAACGACCTCCACCTGGACGGACTCGTGGGGACCGGCGTGGATCTCGACGGTGCCGGCCGAGGCTCGCAGGGACAGGGTGACAGGTTCGGTGCGGTCGAACTGGTACATCACGTTGCTCCGTTCACGAGTGGAGGTGAGCATCAAGCCTGGAAATAGCCGGTGACCCGCTTGCCGGGCCAGGCCGCGCCGCCCGGGGGCGGAGGCGGAGGCGGCGGAGGACCCGGCGTGATCGGCCGGGCGCTGACCGCGGTCATGATCGCCCGGACGAGCCAGGCGTTGACCGAGATGCCCTCGGTCGCCGCCGTCTGCTCGACGTGCGACTTCAGCGCCTCCGGCATGCGCAGGGTGAGGCGGGCCTGGTCACCGCCGCCGTCGGCGAGCGGGGGCGGCGGGGCCGGCGCGGGCTCGGGCATCGTCACCTGCGTGACGACGAAAGCGGCCTCCCGGCCACGAAGGCGGACCTCCACGGTCGCGTCGTGCAGGCCGGTGGTGATCTCGGCGGCGGCGTCGGAGAGGGCCTCGAGCAGGGCCAGCCGGGCGGACGGCTCCAAGGAGTTGCTCAGCAGCTCGGCGGCCCGGGAGATCTCCGGGCCGCCCGGGGCGGCTGCGACCGCGAGATCCGATCGCAAGCCTTCGAGGTATGGCGTCAGGTCCATGCCACCATCATGACGCCATTAGTGACGTCATGCAAGGGCTAAGTGACGTCAGCTGGCTGAGCTGGGATTCTCCCTGGCGATGGTGGCCGGGGCGTCGTCCACAGTCCTGGTCTGCCCACAGGGGCGCGAGGTGATCTTCGGGGATCGCGGACAATGGCGTTCGAGGCGGTCTGCCCCCTCGGGAGGGTGGGGCCCTACCGTCAGCCGGCAGCGGTCGGCTCGGCGGAGGGCTTGCCCGAGCCGGTCGCGGTCGGCTCGGAGAAGGGCTTGCCGGAACCGGCCGCGGTCGGCTCGGACGAGGCGTCGCCGGTGGGTGTGAGCCGGTCAGATACCGGGGGTGACCAGGCCTATTTCGTAGGCGAGGACCACCGCCTGGGTGCGGTCGCGCAGCCGTAGCTTGGCGAGCATGTGGCCGACATGGGTCTTCACGGTGGTGTCGCTGACCCGGAGCGCTTCGGCGATCTCGGCGTTGGTGTGGCCGCGGGCGACGTGGATCAGCACCTCGCGTTCCCGGACCGTGAGGGCGCGCAGGTCCGCGGTGACGCCGGTGGACGGGGTCGAGGCGGCCGCCACGAAACGGGGGAGTGCGCGGGCCAGGGCCTGCGGGGTGATGACCGCACCGCCGGTGGCTACGGCGTGGATCGCGGTGACCAGCTCCTCCTGCGGGGCGTCCTTGCACAAGTAGCCGGTGGCGCCGGCACTCAGCATCTCGACGAGTTCGTCGTCGCTGTCCTGGTCGGTCAGCACCAGGATCCGGACCGGCAGGCGGGCGGCGGTGATCGCGCGGGCGACAGCGGCGCCGTCCATTCTGGGGAGGGCCGCGTCGGCGATCAGGACGTCCGGCAGGAGGCGCCGGGCCAGTTCGACGGCCTCGCCGCCGTCCCCGGTTTCCCCGGCGATGACCAGGCCGGCGCCGTCGCTCCTGGCCCCCGCACCGCCACCCACGCCGTGGCTCCCACCGTCCACGCCGCCAACACCGCGTGCCCCGCTGTCCGTGCCGCTTACGCTGCGTGCCCCGCTGTCCGTGCCGCTTACGCTGCGTGCCCCGCTGTCCGTGCCGCCGGCCGCGCTGTCGGTGCGGCTCATGCCGCGCGCGACGCCTTCTGGGCTGCTTACGCCCCGCGCGCCGCCCGCCGCGCCGGTCAGGACCGCGCGGAGGCCGGCCCGCTGCAGCGCCGAGGCGTCTGCGATCAACAACCGGACCGGCTTCATCGCACCCGCCTGTCGGGCCGGGCGCGGATCGCCAGAGGACGTGCCGGGGTGGCGCGAGCCGGTCGCCGACGTGCCCGAGCGGCGCGGGCCGGTCGGGGATGGGACCGGGTGGCGCGGGCCGGTCGGGGATGGGACCGAGCGGCGCGGGCCGGTCGGGGATGGGACCGGGTGGCGCGGGCCGGTCGGGGATGGGACCGAGCGGCGCGGGCCGGTCGGGGATGGGGTTGGGTGGCGCGGGCCGGTCGCCGACGTGCCCGAGCGGCGCGGGCCGGTCGGGGACGGGGCCGGGTGGCGCGGGGTGGGCCGGGCCGGGCCGGCGGCGGGTGGTCAGGCAACGGCGTCGTCCCGGGACGGGGTGGAGAGCCGGTCCGGCTCGGAGTCGGTGGGGGTGCCGGCCGCGGGCGCGGTCGGGAACGGCGGCGGGGTGCCGCCGAATGCGGGGCACAGGGCCTGGTGGTTGCACCAGCCGCAGAGACGGCTGGGTTTCGGGCGGAAGTCCTGGTCGCGTTTGGCGCGCTCGACGGCGTCGGAGAGGGCGATCAGGGTGCGCTCGAAACGCTCCAGCTCGCCGGCGTCGGGGCTGTAGTCGAGGACCTCGGCATCCTTCAGGTAGAGCAGGCGCAGGACGCGGGGGACGACGCCGCGGGTGCGCCACAGGACCAGGGCGTAGAACTTGAGCTGGAACAACGCGCGGCCCTCGAAGGCCTCGCGCGGGGCGCCGCCGGTCTTGTAGTCGACGACGCGCAGGTCGCCGGCGGGGGAGACGTCGAGCCGGTCGATGTAGCCCCGGATCAGCAGCTCCTCGTCGATCGTGGTGGAGATCAGGGTTTCGCGCTCGGCGGGCTCCAGCCGCTGCGGGTCCTCGACCGCGAAGTAGCCGTTGAGCAGATCGCGGGCACCACCGAGGAACGTGGCGAGCCGGGCCGCCTCGACCGCGCCCGCGGGCTCGTCGACCAGGGCGATTTGTCCGATCGCGTCGGCCTCCGCCGCCACCGCGGCCGGATCGCGGACGACGTCAGTGGCGTGTCCCACACCGGAGCTGTCGGCGGCGAAAAGAGCGGCCAGGTCGGGCTCGTTGGCGACCAGGCGCTCCCACTCCGGGGTGACCAGGGCGGCCGCGGCCTCGGGCGTGCGGGACGCGGCGGGCAGATCGAACAGACGCTCCAGCACGGCGTGCACGAGCGTGCCCCGCACCTGGTCGGCGGAGGGCTGCTCGGGCAGCTTGTCGATGGTGCGGAAGCGGAACAGCAGCGGGCAGGTCTTGAAGTCGGCGGCACGAGACGGGGACAGCGACGGCCCGGCCGGCCGGTCGCCCAGGCCGGGGCGCCCGGCGGAGGTGGCGGGGGACGCGGAGGCCTGTGGGGGAGAGAACGCCGTCATGCCAGCCAGGCTAGGGCAGGGGTACGACGAAACCGGCGCGAGACCCGGCGGCAGGATCAAGATCCACGCGGAACTGGACAGGTCCGTAGCATCGAACGGATGGAGGACAGCGCGACGCGCCGGCAGCCGGCACCGCGCGGCGGCCGGCCGGTGGGACGTGTGCTCGGCATCCCGATCCACGCCAACGGCTCGATGGTGCTGCTCGCGCTGCTGGTGACCGTCGTCTACGGCAACTATGCGAGCGCCGAGCTGGGGCTGGGGCAGCCCTGGGCGTACCTGATCGGGCTGGGTTTCGTGGTCTGTCTTCTCGGTTCGGTGCTGCTGCACGAGCTGGGGCACGCGGTGATCGCCCGCCGCAACGGGATCGGCGTGCGCCGGATCACGCTGGAGCTGCTCAGCGGGTGGACGGAGATGGAGCGCGACGCGCCGACGCCCCGGGTCGACGCGGCCGTCTCATTGGCCGGGCCGCTGGTGTCGCTGCTGCTCGGCGGGGTGGCGACCGGTGCGGCGCTGCTGCTGGCCGAGGACACCGTGCCCGGGCAGATCGCGTTCCAGCTGGCGGTCAGCAACGTACTGGTGGCCGTCTTCAACGTGCTGCCGGGTCTGCCGCTGGACGGCGGGCGGGCCCTGCGGGCGGCGATGTGGGCGCTGCTCAAGGACCGGAACCGGGCGACGGTGGTGGCCGGTTGGGCGGGGCGGGTGCTGGCGTTCGGGACGGCGCTCGCGGTGCTCACGGCGTACCAACTCGGGCTTTTGACCTTGTTCGGCATGGTTTTTGTGCTGCTGGTCACGCTGACCCTGTGGCACGGGGCCGGGCAGTCGATCCGGCTGGGGCGGATGACCGGGCGGTTCCCGCTGATCAATCTGGGGCAGCTGGCGCGTCCGTTGCTGCAGGTGCCGGCCGGCACACCGCTGGGTGAGGCGCAGCGCCGCCGCGCCGAGGATCCCCGGCCGGACGTGATGCTCGGGGTCGCCGACTCGGGGGGTACCCTCACCGCTCTGGTCGATCCGGTTGCCGCCGAGCGGGTGCCGGTCGACCGGCGGCCCTGGGTGAGCGTGGAGAGTGTGTCCCGCTCCCGGGACGCGCTGACCAGCCTGCCGGTGGGTCTCACCGGTGAGCAGGTGGTGCGTGCGCTGCAGGCCCACCCGGGTGCGCAGTACCTGGTGACGGCAGGCGAGGATGTCGTTGGCGTCCTGCGGGTCGCCGACGTCGCGGCGGTCCTGGAGCCGCGGCGCGCGCAACGCACCTGACGTAGACCTGAAGTGAGAGAAGAGTTAGTGACCACGACCCCGGCCCCCGCTGTCGAAGAGCTCGTCCCGGCCCACCGCGGCCCGTTCCGGGTGGGTGACCGCGTCCAGCTCACCGACCCCAAGGGCCGGATGCACACGATCGTGCTGGAGCCCGGCAAGGCGTTCCACACCCACCGCGGCGCGCTGGAGCACGACGCGCTCATCGGCCTGCCGGACGGCAGCGTGATCACCGCGACCAGCGGCACGCAGTACCTGGCGCTGCGCCCGCTGCTCAGCGACTACGTGCTCTCCATGCCGCGCGGTGCGCAGGTCATCTACCCGAAGGACGCGGCGCAGATCGTCGCGATGGGTGACGTCTTCCCCGGCGCGAAGGTGCTGGAGGCCGGGGCCGGGTCGGGTGCGCTGACCTGCTCGCTGCTGCGCGCGGTGGGCGAGACCGGCGAGGTGCACAGCTACGAGCTGCGGCCGGACTTCGCGGCGATCGCCCGTAAGAACGTCGAGGCGTTCTTCGGCGGGCCGCACCCGGCGTGGCACCTGCACTCCGGTGACGTGGCCGACAACGGCATCGAGGGTTTCGACCGGATCGTGCTCGACATGCTGACCCCGTGGGAAGCGCTCGACATGGTGGAGAAGTCGCTGATCCCCGGTGGTGTCTTCATCGGGTACGTGGCCACCACGCCCCAGCTGTCCGAGCTGGTCGAGGCGCTGCGCGAGCGCGGCGGCTGGACCGAGCCGCGCGCCTGGGAGTCGCTGATCCGCGACTGGCACGCCGAGGGCCTGGCGGTGCGCCCGGATCACCGGATGATCGCCCACACGGCGTTCCTGGTGTCCTCGCGCAAGCTCGCGCCCGGGGTCACCGCGCCGGCGCGCCGGCGCAAACCGAGCAAGGGCGCCGAGGCGTACGCGTTGAAGCGCGCCGCCCAGGCCGCGCTGGCCGCCGAACGTGAGGATCAGGAGGACACCTCCGGGGAGTGACCGGACCCGTGCGGTCCGGTAGTTTTCCTGAAGGCATCGATGGGAGGACCAAAGGAGTGGGCGCGATGAGTTCTCCACCGTTCGGCGGCAGCAACGAGATGCCGGCGGTGTTCCCGGACTGGTCGCCCTATCCGGACCTGGACTCCGCGGCCCGGGCCTACCTGCGCGACCCCGAGGTGGCCCTGGAGGCGCTCTTCGGGGTGCTGCGCGGCGCGTCGGTGCTGTGCTTCACGCTGGAGCGCTTCGTCAACGAGGTGAACGGGGTGTGGCAGGAGGTCGTCGTCTGCGACGGCAGCCGGCTGGTGCTCTGGCACGGGGAGGACGTGGCGCCCGGTGACGGTCCGGTCGGCTCGATGACCTCGTCGCTGCGGGTGGTGCCGCTCTCCACGATCACCGAGGTGGGCTGCCGGCGGCGCCTCACCCGCACCACGACCGGGCAGGCGCGCGTCGACAGCATCGACGTCTACCTGCTGCTGAGCTCGGTGGACGACGCGGTGCCGCCGCCCGGCCTGGCCGAGGAGGAGGGGCGGGCGTCGATGCGGCACGACGCGCTGCGCTTCGGCAAGACGCTGGACGACGGCGGGCCGGGCCAGATCGCCCGCCTGGAGGAGTTCTCCCGGGTGGTCGCGTCGCTGGTGGGCCGCCCGACCCTGTAAAGGTCTCCGGCCGGTCAGGCGGCGTCCGGGCCGGCCACTTCCACGTCGTCGCGCGTGCGGACGACGTGGATGCAGTCGCCCGGGCACTCCTTGGCCGAGTCGATGACTTCCAGGAGCAAATTTTTCGGTACGTGGGTACGTACGCCCGGATTTTGCAGCAACTCGCCCGAATTGTCCTTGACGTACGCCAGGCCGTCGACGTCCAGCTCGAAGACCTCCGGCGCGTATTGGACACAGAGTCCGTCACCGGTGCACAAGTCCTGATCGATCCAGACCTGCAGCTCATCAGTGTCCGACGACACCCCAACCTCCCACAACTGGTTGCGGCCGACGGTACCCGAACCCTGTCCGAGCGGCTCATGGGTGGTCGCACCAATCGATCAAGAGTCGGTGACGAGGGTGTTGCATGGGATGAAATCCGCTCCGCAGCAGCTAATGTTGAGCCAGGACGTTCAAGCCCCCCGGGGAGGTGGGACGTGGCACGTAGCGACGAAGCGGACTCCCGCGCCGCACGATGGGAGAAAGAGGCCAACGATCTCTCCAGCCAGGTCGCGTTCCTGCAAGAGGAACTCGCACTGGTTCGGCGGAAGTTGACCGAGAGCCCCCGACACGTCCGGCAGCTCGAGGAACGGCTTGCGGCAACGCAGGCGCAGCTCTCCCGAGTGACCGAGAACAACGAACGGCTCGTGGCGACCCTGAAGGAAGCCCGCGCCCAGATCGTCACTCTCAAGGAAGAGATTGACCGCCTTGCCCAGCCGCCCAGCGGCTACGGCGTTTTCCTGGCAGCCCACGAGGACGGCACGGTGGACGTGTTCACCGGCGGCCGTAAGTTGCGGGTGGCGGTCTCGCCGTCGCTCGCGGCGGACGAGCTCCAGCGGGGCCAGGAGGTCCTGCTGAACGACGCGCTCAACGTCGTCGACGCGTTCGGGTTCGAGCGCACCGGCGAGGTTGTCCTGCTCAAGGAGGTCCTGGACAACCCGTCCGGTGGCCCCCGCGACCGGGCCCTGGTGGTGTCCCACGCCGACGAGGAGCGCATCGTGTTCCTCGCCGACTCGCTGGAGATCACGAAGCTGCGCGCCGGTGACTCGCTCATGATCGAGCCCCGCTCGGCGTATGCGTACGAGCGGATCCCGAAGAGCGAGGTCGAGGAACTCGTCCTCGAGGAGGTCCCCGACGTCGACTACACCGACATCGGCGGCCTGCACTCGCAGATCGAGCAGATCCGCGACGCGGTGGAGCTGCCGTTCCTGCACGCCGACCTGTTCCGGGAGCACCAGCTGCGCCCGCCGAAGGGCATCCTGCTCTACGGCCCGCCCGGCTGTGGCAAGACCCTGATCGCCAAGGCGGTGGCCAACTCGCTGGCCAAGAAGATCGCCGAGCGCCGGGGCGAGGAGAAGCACACCAGCTACTTCCTCAACATCAAGGGCCCGGAGCTGCTCAACAAGTACGTGGGTGAGACCGAGCGGCACATCCGCCTGGTCTTCCAGCGGGCCCGGGAGAAGGCCGGCGAGGGCACCCCGGTGATCGTGTTCTTCGACGAGATGGACTCGATCTTCCGGACTCGTGGCTCCGGCGTCTCCTCCGACGTGGAGAACACGATCGTTCCCCAGCTCCTCAGCGAGATCGACGGCGTCGAGGGCCTGGAGAACGTGATCGTCATCGGCGCGTCGAACCGGGAAGACATGATCGACCCGGCGATCCTGCGCCCCGGCCGTCTCGACGTGAAGATCAAGATCGAGCGTCCGGACGCCGAGGCGGCGAAGGACATCTTCGCCAAGTACATCCTCTCCGACCTGCCGCTCTCCGAGGACGACCTCGGCGAGCACGGCGGGAACCGGGACGCCACGGTCGCCGCGATGATCGAGGCGGTCGTCCTGCGGATGTACACGGAGTCCGAGGAGAACCGCTTCCTCGAGGTCACCTACGCCAACGGTGACAAGGAAGTCCTGTACTTCAAGGACTTCAACTCCGGCGCGATGATCCAGAACATCGTCGACCGCGGCAAGAAGATGGCGATCAAGGAGTTCCTCACCTCCGGGACCAAGGGCCTGCGACTCCAGCACCTGCTGGACAGCTGCGTCGACGAGTTCCGCGAGAACGAGGACCTGCCCAACACCACCAACCCGGACGACTGGGCCCGGATCTCCGGCAAGAAGGGCGAGCGGATCGTCTACATCCGCACGCTCGTCTCCGGCGGCAAGGGCACGGAAGCGGGCCGGTCCATCGAGACCGCGTCCAACACCGGTCAGTACCTGTAAGGCGATGTAGAGGCGAGGGTGGCGGGGTTTCCCCGTCACCCTCGCGCTCGTTGCGCCCTGTGTGACCCGATCCCGCCTGGCCTGGCTCGACGCGCTCCGCGGGTTCGCCGCCGCGGTGGTCGCCCTGTTCCACCTCATGCCGACCGTGCTCGGCACCGAACGGCACCTGGCGATCTACCGGCACTTCGACTTCGGCCGGTACGGCGTGCTGCTCTTCTTCCTGGTCAGCGGTTACGTCATCCCGATGTCGCTGGAACGGCACGGCTCGCTGCGCCGCTTCTGGGTCGGCCGGGTCTTCCGGATCTACCCGGCGTACCTGCTCGCCACGGCGACCGGGCTGCTGCTGGTCGCGGCCGGCTGGCAGCGAGGGCCTGCGGGCGACCCGGTAACGGTGGTGCTGGGCCACGTCACGATGCTGCAGGACCTGCTCGGACTCAGTGGTGTGGTGCGTCCGTTCTGGACGCTCACCTACGAGATGACGTTCTACCTGATCGTCGCGGGACTGTTCGCGTGGCGGCGGCATCGGGACAGCGCGTGGTGGGCGGGCGGGCTGGCGCTCATGGCGCTGCTGGCCGGCCGTCATCTGCCGGACGCCCTGCTCGGCGGTTCCCGGACGGTGGCGCTGGTGCTGACGGGGGTCGTGGTGGGCGGCTTCACGGCGTACGCCATCGGCAGCCGGATCTTGATCTTCGGGTTTGCCCTGATCGGAATCGGCACGGTGCTGCTGCCGATGCTCAACGGCCAGGCCGGGCGGTACGCGATGCCGGGCAGTTCGAGTTGCGCGGTGCTGCTGCTCGCGGCGATGTTCGCCGGCACGGTCGTGTACCGCGTCCAGCACCACCAGATCGGTCGCGGCCGCGCGTTCGCCGCGCTCACCCTGGTCCTGATCGGCACCGGGCTGAACCAGTGGCTGCTCGACGGCACCCGGCTGCTGCGCGACTCCAGCGTCGCCGTGGCGGTCGCCGGCACGTTCGCGGTGGCGTTCCTGATGCGACGGCGGGCCGTCCCGGGCCTTCTGACCGGGCTCGGCGCGATCAGTTTCTCGGTGTACCTCTTGCACATTCCGGTGTTGCTCGTCGCCGCGCACGTGCTGCGCGGGCATCCCGCGGCGGTCGGCGTGGCGTTCGTGACGGGCACCCTCGTGGCCGCCTGGGTCAGCTTTCACCTGGTGGAACGGCCCGGCCAGCGACTCGGCCGCCGGGTGACGGGTCTGCTGGATGACCGATTCGGCCCGGACACCGCGGTGATCATTCCCACCACGGAAGGTGGCACGCCGGGTACGGGGAGCTTCGGAAAGCAACGTGAGAGCGTCTAGGCTCGATGCATGAGCAGGCTCGGCTTCGTGGCGGACAGGGTGGTCGCATGAGCGTTCGACGGATTATGGGCACCGAGGTGGAGTACGGAATCTCGGTCCCCGGCCAGCCCGGCGCCAATCCGATGGTCACGTCGTCCCAGGTGGTCAACGCCTACGGCGCCCGTCCGGAACTCAACCGCAACGGCCGCGCCCGCTGGGACTACGAGGAGGAGTCCCCGCTGCGCGACGCCCGCGGCTTCACCTACTCCGGTGCCGCCTACGACCCGGCCGAGGCCCTCGCCGACGAGGACCTGGGCCTGGCCAACGTGATACTGACCAACGGCGCCCGCCTCTACGTCGACCACGCCCACCCGGAGTACAGCACGCCCGAGTGCACCAACCCGCTCGACGTGGTCAAGTGGGACAAGGCCGGCGAGCGTGTGATGGCCGAGGCGTCCCGGCGGGCCGCCTCCATCCCGGGCACGCACCGCATCCAGCTCTACAAGAACAACACCGACAACAAGGGCGCGTCGTACGGGTCGCACGAGAACTACCTGATGCGCCGGCAGACCGCGTTCGCGGACATCGTCGCGCACCTCACCCCGTTCTTCGTCACCCGGCAGATCTTCACCGGGGTCGGCCGGGTCGGCCTGGGGCAGGACGGGTCCGGCTCCGGCTTCCAGATCTCCTCACGCGCCGACTTCTTCGAGGTCGAGGTCGGGCTGGAGACCACACTCAAGCGGCCGATCATCAACACTCGCGACGAGCCGCACGCCGACGCCGACAAGTACCGTCGCCTGCACGTGATCATCGGCGACGCGAACCTGTCGGAGATCGCGTCGTACCTGAAGATGGGCACCACCGCCCTGGTGCTCAACATGATCGAGGAGAAGGTGTTCACCGGCGAGCTCGGCATCGCCGACCCGGTGAGTGAGCTGAAGTCGGTCAGCCACGACCCCGGCCTCACCCACCTGATGCGGCTGCGCGACGGGCGCCGGCTCACCGCGCTCGACCTGCAGTGGGCCTACTTCGAGCGGGCCAAGGCGTTCGTCGACGAGCGGTACGGCGCCGACGCCGACGAGCAGACCGTCGACGTGCTCGACCGCTGGGAGGACGTGCTGGACAAGCTCGGGCGCGACCCGATGCTCTGCTCCGACACCCTCGACTGGGTGGCCAAGCTGCGCCTGCTGGAGGGTTACCGCGAGCGGGAGAACCTGAACTGGTCCTCGCCCAAGCTCCAGCTCGTCGACCTGCAGTATGCCGACGTCCGCCCGGAGAAGGGCCTCTACCACCGCCTGGTCGCGCGCGGGTCGATGAAGACCATCCTCGAGCCCGACGAGACCCGGCGCGCGATGTACGAGCCGCCGGACGACACCCGGGCCTACTTCCGCGGCCGGTGCCTCGCGCAGTATGCCTCCGAAGTGGTCGCCGCCAGCTGGGACTCGGTGATCTTCGATGTCGGGCGCGAGTCGCTCGTCCGGGTGCCGATGATGGAGCCCGAGCGTGGCACGAAGAAGCACGTCGGCGCATTGTTCGACACCTGTGAGAGTGCGAAGGATCTGCTCGAGGTGATCACCAGCCGGTGATGTGTTTTGTCACAGGCGCGAGGTAGGTTTTTCGTACCCGATGTTGCTGAGACTTCGGGTGGCTCAGAAGGGGGACTTCCATGGCAACCCGAGACACAGGTGGTCAGTCGCAGAGCGGTAAGAGCTCCAGCGACCAGGAGATCGAGGACGTCACCGTCGAGGCCAACCCGGAGGTAGCCGAGCGGCACGCGGAGATCACCGAGGACGTCGACGACCTGCTGGACGAGATCGACTCCGTCCTCGAGGAGAACGCCGAAGAATTCGTCCGCGGCTACGTGCAAAAAGGCGGCGAATAGTCGTAAATGTCCGATCAGCCGGGCGCCCGATGGGGCGCCCGGCTGTCGTAGACGGCCGCGACACGAAAATGAGAGATCATCGCACTGGATGGGTGTGCGGGATATGGTGCTTCAACCGCAGCGGCGGCCCTTCCGCGCCGGTGCGATCACGTATCTGAAAGGAACCACGTGGCGACGGGCTTTGATCCATCCGGGCGACTTCCGGATTTCTTTCTCAACACGGGGACGTCCTCCTTCACGCAGTTCCTGAGCGCGGCGCACCCCGAACTCCTCCCCGGGCGGCGGCCGCTGCCCCCCGGCCTGAACGCGGGCGACGTCGCGCCGCACGGGACCACGATCGTCGCGATCGCGACGGCCGAGGGTGTCGTGATGGCCGGTGACCGCCGGGCGACCATGGGCAACCTGATCGCCAGCCGGGACATCAAGAAGGTTCACCCCGCGGATGCCTACTCCCTCATCGGCATCGCCGGCACGGCCGGCATCGGCATCGAGCTGATCCGGCTGTTCCAGGTGGAGCTGGAGCACTACGAGAAGACCGAGGGCGCCATGCTCTCGCTCGACGGCAAGGCGAACCGGCTGGCCGCGATGGTCCGCGGCAACCTGGGCGCGGCGATGCAGGGGCTGGCCGTGGTCCCGCTCTTCGCCGGCTTCGACCTGGCGCCGGCCGAGGGTGTGCACGCCGGGCGGATCTTCAGCTTCGACGTGGCCGGCGGTCTCTACGAGGAGACCGGCTACGAGGCGATCGGCTCCGGCTCGCTGTTCGCCAAGTCCGCGCTCAAGAAGAAGTACCGGACGGGCGTCAGCACCGAGGACGCGATCCGGCTCGCCGTCGAGGCGCTCTACGACGCCGCCGACGACGACACCGCGACCGGCGGCCCCGACCTCACCCGCAAGATCTTCCCGGTGGTGATGACCGCGACCGCGAACGGTACGCATCGGCTCAGCGACGAGGACATCACCGCGGTGGCCGAGCAGGTCGTCACCGGACGCATGGAGAACCCGGGCGGTTGATCCGCTACACGCGAGAGAGGAAGTAGCCACCCGTGGCCATGCAGTTCTACGCATCGCCCGAGCAGGTCCAGCGTGACCGCTCGGAGTACGCCCGCAAGGGCATCGCCCGCGGCCGCTCGGCCGTGGTCCTGTCGTACGAAGGCGGCATCCTGCTCGTCGCCGAGAACATCACCACCCTGCGCAAGATCAGCGAGATCTACGACCGGATCGCGTTCGCCGCCGTCGGGCGGTACAACGAGTTCGAGAGCCTGCGGCGGGCCGGGGTGCGGATGGCGGACACCATCGGCCTCACCTACGACCGGCGCGACGTGACCGGGCGGGCGCTGGCCAACGCGTACACGCAGACGCTCGGTGCGATCTTCTCGGAGACCCAGAAGCCGTACGAGGTGGAGATCTGCATCGCGCAGGTCGGCGCCACCCCGGAGGCCGACGAGCTGTACCGCATCATGTACGACGGCTCGGCGCTCGACGAGCCCGGATTCATGGCCATGGGCGGCCAGGCCGAGGCGATCGCCAGCGTGCTGCGTGAGCGGCACGACGTGAACGCCGACCTGCCGACCGCGCTCGCCCTGGCCGCCGAGGCCCTCGGCAGCGTCGGCGGGGAGAACGGGCAGACCCGCACCCTCGCGGCCAAGCAGCTCGAGGTTGCGGTGCTGGACCGTAAGCGCACCGGCCGGACGTTCCGGCGGATCGCGGACGCGACGCTGACCAGCCTGCTCGGGCATCAGTCGGTGGCGGACGCGGACCTCGGGGAGACCGATGCCGCACCGCCGGCGCCGGCCGACGCCAAGCCGACCGAGTCGGCCGCCTCGGAGGACACCGAGTAACGGCGGGTTTCTGCACGGAACGGGCACGGCTGTCGAAGCCGTGCCCGTTCCGCGTCTCCGCCGTTCTGCGCGATCTCCGCCGTGGTCCGTGCCGCCGGGGCGGCGCGTCCGTCCGGCTGGTGCTGAGGGGTGTTTCCGGGCGCGTTCGACAGCCCCGAGTGCCGGCCGTGAGGTGTCGACCGGCGCTGAGCGCGGTTTCCCGGCGGGTTGGATCACCGTGAGCGCCGGCCGATCGCGTAGCTGGTCGTGACGCGGTAAGCACCGCAAGCGATGGCGAGCCTGATTCTTAGAGCCCCGTGGTGGCTGCCAATGCGCCCCGGATGAGGCTAGTGTTTCGTCATGGAACGGCGAATTTTCGGCCTCGAGACCGAGTACGGAGTCACGTGCACCTATCGGGGACAGCGGCGGCTGTCGCCGGACGAGGTGGCCCGCTACCTGTTCCGCCGAGTGGTGTCGTGGGGACGCAGCAGCAACGTCTTTCTTCGTAACGGCGCCCGGCTCTACCTCGACGTCGGTTCCCACCCGGAGTACGCGACGCCCGAATGCGACTCCGTCACCGACCTGGTCGCTCATGACCGCGCCGGTGAGCGGATCCTCGAGGGCCTGCTCGTCGACGCGGAGAAGCGTCTGCACGACGAAGGCATCGCGGGCGAGATCTACCTGTTCAAGAACAACACCGACTCCGCCGGCAACTCGTACGGCTGCCACGAGAACTATCTGGTCAGTCGCCACGGTGAGTTCGGCCGCCTGGCCGATGTGCTCATTCCGTTCCTGGTGACCCGGCAACTTATCTGCGGCGCCGGCAAGGTGCTGCAGACACCGCGCGGCGCCGTCTTCTGCCTCTCGCAGCGCGCCGAGCACATCTGGGAGGGTGTCTCCAGCGCCACCACGCGCTCCCGCCCGATCATCAACACCCGTGACGAGCCGCACGCGGACGCCGAGCGGTACCGGCGCCTGCACGTGATCGTCGGCGACTCGAACATGAACGAGGTCACCACCCTGCTGAAGGTCGGCAGTGCGGACATCGTGCTGCGCATGATCGAGGCCGGCGTGGTGATGCGCGACCTCTCGCTGGAGAACCCGATCCGCGCGATCCGCGAGGTCAGCCACGACATCACCGGCCGCCGCAAGATCCGCCTGGCCAACAACAAGGAGGTCTCCGCGCTGGAGATCCAGCAGGAGTACCTGGCGAAGGCCACCGAGTTCGTCGAGCGCCGCGGCGGCGACCCGGTCGCCAAGCGCGTCGTCGAGCTGTGGGGCCGGGTCCTCAACGCGATCGAGAGCGAGAACCTCGACCCGGTCTCGCGTGAGATCGACTGGGTCTCGAAGTACAAGCTGATCGAGCGTTACCAGGCGAAACACGAGATCCCGATGTCGCACCCGCGGGTCGCCCAGCTGGATTTGGCGTACCACGACGTGCGCCGCGGCCGCGGCCTCTACGCGCTGATGGAGAAGCGTAACCAGGTCGACCGGATCGCCAACGACCTGCAGATCTTCGAGGCCAAGGAAACCCCGCCGCAGACCACCCGGGCCCGCCTGCGCGGCGAGTTCATCAAGCACGCCCAGGAGAAGCGGCGCGACTTCACCGTCGACTGGGTCCACCTCAAGCTCAACGACCAGGCGCAGCGCACGGTCCTCTGCAAGGACCCGTTCCGCGCCTACGACGAGCGGGTGGAGAGGCTCATCGCAAGCATGTGACGCCGTCGGGAGTAGGCTGGCCGGGCTATGACGACCCACCCCGGCCAGCAGCCCGATCCCGAAGAGATCCGCAAGCTCAACCGCTACGACCGGCGCCGCGAGCGGATCCGCCAGCAGGTCCAACAGGCGCGCCACGGCCGCCACATCGTCCCGACCTGGCTGATGGCGGCGATTCTCGGCCTGTTCCTGGCCGGTTGGCTGTACCTGATCATCACCAAGTAGAAGACCCAGAAGATCAACTTCAAGATCTTCTTGTCCTACGTCCGCGGTGGTCCTTCTCCGCCGCTCCCGCGGGGACCCTTCCGGTCTGTGCAGGGCCGTGGCCGGCCCTGAACGCAAAGCCCGGAAGGGCGACGTCCGTGGCGGGGCACGGTCAACCCCGAACCCACCTCCGTGCCCGCCCGACCGGGGCGGCTCCCACGAGTGCGTCGCAGGGCATGGCACCTCGGACGCCCCGGCCACCCAACCGCGGTCGGCTCCTCGGGGTCCCTCAGCAGCGTTGGTGGACTCCTGACGCCCCGCCGCTCGGCCGTAGCCAGCTCCCAGGGATGTTTCGTGGGGTCCAGCGCCTCTGAGGCGACCGCGCGGGTGTGGCTGGTTCTCCGGGGCGTCTCGTCAGGGTGAAGCACCCCTGACGGACAGTTGACCGAGCGCGGCTGGGTCAGAGGCCGGGAAGGTGGCCGGGGTGGCCGGGGTGGCCGGGCTGGAGGTCCTCGTCGTCGCCAAGCGCGTCGTCGGCACGCATCCGGGTCGTGCGGGTCGGCGGCGATCGTGGCCCGCGGCGCGGATCCGGTCGAGGCGGCGGCGGAGCCCGCGGCGCGGATCCGGTCGAGGTGACGGCGGAGCACGCGGCGCGGATCCGGTCGCGGTGGCGGCGGAGCAGGAGGCGCAGCGTAATCCTGGCGGTCGCGACGGGTTTGGGGCAGGCTGCGTGGTATGACGCAGATTCTTGGGCCCGGCATCGGGGATTACCTGCTGGCGCACAGCGAGCCCGCGGATGACGTCCTGCGCGAGCTCGCCGCCGAGACCCGCGCCTCGCTGCCACCGGAGTACGCCGGGATGCAGGTCAGCCCGGACGAGGGCGCCCTGCTCACGCTGCTGGTGCGGCTGACCGGGGTGCGGTACGCGGTGGAGGTGGGCGTCTTCACCGGCTACTCGTCGATCTGCATCGCCCGTGGCCTGCAGCCCGGTGGCCGGCTGCTGGCCTGCGACGTGTCCCCGGAGTGGACCGCGGTCGCCCGGGAGTTCTGGGGGAAGGCCGGCCTGGAGGACCGGATCGAGCTGCGGCTGGCCCCGGCGATCGAGACGTTGCGCGCGCTCGCGCCCGACCCGGTGATCGACTTCGCGTTCGTCGACGCCGACAAGATCGGGTATCCGCAGTACTACGAGGAGCTGGTCACCCGGTTACGCCCGGGTGGGCTGCTCGCCCTCGACAACGTGCTGCGCGGGGGCCGGGTGCTCGCGCCCCGGGTGCCGGCCGACCGGGCCATCGCGGAACTCAACGACCGGATCGTCCGCGACGCGCGGGTCGAGTCGGTGATGCTGCCGGTGCGCGACGGGGTCACTCTCGTCCGCAAGCGCGATTGAACCCGTTCCGCAACCGAGCTGTCGTCTCCTGGATCGGTGACCAGGGGACGCTTCGCCGTGATGGCGGGCATCGCGATCGTGGCGTACCAGTTCCTGCCGGACACCGGGTGGTGGACGGCGGGCTGGCAGGTGGCGGTGGGGTGGGCCGCGGCCGGTGCCGTTCTGCTCGGCGCACGGCGTCAACCGCGCCGTGACCGTACCCCCTGGTGGTTCTTCGCCGCCGGGGTGTTCAGCAACGTCACCGGCATCGCGGTCGCGCACGCCAGCGAGGTGTGGTGGGGTCTGGTCGACCTGCCCACCCCGGCGGACCCGTTCTTCCTGGTGCTCTATCCGGCGTTCGCGGCCGGCCTGGGGCTGCTGGTCCGGCGCCGCGACGAGTGGCGCAACTGGACCGCGCTGGTCGACGCGACCACCATCACCACCGGGTTCGGCCTGCTCGCCTGGGTGTACGTGATCGATCCGATCAACCTGGCCGCGAAAATGACCCGGCTGGCGCACGCCTCGCAGGTCGCCTACCCGATCGGTGACCTGCTGCTGATCGCGATGATGACCCGGCTGTTGCGCGGCGGCGGCAACCGCGGCGCCGCCCTGTGGTGGATGTCCGGTTCCCTGGTGGCGCTGCTGTTCGGCGACAGCGCCTGGGTGGTGATGGACAACATGGGCGCCACCGGCCTGATGCTGGAGAACTCGCCCTGGGTCGGCCGCCTGCTGGAGTCGGTGTTCCTGACGGCGTTCTGCTGCGTCGCGGTGGCGGCGCTGGACCCGTCCGCGGCCCGGCTGGCGCACCCGGCCGCCGAGCGGACCGCCCGGCTCGGCCCCGGCCTGCTGGCGCTGCTGACCAGCGCTTCGCTGATCGCGCCGGGCGTGCTCGCGGTGCAGCTGCATCATGGCAGCGTCGACAACGGCTGGGCCGTCGTGGTCGGCTCCACGGCCCTGTTCCTGCTGGTCGTGGCGCGGATGGCGGGTCTGATCCGGGAGGTGGAGCGGCAGGCCCGGCAGGTCCGGGAACTGGCCCGCTCGGACGAGCTGACCGGTCTGCCGAACCGGCGCGCCTGGAACGACGAGCTGCCGCGCGCCCTCGAACGGGCCCGCCGCGACCACGAGCCGGTCGCCGTCGCGATCGTCGACCTGGACCACTTCAAGCGGTTCAACGACGCGCACGGCCACCCGGCCGGGGACCGCCTGCTCAAGGCGGCGAGCGCGGCCTGGCACGGCACGCTGCGCAAGGTTGATCTGATCGCCCGTTACGGCGGGGAGGAGTTCGTGGTGCTGCTGCCCGGGACGGACGCGGCGCACGGGCAGGAGGCGCTGACCCGGATGCTCGCGGCGACGCCGGAGGGGCAGACGTTCTCGGCCGGGCTGGCCGTGTGGGACGGGGAGGAGACCTCGGACGAGCTGTTGCAGCGGGCTGACCGGGCGCTCTACGCGGCGAAGGCGAGCGGCCGCAACCGCATCGAGATGCCGGCCGCCGCTTAGGTTCTGTCCCGCGGATCACGCGGGGCTGCGGCGTGGCCCAACAGGGCCGCCGCGTGGCGTCCGGCGGCGGCCGCGGCCAGGAAGTACTGATAGTCCTGGTCCAGCTTGCGGCCCATCGTCGACAGCGGCACCGGCGACGCCCGCAACGCCGCGTCGAGCCCCTCCACCGGCACGCTCACCACCCGGTGCCGGTCGCCGAGAAATTCCAGATCCGCGGCCAGGTCCGCCTCCAGCCCCTGCGGCACCGGCAGGTCCGCCCTGGTCAGAGCGATTTTCCCGTACGCCGTAAGACTGTGATGCGACACGCCGCGATGCCGTGCCCGCGCGTCCCCGTCGGAGATCCGCAGCGATCCCACCGGCCGCCCGCCGAGCACCCCGATCGCGTTGACCGCCTCGCCCAGCGCCACCCCGGAGAATCCCCAGGTCGTCCCGGTCCCCAGGTTGCCGGGCCCCTGCGCGACGATCGTCACGTCGGCGTGCAGCACGTGCCGGGCCGCCAGCAGCCCGGTGTGCACGGTGCTCGCCTCCAGGTCCCCGCCGAACGCCTGCCCGGTCGTGACCGTCCCGGCCAGGTCGCCGGCGAGGCCGTCGAGGGTGCGGGAGAACCAGGCCGGCAGTGCGCCGCCGTCGGTCATCACGTACGCCACCCGGGCGCCGGGCCGGTCGGCGCGGATCCCGGCCAGGATCGCCGGCAGCGCCGAGTGCAGGTCGGCGGTGACGACGGGCATGTCGTCGAGCGACTCGGCCGCCTCCATGACCGCTCGATGGGGCGAGGCCTCCTCGTCGACACCGAGCAGGATCGGCTGCAACGGCGTGTACCGGGCCTTGACCAGGTGACCGGAGTCGCGGCTGGTCCCGTCGTCGGCCGGGTCGGCCGGCAGCCGGTCGGGCAGAGCCACCACCAGCGCGTACCCCCCGGTGCCGAGGCCCATCACCAGCGCGCCGACGTTGAGCAGCACCCGGTCACCCGGCTCGGGAGAACCGACCAGCTCGGTGTAGGCGAGGGCCCGGGTCAGGCCGTCACCGGTCTCGACGTCCAGCTCGACGGCCCCGCGCCAGCCGCGTCGCACCGAAAGGACCGTCCCGGACCGCCACCGCACCATGGGAGTGGACCTTATCGGTCCAGGCCGCCGTCGATGTGGTCGCGTCCCGGCTGCCCGCGGGTCGGGTCGAGGAACACGTACCGGATCTCGGGGAACCGCTCCCGCAACCGCCGTTCCGCCTCGTCGGAGGCTGCCTCGATGTCCTTGCCGGGAGCGTCGTCGTCGAAGTCGACCTTGGCGGCGACCAGGATGTCGCCCGGCCCGATCTGCATGGTCAGCAGCGTCGGGATCCCGGTGACGACCGGGATGGAGCGCAGGTCGGCGGCGATCTGGTTGTGGACCCGGCGCGGTACCGCGCGCCCGACCAGCAGCGACACGTTGCTGCGGGCCAGCACGAACGCGACCACCAGCAACAGCAGGCCGATCACCACCGAGGCCAGGCCGTCCCACAGCTCCGAGCCGGTGAGCTGGGTCAGCCCCAGGCCGGCGGCCGCGACCACCAGGCCGATCAGCGCCGCCGAGTCCTCGAAGTACACGGCTTTGACCGTCGTGTCCGCGGTGAGCCGCAGGAATCGGCTCGGCGTCGTCCGCCATCGGCGCGACTCGTCGCGGACCTGGCGGCGGGCCTTGAGGAACGAGGATCCCTCGGCCACGAAGGAGACCGCCAGCACGATGTACGACGCGAGGTAGGCGCCACCCGACTCGCCCTCGACGATCGTGCGCACACCGTGGTAGATCGAGAACCCGGCGCCGCCGACGAACGTGAACAGCGCGGCGATGAACGCCCAGACGTAACTCTCCTTGCCGTACCCGAACGGGTGCTCCTCGTCCGCCGGTTTTCCCCCTCGGCGCAACGCGACGTACAGGAAGATCTCGGTGACCGTGTCCGCGAACGAGTGAGCGGCCTCGGAGAGCATGGCCGCCGAGCCCGAGAACAGGCCGGCGACGAGCTTGGCGACCGCGATGACCAGGTTCGCCAGACCGGCGAGGACGACCGTGCCGACGCTCTCGCTCTCGCCGCGCGGTTCGGTGTCGGGCAGCCCGGTGGGGGCGGTCTCGGGCTCAGGTGCGATTGTCACGTCCGGCATCGTTCCCCGCGGCGGTCACGAATAACGGTCGGGACATGTGAGCTGCTAGGTTTCGTGTCGTGTCGCGCACTCGTACCGAGCGCCTGGTGAACCTGGTGATCTGCCTGCTGTCCACGCGACGGTTCCTGACCGCCGCGCAGATCGCCCTGACCGTGCCCGGTTACGAGCACGATCCCGAGGATCCGAAGGACCACGAAGCCTTCCAGCGCAAGTTCGAGCGGGACAAGGCCGAGCTCCGCGAGCTGGGCGTCCCGCTGGAGATCGGGACCGCCAGCATCTTCGACCAGGAGCCGGGCTACCGCATCGCCCAGCGAGAGTACGCGCTGCCCGACATCCTGCTGGAGCCGGACGAGGCGGCCGCGGTCGGCATCGCCGCCCGGCTCTGGCAGCACGCCGGCCTGGCCGCCGCCGCGTCGTCCGGGCTGGCCAAGCTGCGGGCCGCCGGCGTCGAGGTGGACCCGCAGGCCACGCTCGGGGTCGAGCCGGTGGTCACCGTCGACCCGGCGTTCGGCCCGCTCACCTCGGCCGCCCGCGAGCGCCGCGCGGTCAGCTTCAAGTACCGGGTGCCCGAGGTCGACGAGCCCAGTGCCCGCCGCCTCGAACCGTGGGGCGTGGTCTGCTGGCGCGGCCGGTGGTATGTGGTCGGCCACGACAAGGACCGCAACGCCACCCGCTGCTTCCGCCTCTCCCGGATCGTCGGCGACGTCCGCGCGGCCGGCCGCCCCGACGCGTTCACCCCGCCCGCCGACGCCGACCTGATCAGCCACGTGGCCAGCACGTCCGGCCCGATCGCCCGCAACGGCCGGGCCACGGTGACCGTGCGTCACGGGCGGGCCGCGGGGCTGCGCCGGCTGGCCAGTCAGGTCATCCCCGGCGAGGAGACCGACGAGCTGCTCATCTCGTACGGGGATCCGGAGTGGCTCGCGTCGCGGATCGCCGGTTACGGCCCCGACGCGCGCGTGGAAGGTCCCCCGGAGTTGCGTGACGCGGTGATCCAGCACCTCAAGGAGCTCGTCGCGCGGTACGAGCCGGCCACCCCGGTGGTGGCGTCGTGACCACGCCCCGGACGTCCGCCGACCGCCTCGGCCGGCTGCTCAACCTGGTGCCGTACCTGCTGGCCCGGCCCGGGATCCTGGTCGCCGAGGCCGCTGCCGACCTGGGCGTCACCGAGAAGCAGCTCCGCGAGGACCTGGAGCTGCTCTGGGTGTGCGGCCTGCCCGGGTACGGTCCGGGCGACCTGATCGACATGGCGTTCGACGGCGACCACGTGACGATCAGCCACGACGCGGGCATCGACAAGCCGCTGCGACTCAACCCGGACGAGGCGCTCGCCCTGGTGGTGGCGTTGCGGATGTTGGCCGAGACCCCCGGCATCGGCTCCCGCGACGCGATCGAGCGGGCCCTTGCCAAGATCGAGAGCGCGGCGGGTGACCTGGCCGACGCCCCGGTCGCCGTGAAACTCCCGGCCAACCAGGAGAAGCTGAACCGGGTCCGGGCCGCCGTCGACTCCGGGAACGCGCTGCGCCTGACGTACTACACCGCCGCCCGGGACGAGATCACCGAGCGGGTGGTCGACCCGATGCGGATGCTGACCGTCGGCACGTTCGCCTACCTGGAGGCGTGGTGCCGCCGCTCCGAGGGCACCCGGCTGTTCCGGATCGACCGGATCGACGCGTTCAGCCAGCTCGACGAGCCGTCCCGGCCGCCGGTCGAGGCGGTCCCGCACGACGTCAGCGGCGGCGTCTTCCGCCCCGGGCCGGAGTTGCCGCTGGTCACGTTGCGGGTCGGCCGCGGCGGTCGCTGGATCACCGAGTACTACCCGGTCGAGCAGGTCGTCCAGGAACCGGGCGAGTGGCTGGTCACCATGCGCGTGACCGACCTGGTCTGGGCGCGCCGCTTCCTGGTCGGCCGCCCCGACGTCACCGTCGTCGGCCCGCCCGAGCTGGTCGAGCAGATCCGGGCCGCCGCCCACGCCGCGCTGGACCAGTACTCGGCGCCGTGACCGCGCTTTCGGTAGGGTGACGCGGTGCTGATGTGGGTCTGGATCGCCGTGGTGGCGGTCGCGCTGATCATTCTGGGGACGGCCGCGGTGCGGCTCTTCGGCCGGCTGCCCGAGTTGCGGCGGGCCGCCGGGCGGTTGCAGCGCCGGCAGGAGGAGGCGATGCGTCTCCAGGCCGGTGCCGCGAAGCTGGAGCAAACCCTGCTCGGCCTGCAACAGCGGGCCGAGAGGGCCCAGGAACAGGTGGAACGGATCCAGGCCGCCCGAGGTCGGTGAACTATCGCCGTTCAGGTTGCGTTGTCCGGGATGTAATGGGGTTCCAGCAGAATCTCGCAGCTTCCTGGGTGCTGCATCGCCGGAATTGACACGTACGATGGACCCCGCAACCTGATCCGACCGACTGGAGTCTCCCCATGGGCGCCCTCAAGCCATGGCACATCATCTTGCTCGTCGTCGTCCTCGTGCTGCTCTTCGGCGCGAAGCGGCTGCCGGACGCGGCGCGTTCCCTCGGGCGCTCGCTGCGGATCATCAAGGCCGAGACCAAGGGTCTCGTCGACGAGCACAACAACGAGAACCTGGCGGAGAAGGCCGACGCGCAGTACTCGCGCCAGCCGCTGCAGGGTGACGTCCAGCAGCCGGGTTACCAGCAGCCCGGTTACCAGCCGGGTTACCAGCAGCCCGGTTACCCGCAGCAGCCGCCGCCGGCGCCGCAGGGCTACCAGCCGCAGCCGCAGCCGGGCTACCAGCAGCCGCAGCAGCCGCCCGCGCAGCCCTACGTCGACCCGGTGCAGCGCACCAACGACCGCTGACCCGGCCCGATGGCTTCCCTGAGCCTGCGCCGTAACAAGGGGCCGAGCAAGTTCGAGCAGGCCTCCGACGGCTCGATGACGCTTATCGAGCACGTGCGTGAGCTGCGCAACCGGTTGTTCGTCGCGTCCCTGGGCGTGGTCGTCGGCCTGATTGTCGGCTTCATCATCTCCAAGTGGGCCTTCGACATCCTGAAGCACCCCTATTGCGTCCTGCCCAGTTCGCTCAACCCGAAGGGCAATTGCGAGTTCATCACGCTGGCGGTCACCGACCAGCTGATGCTCCGCCTCAAGATCGCTCTGTGGGTCGGACTGCTCATCGGTTCCCCGGTCTGGCTCTACCAGCTGTGGGCCTTCGTCGCGCCCGGCCTGCACCGCCACGAGCGCAAGTGGGCGTACGTCTTCGTCGGCATCGCCGTTCCGCTGTTCACCGCCGGCGTCGTGATGGCGTACATCGTGATCGGCCACAGCCTGCGCTTCATCATGGAGAGCGGCGTCCTCGGCGAGCCCACGAAGCTCGAGGTCACGTCATACGTCAGCTTTGTGATGAACATGCTGCTGCTGTTCGGCGCGGGATTCGAGTTCCCGCTGCTGCTGCTCATGCTGAACTTCACCGGCGTGGTCACCGGCCGCAAGCTGCTGAGCTGGTGGCGGGCTGTGGTGTTCCTGTCCTTCGCGTTCGCCGCGATCGCCACGCCCGACCCGGGCCCGTTCGGCATGACACTGCTGGCGGCCTGCATCAGCGCGCTGTACTTCGTGGCAGTCGCAGTGGCGATCATGAACGACAAGCGCAAGGGCCGCGGCAAGGAAATCTACGCCGACTTGAACGACGACGAGGTCTCGACGCTGGAGGAGGAACGGGTCCCGGTCGGCGCCTCCGACCCGATCGCCGCCCCCACCCCGGTCGAGGCTCCGGCCCCGGTCAACGCTCCCCGGCCGATCGAGCGCCGATTCGACGACATGACCTGATAGTTCGCCGGAGGGTGTCGCTGTACTCTCGGCGGCTGTGACGGGCGACTTCATCGCGGTGCTGGCCAACCCCCACGCGGGGCGCGGCCGGCACCGCGGTCTGCTTCCGGGGGTTCTTCAGGCGCTCGGGGCTTCCGGGCACCCGGTCCGGCTGCTGGAAGCGGACAGCGGGACCGGCGCGGAACGGGCGTGTCACCGGGCTGTCGACGACGGGGCGGTGGCGCTCGTCGCGGTCGGCGGGGACGGGACCGTGCACCGGGCGCTGCAGGCCGTGGCGGGACGGGCCGTGAGGTTCGGCGTGGTCGCGGCGGGTACCGGGAACGACTTCGCGACTGCCGTGGGCGTACCGGGAAATCCTCGGCAAGCGGCAGCCGCGATCACCGCGGCCCTGGAAGCGGACCGGGACCACCCGATCGACGCCGTCCTGGCGGCGGACGCCGCCGGACGCGAACGCTGGTTCTGCGCCGTGCTCGCCGCCGGATTCGACGCCCTGGTCAACGAACGCGCCAACCGGATGACCCGGCCGCGCGGTCCCCGGCGCTACGACCTGGCCGTCATGCTGGAGCTGGCCCGGTTGCGGGCGCGCGACTACACCCTCGAGATCGACGGCGAGACGCGGACCGTGCGCGCCGAGATCGTCGCCGTCGGGAACGCCGCCAGTTACGGCGGCGGGATGCGGATCCTGCCGGGCGCCGACCCGGCGGACGGGCTGCTCGACGTGATCTGGGCCAGCCCGCTCGGGCGCGGCGGGCTGGCCGCACTCAAGCCGCGGCTGCGGCAGGGCACGCACGTCACCGACCCGCGCGTCACCGTGCTGCGGGCCCGTCACGTGCGGGTCCACGCCGAGGGGATCGTCGGATACGCCGACGGCGAGCGGCTCGGACCGCTCCCGCTCGACTTGACAGTTGTGCCGGGTGCGATTCGGTTGCTCCGCTGAGCTCGCCGTCAGTTTCCCCGGGAACGGCCCGAAACAGAGGGCATGGCGATGAACACGGTCTCCGGTAACGCGTCCTCGGTCGTCTCGCTGGCCGGCTCGGTCCTGGGCAACGCCCGCGAGGCGCTCAGGGCGATGGCGGACGCGGCCACCAACACCACGTCCGACGCCGGCAAGGCGACGAACCCGCCGGCGAGCGGCAAGGGCGCGCGCCGCGGCACGGTCCTCGACCGCTACCTCTGAGCCTCAGCGCTCGCAGGCCCGGCCGCGCGAGGCCTGGCCTGCCGCGGGCTGCGGCGGCGTGTTGCGGAGGACCGGCTCGCGGGCGGCTCAGCCCCTCGAGGCTGCGGCTCGGCTCCCGGCTGGTTCTCGGGGGTGTTGTCCGGGGTTCTGACAACCAGCCGAGACCGTGAGCGCGGTGCGGCTCGAACGGCAGCGGCCTGGCGTGTGGTGGCGGCGGGATCGTGCTGACGGCGGACCCGGGAACGGGTTTCAGATGCAGCCGGCGAGGGCGAGGGTGGCGCTGAGGCCGTTGGTGTGGCCGGCGTCGGCGGCGGGCAGGACGAGGGCGGCGCAGCCGGCTTTGACGGCGCCGGCGTCGGCCGGGGTGTCGCCGACCATGAGCGTCCGTTCCGGATCAGCGCCGACCATGCCGCAGGCGCGCAGAAAGATCGCCGGGTCGGGTTTGGTGCGGCCGACCTCGTAGCTCAGGGCGAACGCGTCGACCAGCCCGTCCAGGCCCCAGTGGGCGAAGTGCGGGCGGATGTCGAACCCGATGTTGCTGACCACCGCGATCTTGATGCCGGCGTCGTGGAGCTTGCGCAGGGTCGGCTCGGTGTCCGGATAAGGCAACCAGCCGTCGGGCGCCAGCAACCGGTCGTAGAGCGCGTCGGCCAGACCCTCCACGTCGGTGTGCACGGTCGAGGCCAGGCCGGTGTAGGCAGCGCGGTGACTGTGCTCGTAGAGGTCCCGGTCGGCCCAGTGCTCGGCCAGCTGCGGCGGCACGCGGTGTGGTAGCGGACCACCGGCGCGACCGGCGGTGACCAGGCGATCGGCCAGGATCGTGGCCTTGGCGTGGTCGAGAGCGGCGCCGCAGGCCGCGGCGGCTGCCACGACCCAGGTGACCGGGTCCTCGACCTGGGCCAGGGTGCCGTGGAAGTCGAACAGGACGGCTTCCACGAGCCGCGCGGACTGGGGAGGTTCGGTGGCATGCGGCACTCGTGCACCTTACCGATGCCCGGTTCGCCTCCCGACGGCCACTACCGTGTCGCAAATTGTCACACCCGCGAACTAGTCTTCTGTTCATGACTAGTCCCGCCGAACGGTATGCGGAATCCAAGCGGCGGGCGGCGCGGGTCGCCACGTTCCCGGCGCTCGACGACTTCATGCTCGACGTGGGCTTCGACCTGGACGATTTCCAGCGCGAGGCGTGCGAGGTGCTGGAGCGGGGCAACGGCGTGCTCGTCTGCGCGCCGACCGGCGCCGGCAAGACCGTGGTCGGCGAGTTCGCGGTGCACCTGGCGTTGCGTTCGGGGGAGCGCAAGTGCTTCTACACGACGCCGATCAAGGCGCTGTCCAACCAGAAGTTCCACGATCTCGTCGATCGGTACGGGGCGGAGAAGGTCGGCCTGCTCACCGGCGACAACGTGATCAACGCGGACGCTCCCGTGGTCGTGATGACCACCGAGGTCCTGCGCAACATGCTGTACTCCGGCTCGACCCAGTTGAAGAACCTCGCCTACGTGGTGATGGACGAGGTGCACTACCTGGCCGACCGGTTCCGCGGCGCGGTCTGGGAAGAGGTGATCATCCACCTCCCGGCCTCGGTGACCCTGGTGTCGCTGTCGGCGACCGTCAGCAACTACGAGGAGTTCGCCGACTGGCTGGTCACCGTCCGCGGTGAGACCGAGGTGGTGGTCAGCGAGCACCGGCCGGTCCCGCTCTGGCAGCACATGCTGGTCGGCCGGCGCATGTTCGACCTGTTCCACGACGCCGACGCGGCGAAGAAGCACGACGTGCACCCCGAGCTGCTGCGCTACTCCCGCGAGATGGAGCGCCGCCTGGAGATGGGCGCGAGCGCCGGCGGGTGGAACGGGCGCGGTGGCCGTGGCCGGCGCTGGCAGCCGCCGCCGCGCGCCGAGGTGGTCGACCGGCTGGAGCGGGCCGGGCTGCTGCCGGCGATCCTGTTCATCTTCAGCCGCGCCGGTTGTGACGCCGCCGTGCAGCAGATCCTCGGCGCCGGCCTGCGCCTCACCGACCCGGAGGAGCGCGCCGAGATCCGGCGGATCGCCCAGGCCAAGGTGGCCGGCATCCCCGCCGAGGACCTGTCCGTCCTGGGTTACTGGGAGTGGCTCGACGGCCTGGAGCGGGGCGTCGCCGCGCACCACGCCGGCATGCTGCCCGCCTTCAAGGAGGCGGTCGAGGAGTGCTTCGTCAACGGCCTGGTCAAGGCGGTCTTCGCGACGGAGACCCTGGCGCTGGGCATCAACATGCCGGCCCGTTGCGTCGTGCTGGAGCGCCTGGTCAAGTTCAACGGCGAGGCGCACGTCGACCTCACCCCGGGGGAGTACACACAGCTGACCGGCCGCGCCGGTCGTCGTGGCATCGACGTCGAGGGTCACGCCGTGGTGCTCTGGAGTCCCGAGGTCGACCCGCGGCACGTGGCCGGGCTGGCCTCGACGCGGACGTTTCCGTTGCGGTCGTCGTTCCGCCCGTCGTACAACATGGCCGTCAACCTCGTCGGGTCGGTCGGGGCGGAGAAGTCCCGCGAGCTGCTCGAGTCCTCGTTCGCCCAGTTCCAGGCGGACCGTTCGGTGGTCGGCCTGGCGCGCCAGGTGCAGCGCAACGTCGAAACCATGCAGACGTACGGGGATGACGCCGCCTGCCACCACGGCGACTTCGACGAGTACTTCGCGCTGCGTGTCGCGATCGCCGACCGGGAGAAGTCCCTGGCCCGGCAGGGAGTCGCGCAGCGCCGTTCGGCCGCCAACGACGCCCTGGCGAAACTACGCGTGGGCGACGTGATCCGGGTTCCGCAGGGTCGCCGCTCCGGCCTGGCCGTGGTGCTCGAGCCGGCCGCCGGCGGGTTCGGCGAGCCCCGCCCGCTCGTCCTCACGCAGGATCGCTGGGCCGGCCGGGTCAGCCCGGCCGAATTCGGCGGCGACGTCGAGGTGCTGGCCCGGCTGCGCGTCCCGAAGAACTTCAACCACCGTTCCCCGGGCGCTCGCCGTGACCTGGCCGCGCAGGTCAGCGGCACCGGGCTGGACCGGCACCCGGATCGGCGCCGCGGCGGCCGGAGCAAGGCCGCCCCGGGGGAGGACGCCCAGGTCGCCCTGCTCAAGGTGCAGCTGCGGCAGCACCCGTGCCACGCCTGCCCGGACCGGGAGGATCACGCCCGCTGGGCCGAGCGCCGGCACCGGCTGCAGCGCGACACCGACCAGCTGCGCGACAAGGTGGCCGGGCGCACCGGTTCGCTCGCGCGCACGTTCGACCAGGTCTGCTCGGTGCTGACCGCCCGCGGTTACCTGTCGAACGACGGCGATGTCACCGAGGCCGGCCGGATGCTCGGGCGGATCTGGTCCGAGGCCGACCTGCTGGTCGCCGAGTGCCTGCGGCAGGGCGTGTGGGACGGGCTGACCCCCGACGAGCTGGCGGCCGCGGTGTCCATGGTGCTCTACGAGTCCCGCCGCGAGGGGGAGGACCGCGCCTCGGTGCCGAAGGGGCCGATCACCGGCGCGGTCGATGCCTGCGCCAAGCTGTGGGGCGAGATCGCGGCCGACGAGAGCGAGCACGGCCTGTCGCTGACCCGCGAGCCCGACCCGGGCTTCGTCTGGCCGATGTTCCGCTGGGCGCGGGGCGAGCCGCTGGCCAAGGTGCTGGCCAGCGGGCACAACTATGACGCCGACATGCCGGCCGGCGACTTCGTCCGGTGGGCGCGGCAGGTGCTCGACCTGCTCGGCCAGATCCGCGAGGCGTCGGCGGCGTCGCCGAGCGTGAAGGAGACCGCCCGCAAGGCCATCACCGCGGTGAACCGGGGCGTGCTGGCCTACCAGAGCGGCATGTGAGCCGGGCCCGGCGCGGCTGACCGCACGGTCCGCCGCGCCGGGCCCGTGCCCGTCCTGCCGGGGTCGGTGCGACCCACCTCCGCTGTCCGTTCGTGCGCTGCGGGGGCGGGGTCCGCCGGGCGATCATCGGCGCATGGTGAATCTGCGTTGACGGTGTCTTTGGGACAATTCAAGAATTGCTGGCGACAGTGATGGATGTCGCTGAGTGCGTCTGCCGGAAGAAGGGGACATGGCCGCGGACTCGCCGCATCTGATCGAGTGGTCCGGGGACGCACTGGAGGAGTCGGTGATGGCTGTCATCGACCCGGACACCGCGATCATCGAGGTGGCTCTCTTCGGGCCCTGGGACCGGCCGTTGTCCTGGCGGGCCCGGACAGTGCTGGACAAATGCCTGGCCGAGCACCCGACCGGCCTGATCGTCGACCTGCACCGGCTCGACGACCCGCAGGCGGTCAGTGCGCCGCTGTGGCTGACGCTGTGCGCGCAGGGCGCCGCGATGCAGCCGCCGATCGCGATCGAGGTGTGCCTGCCGGCGACGTTCCCGCTGGCCCGGCGGCTGCGCCGGCTCGGGGCGCGGGACTGGCTGGTCATGTACGCCTCGGTCCATCAAGCCCGCACCGCCCTCGCGCACCGCCGCCCGCTGATCGACCGGTTGCACCTGGCCCTCCCGCCCGACCCGGCCGCCGCGACGCTGGCCCGTTCGCTGGTCAGCGACGCGTGCCGCGGCTGGGACCTGCCGCACCTGCTGGAACGCGGCCGGCTGATCGCCTCCGAGCTGGTGGTGAACGCGGCCGAGCACGCCGGCACCGACATCGAGGTGATCGTGTCGCCGCGCGGGGAGGGTGCCGGCGCCGCCCTGCATCTGGCCGTCTACGACGGTGACCCGGCGTTGCCGCAGGTGCGTGACCCGGTGCCCGGACGGCTCGGCCCGTCGCTCACCGACCGTGGTCTCGGCCTGCGGATCGTGGGCGCGGCCGCGTCGGCGTGGGGTGCGTTGCCGGCGCGAGGCGGGAAACTGGTATGGGCGATCCTGCGCAACCGGCCGGAGGTTCCGTCATGACCCCTGATCCCAGCTTCGCGGGCACGAGAATCGCCGGCGCGCGTCACGGCGACCGGCTCAACATCCACCTGCAGGGCAGTCTCGACGCGATGTCGGTGACCGCGCTGCAGACCCAGCTCTACGACCTGACCACGGTGTTCGACGTGCTCGGCCTGACCGTTCCGGTCCGGCAGATCCACATCGACGTCGCCGAGGTGGACTTCTGTGACGCGGCCGGCCTGCGGATGCTGGTCGCGGCGCGCTGCGTGGCCGAGGCGCGAGACGCGACGTGCCACCTGCGCAATCCACAACCGCACCTGCGGTGGCTGCTGCGGGCGACCCGCGCCGGGGATCTGTTCAGCATGGAGTGACGCGGCTCACGGCGTACCGAATCAGGGTCGTGAATCAGGGTCGTGAATCCGGGTCTTGGCGGTCGAGTCGGGCAGCTGACGGCTGATGGCGGGCGGTGCTCCTACCGTGTGGGGATGGCGGCTTCTCAGGAACACCTCACCACCGGCCTGCCGCGCGGTGCGACTCTGATGAACGGTGGCGTGGCGTTCCGGTTCTGGGCGCCGGCCGCGAGACGGGTGTATGTCGCCCTCGGCGGCGTCGTGAACCACCTTCCCGGACCGGACGACGAGCTGGTGCTCGACCCGGCGACCGGTGACTGGACCGGGTTCTTCCCCGGCGTGGAGGCCGGCGCCAAATACCGCTACTACGTGATCGGCGCCGGCGGCGAAGGCTTCAAACGTGACCCGCGAGCCCGTGAGCTGGAACTCTACGGGTACCCGGAGTGTGACGCGCTGGTCGTCGACGACGGTGTCTACCCCTGGCACGACCAGGACTGGACGCCGCCGGCCGCGGCCGACCTGATCGTCTACCAGTTCCACGTCGGCGTGTTCTCGGCGACCGACGCGCAGGGGCACGATCGGCGCCCGCACCGGACGGCGAAGCTGCTCGACGCGGTGCAGCGCGTGCCCTACCTGGCCGGCCTCGGCGTGACCGCGGTGCAGCCGCTGCCCGTCAACGAGTTCCAGGGGGAGTGGAGTCTCGGCTACAACGGGACCGATCTCTTCTCGCCGGAGATGGACTACTGCGTCGATCCGCACGCGTTGCCGCCGTACCTGGATACGGTGAACGATCTCCTGGCGGCGAAAGGCGCGGGGCCGCTCAAGTTCGAGCAACTGGCCGGGCAGGCGAACCAGCTGAAGGCTTTCGTCGACGTCTGCCACCGGTACGGCATCGGGGTGATCTTCGACGTCGTCTACAACCACGCCGGTGGGGGCCTCGACCCGGAGAGCCTGGACTACATCGACCTGCCGGAACATCCGGGGGACGAGAACAATCCGTACTTCTCGCCGGAAGGGTGGGCCGGTGGGCGGGTGTTCGCCTTCCACCGGGCGGCGGTGCGTGAATACCTGACGGCGAACGCGCTGATGTTCCTGCGGGACTATCACGCCGACGGGCTGCGCTTCGACGAGGTCAGTGTGATCGATGCCAAAGGTGGCTGGGCGTTCTGTCAGGAAATGACCGGGGTGCTGCACGGCGCTCGTCCGGACGCGACGCTGATCGCCGAATACTGGGCGGCGATCCCGCGGCTCGCGGTGGAGCGGCCGCCGGGCGGGATGGGATTCGATCTCGCGTATTCCGACGGATTGCGAGATGTCGTACGGGCGGTGGTCGCCGACCGTGGCGAGGGAGTGGGCCGGCTCGCTGACGGGCTGCGGTCACCGGGATGGGCCTACAACTGCCTGGAGAACCACGACCTGGTCCTCGACATGGACGATCACCGCGCACCGCGGATCGCTCGACTGGCCGACGGATCGAACCCGCGTTCCTGGTACGCGCGGAGCCGCTCCCGAGTGGCGAACGGACTGCTGCTGACAGCGCCGGGCGTGCCGATGATCTTCATGGGGCAGGAGTTCCTGGAGGACAAGCTCTGGTCCGACAGTCCTGGGCGGACGGATCGGCTGATCTGGTGGGAGGGGGCCGTCGGGGTCGACCGGTCGGGGGCGGGCGGTGCGGTGGGAGCCGACAAACACATGTCGGATTTTCTGCATTTCTACCGGGATCTCGTGGCGGTGCGGCGTTCACTGCCGGGGTTGCGTGGCAGCGGGCTGAACGTCTACTCCGTCGACGAGGCGAACCGGGTCGTGGCGTTTCATCGGTGGGTGCCGGGAGTGGGCGGTGACGTGGTCGTCGTGCTGACGTTCAGTGAGTCGGCGTTGCCCGGCTATCGGCTCGGGTTCCCGCGGCCGGGGCATTGGAGTGAAGTCCTCAACAGCGACTACTACGACAATTACCCGAATGTGGACGTGATCGGGAACGCGGGGGCGGTCGTCGCTGACGGCCCGCCGATGCACGGGCTGGCCCAGTCCGCCACCCTCACGATCCCCGCGAACGCACTCCTCGTCTTCCGCTCATGACCCCGCCGGGAACCAGCCGGCGCCGAGCGTTGTCCCCGATCGCGCGACGCACCTCCCGCAGCCGGCCGCGGCGGCCCGGCCGGGTGCGGGCGGTGCTTCGGAGGGGGCGAGGCACCTCTGAGGACCGGCGGCCCTCGGCTGGTGCTGGGCGTCGTCCCGGGGCCGTGAGACAGCGCTGGGTGCCGGCCGGAGGGAATGAGCCGAGGCAGCCACGGGGGCCGGCGGCGGGCGGTGCCTGGTGAGCCGGGTGACCGCGGCCGGACAGGACGTGGGCTCGGGGCTGGAGCCGGCCGTGAGCGGAGTCGGGCTGGGCGGCGGTGCTGGGCGCGGCCGTCGGTCGTGGGCGGCCCCGGGCAGGACCGGTGGCGGGACTGGGTGGTGAGTGAGGGTCAGGGCCAGGACTGGGCGGTGGTGGTGAAGATGTCGGCGGGGCTCTGCACGGGGACGACGCAGAGCAGGTGCCCACCCGGCGCGCGGAGGATCTTGTGGCCGCCGTTGTCCGTCACCAGGGTCGCGCCGAGGGCCAGGAGCCGCTCCGACTCCGCCTGCACGTCGTCGGTCTCGATGTCGAGGTGGATCCGCGCCTGGTCGTCGACGGACTGGACGACCATCGCGAACCCGTCGACGGTCCCGGTGATCCGCGTGTATTCGGGCTCGTCCACGGACTGGTGCGCCGACCCGCCGAGCGCGGCCGCCCAGAAGTCTGCCGCGGCGGGCGCCGACGAGGCCGGGGTGTCGACGAGCATTCCGAACAATCGACTGCGATGCATGGCCCCGAGTCTACGCGTAGAGATCGTCCAGCACCGGGCGGTAACGCTCCTCGATCACCCGCCGGCGCAGCTTCATGGAGGTGGTCAACTCGCCGTTCTCGATGGTCAGCGGCTCGTCGAGGACCGCGAACCGCTTGATCGCCTCCCACGGGTTGAGCGTCGCGTTGAGCCGGTCGACGCCCGACTGCAGCACGGATCTCAGTTCCGCGGATCGGGTGACCGCGGACGGGTCGAGCCCGTGCGCGGAGGCGAACCTCGCGGCCTCGTCCGGGTCCAGGTCGATCAGCGCGGTGATGTATTTGCGCTGCTCCCCATGGACCACGATCTGACCGGCGAGCGGGCAGACGGCCTTGAACCGCGACTCGATCGTCTGCGGCGCCACGTACTTCCCGTTCGACGTCTTGATGAGGTCTTTCTTGCGGTCGGTGATCCGTAGTGACCCGCCCGGCGTGATCTCCCCGATGTCCCCGGTGTGCAGCCATCCGTCGACCAGTGTCGATCCGGAGTCGATCCCGTGGTACCCCCGCATCAGGCCCGGGCCCCGGAGGAGGATTTCACCGTCCGGCGCGATCCGGACGGAGGTTCCCGGCAGCGGCCGGCCGACCGTCCCGTACTCCGGACGGTCAGGCCGATTGAAGATCGTCGTCGCGCAGGATTCGGTGAGCCCGTAACCCTCCGCGATCGGCAGCCCGATCGCCCCGAACCACCGCGCGATGTCCGGCGACAGCGCCGCCGCCCCGGAGATGAAGAACCGCATCCGCCCACCGAACCGGGCCCGCACCCGCGACAGCACGAGCCGGTCCGCGATCCGGAACCGGAGGCCGGATCTGCGCTGCTCAGCGACTTTGACGGCCCAATTCAAGAGCTTGTTCTGTACGCCGTGAGCCGCGCTCACCGCCGCGTAGACCTTCTCGAAGATCCGCGGCACGGCCGGCATGATCGTCGGCTGGACCTCACCCAGCCGTTGCACGATCCGGCTCACGTCACCGTCCACCGCGAACGGGAAACCGACCGAGACCTGGCAGCTCAGCAGCGCCTTGCCGAACGCGTGCGACAGCGGCAGCCACAGGTAGCCGAGGTCCTCGGGGTGCACGATCCCCATCGCCTGGATGGCGAGCCCCTGGTAGATCCAGGCGCGGTGGGCGACCCGGACGCCCTTGGGCAGTCCCGTGGTGCCGGAGGTGTAGATCAGCGTCGCCAGGTCGTCCGGACGGACCGCCGCGACGGCCGCGTCCACCGACTCCGGCGTGCCGAGCGCACGCAACTCACCGAGGGTGAGCACGCGCGGGTCGTCGGAGGTGCCGGTGATCAGGACGGCGCGTTCCACGGTCGTACCGGGGAACAGGATCCTGGGAAGTGAATCGGGGCTCTCGACGACGGCGAAGCGGCTGCCGGAATCGGTCACGATGTGCGCGACCTCGTCGGGGGAGGAGGACGGGTAGACCGTGGTCGTGGCGCCGCCCGCGCACATCACGCCGAAGTCGGCCTCGATCCACTCGACCCGGGTGCCGCTCATGATCGCGACCCGGTCCTCCGGGCGCAGGCCGAGCGCGAGCAGCCCGGCGGCGATCTCGGTCACCGTTTGCGCGGTCTGCGCCCAGGTCTGCCGCACGAAGCCGTCCGGCCCGGGGCGCAGGTAGGCGATGGATTCCGGGGTCTGGGCCGCACGCTGCAGGAACATTGCCCCGAACGACTCCGGCTCGTGCTCCTGGAGTCGCGCCAGGGTCGACTCCTCGCCGGCCGGCGCGGTGCAGGTCTGCGTCATTCTCTCCGCCATGTTCCGCCAACCTTCCCATGCCGTTTCGCCGTCACCCGACAAGTGCTGGGCGGTCAGGGACGCGCCGTCAAACCCGATCGGGGCTGGGGCGTGGTCAGGAGCGCGCCTCGCACTCGGCGGCGGAGCGCCCGCATACCGCCCCGGTATGCGGGCCACCCTGCTGGCCGCACCGCGCACTCGGCGAACTTCCACCACGCGCCCTTGACAGGATGAACCGGTGGAGACAGATCTGGAACTGGCCCAGCGGGCCGCGCTGACCGGCGCCGCGGAGGCGCTTCGCCACTTCGCGGTGATCGCCGACCTGCCGCAGGAACGGAAGAAGGACGGATCCGTGGTGACCGTCGCCGACCGCGCGGTGGAGACCGTGATCCGCGAGGTGCTGACGCAGGCGCGGCCGGACGACGCGATCCTCGGCGAGGAACACGGCGAGAGCGCGGGCGGCACCGGGCGGCGGTGGATCATCGACCCGATCGACGGCACCGCGCTGTTCGTGCGCGGCGACGACCGGTGGCTGGTTCTGATCGCCCTCGAAGTGGACGGTGTGGTGACCGCGGGCGTGCAGATCGTGCCGGCTCAGGGGCTCGGATGGTGGGCCGGGCGCGGCCAGGGGGCGTACCGGGGAAGGGTCGTGAATGATCGTCTGGTCGACGGCGAGCGGATCCACGTCTCGAGCGCGCGACCGGAAATGAGCACGGCGCGACTCGGGGTGGTGCCGATCGACTGGGGGCGCGAGGTCGCGGAACCGCTGATCGCGGTGGCGGCCGAGGAGCCGTGGGCGGTGCATCCGCCGCTGCTGGTGGCGCAGGGCGATCTCGACGTGGCCGTGCAGACCAGCGGGCAGATCTGGGACTTCGCGGCCAGTTCGGTGATCATCCCGGAGGCCGGTGGGGTGTTCCGCGGGCTGGACGGGCAGGAGCGGCCCGGCGCCGGGCCGTTCGCCTTCGCCAGCAGTGCTGAGCTGCTCGAACAGGCACTGGACATCCTTCGTGGGAAGAATGCGCACCTCACCCGATAGGCCGGCCTGAAGCGGCTTGACGCCCTCTCCGGGCCGCTGCCGGTTCCGCTCCAGGCGGAGCGAGCCGGATGACGACGCCGGGCACCGGTCAGCGCCTCCCGGCCGGTGCCCAGCGTGATCATGAGGCCTCGTCACAACGGTGGGGCCCGGCGTGCTTCTCGCGGGTGGTGCTGAGCGTTTCCGGATCTGCCGGTCCGGGAACGCGTCCCTGTTCAGGGGCGGCTGGTCGACCGGCCGGCGAGCGACAACGATCGCCACGCCGCGGCGGTCACCGCGAGCATCGCGAAGGCCGCGATCCAGAACGGTGTCGTGACGTCCCAGAGCTGGGTGAACACCGCCCCGAGCAGCCAGCCGATCGCGGCTCCGCCCGTTTCGACCAGGCCGAACACGCTGCCGACGCGGCCGCGCAGGTGATCAGGAACGGTCCGCTGCCGGATCGCGGCGACGAGCACGCCCCAGATCATCGTGTGTACGCCGAAGATCACGATGATGCCGCCGGCGATCAGTGGACTGGTCGTGAGCGCGAGCGTGAGATGCGTGACGACCTCGACGATCAGACCGGCCCGCAGGATCGTCGCGGTGCCGGATCGACGGGCCAGGCGGGCGGCGATCCCGGCCCCGGCGAGACCGCCCACGGCGAACGTGGTCAGCAGGAAGCCGTAGCCGACATCGGTCAGGCCGAGGCGTTCCCGGGCATAGAGAACGAACACTGCGAAGGCCGCGCAGAAGGCGATGTTGGCGACGCCCATCGCGACGGCGAGCGCCCGTAGCAGCCGCTGACCCCCGAGCCATCGCAGCCCTTCGGCGATCTCCGGCCGCAGCCCGCCGCCGGGCCGAGCATCAGCCTGCGCGACGGACCCGACGGCCGCATCGAGAGCGGCGGGTGGAGCCTCGGCAGTCCCGTCGTCTGCGGGGGTGGGCGCACCGTGCGCGGCGGATGCAGTGTCGGCCGGACGGGACCCCGTAGGCCGATCGCGGTGCTTCTCGGATTCTCCCGGAACGAGATTGACGCGCGGAAGGCCGGCGATCAGCACCGCCGCGGCGACGAACGTGGCCGCGTCCAGCCCGAACGGCACCGCCGCCGCCACCCCGTAGAGCCACGCCCCGAACGGCTTGGCCACGAACTGGTTGGCGATCGTGAACGTCGCCCCGAGCCGAGCGTTGGCCCGTTCCAGCTCGGCCGCCGGGACCACCGCCGGCAGCAGCGCCCCGTAGGCGGTGTCGGCGAGCGTCTCCCCGACCCCGAGCAGAAAGGACGCCAGGTAGATCAGCGGCACGGACACATGACCGGAAGCGATCACCACGGCGAGTCCGGCGAGCACCCCGCCGCGCAGCAGGTCGACGGTGACGATCAGCCGGCGCCGGTCGAGCCGGTCCACAACGGCGCCGCTGACGAGCGAGAACAGTAACCAGGGGAGTTGCGCGGCGAAGGCTCCGCCGGCGATCAGCGCGGGCGAGTCACTGACGGTGGCGAGCAGCAACGGGCCGGCCACCACGGTGACGCCGTCGCCCAGGTTGGAGATCGCAGCCGCGGTCCAGAGACGGTTGAAGGGACGCAAAAGTGCTCCTCGGGCCAGGATGAACGGTCGGGTGGGACCGCTCGCGGCGAGGAGTCAGCGCCGAGGCGTTTTACCGAACGGCGCGCTCTCGCGGCGAGGCGGCGACCGTGTCCAGGTGAAGGCGCATGTGTATCCCTTCCGGAAAGCAAAGATCGGCGTGCGGGAATGTCACCCCGCACGCCGATCAAACTACCTCAGGCGGCGTAGCTGTTGAGGAACTCCAGCAGGTCCTGGCCCAGCTGCTCCTTGTGCGTGTCGGTGATGCCGTGCGGCGCCCCGGCGTACACCTTGAGCTCGGCGCCCTTGACCAGCGCGGCGGACGCCTTGCCACCGACCTCGAACGGCACGACCTGGTCGTCGTCACCGTGGATGACCAGCGTCGGGACGTCGAACTTGGCCAGGTCACCGCGGAAGTCGGTGGCCGAGAACGCGGCGATGCTCTCGTACGTGTTGTGGTGCCCGCCGGTCATGCCCTGCAGCCAGAACGAGTCCTTCATGCCCTGCGACACCTGCGCGCCGGGACGGTTCGCGCCGAAGAACGGGCCGGCCGCGAAGTCCTTGTAGAGCTGGCCGCGGTCCTTGAGGGAGCCTTCGCGAATACCGTCGAACACCGAGATCGGCAGGCCGCCCGGGTTGTCCTCGGTCTGCAGCATCAGCGGCGGGACCGCGGAGACGAGCACGGCCTGCGCGACGCGGGCAGTGCCGTAGTTGCCGATGTAGCGGGAGATCTCGCCACCACCGGTGGAGAAACCGACCAGCGTCACGTCCCGCAGGTCGAGGGTTTCGATGACGGCGGCCAGGTCAGCGGCGTACGTGTCCATCTCGTTCCCGGTCCACGTCTGGTCCGAACGCCCGTGACCGCGACGGTCGTGCGCGATCACCCGGTAGCCGTTCTGCGCGAGGAACAGCTGCTGGGCCTCCCAGCTGTCCGCGTTCAGCGGCCACCCGTGGCTGAGGACGACCGGACGGCCGGTGCCCCAGTCCTTGAAGTAGATGTTCGTACCGTCGGAGGTGGTCACGTAACCCATGGGAGTCCTTTCACAACCGGCGCGCACCCCGTCGGCGCGGCCGTGCTCCCATGCAATCAGTGCCCCCGCACGCGGACCACGCAGAACAATATGCAGAACTCAGAGCTCGGCGAGGTTCTGCCGCGCGATTTCGACCCTTTCCCGGTACGCCGAACCGCGCAACAACGCCACGACCTGCTGGAACGAGGGCCGGGCCTCCTCACGCCGCCCGAGCGCGACCCGCGCCCGCCCGATCGTGAGGTGCAACTCACCGAGGTATCCGGCGTAGCCGAAGTCGGCCGCGTCCGGCAGGGCGGTCTCCGCCTCGCGCAGCGCGTCCGCCCAGCGGCCGAGACCCGCGTACGCCTCGGCGAGGATGCACCGCGCGCTGACCCGCCCGCTCAGCGCCGGCCGGGCCGAGACCGGCCGGGTTGCCAGCTCGCGCAGCGCCGCCGTGCACTCGGCCACCGCCTCCTCGTGCCGGCCGAGCCTGGTGAGGATCCGCCCGATGCCCGGCCCGGTCTGCACGTGCCCGTCGTGGTCCTCGGCCGCGTCGAAGAGCACAAGCGCCCGCCGGTAGGTCGCGAGGGCCCGTTCCAGCATGCCGTCGGCGTGCCGCATCGCGTCCCCGGCGTAGCGCAACGCCCACGCCTGTTCCTTGACGTCGCCGAGTTCGACCGCGACCCGGTGCGCGTCCATCGCGATCTCGGCGCCTTCGTCGGGGCGGCCGGCGCAGTGCGTGGCCGCCCACGAGTAGTAGTTGATGTGGGTGACCTCCTGCCGCCGGTCGGGCAGTTTCGCGGCGGCGGTACGGGAGAGGCCGTACACCTCGTACCAGTAATCGGATCTGACGTATTTGTCGGAGTACCAGTGCATCGCCTCGGCCAGGTCCACCACCAGCTGGTACTGCCCGCTGCGGGCGGCCGAGCGCAGCGCGCCGAGCCAGTTCGTCCGCTCGGCCTGCAGCCACGCGTCGGCTTCCTCGGGGCCGGCCGGCGCGACCAGCCCGGCCCAGCCGTCGGGCAGGCTGCCGTATCCGGGCTCGAACCAGCGCCCGGCCACGATCGCGGTCTCCAGCAGCCAGTCCGCCATCTTCTTGGCGATCGCCGCGCGGGTCCCGGACGGCTCCTCGATCCGCAGCCGCTCCTGCGCGAAGAGCCGCAGCAGGTCGTGGAAGCGGTAGCGTTCCGGCCCGGACTGCTGCAGCAGGCCCAGGTCGACCAGTTCGTCCAGCCCGTCCGCGGCGTCGTCGAGGTGCCGGCCGGTGAGCACCGCCGCGACCGGGGCGGCGAAGTCGACCCCGGGCACGTGCGCCAGCCGCCGGAACAGTTCCCGGCCCGGATTGGTCAGCTGGGCGTGCGACAGCGCGAACGCGGCGGCCACCCCGAGGTCGCCGGTCGACAGGTTGGCCAGCCGCCGGTCGGCGTCGGCGAGCCGGGCGACCAGCTGCTCGACGCTCCACGCGGGGCGGGTGGCGAGCCGGGTGCCGGCGATCCGCAGCGCCAGCGGCAGGTGGCCGCACAGCCGGGCGACCGCCTCCACCTCGGCGGCCGCGCGCGGGTCGGCGGCCTGCACGGCGATGGCCCGCAGCAGCGCGGCCGACTCGTGCGGGGCGAGCGGGGCCAGCGCGATCCGTTCCACCCCGGCGAGACCGCCGAGCACCCGCCGGCTGGTGACCACGGCCAGGCTCTCGCCCTCGGCCGGCAGCAGCGGCCGGACCTGCGCCTCGCTGCCGGCGTTGTCCAGCACCAGCAGGCAGCGCCGTTCGCCGAGCACCGCGCGCAGCTGGCTGGAACGTTCGTCGTCGGTCTCGCCGATGCGCCGGGAGCCGACCTCGAGGGCGCGCAGCAGCCGCAGCAGCGCGTCGCCGGGAGTGACCGGTTCGGCGTCGGTGCCCCGCAGGTCGAGGTAGAGGATGCCGTCCGGGTACCGGTCGCGCAGCTGGTCGGCGAGCCGCACGGCCAGCGCCGTCTTGCCGAGGCCGGGCTGCCCGTGGATCACGGCGACCGGGGCCGGGCCGAGGCCGGCGAGCGCGTGCCGGCGCAGCCGGTCCAGTTCGTCGGCGCGGCCCACGAAGTCGTTGATGGCGCGGGGCAGCTCGCACAGCCGGGGCCGCCCGGCGGACCGGGTGCGCTCCTGGCGGGCGGTGTCCTCGAGGTCGCCGAGCTCGGCCGGGTCCAGCCCGAGCCCGCCGGCCAGGGCGGTGAGCGTGCGGGCCTGGGGCGCCTTGCTGTGGCCGCGTTCCATGTCGCTGATCGCGCGGGCGCTCACCCCGGCCGCCTCGGCGAGTTGTTCCATGGTGAGCCCTGCGGCTCTGCGCAACTCGCGCAGCCTGCTCCCGAACTCCGACACGGCCACACCAAAACACATGAGGGCGCGGGCCCGCAGCGGCCGGCGTCACGTTCGCGCGGGACGGGCCGGTCCGCGATCGGCGGGCCGGCCCGTCCCGGTCAGGCGCCCGGCGGGGCGTGCAGCGTCAGCGTGGTCCACACCCCGACGTGCACCTGGTCGCCGTCCTTCAGGGCCCGCGACTGCCCCGCGCTCAGTGGCAGGTCCTCCTCGTTGATGTACGTCCCGTTGGTCGACCCCAGGTCGGTGACCAGCCACACCCCGTCGGTGTTGAGGGTGAGCAGAGCGTGGTTGTGCGACGCCCCCGGGTCGGTGTCGGCCAGGTCGATCTCCGGGCTGGTGCCCTTGGTCGTGCTCTTGCGCCCGATCCGCACCTGCGGCGGGGCCAGCGTGACGATCCGTTCACCGGTGTCGGCCGGGAACGTCACACCGTCCACCTCGTTGAGCGCGAAGTACGCCGCGTCGGCGATCAGTGTCGCCGTCCACTCGCCGACCGGCGCGACCGGTTCCGGCAGCACCTCGGTGAGCTGCGGCATCTTGCCCGACGTGTAGTCGTACCCGCAGTCCTCGCAGAAGCGGGCCTGACCGGCGCGAGGCGTCGCACAGTTCGGACATTCCTCGCCTTTGGGCGTCGCAACAGCAGGGGCGGGCGAGGCCGCCGCGCTCGACGAGCCGTCGATCTTCGCGCCGCACGTGTCGCAGTAGTCCGCCTCGGCCGAGACGTGCCCGTTCGGACAGGGGTAGGAGCTCACTGCGACCGTCCCACACGCACCGTCTTGGTGCTCTGGGTGTCCAGCGCCATCTCGTCCTCGGCGTTGACCTTGCGCCGCAGCCGCACCGTGCCGGTCGCCGCGTCCTCGATCTCCACCACCTTGCCCAGCAGTTCCTCGGTGGCGGTGTTGCCGCTGGCGTGCGCGAGCTGCGCGGCGCGACCGAATTTGATCGTCGCGGTCCGGTCGTCGCCGGCGTCGCGGGCGGCGATGCCCTCCTGGATCGCGTCGGCCAACTCGGCCTGCCCGGTGTAGTGCGCGACCTGCCGGTTGATCCGGGTCGACAGCGCGGTGTCCTCGGTCCACACCGCCCGGACCAGGCTCTGCGCGTGCACGGTGTCGCCCTCGACCACGGAGATCCGGGCGGCCAGCATCTCGTCGCCGGCCTTGCCCGACGGCACGTCGATGCAGACGTGGTAGTCGCGGCTCTCCTGACCCCACGAGCCGAGCGGGTATCGAGCGGCGCGCGGCCCGTCCTCGACCCGCTTGCCGGTCAGGTCCAGCACCTGCGGCTCGACCTGCTTGACGAAGCGGACCGTGGCGTTGACCGGCGTCCACACCTTGAGCTGCACGTCGGCGCTGGTCTTGCCCATCGCGTTGGTGATCATCTGCTCGAACGCCGCGGTCAGCCCCTCCGGGTGGGCCACGATGTCGACCGTGCCCAGCATCGCCGTGGCGATCTTGCGGAGCTCGGAGACCTTCCAGTTGGTGCCGACACCGCGGCAATCGCAGATGAACCGGCCGGCGATCTGCTGCAGCACGCTCTCCAGGTAGCCGTACCGCTCACCGTTGTCACCGTCGGTGAGCAGGATGCAGTGCTTGATGTCGCCGGGGCGCTGCTCGAAGAGCTGGCCGGCCAGCAGCAGCCAGGCCCCCATCGCGGTGCCGCCGCTGGCCTGCAGCCGGTCGACGGCCCGCAGCGCGTCGGCCCGGGACTGCGGCGTCGCGACGGCGAGCTGACCCGGGTCGGGGAAGAGCTGCTGGGCGGTGCTGACCCCGGCGATGATCGCGAACCGGACGCCGTCGTCCAGCGCGTTCACCGCCGCCTTGGCGGCCTGCCGGGCGTTCGCCATCCGGCCCTCGGCCTGCATCGACCCGGACGCGTCCACGATGATGATCTCGGTGGCCTCGGCGGTCCGGCGACCGCCCTCACCACCCGACGAGGTGACCGTCACGATCGCGTTCACCTCGCTCGCCCCCATGGCGAGATACTCGTTCTGGAAAGCCTCGGCGCTGTAGGACACAGAAGACTCCTTATGCTTCGCTGGGCTCGTCGGCCGGGGTCTCGGCGTCGCCTTCGGCGTCCGCCACGGTCTGCGGGTGTACGGGCACGATGGCCACGGTGATGTTGTCGGCGCCGCCCGCCGAGTTGGCGTAGGTGACCAGCGCCCGCGCCGCCTCGAGCAGCGGCCGGGAGCCGGTCGCCAGGCCGAGCGCGGAGCGCACCGCCTCGCCGAAGTCCTCCGGATCGGTCAGGTAGTTCCACAGCCCGTCGCTGCAGAGCACCAGGTGACCGGGGGTGCGGGCGGTGAATGCGCCGAGGTGCGGGATGATCGGCCCGGCGTCCGCGCCCAGCCACGCGGTGATCGCGTGCGCCTTCGGGTCGTTCATCGCGACCCGCGGGTCGGCGCCCATCGCGATCACGTGCCGGGCCCAGGAGTCGTCCTCGGTGAGCTGCTCGGCCGGCCCGCTGTCGGTCACCCAGTAGGCGCGGCTGTCGCCGACCCAGCCGAAGCCGACGTGCGGCCCGCGCACCGCGGCGGCGACGATCGTGCAGGCCGGGTTCGACACCGTCCGCCGCGGGTCGCCGCTCTTCACCAGCTCGGCGACGGCCTGGCCGGCACCCTGGATCGCCATCCCGACCACCTCGGCGATCGGCAGAGCCGGATCGGGCGGCGTCGTCCCCTCCGCTCCGCTGCCGGCTTCCGGCTCGTCCACTCCCTGCGCTTCCCGCGCGATCGGGGGTACGTCCTCGAGCGGCACCGTAGCGTCGTCGTCGCCCTCCGCGCCGGCCGCGGCGGTCACCTCCTCCGGCGTCCCGGCGTGCGCGGCCGGACCGCACGGGTGCTGCGCCCGGGCGAGCAGCTCCCCGGCCGTCTTCGCGGCGATGTCGGAGGCCACGTCCGGGTCGAACGACGACGAGACACCGTCACAGACCACCACGTCGGCCGCGTCCGCCCCGACGGCGAGCCACATGGCGTCCTCGTTGCGGTGGTGCCGGCGGCCACGGTCGCTGACCGCGGCCGCTGCCACGTCACCGTCGGCCTCGGTGTGATCGCGGGGGCGCCCGGCGAGCAGGCCGCACTGCTCGCAGTAACCGTCCGTGTCGACGGCACCGGCCGCGCCGCAGTGCGGGCAGTCGCGCCCCTGGCCGCGGCCGGTTCCCGGGCCGGGAGCGGGGGCTTCGTCCGTACCCTCCATCGGGTTTTCCCCGCCCGCAGCGGAGCCGTCACCGGGCAGCGCGGTCTCGCCCAGCGGGCGCCCGCACGCCTCGCAGAACGAAGCGCCGGAGGCGCGCCCCTCGGCACAGGAGTCGCACTCGGTCAATATCAAGGTGCCTTCTCTCGCAGACGGTGCCATCAGTGCTCTCAGGTGCGTGTCCGCGGCCGGGCCGCGTTCGCCAGGTCGACCAGGCGGATCCGGTCCGGCCCGTGCGCGGCGCGGGCCATCTCGCGGTACGCGTCCTCGAGCGCGAACCGCACGTCCTTCTCCCCGGTCTCACCGGTCTTGGCGCCCCCCAGCACCGCCGCCGGAATCCTGGAACCGCCGCGCAGCGAGGTCAGCGCCTGCTCCAGCAGCTCGGCCCGCAGCTCGGCGAGCTGGGCCCGCTCCACCTCGAGCCGCTCGATCAGCGCCGCCGCGTCGGTCAGCGACTGCACGTCGACCTGCGCCACCGGGTGCGCGCGGACCAGTGCCCGCACCGCGCCGACCTGCGAGATCGCGTACGCCGACGAGGTGCCGGGCACCCGCTGGTAAGCCTCCACCGCGCCGGCCCGGTCCCCGTTCGCCAGCCGGCAGCGCGCCAGCCCGGCCGCCGCCGTCGTGTATGCCGGGTCGGTCCGGCTGACCACGTCGTAATACCCGGCCGCCACCTTGTGCCTGTCGTCCAGCTCCTCGGCGAACCCGAGCGCGAGCTGCGGCGCCAGTTCGCCCGGCAGCGCCCCCCAGACCGCGTCGAACCGGTCGCGGGCGGTCACGAAGTCCTTGCCGGCCAGTGCGAGCAGCCCGTCGTACCAGGCCAGGCGCCAGTCCTGCCCGTCGATCGCGGCGAACCGGTCGCGGGCCTGCGCGGCCGCCTCGAACACGCCGGTCCGCGCGCCCAGGTCGATCCGCGCCCGCAACGCCCGCAACCGCACCTCGACCGTCTCCTGCGGGGCGTGCTTGAGCAGCGAGAGAACCTCGGCCGGGTCGGTCACCGTGATCGAGGCGAGGAACCCGGCCGACGGGTCGGCCAGGTCGATCAGCGGGGTCGGCAGGTCCTGCCAGCGCGGCGCGTCCGACTTCAGGTCGGTGCGCAGCTCACCGGTGAACACCTTGGACGGCGCCGGTTTCGGCGCGCCCTGGGCGGCGACCACCTGCCGCAGCACGCCGAGCATCTGCTCCTGCATCTCGGCCGAGTCCACGAACCGGTCGTCCGGGTGCGGGCGGGTCGCCCGGTCGACCAGGCGGTAGAACGACTCGTGCCGCTGGTAGACCTCGAACGAGTCGCGGTCCGGCAGGCTCTCCTTGAACGTGCTCTGGTAACCGCGGAAGTCGGTGGTCAGCACGGCCAGGGTGCGGCCGATCGTGTAGAGGTCGGAGGCGATCGACGGGCCGTCGGTCGCCATCTCCGGCGCCTGGTACCCGACCGTGCCGTAGAGCGCGGCCTCCTGGTCGTCGATGTGCACGACGCCACCGAGGTCGATCAGCTTCATCTGGTCACCGGACTGGATCACGTTGTCCGGCTTGAAGTCGCAGAAGATCAGGCCGCGCTCGTGCAGATAACTGAACGCCGGCATGATCTCGATCAGGTACTCCAGGGCCTGGTCGAGCGGCAGCGGGTCGGCGTTCCCGCCGTTCGCCTCGCGGCGCTCCTTGAGCATGTCCTTCAGCGACTTGCCGCCGACATACTCCATCACGATGTAGCCGGCGCCGTCGTGCTCGGCGAAGTTGTAGATCTTGACGATGTTCGGGTGCTCGACCTGGGCCAGGAACCGCTGCTCGGCCAGCGCGGCGGCCACCGCGTCCTCGTCGGCGGAGTTGAGCAGGCCCTTGAGGACGCACCAGCGCCTCGACACGTTCAGGTCGATGGCCAGGTAGACCCAGCCCAGACCGCCGTGGGCCAGGGCGCCGGCCACCTCGTACTGCCCGCCGACGATGTCGCCCTTGACCAGTTTCGGGGTGAAGTTGAAGCCCTCGCCGCAGTGCGGGCAGAACCCCGACGTGCGGCCCGGCCGGTCGCCGCGCGAGCGGCCGACCGGGTTGTTGCACTTGGCGCAGTACCGCTTCGACTCCGGGACCTCGGGGTTCGCCATCAGCGTGCTCGCCGGGTCGACCGTGGCGATCGGGGCGATCTCGACGAGTCCACTGCCGAAGCGACGGCTCGAGCCGGTGCGGCCGCTTCCGCGGCGACTTCCGCCGGTACGCGTGGACAACGCCCCGGTCCCGGTGGTGCGCGACGAGCTCTGCGTGCCGGTGCCGGTCGTCTCCGTGCGCGGCTTCGGGATGTGCACCGGTGCGCTCGCGGCCGTGCCGGCCGTGCCGGCCGTGCCGGCCGTGCCGGCCGTGCCGGCCGGGGCGAGCCCACAGGTGTCGCAGTAGCCGTCCTCGATCGTGCCGGTGCACCCGTCCCGCCGGCACTTGTCGTCACTCGCCGCGACCTGCGGCGTTGCTTCGCTCGGCGCCGGTCTGGCCGGGGCGAGCCCGCAGGTGTCGCAGTAGCCGTCCTCGATGGTCCCGGGGCAGTTCCGCTGGCATTTCATGACCGGGCATCCCTCGCGATCGTGGCGGTCAACATTTCCTGGTACGCGTTGACGGCCGCGCGAGCCTGCTCCAGCTCGCACGGCGCGGTGTAGAGGAGGGTCCGGGCCCGCTCGGCGAGCGGGGTCAGCTGCGAATTCTCGCTCAGGCCGTGCCGCAGGGCCTTCGCCTGGTAGGCGCTGAGCCGCCCGCGCAGCTCGGCCCGGTCGGCCAGCAGCCGGTCGTTGTGCGTGCGGACGACCGTGAGCGCGGCCAGCCGCTCCTGCGCCTCCCGGCTCCACCGGGCCAGCCGCGGGCTGATCAGCGCCCACTGGCCGGCCGCGGCGAGCGCCTCCACCGCGGCCAGGTCGGGACGCAGGTTCACCGGGCGGATCGCGGCGATCTGCGACGGCGGGAAACGGCCGTCGACCCGGTCACGGGCCTCGCGCATCTGTTTCTCGGCCCGGTCCAGCTCGTCGGCCCGGGCCCGGGCGTCGGACAACCGGCGGTTCAACGAGTCACGCAGCTCGATCGCGGAGGTGCGTTCGGCGTCGGCGCGGGCGATCAGCTCCCGTACGCGATCGAGAATCGACGCGTCGGCACCGAGCGGATCGCCGGCCAGGGTGCTGGTCAACCCGCCGAGCAACCGGTCGGCCTGATCCAGCAGCGTCGCCGGGGAACCCGCGTCCCGGGCGTGCTTCAGCGCGGCCGCGGCGTCGGCGGCGGCCGGCAGCAGCCGCTGCCACGCGGCCGCGGCCCGGGTCGCCACGTCGATCGCGATCGTGAACGAGCGCTCCATCGCGGCCAGCAACTCGGCCGGCGAGCACGTGGTGGTGACCTGACCGGCGCCGAGCAGGCCGCGCTGGGCCAGCGGCACCGTGGTCGTGGAGAGCAGGATCGACGGACCCAGCACCTCGTGCACGAACTTCGCGCGGTCGCTGTCGCTGAGCCGGCGCTGCCCGCGCAACGCCTGCGCCCGCGCGATCGACTCGGAGAGCAGGCGGAACCCGTCCCAGAGCGTGGCCAGCGCGGCGCTGGCATCCGCCCACTCGGTCGCGGTGCGGCCGGTCAGCGTCGTGCTGTCCAGGTCGTGGCGGGCCGGCAGCTGGTCGAGCTCCACGAGGTTGCGGGACATCGCTTCCACCGCGGTCTCGAGGCGCGCCAGCTCGGCGTCGGCGGGAGCCACCGAAGGAGCCGTCATCGGTACTGCGCCACCGGTGGCTTCGGGGCCGTGCCACCCAGCCACTTCTCGTAGGTCCTGGCCCACGTGCCGTCCTGCGCCGCCTTCACCAGCACAGCGTTGACGAACTGGGTGAACTCCGGGTGTTTCTTGTTGATCGCCATCCCGTACGGCTCCTGGGTGAACCGGTCACCGATCACCATCGCGTACGGGTCCTGGGCCGCCATCCCGGCCAGGATCGTGTCGTCGGTGGAGATGGCGTCCACCTCGTTCTGCTGGAACGCGACCAGGCAGTCGCCGAAGGTCGGCCTCGCCACGGCGATCGGAGCGCTCTTCACCTTGCCGATGTTGTCGTACGACGTCGAGCCCGCCGCCGAGCAGATCTTCTTCTGGCCCAGGTCCTCGATGGTCTTGGCCGTCGAGTCCTTCCGGACCAGCACTTTCTGCCCGGCCTCGTAGTAGATCGCGGAGAAGTCGACGTCGTTCCACCGGTCGCAGGTGGCGGTCATCGTGTCCGCCACCAGGTCCACGTGCCCGAGCAGGACCTCGTTGACCCGCTGGTCGTACGCGATGACCTTGATCTCCAGTTTGTTCGGGTCGCCGAAGATCGCCTGGGCGATCAGGTGCGCCATGTCGACGTCGAAACCCTCGATCCTGCCGGTGAACGGGTTCCGTGAACTGAACAGCAGCGTGTCCTGGCTGGTGCCGAGGATCAGGCGGCCACGTTTGCGGATCTCGGCCATCCACGAGTCCGCCGGCATCTGCCCCGGCGCCGGCAGCGCGCCGGCCGGGCGCAGGCTCGCCCGCGGATTGCAGTTCGCGGCGGGCGCCGGGGTCGCGGCACCCGCCGCGCCGGGCTCGGTCACGGCCGGGGCGGCGGTCACCTCGTCGTAGCGCGGCGACGAGTCGCCGGAGCAGCCGGCCGCGCCGAGCAGCAGGGCGACGAGGACGGCGATCGGGGCCAGGCGCATGCGCGTCATCACCGCTCTTCCTCCAGTAGGGCGCTTCACCGGTACTCCTCCAGGCGGGCACGGATGCCGAAGAACGCCAGCGCGCAGATGCCGAGCGCGAGCAGCGGGCCGATCAGGGTCAGCAGGTCGAGCCACTCGCCGGCCGCGCCGATCTGCTCGGTGAACGCGGCCTCACGGTTGTCGATCGCGTCCTCCAGCGTGGTGCGCAGATCGCCGAACTGCTGCGACGCCTTGTCCCCGACGGCCAGCGCCACCGCACCGTCGTAGTCGCCGCCCGTGCTCAACTCGCGCACCTGGTCGTGCGTGGCCAGGTAGGCGTCGTGCTGCTGTCGCGCCGTCCCGGCGAAGTTCCGCGCCGGGTCCAGGCGCTGATCGTCGAAGTCGATCGTGCCCGTGGCCCGGTCGAAGTCCTGCTCCTTGTCCGCGGAACCGCGCGCCGCCAGGGTCAACGCCTCGTCGGCGCGCTCGGTCAGCACCGCGATGTGGATCCGGGCGAACGACGCCACCGGATCCGAACCCTGCCGGGCGGCGTCGCCGAGATGACTGCGCTGATTCGCGAAGACCGCCCCGGTCAGCAGGATCAGCAGCGCGAACAGCCCGGTCGCGGCGACCAGCGGGACGTTGAACGTGCGGTGCGTCGTCCGGCTCAGGTAGCCCTGGCTCCAGAAGAGCCCGACGCCGAGCGACACGACCAGCACCAGCAGCAGGATCAGCCACCACGAGCTGTGCGCCGACTCGTAGCCCGCGTCGATCTCGTCGGTCGCGATCCGGAACAGTGCCTGCGCCTGCGGCTGCAACGTGTCCCGGTTGAGCTGGGAGGCGGCGGTCAGGTAGGAGGCGCCGAGCGGCAGGCCCTGACGGTTGTCCGCGCGGGCGGTGGCGACCAGCGCGGCATATTTCGCGGTGCCGACCGCGAGCGCGTCGATCGCCTTGGCCGCCTCGCTGCCGGCCGGGACCAGCCGGGCCGCGCCGGCCAGCGAGGTGCCGGCCGCGGCCAGATCCGCGTCGTAGCGCTGGGTCAGCGCGTCCGGCTCCAGGCCGCCGGCCAGGAACGCCTGCGCCGCGGTGGTGTCCGCGTCGGCCAGCGCGGACCAGACCGACTCGGCCCTGACCAGCAGCGGCTGGGCCCGATCGCCGAGCCCGGCCGTGCCGGAACTCGCCGCGTGCGCGGTCAGCCCGGCGACCAGGCCGGTCAGCAGACCGAGCGTCAGCAGGACGGCCAGGATCAGCTGCAGGCGGCCGGGGGAGGTGCGGCGCAGGCTCGCGACCCGGTGCAGGAGTCCCCCGGACGGCGGTGCATACGCCGCGGCCGGTGGGGTCCGTTGCGCCAGGGCTGTGGTCACGCTTGCCTCCTGTACGCCGCGGGTGCCTGCCCGTCCACTGTGCGTCACGGATGCAAGCGATCACGGGGGGCCTCGCGGCCTCTTTCGTGGGTGCGAGTCTAGGGACAGCCGACGCCCGGCGGGATACCCCACCGGGCGTCGTTCTCGCCGCGTTCGGCCTGGACCGTCAGCTCAGCTCGCGCTTGAGCAGCTTGCCGGTCGCGGTCATCGGCAGCGCCTCGACGATCTTCACGATCCGGGGGTACTTGTAGGAGGCCATCTGCTCCCGTCCCCACGCCACCAGTTCCTCCTCGGTGACCGTCGCGCCCGGGTGCAGGATCACGAACGCCTTGACCTCCTCGCCGTGGCTGGGATGCGGCACCCCGATCACCGCGGCGAGCGAGACCGCCTCGTGCGTGATCAGCACCTCCTCGATCTCCCGCGGGTAGACGTTGAAGCCACCACGGATGATCATGTCCTTGGCCCGGTCGACGATGTAGTAGTAGCCGTCCTTGTCGCGCCGGGCCAGGTCACCGGTCCGGAACCAGCCGTTGTTCAGCACCTCGGCCGTCGCCTCGGGCCGGTTGTAGTACCCGTTCATGATGTTGTGGCCGCGCACCGCGATCTCGCCGATCTCGTCCGCCCCGGTGACCGTGTTCCACTCCGGGTCGATCAGCTTCACCTCGACGCCCCAGATCGGGATGCCGATCGAGCCGGGGCGCGGCTCGCTGTCCGGATCGCTGAACGTGGCGACCGGAGAGGTCTCCGACAGGCCGTACCCCTCGAGGATGGTGACCCCGAAGCGTTCCTTGACCGCTTTGATGATCTCCACCGGGAGGCTGGAGCCGCCCGAGACCGCGACCCGCATGTTCCGGGCGATCCGCTCCACGTCGACGTCGTCACCGAGGGCGTTCAGCAGCCCCCAGTACATCGTCGGGACGCCGGCGAAGAACGTCACGTCCTCGCTCTGCAGCAACTGCACGGCGGCCTTCGCCTCGAAGCGCGGCAGCAGCACCAGCGTGGCCGCGACGGAGAAGCCGGCGTTCATGTTCACCGTCGAGCCGAACGAGTGGAACAGCGGCAGCACCAGCAGGTGCGTGTCGGTGCCCGGCTCCGACTTGAAGAGCCGGTTGCAGGTCAGCGCGTTCAGCACCAGGTTCGAGTGGGACAGCTCGGCGCCCTTGGCCTGACCGGTCGTGCCACTGGTGTAAAGGATCACCGCGGCGTCGGTCTCGGCGCGCAGCACGGTCGCGAAGACCGGTCCGTGACCGGCCAGCGCCTGCCCGAGCGTCTCGGCGCCCTCGATCGGCGAGGCCGCCGCCGGGTCCGCGGTCACCAGGAAGAAGTGCTCGCAGCCGTCGGCTCCGGTGAAGCCGGCGTGCCCCTCGGCGCCCATCGGCAGGTCGGGCGTGCCCTGGAAGCAGAAGTACGCCTTGGCCTCGGAGTCCTTCAGGTGGTACGTGATCTCGCGCCCCTTGAGCAGCACGTTCAGCGGCACCACGACCGCGCCGGCCTTCAGGATCCCGTAGTAGATCACCGGGAAGTACGGAAGGTTGGGGCAGGAGAGCGCCACCTTGTCGCCCGGCTGGATGCCCCGCGCCACCAGCATGTTCGCCACCTGGTTGGCCGCCGCCTCCACCTGGGCGTAGGTCAGGCGCTGCGGGCCGAGGACCACCGCGGCGCGCTCCGGGTGGCGGCGGGCGCTGTCCTCCAGAAGAACGGAGAGGTTGAGCATCCGGTGGAATCCCTTCAAATGGTGCTGTGACGGCGGTCTCATCCCAGCACGCGAGGCGCGTCCGCGGAACCCACCGTTTCGCCGAGGTTTCCTCGCGGCGACTGACTGTTTTCCTGCGCGGATTCGTCAGGTCGCCGCGATTTGTGCCGATGGCGACGGCGTGGGAATTCCGGTGATGGATGCGGTGCACGTCGGTCGTCAACCGATCTTTGACGCCTCGGGCGCCGTCGTCGCGTACGAGCTGCTCTTCCGCGGCCGCATGGACGACGTGGCGTCCGGCCGGCAGGATACTTATGCCACCAGCACGGTCATGATCAACGCCTTCACCGAGTTCGGCATCGCCGAGGTCGCCGGGACGCGTCCGTGCTTCATCAACCTCACGCGCGAGTTCGTGACCGGGCGGCTGCCGTTGCCGTTCGGCCCCGAGCAGGTGGTGCTCGAGGTGCTGGAGACCGTCGCGGTGGACGACGAGGTCATCGAGGGGATCACCTCGCTGGCCGAGGCCGGTTACCGGATCGCCCTGGACGACTTCGTCTGGGGTTCCGGGCACGAGCAGCTGCTCGGGCTGGCCTCCTACGTCAAACTCGACCTGCTCGACGGCGACCTGAGCCGGCTCGGCGAGATCGTCGCGGCCTGCCGCCAGTACGCCGGGATCCAGCTGGTCGCGGAACGGCTGGAGACCGCGGAACAGATCGCGATCGCCGACCGCTACGGCATGGAACTGCGCCAGGGGTACGCCCTGAGCCGCCCCCAGGTGCTCACCGCGCCCAGCCTCTCCCCGTCGCGGTTGCGGCGCCTGGAGCTGGTGGCGGCCCTGATGTCGCCGGACGTCCCGCTCGAGAAGATCACCTCGATCATCGTGAGCGACCCGGCCCTGGCCATGCGCGTCCTGCGGGTCAGCAACTCGGTCGCGGCGGGCGTGGTCAGCCGCATCTCCTCGGTCCGTCAGGCGGTCATGCTGGTCGGTCTGACCCGGATCCGCCGCTGGGCCACGCTGATGGTGGTCGACGACGTCGCCGAGGCCCCGGAGGAGCAGCTGCTCACCGCGCTGACCCAGGCCCGTCTCTGCGAGAACCTGGCCCAGCGCTTCAGCGCCGACCCGGGCGCCGCGTTCGTGGCCGGCCTGGTCACCGGCATGGGCCGCCTGATGGGCTTCACCGCCGAGCAGATGGTCGAGCACCTGCCGCTGACCGCGGACGTCTCGGACGCGCTCACCCACGGCACCGGCCGCCTCGGTCAGGTCCTGAACGCGGTCCGCTCCTACGAGGCCGGCGAACCCGGCTCCGAGGACCTCGCCGTTCCCGCGCTGGACGCCATGCGCTGGTCCACCCTGACCCTGACCGCCGCCCACCGGTTCAACCCGAAGCGCCGTCGCTGACCGGGAGGCCGGGCCCCGGCCCGGTCATGCCGTGGCCGGCCGGTTCAGCGTTCGGTGACCGCGCTGATCGTCACCAGCAGGCCCGCGGTCAGGTCGTAACGGTCCCGCGGCACGACCCGGGGGATGCCGGTGGGCGCGGGCGGCGGTGACAGCGGTTCCGGATTCCCGCGGTAGGCGGGCAGCGCCGCCACCTGTGTCGTCAACGGCCCGGGGAAGTGCAACCGGCCGGTGTCGCGCGAACCGGCCAGGTACAACGTCAGGTCGATCCCGGCCGGGACGCCCGGCTCCCAGCCGGGGAAGACCGTCTTGAACTCGGCGTGACCGTGCGGGTCGGTCACCTGGGCGCCGTGCAGGAGCGGACCCGCCGCGCCGGGCGCCCGGTGGGAGATCGCCAGGACGGCACCGGGGAGCGGCCGGTCCACCGCGTCCAGCACCCGTACGCGCAGCATCATCGGGATCCCGGCGTCCGCGGGGGCGAGTTCCCGCCGCACCACGAACCGCTCCTCCGGGCCGGGCTCCGCGGGCTCGAGCCGGCAGATCGCCGGCATCGTCCCCGGGAGATCGAGCGTGATGATGGTGCGCCGGCTCAACACCGGCGCGGTGGAGCGATCCTCTGATCCCATTTGTCCCGCCGTCCCCCGACAGTTACGTCCCCGTAAATGATCATTCCAGGGCGGAAACGACGGGATGCACTATTTGCCGGAAATGGTGGCGGCGCGAAGATGCGCCAGTACCAGCGGGTCGATGGAACCGGGAACGATCCGCATCTCCAGGTTCTCGATCCCGGCCCACGATTCCAGGGCCGCGTCCAGGTCGGCGTCCTGATGCCCGAGGTCGGCGAGGCGCTGGAACACCTCGGCGGCGACCGGGCCGGTCAACGGGATGAGCACCGCCGGATCGGGCCGCTCGAAGTAGAGCGTGTGCATGGTCAGCAGCCGGGACAACTCGGCGACCGGATCGGGGTGATCGTCGACGCGCAGATCGACGAGGACGTCGCTCGTGCCGCCGTACCCCTGGCCCCTGGCGACCACCAGCAGCGCCGCGCTCTGCCGCCCACGCCGATCGCCGCCGGCCTGATCCCCGGCATGCAGCGCCTCGACCAGCCGGTATGCCAGCCGTGACTCGTGGCCGGACGCCAGCCACGCCTTCTCCATGTCACCGACCACAGCCGCGCCGGCCAGCATGTTGCCCTGGATGGCATACCCGTCCCCGGCCGTCCCGCCGGCCCACGGATGGCAGTCGTCACCGGTGAACGTCGCCCCGTTCCCGCCCGTGCCGACGACCCCGACCTGGCGGTGCCCGACCGGCCCGTCGTCCGCGGCGATCAGCGCTCGGACCGCGAAGTCGGCGGGCACTCCGGACGAGAGCAGGGCGAGACCCTGCGGCCGGTAGGCCAGATTCGCGTACGACTGCGTCGCCACCGCCCCGACGTCGGCCAGCGCGGCCGGCACCGCCGCGCCGACGCCGAGGAATTTGCTGGCCACCGCGACACCCAGGGCCTTGCCGTCCGCAGACCGGCCCACGATCGAGAACGTCATGGGCGCACGTTATCCGACCGACGTCATGGCCGCATAAACGGATAAAAGCTATTAAAAAGGACAAATTTGGGAATGGTGAACGGCTTGTGATCATGGCGGGTCGCGACTAACGTACAACCACATGGTTGTAGGTGAGGGCGGCGAGGATCGGATCTTCCACGCGCTCGCCGACGCCACCCGGCGCGACATCCTGGCCCGCGTCTTCCGCGCCGGCATGTCCGTCACCGCCCTGGCCCGGCTCTATCCGATGAGCTTCGCCGCGGTGCAGAAACACGTGGCCGTCCTGGAGCAGGCCGGCCTGGTCACCAAGGAACGGCGCGGTCGCGAGCAGATCGTCCACGGCGAGCCCGACACGCTGCGCGGTGCGGTCGGCAACCTCATGGACGCGTACGAGCAGATCTGGCGGCACCGGGCCGCCCGGATCGCGAACATCCTGGAGGAGGAGTAACCATGCCGGTCACCGAGACGACGAAGAACACCGAGGAGTTGACCCTCACCTTCGTCACCGACTTCGACGCCCCGATCGAGCAGGTCTGGGCCGTCTGGGCCGACCCGCGCAAGCTGGAGCGCTGGTGGGGCCCGCCGACCTGGCCGGCGACGTTCACCCGCCACGAGTTCGTGCCGACCGGTTCCGCGCGCTACCACATGACCGGCCCGGACGGGACGAAGGCGCACGGCTGGTGGACGATCACGACGATCGAGGCGCCGTACCGGCTGGAGTTCGACGACGGGTTCGCCGGCGACAACGGCGAGCCGATCGAGGGGGACCTGCCGGTTCACGGCGTCGTCACCCTCGACGAGGTCGGCGGCCGGACGCGGATGACCGTCGTCAGCCACTTCCCGGACGTGGACACCTTCGACCGCCTGAGCAAGATGGGCATGGAGGAAGGCATGCGCCTGGCCCTCGGTCAGATCGATCGAGTTCTTTCCAACGGCTGATCCAGGGTGTTGAGTGGGGGGATGACGCCACCGTTCCGGGCGGATCATGTCGGCAGCCTGCTCCGCCCGCCCCACCTGCTCGAGGCCCGCACCAAGCGCGCGACCGGCGAGATCACCGCCGAGCAGCTGCGCGCGATCGAGGACGACGCGATCCGGGACGTGGTCCGGATGCAGCGCGACGTCGGTTTACGATCAGCGACCGACGGCGAGTTCCGCCGGACCGCCTGGCACATGGACTTCATCTACCGGCTGGGCGGCATCCGGCCGACCGACGAGAAGATCCAGGTCCACTTCCGTAACGCGGACGGCGAGCTGGACTTCGAGTCCGCGGCGCTCGCCGTCGAAGCGCCGATCCGGCTCACGGAGACCATTTTCGGTCAGGATTTCGCGTTCCTGCGGGCCGCCGTCGGTTCCGACGTCACCGCCAAGCTGACCGTCCCGTCGCCGAGCATGGTGCATTACCGCGGTGGCCGGGCCGCCATCGACCCGGCGGTCTACCCCGACGAGGAACGGTTCTGGGCCGACCTCAGCGCCGCCTACGCCGAGCAGGTCCGCCGCGTCGCCGCGATGGGCTGCCGCTATCTGCAGCTCGACGACACCAGCCTCGCCTACCTCAACGACCCGGACCAGCGCCGCCGGCTCACCGAGCGCGGCGACGACGCGGACCACCAGCACCTGCGCTACATCCGGCAGATCAACGCCGCGATCCAGGACCGCCTGGCCGGCCTGCGGGTCACCACGCACATGTGCCGCGGCAACTTCCGGTCGTCGTGGGCGGCCGAGGGCGGCTACGACTTCGTCGCCGAGGCGCTCTTCAGCGAGCTGGCCGTCGACGGGTTCTTCCTGGAATACGACGACGACCGCTCCGGCGGGTTCGCGCCACTGCGCTTCGTGCCGCCCGGCAAGATGGTCGTTCTCGGTCTGGTCACCACGAAACGCGGCGCACTCGAATCCAAGGACACGCTGAAGCGCCGCATCGACGAAGCCGCGAAATACGTCCCGCTCGACCAGATCTGCCTCTCCCCGCAGTGCGGCTTCTCGTCGACGGTCGAGGGCAACGCGCTCACCTACGACGAGCAGGTGGCCAAACTCCGCCTCATCGTCGAAACCGCGTCAGAAGTGTGGGGCGGCCGATAGGGATCACGCCGTGCGGTGGCCGCTGACGACCTCCGCGACCGGCCAAATCAAGATCAAATGCCTGGTGTCCTACGTCCGCCGTGGTCCTTCTCCGCCGCTCCCGCGGGGACCCTCCCGGGCTGAGCAGGGCCGTGGCCGGCCCTGAACGCTCAGCCCGCGAGGGCGACCTCCGTGGAGGGGCACGGTCAGAGCAAGAACCCGTCCAGGGCCCGGAGCCGGTCGAGGACCCCGGCCGGAAACCGGACGCGCCCAGCGGCCCGGTGCGGGCAACTGGGCACGTCCGGTCGGCAGGGGACCGGCCGGCTCGGTGGTGACTGGCTGAGCCGGGTGGTGAGCGGCCGGGCCGGCGGGCCGGTCGGGCGCATGGTGACCGGCCACCACGCGGGGGGACTCGCGTGGTGGCCGGCGGGGTGGTCAGGCGGCGGCGGCGGCCACTCGGTCGCGGCCGGCGTTCTTGGCGGCGTAGAGTGCGCGGTCCGCGGCCAGGACCAGTTCGTCCGCGTCGCGCAGGGCGGGCAGGCCGGCGGCGCCGATGGAGACGGTGACGCTGCAGAGCACGCCGTCGCTGACCGCGATCGGAGCCGCGGCCACGCCCCGCCGGATCCGTTCGGCGACCTCGAGCATCTCCTCGGGGCCGGCGCCGGGCAGCAGCATCGCAAACTCCTCGCCGCCGTACCGGGCCGCGAGGTCGCCGGGCCGGACCAGTTCGCGCAGGCGGTGGGTGACCTCGATCAGCACCCGGTCGCCGCCGCCGTGCCCGTACGTGTCGTTGACCTGCTTGAAGTGGTCGATGTCGAGCAGCAGCAGCCCGACCGGCTCCCCGTGCCGCCCGGCGCGGTCCACCTCGTGGCGCAGGGTCTCCTCGAAGTAGCGGCGGCTGCGCAGCCCGGTCAGCCCGTCGGTGATCGCGGCGAGCCGCTGCAGTCGCACGAGACCCGCCATCCGGGCCAGGACCAGCAGGAACAGGACGATGCAGACCGCCGCGGCGACGACCACGTGGGGCTTGCGTCCGCTGAGGTGCTGGATCAGCAGGGACGCCGGTGCGGTGACCGCGGCCACGGCCAGGACGATCAGGCGCCCGGTGGTCGCGTCGGGCGTGTCCGCGTTGGAGCGGACGACCAGTTTCGGGGCGGACGGGTGCAGCAGCGCCGCGGCCATCATGAACCCGGCGGTCATCCAGATCGCGTCGAGGTAGTTCGCGACGTGGTACGTCCCGTTGAGCGACTGGATGCTGTAGATCGTGTCGGCGAAGAGCACCAGGGCGAGGTAGCCGCCGATCAGGCGCAGCGAGAAGCTGCGCGGTCCGGCGCCGAGGATCAGCCGGGCCCCCACCATGATCAGCATCAGGTCGCCGACCGGGTAGGCGGCCGAGACCAGCTGGGTGAACGTGCCGGAGGTGATCTGGACCGTCGGCGCGATGATGTGCTCGAAGACCAGGTAGCCGGCGCCGACCGCGACGATCGCGGCGTCGATGGCGCTGGCGCCGTCCCAGCCGGGCGTGCGCCGCCGGATGATCAGCAGCAGGCCGGCCGCCATCAGGGGGTAGGCGGCGAGGTACCCGATGTCGGCGACGCTCGGGTAGGCGACCTCCCCGTCCACCAGGGCCAGGAAGTAGAACGTGATGTCGGCCGCCACGCTGGCGATCCCGGACGCGGCGAGCAGCAGCATGATCGGGCGCAGTTCACGGTCGCGCCGGGCGACGACCAGGGCGGACACGGCGAAGGCGGCGTTGGCGCTGACGTAGAGGGCGACCTGGGTCCCCGGCAGCGCGCCGAGGTGGACGAGAAGGTAGTACGCGGCGATGGCGACCGGCGCGGCAGCCAGGCAGAGGTGCCACGCTGCCACGCGCCGGGCCGCCACCGCGCTCACGGCATTGCTCATGGTGCAACAGTGCCGACCGGGGGGTTCATGTCCGGAGCGGCTCGGGTGCGGTTCAGGTGCCGGCTGCGTCCAGAATCGCTTCGAGGTGGGCCATCGGGTCGGGCAGCCCGCCGCGCAGGCAGTCCTCGTACCAGACCCGGAACGCCGCGGTCGCGCAGCCGACCACGAGCCGCCGCCGCCAGTCGTCCGGGTCGGCACCGGGGTGGCGGGCGGCGAGCAGCGCGGCGATGTTCGGGTCGCTGTCGGTGCGGACCACGACTTGGGAGACCTTGAGATGGGCGGACTGCTGGGCGACCGTCCGCAGCGCGGTGAGCAGTTCACGGCGTTCGACCACGAACCGCGCGACCCGGGTCATCGCCTCCCGCATCACGGCCCGGTCGTCGTCCCCGGCCGGCGCCGCGGCGATGTAGTCGGTGGTGATCGCGGTCATCTGCCGGACCGGCTCGGCGACCACGTCCTCCTTGCCGGCGAAGTAGCGGTGGAACGTCCGCGGGGCGATGTCCGCCTTCGCGCAGATGTCGCCGACCGTCACGTGGTCGTAGCCACGTTCGATGAACAGCTCCCAGGCCGCCCGCACGGTCGCGATCCGGTTCTGTTCACGCTTGCGGTCCCGAAGGCCGGTGATCTCCATCTCACGCATTCTCCCGCGTTGCCCATCGGCAACCAACTCGTGGCACGCTCTGCCTCGTGGCAGAGTCTGCCACGAAGTTGAAGGAGCCCTCATGTCCCAAGCCGCTGTGGCGCGGTCGCAGGAGCCCGGCGCGAAGCCGGAAGCCTCCTGGACCGGCAAGCAGATCATCGTCCTGCTGGTGATCGGCACCGCCGCGCTGATGGTGTCGCTCACCCAGTCCCTGCTCGTCCCGGTGCTGTCGGAGCTGGGCGTGGACCTCAACGCCGGCAGCGACGGCATCGCCTGGCTGCTCACCTCCACCCTGCTGGTCGGCGCGGTCGCGGTGCCCGCCTTCGGCCGCCTCGGCGACCTCTACGGCACGAAGCTCATGGTGCTCGTCTCGCTCGGCGCCCTGATCATCGGCTCGCTCGTGTGTGCGCTGTCCGACTCGCTCACCCCGATGATCGTCGGCCGTGCGATCGTCGGCCTCTCCGTCGCGACCGTCCCGCTGAGCATCAGCCTGGTCGGCGTCACGCTGCCGCGCGAGCACTCCGGCGCCGGCATCGCCCTGATCAGCGCCATGCTCGGCGTCGGCGGCGCGCTCGGTCTGCCGCTCTCCGGCCTCGTCGCGGAGTACGCGGACTACCACGTCCTGTTCTGGATCTGCGTGGCCGGCGGCATCCTGGCCGTCCCCGGCATCGTCGTGCTGGTGCCGAACCCGCCGCGCGCCGGCAAGGGCAGCATGGACATCGTCGGCACGATCCTGCTCGGCGGCGCCATGCTGTCGCTGCTGCTCCCGCTCGCGCAGGGCTCGAAGTGGGGCTGGAGCGACCCGCTGACGATCGGCCTGCTGGTCGCCGCGGCCGTGCTCCTGGTGGTCTTCGTCCTGGTCGAGCTGAAGCTGAAGTCCCCGCTGGTCGACGTGCGCACGACGGCCCGCCCGGCGCTGCTGCTGACCAACGTCGCGTCGCTCTTCGTCGGCTTCGCGCTGTTCGCGACGCTGATCGGCACCGCGACCTACGTGCAGATGCCGGCCGTCACCGGCTACGGTTTCGGCAAGTCGATCCTGGTCGGCGGCCTCTGCATGCTGCCCGGCGGCATCATCATGCTGCTGCTCTCGCCGCTCTCGGCCAAGCTGGCGCCGCGCACCGCCCTGATCATCGGCTCCCTGATCATCGCGGTCGGTTTCGGTTCCCGGATCTTCCTCACCGGCAGCCTGTTCGAGGTGATCCTCGGCGCGACGATCGCCGGCGCCGGCACCGGCATCGCGTACGCCGCCATGCCCGGCCTGATCTCGCACGCCACGCCGCTCTCCGAGCTCGCCGCGGCGAACGGCCTCAACGCGCTGTTCCGCAGCGTCGGCAGTTCCCTCGCGAGCGCTGTCGGTGGTGCGATCCTCGCGGCCAAGACGCTGGACCTCGGCGGCCACGAGCTGCCCACCCTCGGCGCGTACCAGCTGCTCTTCGGGCTCTGCGCGGGCGCCGCGATCCTCGCCGCGCTGCTCGCCCTGGTCATCCCGAAGCACTCGGCGACGGCCGACGCGGCGCTGCCCGAGTAGTCCGGGCACTGCCCACCCTCCCCGGAATCGATACGGCCGGCGGCCGGGCGCCGGCCGCGTCCCCCGCGGTCCGCTCGTTCCTCACGCTCAGGACAAGGTGCGCGTACGCGGGTCGGAGCGCGGCTTCACGCCGTACGCGCCAGCCTGTGATCTTGGCCGGAAGCGTGAGCGCGGGCCGCGGCCGTGACCGCACGCCGGCTGCCGGACATGTTGCGCGGTCGATGCGAGGGTTGGCACGAAAGCGGTATGTCGCAAGATCAATGCCTCGTTACGCTCGCCCGGCACAACGACGTATTGAGCGTAAGGAATGTCGTGCGAAGCATTCACGGGGTAGCACTGTCATCTGTTCTGGTCCTGGCCGCACTCACCGCGTGCGACCCGGCCACCGAGCCCGCGGCCGCGCCCGTCGCGCCCGGGGCGTCGTCCGCCGCGGCGGCCGCCACCACCGGGGCCTCCGTGGCTCCGGCGGCCGACGCCGCCGCCACCAAGACGGCCTGCACCAAGCTGATCAAGGCCGTCGACGAGACCGCCAAGGAGGCCGCCGCCTCCGAGAAGATCGGGCCGCCGGTCGGCTACATCGCGGTCTCCACCCAGTACATCGCCGGGTCGACCGCGATGTCGGAGTACTCCCGCGGCGCCAGTGCCGAGGTGACGGCCGCGGCCACCGAGGTCAAGGCCGCGATGGACGAGCTGGACGAGGCCTGGAACGCCAATCCGAAGAAGGCGCCGAGCAAGGCGAAGCTCGACGCCGCGGTCAAGAAACTCAAGACCGCCTGCGCCGCCTGAACCCGGTGCCCCGGCCGGCCCGTCCGCGGGTCGGCCGGGTCCGGCCGGGGCGGGCAGGGCAGAATCGGGGCATGCAGCGCGCTCGGATCGATCATGGTGTGGTCAGTGGGACGTTCAGCCTCGACGGGCAGACCTTCGACGTCGACAACAACGTCTGGGTGGTCGGCGACGACACCGAGTGCGTGGTGATCGACGCGCCGCACGACGTCGACGCGATCCTGGCGATCGTCGGGGGCCGTCGCGTCACCGCGATCGTCTGCACCCACGCGCACGACGACCACGTCCGCGTCGCCCCGGCCCTGCGCGAGCGCACCGGCGCGCCGATCCTGCTGCACCCGGCCGAGCGGCCGCTCTGGGAGCTCACCCACGGCAGCGCCGTCACCTGGGACGAAGACCTCGGCGACGGTGACCGGGTCGAGGTCGCCGGCACCGCGCTGACCGTTCTGCACACGCCGGGGCACGCGCCGGGCGCGGTCTGTCTGTACGCACCCGCGCTGACCAGCGTCTTCACCGGTGACACCCTGTTCCGGGGCGGGCCGGGGGCGACCGGCCGATCGTTCTCGGACGCGGAGCTGATCGTGGCCTCGATCCGGGCCAGGCTGTTCGCGCTGCCGGGGGAGACGGTCGTGCACACCGGACACGGCGCGGACACGACGATCGAGGCGGAGCGTGCCGCTCTCGGAAGCTGATGCCGGCCGGTTTGCCGCCGGTCCACCCGTGGGGGCTGATCCCGGGGAAAACTCCCACTGCGCCCGATTCGCTGCGTAATTTTTACAGCGGCATATCGGACGAAACGGGAGGTCGGGCGATGAGGCGACGGTTCTGGGCGTGGTTCGCGGTAGCGGCCGGATGCCTTCTGGTCGCCCCGGCCGCGGTGGCCGCCACCGTCCCGGCCGGTCCGCTGAACCTGCTGCTGGTCGGGATCGACCCGCGCAACGACTACACCGCGCCGCTCGCCGACTCGATCATCGTGGCGCACATCCCGGCCGACCGCAGCGGCGCGATCCTCTTCTCCGTCCCGCGTGACCTGGTCGTGCCGATCCCGGCGTTCCCGAAGTCGGGCAGCCCGGCCCAGCGCACCAAGATCAATGCCGCGATGGCGCTGGGCAGCCGGATCGGTGAGCGCAAGTACAGCGCCGCCCAGGGCTTCGAGTTGCTGGCCCGGACCGTAGGGGACGTGACCGGCATCCGGCGGTTCGACGGCGGCGCGGTGCTCAACTTCGGCGGCTTCCGCAAGTTCGTCGACGCGATCGGCGGCATCAGCGTGCCGGTCGACCAGGACGTCGTCTCCGAGCACCGCAAACCGGACGGGAGCCTGCGTGACCGGCTGCCGCAGTGCCCGGGCCACGACGACTGTCACCGGCCGTACATCGGGGCACAGAAGGCCTACCCGAAGAGCGACGAACCGGTGCACTTCAGCGGCTGGGAGGCGCTCGACTTCTGCCGGCAGCGCTACGGGCTGCCGCACTCCGACTACGACCGTCAGCGGCACCAGCGGCAGTTCGTGAAGGCGCTGGCCAAGAAGCTGAAGCGCACCGTGATCAGCGATCCGGCCAAGCTGGCGCAGGTCACGGCCGGCGTCGGCCGCTCGCTGACGTTCGTCGGCGGGGGCCGGGGCATCGCCGACTGGGCGCAGGCGCTCAAAATCCTGAGGATCAAGGACCTGACCGGGGTGGGACTGCCGGGGGAGGCGCTCTTCGAGGGCGGTGTCTACAAGGGCGAACAGCTTCCCGGTACGGTCGGCCCGTTCTTCAGCGCGGTGGTACAGGACCGGGTCGGGCCGTTCCTGCGGGCCAACCCCGGCGTGGTCACCGTCGACCGCTGACCGCGCCGCTCGGCCGGGCGCCGGGGATCGTTCCGACGCGTCGAAACCCCGCTGGATGCCGGCCGGACCCCACCGGCCGGCATCCAGCGGGGTTTTCCGGGTCGTGAAACGCCTCGGAGCGCCGGCCGGGCGCCGGGCCCACCGCGGTGATCGCGGGTGGGTCAGCGACGACCGTGCCGCCGAGCAGCCGTGCGACGTGGGCGCGCCGCGCGGTCTCGTCGGTGTGCGCGGCGTCGAGGTGGACGACCTGGTGGCGGTAGCGCTTGAACAAGCCCGGGTGGTCGCCGAGGAAGAGCGCCGCGATGATCAGCGCCGTCCGCACGCCGGTGACGGCGGGCGCCGAAAGATCGCGCTCTTAGCGAACACTTACGTTTTCACTGCTCCAGGTCTTAATCGGGTTGCCGAACCTTGGTGACATGACCGCTACAGCCGTGCCCGTGCTAACCACCCCGCCCCGAGCCACGCCCCGGTGGTACGCCGACGTGGGTGGCGTCGCGGCCGCGATCAGCCTGCTGATCGTCGTGGCGCTCTGGGTCGCCAACCGCGGGCTGCAGGACTTCGGCCTGACCTCGGCCGGGCGGCTCACCGGGCTGATCGCCTCCGACCTGCTGCTCCTGCAGGTGCTGCTGATGGCCCGGATCCCGCTGGTCGAGCGCGCGTTCGGGCAGGACCGGCTGGCCCGCTGGCACCGGTGGACCGGGTTCACGTCGTTCTGGCTGATGGTCGTGCACATCGTGACGATCACGCTGGGGTACGCGGCGGCGTCGCACGCCAACGCGTTCGCCGAGCTGTGGGACATGATCTGGACGTACCCGGGGATGCTGCTGGCCACGGCAGGCACGCTGCTGCTGGTCCTGGTTGTGGTCACGTCGATCCGGGCGGCGCGGCGCAAACTGCGGTACGAGTCGTGGCACCTGCTGCACCTGTACGCGTACCTCGGGGTCGGGCTCGCCCTGCCCCACCAGCTCTGGACCGGTACGGACTTCGTCGGCTCGGCGGCGTCGCGGCTGTACTGGTGGACGCTGTACGCCGGGTCGGCGGGGGCCGTCCTCGCGTACCGGATCGGGCTGCCGGCCTGGCGCAACTGGCGTCACCGCCTCGTCGTCACCCGGGTCGTCCCCGAAGGGCCGGGGCTGACCTCGGTCTACCTGACCGGTCAGCGGCTCGGCGAGCTGCCGGCGCGGGCGGGACAGTTCTTCCAGTGGCGGTTCCTGGACGGGCCGGGGTGGACGCGCGCCAACCCGTACTCGTTGTCGGCGACGCCGTACGGCGACCGGCTGCGGATCACCGTGAAGAACCTCGGCGACGGCAGCTCACGGGTCGCCGGCCTGCGCCCGGGGACGAAGGTGCTGGTCGAGGGGCCGTACGGGAAGCTGACCGGGGAGACCTACACCGGTGGGCCGGTCGTGCTGATGGCCTGCGGGATCGGGGTGACGCCGCTGCTGTCGTTGCTGGGCGAACTCCCGTACGGGCCGGGTGAGGCGACCTTGATCTACCGTGCCCGGACCGAGGCGGAGCTGGCGTTCCGCGACGAGCTGGAATGGTTCGCCACCCATCGCGGGGTGCGGATCGTGACCCTGCTCGGGCCCCGCGGCGCCCAGCCGTCGTGGCTGCCCGGGAACCTCGCCGGGCACACCGACGCACTCCCGCGGCTCGTGCCGGAGATCGCCGGCGCCCACGTCTACGTCTGCGGGCCGGACGCCTGGACCGAGTCGGCGCGTGCCGCGGCGCAGGCCGCCGGAGTCCGTGCCGACCGCCTGCACACCGAACTCTTCTCCTGGTGAAAGGACTCTGATGCGCCGCATCACTCTGTGGATGCTCTCGACCGTTGCCGTGCTGGTGCTGCTGTTCAGCTATCGGACCAGCACGAACAGTTCGGGGGCGGCGACGACGGCAGCGGTGTCGCCGGTGTCGGACGACACGTCCGGCTCGTCGACGACTGGTTCCAGCGGTTCCTCCGGCTCCAGCGGCGGCAAGACCTACACCGGTTCCACGGCGTCGACGCGCTGGGGTGACGTGCAGGTCCAGATCACCGTCGCCGACGGCAAGATCACCGCGGTCACGGTGCCGGTGTACCCGACCGAGAACGGCCGTGACCAGGAGATCAACGCCTACGCGATCCCGCGGCTGGTCCAGGAGACCCTGGCCGCGCAGAGTGCGAAGATCGACACCGTCTCCGGCGCCACGGTCACCAGCGACGGCTACCTGCAGTCGCTGCAGTCCGCGCTCGACGCCGCCCACCTGTCCTGATCGCCGGGGGGTGCTGGCAGGGTGGAGGGCATGCGGATCCTGGTGGTGGAGGACGACGCGGCGGTGCGCGACTCACTCGCGCGCACGCTGCGCTTCGAGGGATATCAGGTGGAGATCGCCGGCGACGGGCTCCAGGCCCTCGACGCGGTCCGGGCCGGCGAGCCCGACGCGCTGATCCTCGACGTCAGCATGCCGCGGATGGACGGGCTGGAGGCCTGCCGGCGACTGCGGGCCGACGGCGTGCTGCTGCCGGTGCTGATGCTCACCGCCCGCGACAGCGTCGGTGACCGGGTCGCCGGTCTCGACGCCGGCGCCGACGACTACCTGGTGAAACCGTTCGCCCTGCAGGAGTTGCTGGCGCGCATCCGCGCGCTGCTGCGCCGCTCGGCGCTGACCGTGCCGCCCGAGGCCCCGGTCGAGACCGAGTGGCTCGTCTTCTCCGACGTCCGGCTCAACCCGCGCACGCGGGAGGCGCAGCGCGGCGGGCGGTCACTGAGATTGACGCGTACGGAGTTCGACATCCTCGAGGCGTTCCTCCGGCACCCCCGGCAGGTGCTGACCCGGGCCGCGCTGTTCGAGCAGGTCTGGGGTTACGACTTCGGCGAGCAGTCCAACAGCCTGCACGTCTACCTGGGTTACCTGCGCCGCAAGCTGGAGTCCGAAGGCGAGCCGCGGCTGCTGCACACCGTGCGCGGGGTCGGGTTCGTGCTGCGGGAGGAGCCGCTGTGAAACTGCTTCCGGGGCGGTGGTGGCGGGCGCGCACCCTGCACGCCCGGCTGTCGCTGCTGGTCACCGGCGCGGTCGGGGCCGCGGTGCTGCTCGTCGCGGCCGGCGCGTGGATCGCCGTGCGCGAGATCCAGGAGCACCAGGTCATGCAGGAACTGAGCAGCGACGCCACGTCGATCGCGGCGAACCCGGACCAGTGGCTGGCCACCGAGTCCTCCCGTACCCGCGACACCGGCGGCCACCCGCCGTGGGGCAGAGGCGGGCCCGGCGGTCACGGGCGGGAAATCGGCCCCTGCTGGCAGATCCTCGACTCGACCGGCGCCGCGGCCGGAGGCAGCCGGACCACCCTGCCGGTCACCGACACCGCCAAGCAGATCGCCGCCGGGGCCCTGGTCGAGGCGGCGCAGGAGAAGATCACGCTCGGCCCGGATTCGTACGTGATGCTCACCCTGCCGCTCACCGGGGGCGGCGCGGTCCAGGTCGGCATGGACGAGGACTCCAGCTCACGGGTGCTGACCGCGTTCGCGGCGCTGCTCACGCTGGGCTGTGCGGCCGGGATCGCGGGGGCGGCATTCCTGGGGCGTACGGTCGCGCGGGCCGGCCTGGCCCCGGTCGAACGGCTCACCTCGTCGGTCGAGGACGTCGCCGTCACCCAGGATCTCGACCATCCGATCGAGGTGCAGGGCGACGACGAGATCGCCCGGCTGGGACGGTCGGTCAACGCGATGCTCGCCGCGATCGACGCGTCCCGCCGCGCGCAGCGGACCCTGGTGGAGGATGCGGGGCACGAATTGCGTACGCCGTTGACCAGCATCCGTACCAACGTGGAACTGTTGCTGGAGCTGGAGCGCCGTCCCGAGCTCGCGCACCGGCTCCCGCCCGAGGAACGGGCCAAACTTCTCGCCGACCTCGACGCCCAGGTGCAGGAACTCGCCACGCTCACCACCGAACTGGTGGAACTGGCCCGGGAGGAGGCGACCCGGGAGGTGATCGAGCCACTCGACCTCGCCGACGTGGTGTCGGCGGCGCTGGACCGGGTGCGGATCCGGGCGCCCGGGCTCACCTACGACACCGCGCTGGACTCCGTCACGATCCCGGGGCGCCCCGGCGAACTGGAGCGCATGGTGGTGAACGTGCTGGACAACGCCGCGAAATGGAGTCCGCCCGGTGGGACGGTCCGGGTGCGGCTCACCGCCGCGGAACCCGGCTGGGCCGAACTGACCGTGACCGACAACGGCCCCGGGATCGCCGCCGAGGATCTGCCGTACGTGTTCGACCGCTTCTACCGGGCGACGGCGGCGCGCTCCATGCCGGGCTCCGGGCTGGGCCTGGCGATCGTCGCACAGACCGCCGGCCAGCACGGCGGCACGGTCACCGCTGCCGCCGCGGAGAACGGGGGAACGGTGATGACCCTGCGCCTGCCCGGTGGGCAGACGTCGTAGGTGAGCTGGGCCGGGCCGTTGCCGAACCGGCGTTCCCGCCGCAGCGACAGCGAGGTCCGCACGTCGGCGGGCAGTCTCGGCTGCCGGCTCGCGGGGCGGCAGTGACCACCTGCCTGGGTCGCGGACTCCGGCACGAGGGGCTTCGGCAGGTGGTTTGCGCTTGTGGACGGGTCTGTTGCTCTGAGCTGGACCCGCCACGGAGGTCGCCCTTGCGGGCCTCGCGTTCTGGGCCGCCTGCGGCCCTGTGAGGGCCGGAAGGGTCCCCGCGGGAGCGGCGGAGGGTGACCACCGCGGAGGTGGGACGAAAGGCTCTTGAAGGTGATCCCTGGTCAAGCGGGGCCGAGGTAGTCCATGGAGCGGAGGGCGTCGATGACGCTGGAGATGTGGTCGCGCATGGCGGCTTCGGCGGCTTTCGGGTCGCGTTCGCGGATCGCGGCGATGATGCGTTCGTGCTGGGGGAGTGACGCCTGCGGGCGGCCCGGGAGCAGCGACAGCATGTACTGGTGGCGGACCAGCTGGCCGCGGAGGGTCTCCACGATGCGGTCGGCGGTCTGGTGGCCGGCGATGCTGCGGACCAGGGCGTGGAGGCGGACGTTGAGGTCGCTGTAGCGCCGGTACTCCCCGGCGTCGACGGCGCGGCGCATGAGGACGCCGATCTCGTCGAGCTCGGTGGCCTGTCCGGGGGCGACGCGTTCGGCGGCGCGGGCGGCGATCAGGCCCTCGACGACCATGCGGACCTCGGTGATCTCGACGGCCTCGGCCATCGACACCTTGCGGACCTGGGCGCCGCGGTTGCGCTGCACCTCGACGAGGCCCTCGGCGGAGAGGTCCTGCAGGGCGGCGCGGACGTTGAAGCGGCTGGCCTGCAGGCGCTCGCACAGCTGGGCCTCGACGAGGCGCTCGCCGGGCAGGTATTCCCCGCGCAGGATGGCGTCGCGCAGCGTGTCGCGGGCCTGGGCCGCCGTGGTCGGGGCGGAGACGCGCGTCGCTCGCCGTTCGGTGTCGTGCTCGGACGCCATCGGTGTTAGTCGTCTTCCTGTCGATGCCTGTTCCGGACCACTCATCATGCCTGAGCGGCGCCGATTCTCGCAGCTCCGGGGTGGATCGATGTCCCGGAGTCCGCCCAGCACTCACAGGATCGTCAACAATCATCTCCCCGGGAACACCGTCCGTCGGAGGGGGCCACGCCGGTGGGTGCCCGGGAAGGGGGCTCGGTGCTGGTCGAGTTCACTCATGCTGCGGATTCGGTCCCGCTGCCGGCCGGGCGTGTGGTCGACGAGGTGTGCGGGGTGGCGGCGACACTGATCGCTTCGGTTGTGGTGGTGGCGGCCTCGCCATGGGGGGTGAGCGGGTCCGGGACGCCGGCTCGCCCCGAATACGACCACGGGCTGTGCGCCCGCGTCGAGGCGTTGCGGATGAAGGAGGGGCCGATGCTCGGGCGGGGTGACGTGTCCGTCTGACAGCAAGGGGCAGGGCAGCGAGGCATTGCGGTTCTATACCAAGGTCAAGACGTTCGCCGTCCACTTCGGCTGAACGCGACGACCTACCGGAAGAGGCGGGACATTGATGGCTGACGAGACGATCGGGATCGTCGGGGCCGGCATCGTCGGGCTGGCGATCGGCCGGGAGATCACGCTCCGGCGGCCGGGCACCAAGGTGGTGGTGCTGGAGAAGGAGAACGACGTCGCGCTGCACCAGACCGGGCACAACTCCGGGGTGGTGCACGCCGGGATCTACTACCCGCCGGGCAGCCTGAAAGCGCGGTTGTGCACGCGCGGGCGGGCCCTGCTCAAGGAGTACTGCCAGGAACGGAACATCGCCTACGACGAGTGCGGAAAACTGGTCGTGGCGGTGCGCGCCGACGAGCTGGGCCGGCTCGACGACCTGGAGAGACGGGCGCGGGAAAACGCCGTACCGGGATTGCGGCGGGTCGATCCCGCAGGGATCCGTGAGATCGAGCCGCATGCCGCCGGGCTGGCCGCGCTGCATTCCCCGGAAACCGCGATCACCGATTTCCCCGGGATCGCGCGGGCCTTCGCCGACGACATCATCGCGGCCGGGGGAGAGGTCCGCCTCAACTGGCCGGTCGACGGGATCCGTGCGCAAGGCAGCCGCACCGAGGTCACCTCGGGGCAGAACCGGCTGGTCGTGGACCGGTTGATCGTCTGCGCCGGTATTCACTCGGACAAGGTGGCCCGGCTGGCCGGTGACCGGCAGGAGCCGATCATCATCCCGTTCCGCGGCGAATACATGCGGGTCAAGGAAGCGAAGGCGGACATGGTCCGGGGCATGATCTACCCGGTTCCGGACCCGCGGTACCCGTTCCTCGGCGTGCATTTCACCCGCCGCGTGACCGGTGTCGTCGAGGTCGGCCCGAACGCGGTTCTGGCCACCGCGAAGGAAGGCTACCGACGCTCGAACTTCTCGATCGCCGATCTGGCCGCGCTCGCCGCGTGGCCGGGCGCCTGGAGAATGGCGAGACAGCACTGGCGCACGGGGGTCAAAGAGGTGCGCGGCTCGCTCTCCAAGAGCCGTTACATGGCCGAGGCGATGCGATATGTCCCGGAGATCGGCGCCGCTGACGTCGTGCGCGCCGGCGCGGGGGTGCGCGCCCAGGCCCTGGACCGCGACGGCAGTCTCGTCGACGACTTCCGCATTCACCGGCTGGGCGCGGTCACGGCCGTACGCAATGCGCCTTCACCTGCGGCAACGTCGTCCCTGGCGATCGCCGAGCACGTGGTGTCGGCGATCCTCGACTGACGCACCCCCGAGGATCAGCCGAGACCCGGGGCCGTGCTGCTACTCGGACCGTCAGTGGCGCCGCGGGCTTCGGCCGGCGGGACTGCGCGGCCGGCTCAACGGCCTCGACCGGGCTGTTGCTCTGAGCTCGACCCGCCACGGAGGCCGCCCTTGTGGGTCTCGCGTTCGGGGCCGCCCGCGGCCCTGCGAGGCCCGCAAGGGTCCCCGCGGGAGCGGCGGAGAATGACCGCAGCGGACAGGGGACAGGAAGAATGCGGTCTTCATCGGTAGCTGAAGCGGCTCACCAGGCGGTTGAGGTCCTCGGCGAGGGCGGCCAGTTCGGACGCCGCCTGCCGGCCGGCGGCGACCGTCACCGTGCTCTGCTCGGCCGCGCTGGAGACGCCGTTGATGTTGCGGGCGATCTCGGAGGCGCCGGCGGCGGCGGTGGCGACGTTGCGGTTCATCTCGGCGGTGGTGGCGGTCTGTTCCTCGACGGCGGAGGCGATCGTCGTCTGGAACTGGTTGATCTTCTCGATGACCTCGCCGATGCGGGCGATCGCGGCGACCGCGCTCTCGGTGTCGGACTGGATGGCCTGGACGCGCTGGGAGATGTCCTCGGTCGCCTTGGCGGTCTCCTGGGCGAGTTCCTTGACCTCGCCGGCGACGACCGCGAAGCCCTTGCCCGATTCGCCCGCGCGGGCGGCCTCGATCGTCGCGTTGAGGGCGAGCAGGTTCGTCTGCTCGGCGATCGACGTGATGGTCTTGACGACGGCGCCGATCTCCTGGGAGCTGGCGCCGAGCTTGCTGACGGTCTCGGTGGTCTGGGCGACGACCGAGACGGCTTCCATGGTGACGCCGGCGCTGGCCGTGGCGCTCTGCGAGATCTCCTGGATGGCCTGGGCCATCTCGTCGGCGCCGGTGGCGACGGTCTGCAGGTTGAACGACACTTCGGCGGCGGAGCCGTTCGCGGCTTCGGCCTGGTCGGTGACCGCGCGGGAACCGGAGACGGTCTGGTCGTTGACCCGGGTCAGCTCCTTGGAGCTGCTGGCCAGCAGTTCGGCGCCTTCGGCGAGGGCGGTGACGGTCTCGCGGACGGAGGTGGTGGCGCGGTTGACCGAGCGGGCCATCGCGCCGATCTCGTCGCGGCCGGTCGCGGGCACCTGGTGGTTGAGGTTGCCGGCCGCCATCGCCTCCATGGCCTCCGCGACCGGGTGCAGGCGGCGGGTGATCGAACCGGCGACGAGCAGCGCGAACGCGATACCGGCGAGCAGCGCCAGGGTGAGCGTGATGATCACGTCGCGGCGGGCCGACACGTAGTTGGCGTGGGCCGTGTTCAACGCGGCCACGGCGTTGTCGTTCTCCAGCCGGGCCAGGTCGTCGACGGACTGGGACATGCCGCCGACCGACGTGTTGAAGATGTTCGGCGCGACCGGCTTGCCGGACTGCGCGTCGCTGAGTGCCTGCTCGAACTGGGTGACGAAGCCGGTGAGTTTCGCGGTGGCGACGGTCGCCTCGGCGGTCTTCGGCTGAGCCCGGTACGCGTTGAGCGCCTCGTCGAGCTTCCCGACGGCCTCGGCGGTGCCCTTCTGCGCGGCGGCCCGCTGGGCGTCGCTGGCGCCAGATCCGGACAGAGCGGCATTGTGGGCGATCTCGGCCTGCGCCGCGCGGATCTTGCCCAGCAGGTCGATGCTGACCATGTTCTGGCTGCGCACGGTCGTCATGCGGTGGTCCATGTCGCCCATCCGCAGGATCGCGAGGACGCAGGCGCAGGTGACGACGACGGCGATGAGCAGGACCGAGGCGAGGATCTTCGACCGGACCCGCAGGTCGGTGAACCAGCGGGCCAGGACGTTGCCGGTCTGGGCGGTTTCGGCGGAGGACATCAGTGGTCTCCCAGGTCCGATCGAACGGGGGGTGTGATACCCCTTTCGTCAGACTTCCGCGTCGACTGAGGTTTTCTTCCTCGCGGCCGGTACGACCAGTGGTGTCCCGGTCTCCGGATCGTCGATCACCCGGCACGGCAGCCCGAAGACCTCCTCCACCAGCGTGGCCGTGAGCACCTCCCCGGGCGGGCCGGAGCGGGCCACCTTCCCGTCGCGCATGGCGATCAGGTGGGTGGCGTAACGAGCCGCGTGGTTCAGGTCGTGCAGCACGGCGACCAGCGTCCGGCCCTGCTTCTCGTGCAGCTCGGCGCAGAGGTCCAGGACCTCGATCTGGTGGGCGATGTCCAGGTACGTCGTCGGCTCGTCGAGCAGCAGCAACGGTGTCTGCTGGGCGAGTGCCATCGCGATCCAGACGCGCTGGCGCTGCCCGCCGGAGAGTTCGTCGACGCAGCGGTCGGCCAGGTCGCCGACGCCGGTGGCGGCCATCGACTCGGTGACGATCTGCTCGTCCCGCACGGACCAGCGGCGCAGCAGGCTCTGATGCGGGTAGCGGCCGCGGGCGACCAGTTCGGCGACGGTGATCCCGTCCGGTGCGGTCGACGACTGCGGCAGCAGGCCGAGCGTCTTCGCGACCGTCCGGGTCGGCAGGGAGTGCACGTCGGCGCCGTCCAGCAGGACCGTCCCGGAGGTCGGCTTAAGCAGGCGGGACAGGGCTCGCAGCAGGGTGGACTTGCCGCACGCGTTCGGGCCGATGATCACGGTGAACGAGCCGTCGGGGATGTCGACGCTCAGCTGTTCGGCGATGACCCGCTTGTCGTACGCCAGGGTCAGGTCGCTGCCGCTCAGTCGGCTCATTCTCGTACTCCCGTGGTGAACGTGGTCATCAGATGCGGCCCGCCTTGCGTTCGCTGATCAGCAGCCAGACCAGGTAGGCGCCGCCCAGCCCGCCGGTGACGACCCCGACCGGCAGCGGGTAGCCCGAGTGCATGGCCAGCCAGTCCGCGGCGACCGTCAGCAGCGCGCCGATCGCCATCGAGGGCAGCAGGTTCGGGCCCGGCGCGCGGGTGACCCGCCGGGCGATGTTCGGTGCGATCAGCGCCACGAAGTTCACCGGGCCGGCCGCCGCCGCGGCGCACGCCACGACCAGCGAGGCGACCAGCAGCGCGCCGTTGCGCAGCCGCTTGACCGGGACGCCCAGACCGGCCGCGACGTCGTCGCCCATCTCCAGCATCCGCAGCCCCGGCCCGCAGGCGACGGCCAGGATCGGGATCGTGACGATCAGCACGCCGAGCAGCGGCAACGCTTCCTCCCAGCCGCGGCCGTCGAAGCTGCCGGTGAGCCAGAGCATGGCCCGCGCGTTCTCCATCTGCACACCCTTGGTCAGCAGCCAGCCCATGATCCCGTTGAGGATCGCGGTCATGCCGACGCCGATCAGGATGAACCGGTAACCCTGCAGGCCGCGCCGCCCGCCGATCAGCTGGATCAGCAGCGCGGTGGCGAGTCCGCCGGCCACCGCGGCCAGCGACAGCGCGGTGCTGCTGCCGCCGCCGAGGATCACCACGGCCAGCGCCGCCGCGCCCGCGCCGCTGGTGATGCCGAGGATGTCCGGGCTGCCCAGCGGGTTGCGGGTGATCGACTGGAAGACCGCGCCGCCGGCGGCGAGCGCCATGCCGACCAGGATCGCGGTCACGACGCGGGGCAACCTGAGCTCGTTGATGATGAACGCCTGCGCGGCGTTGCCCTGACCGGCGAGGGTCTTGACCACGTCGGCGGGGGCGATCGGGTACTCGCCGGTGCCGAGCGTGAGCACGGCCACGGCGGCCATCGCGATCAACGCACCGACGCCGATGATCACGGGGCGCGAACGAGGCATGATCATTTGGCAACTCGCACCAGGTAGAGGAACAGGGGGCCGCCGAGCACCGCCGTCACCACGCCGACCTGCAGCTCACCGGGGCTGCCGAGGACCCGGCCGAGCACGTCCGAGCCGACCAGCAGCACCGGCGCGAGCACCGCGGTGTAGGGCAGCATCCAGCGCAGATCCGGCCCGGTGAACGGCCGGACCAGGTGCGGGATCAGCAGGCCGACGAAGACGATCGGGCCGCACGCCGCGGTCGCCGCACCGCAGAGCAGGGTCACCGCGACGATCACCATGGCACGGATCAGGCCGGGCCGGGCGCCGAGCGCGCGCGCCGCGTCGTCACCGAGCGACAGCGCGTTCAGCGGGCGGGCCGACAGCAACGCGATGATCACGCCCGCCGCGATGAACGGGGTCAGCCGCTCCAGCGTGTCGAAGTCCGCGCTGGCCAGGGATCCGACCGTCCAGAATCGTACCTTCTGGATCGATGCGGTGTTGCCGAGCAGAACCGCGCTGACGTACGAGTAGAGCGCCGCGTTGAGCGCCGCACCGGCCAGTGCCAGCCGCGCCGGGGTGGCCGCGCGACCGCCACCGACGGCGTAGACCAGCGCCGTGACCACGGCCGCCCCGCCCAGCGCGAACCACACATACCCGGAGAAGGTCGCGACGCCGAAGAACGCCGCCGACGTGGCGACGGCGGCCGACGCCCCGGCGTTGATCCCGAGCAGCCCCGGGTCGGCCAGCGGATTGCGGGTCAGCGCCTGCATGATCGCCCCGGCCAGGCCGAGCGCCAGCCCGACGAGCAGGCCCAGCAGCGTCCGCGGCAGCCGCATCTCGTGGACGATCCGGTAGTACGGCGAGCCGGCGTCGACCAGGCCCGACCACACTTCGGCGGGGGAGAGGAGCCGCGCCCCGAAGCCGATGCCGAGCACCAGCACCGCGGCGAGCGCGGCCAGCGCGACCACGAGGCCCGCAGCGCGGCGGACGCGCAGGTCGGGAAGGGTGTCTATGGTGGACAGTGGGGTGCTCCCGTTCACATCCGGCGGATCCTGGTGACGCGCTTGCCGGTTCGTTAGGTTAGCCTAACCATTCAGTCGGTCGAGTGACCGGCCCCTTGTCCTGCGAAAGATGTGAGCATGTCTTTTTCCTCTCTGCCCCTGTCCCGTCGCGGCCTGCTCGCCGCCGGTGGCGCCGCTGTCGCCGGCGCGGTGCTGAGCGCGTGCGGCAGTAAGGACGACGACACGTCCGCGCCGGCCTCGACCGCCGCCGCCTCCGGCCCGTGGACGTTCACCGACGACCAGCCCAAGGAGCTGAAGGCGGACAAGGCGCCGGCCAAGATCGTCGCGTTCACCGGCACCGCCGCCGCCCTGGCCGACCTCGGCCTGCAGGACAAGATCGTCGGCGTCTTCGGCGAGACCAAGAAGGCCGACGGCACCGCCGAGGCGCAGGCCGGCTCGCTCGACATCAACAAGGTCCAGATCGTCGGCAACGCGTGGGGCGAGTTCTCCGTCGAGAAGTACGCCGCGCTCACCCCCGACCTGCTGGTCACCCACCAGTTCGACCCGGGCGCGTGGTGGTACGTGCCGGACGAGTCGAAGGACAAGATCCTCGCCGTCTCCCCGAACAACGCCCTGATCACTGTCGGCCGCGTCCCGCTGAACAAGCCGATCGAGCGCTACGCCGAGCTGGCCAGGTCCCTCGGCGCCGACCTGAACGCTCCGAAGGTCGCCGAGGCCAAGGCCCGCTTCGAGAAGGCCGCGCAGGACCTGAGCGACGCCGCCAAGGCCTCCGGCGGCATCAAGGTCCTCTTCGGCTCCGGCGCCGCCGACGTCTTCTACGTCTCCAGCGCCGCGGTCAGCTCCGACCTGATGTACTTCAAGGAGCTCGGCGTCGACCTGATCATGCCCGAGGTCAAGGGCCAGGACTACTACGAGTCGCTGAGCTGGGAGAACGCCGACAAGTACCAGGCCGACATCATCTTCCTGGACGCGCGCACCGGCACGCTTCAGCCGTCCGACCTGGCGTCGAAGCCGGCCTGGAACGCGCTGCCCGCGGTCAAGGCCAACCAGGTCTTCCCGTGGCAGGCCGTCCCGATCTACTCCTGGAACGGCGCGGCGCCGCTGGTCGAGGCGATCACCGCCGCGATCAAGAAGTCCAAGAAGCTCGCCTGATCCCTCCCCTGTGGCCGCCGCCGGTGCTCCCTGCTCCGGTGGCGGTCGCCGTATTGCCGGCCGGGTCGCGGTCAGCCCGCGCGGGTCACCACGTCACCGGACCAGTGCAGCGCGCCCCGATCGGCCAGGTAGCGCACGTGCGCCATCGTCTCGGCCACCGCGCCGACCCGCATCGGCCCGATCTCCGCCCACGGCCGTGACCAGGTCAGCTCCGACGCCAGCGCCCAGATCCCGGGCGCGCCCAGCCGCTCGACCGTCGCCACGATCTCCGCACAGCGCTCCTCGTGATGCGCCCGCAGCTGCCGCGCCCGAGCCGCGACGCCCCGGAACCGGTACTCATGAGCGGGCAGCGCCTCCACCTCGTCGTACGCGGCGACTTTGCCCAGCGACTCCAGGAATGCCTCCAACGGTGACGAACCGGGCCGCTGCAACCCGATGTTCGGACTGATCCGCGGCAGTAGATGATCGCCGGTGAGCAGCACCCCCGCCTCCGGCTCCAGCAGGCAGATGTGCCCCGGCGTATGTCCCGGCGTCCACACCACGGTCAGCTTGCGTCCCTTGACCGGAACCACGTCCCCGTCGTCGAGCAGCACATCCGGCTGGGCCGGCGCCGCCAGCCGATGCCGCCCGATCGTCCCGGCCAGCACCGCGATCTCGTCCTCCGGCACGTGATGCGCCCGCAGCCACTCGGCCGGCGAACCACCCGGGGTCAGCGCATCCCGCTCGGCCGGGTGCATGGCGATCCAGGCGCCGGACTGCTGCAGCCGCTTCGAGAGCCCATGATGATCCGAGTGCACGTGCGTGACCACGACACCCCGCACGTCGCCGACCCCGCCACCGGCCGCGGCCAGGCCGTGCTCGAGTGCGGCCCAGCCCTCGTCGCTGTCCCACCCCGGATCCACCACGACCAGCCCGTCGTCCCCGGGAATCAGGTAACACAGCGTGTACCGCAAAGGGTTGTGCGGAATCGGCACCGGCACCGACCAGATCCCACCGCCCACCTGCCCCGCCCCCGGCAGCCCCGCCCCCGACACCCCACGGCCCTGCCCGGCCCCGATCCCGCGATCCCCTCGCCCGGTCGCCGTCTCGCGGCCGGTCTGCCCGGTGGCGGTCCCGCGGTCGTCCTGCTGGGTCACGTTCCCGTGGTCCGGTCGCCCGGTCGCGGCCCGTGACGTCCAGACGCCGTCGGCGAGGTGCTCCACCGGCGGCAGCTCGCGCACTTTCCAGGCCTCACGCTGCGCGACACCGGTCACGACGATGGCGTCGCCGCCCGCACGAACCACCGCTGCCATCCGAACCCCGTTTCCTAGACGACTCTTGTCTAGGAAACCGACCCTATGCTGATCAAAACCCGCACGGCAACGAAGGCGGCCCGCGACCTACTCCGCGGCGGGCCGGTCCTTCTTCGGCAGTGTTGCCACGACCGCGTCGTAGGAGGCGTCGACCGCTTCGAGGATCTCGTCGTCGGGGATCGCGCCCCGCAACTGCAGCGTGTTCCACCCGTGCCGCCCGATGTAGGCGCTGGCCGTGGCGTCCGACGGGTACCGCACCAGCCACTCGTCGGCCAGGTCGCGCCCCTTGCCGCATTTCACGCCCACGGTCGTGCCCGTGCTGCCGAGGAACGCGAAGATCTTCGTCCCGACCTTGGCGACGAGGTCCCCTTCCCAGGGTTCGTCCGGCCAGGCGCCAGGCTTCGCGAGACAGTACTGCCGCAGTTTCTCCCCGTCCATACCGCACGGCTTACGCCGTCCACCCCGCAGAATCAACCCCGGGGCCGCCGGAAGTGGTGACGGGCTCGCGCGGGATTGTCACGGGCGGCACTTCGGCGACGTACGCGCAGGAATCAAGAGCCGGTGTAAGCGGCGAACGTCGCGGCAGCACGCGTCTCCGCCTCCGCGGGTGCTGTCCCCGCGGCGACGTCGGCCGCCGCCCACGCCGAACTGCTCAACCGGATGAAGCGTTTCCCCTCGTCGGACACCATCCACGCCATGATCGCCTCGTTGTCGCGCGGTGCGGACGGCGCCGCGAGGTGCATGGCGAGGCCGAGCAGGCCGGAGTCCCAGCCCACCCCGACCGCGCCAGGGCCGAACCGGCCCCAGTGGTCGTCGACGTGCGCGGTGTGTTCGAGGGTGAATCGGGTCCGCCCGTCGCCCTCGGGCGTCAGGCGCACCTCGACCCAGCTGACGCCGCCGCCGAACTCCCAGGTGGCGGCGTACGAGTTCGGCTTGTCGCACGCGGTGATCGTCCCGCCGGCATTGCCCTCGAACTGGTACTTCCCGCCTTCGCGGAGCTCCCCGCTGATCGGCAGGAACCAGCGTTCGATGCGGTCGGCGACGGTCACCACGTCCCACATGTCGTCGAGGCCGGTGTCGTAGACCTGGCTGATGGTCAGCACCCGGGCCTCACCGGCTTCCAGGGTCCGGTCGCCGAGGGTGCGCTGGACGTTGCTGATCTGCTCGGTCACGTCGATCATCGATGCTCCTCCAGGGTGTCGGCGGCCAGTCGCCGCTGCCGTTTGCCGCGGGCGACCTCGGTGGCCATCGCGGTGAGGTGCGGCGTCCAGAATCGCCGGAATCGGCTCAGCCATTCGTCGGCCTGTCGCAGCGCGGTGTCGTCGACGGCGTAGAGCCGCCGGGCGCCGGCCGGCCGGACGGTGGCGAAGCCGTTGTCCCGCAGCACTTTCAGGTGTTGCGACACGGCCGGCTGGGAGATGCCGAACTCGGCGCGGATGACCGCGGTCACGGCGCCGGACGTCTGCTCACCGTCGGCGAGCACTTCCAGGATCCGGCGGCGAACCGGGTCGCCGAGCACGTCGAACGCATGCACAGGAACACCCTATCAGAGTGGACTTATATAAGTAGCGTCTTAGTAAAAGTCGAACCGGGCCGAGGTAGGGTCTCGGCCCGGTTCCGATGATCCGCACGCAGGGGAGGGCGGATCAAAGATCAAGATCGTCAGAAGTCATCCGCCGTACGGATCCGGGAGCGGATCAGCCGGCCCGACTCGGTGAGGACACCGGTGCCGGAGAACGTCCCGGAGGCGCACGCGCCCGGTTTCAGGATCGAACTGCCCTCACTCTTGTCGGCGAAGTTCCAGTTGGCGTAACTGATCTTCAACTTGTCCAGCAGGTCGAGCCAGGCAGTGGTGCCGGCGGTGTCGACCGCGCCGTCGCCGGAGGCGCTGACCGTGCCGAACTCGGTGACGAACAGCGGGAGCCTCGCCGCCGCGCTGGTGACCTCGGCCCGGTAGTTGTCCTTGTGCGACGCCGCGTAGAAGTGGAACGCGTACATGATGTTGGACGCGTTCACCGGGTTGCCGACGATCTCGGCCGACGACGAGCCCTCGGAGACGCCCAGCGACGACCAGCCGCGGGTGCCGACGATGACGATGCCGTCCGGGTCGTTCGCCCGGATCACCGGGATGACCTGCTCGGCGTAGCTCTTGATGCTCGCCCAGGAGACGCCGTTCGGCTCGTTGGCGATCTCGTAGATCACGTTCTTCTTGTCCGCGTTGCGCGCGGCCACCTTGGCGAAGAACTCCTTGGCCCGGGCCAGGTTGTAGTTCGGGTCACCGGGGTTGAGGAGGTGGAAGTCGATCAGCGCGTACATGCCGCGCGCCTCGGCCGCGTCGACCAGGCTGTTCACCCTGCTGGTCTGTCCACTCGGGTCGGACTCGTAGCCGCCCTCCTGGACGTACATCGCGATCCGGAACAGGTCGGCGTTCCAGTCGGTGGCCAGCGCGTCCAGCGCCGAGCCGGGGTAGCAGCCGGGGAACCAGTGGATGCCGTGGCTGCTGACGCCGCGCAGCTGGATCTTCTTGCCGGAGGCGTTGCACAGGTTCGTCCCGCACACCTTGAGCTGCCCGTTGATCGCCAGCGGGGTCGAGCCCGCGGAGGTGGCGGCCGGCTCGGGGAAGGCCGAGGTGGTGGTCGGCCGGGGGGAAGCCGAGGTGGTGGTCGCGGCGGGAGAGGGCTGGGGGGAGGCCGGCGTGGTGGTGGGCGCGACGGTCGGTGACGTGGTGGAAGCGGTGGCGGACGGGACCCCGGTGGACCCGGTGAGGCCCGTGCACGCCACGCCGTTGACCGTGCACGACGTGGGCCGCCCGGTCCCGTTCACCAGGAAACCGAAGCCGGCCGACGCCCCTGCCGCGATCGACGCGTTCCACCCGGCCGGCGTGAACGTGAACGTCTGCCCGGAGGCGGCGAGTGTCGCGTTCCAGGCCTGGCCGACCGTGGACCCGGAGGGGAGCGTCAGCTCGACCTTCCAGGTGCTGATCGAGGAGGACGACGGGTTGCTGACCGTCACCTCGCCCTGATAGCCCGAGCTCCACGCGTTCGTCACCGTGAACGAGGCGGCCTCCGCGCTCGCCGGCAGGGCGAAGAACGCCACTCCGGAGACAGTGGCGACGGCGCACGCCGAGGCCAGGATAAGCTTGAGACTACGCTTCAACGCTTCGTCACCTTTGGGGGAAGGTCATGGGAGCGCTCCCATGCGGGGGTGACGACTGTAACCCGCCCTCGGACACGTGTAAACAGCGCCCCCGGATCAATCACATCGCCACGGCCGGCGCGGCCGTGGCGAGTGGGCCGGGGCGGGAACGGCAGCGGCCGCCGCGGCGAGGGCCGCGGCGGCCACTCCCGCGTCCTTGAGATCGGCCGGGTCCCGGGTCACCTGGTGACGCAGCAACAGCGACTGCCACTGCCGCCGCCAGGCGCGCACGGCCAGCTCGGTCCCGGGGTCGGCGACGAGCACCATGCACCCGGCCGCGTCCACCAGCGCGTCCCAGTCGGCGAGGTCCCCGGAGGCCTCGGCCCGTTCCTGGAGCAGGTCGAAGAGCACACCCCACCCGATGACCAGGTCGGGATGACCCGCCGGGGCCCCGTGCAACAGCCGGTAGATCTCGTCAATGGCGTGCTGGAGGCCCCGCGGGTGTCCCGAGTCCGCCGTGAACGCCACGACGAGGGCCGTGTGGATGAACTCCTCGCCGTCCATAACCAAACGGTAGACGTGGATACGCCCGGGTCAAGCCCTATGTAGATTCACTCGGCGGCGACCGGGACCGGACGCAGCTCCAGCCGCACCGCGGTGCCCGGGGCCAGTTCGGGCAGCTCACCACTGGCCACCTGGGCAACCACCAGTAGATCACCGACGGTGACCGTGACCCGGCTCGTCGGGCCGAGGAAGCTGGCCGTCAGCACCCGCCCGGCCCCGTCCGGATCAGGCACGACGCCGATCGACTCGGGCCGGACCAGCGCCGTGGCGGCCCCGCCGGGGTGCGGCGCGACCAGCGGCAGGCGGCTGCCCAGCACCTCGATCGCCGTGCCCTCGACGGTGCCCGGCAGCCGGTTGCTGAGCCCGACGAAATCAGCCACGAACGCGGTCGCCGGGCGCAGGTAGACCTCGGCCGGGGCCGCGAGCTGCTCCAGTTTCCCGGCCTTCATCACGCCGACCCGATCGGCGACGGCGAGCGCCTCCTCCTGGTCATGGGTGACGAACAGCGTGGTGGTGCCGACCTCGGTCTGGATCCGGCGGATCTCGTCGCGCAACTGCAACCGCACCTTGGCGTCGAGCGCGGAGAGCGGCTCGTCGAGCAGCAGCACGGTCGGCTCGATCGCCAGGGCCCGGGCCAGCGCCACCCGCTGCTGCTGGCCGCCGGAGAGCTGGCTGGCGTACCGGGTGGCGTGCGTCGAGAGCCCGACCAGGTCGAGCATCTCCTGGGCGCGGCCGGCCGCCTTCTTCCGGCCGCGCAGGCGCAGCCCGAACTCGACGTTCTGCAGTGCGGTCAGGTGCGGGAACAGGCTGTACGCCTGGAACACCATGCCCATGTCGCGTCTGTTGGCCGGCAGCCGGGTGACGTCCCTGCCGTCGACCAGCACCTGCCCGGCGTCCGAGTCCTCCAGCCCGGCGAGCACCCGCAGCGCGGTGGTCTTGCCGCAGCCGGACGGGCCGAGCAGCGCGATGAACTCGCCCGGCGCGATCTCCAGGTCGAGGTCGTCGAGGGCGTGAACGGTGCCGAACGTACGGCGAAGCCCCTTCAGATGTACGGCGACGCCACTCATGCTGTCACCGCGGCTGCGCTCCGGCGCCGGCATGAGTGGGGAACCGAGCGTGATGATTCGCTCGCAAGCTCGCTCATTTCTTTGCCTTTCGCGAAGAGCCCACCAGAGAAAGCAGGAGAAGCAGGACGAACGCCAGCAGCAGCGCGGTCAGCGAGACGGCGACCGACACGGTGGCGCTGCTCTTGCCCAGGAACTCGATGGCGACCTGCAGGTTCGTACGGTGCAGGAGGGAGGCGATGGTGAACTCGCCGAGCACCAGGGCCACGGTCAGGAACGCCGCGGACAGCACCGCCGAGCGGATGTTCGGCAGCACCACCCGCCACATCACCGTGAACCAGCCCGACCCGAGCCCCCGGGCGGCCTCGGCCAGCGTCTTCACGTCGATCGCGGACAGTCCCGCGTCGATCGCGCGATAGGCATAGGGCAGAACCAGAACGGTGTACGCGAACACGAGCGTCAGTGACGATCCACCGACGAAGTAGTTGACCCAGGCGTAGACCGGCGCGAGCCCGACGACCAGCACGATCGCCGGGATCGTCAGCGGCAGCAGGCACAGGAACTCGACGAGCCGGCGGATCCGGGGCAGTCGCAGCCGCACCCAGATCGCGGTCGGCACCAGCAGCACCAGCATCAGCAGCGCGGTCAGCGCGGCCTGCTCCAGCGACGCGACGATGCCCTCGGCCAGAGCCGGGTACGTCTCGTTCAGCTTCGTCCAGTTCGCCAGCAGCGACCAGGTGCCGGGCTCGCGGGTGCTGAACTCGACCATGGCCGCCAGCGGCAGCGCGAAGAAGACGCCGAGCAGGACCAGCACGACCCAGCGGAAGGCGCGTTGCCTGGCCGCCCGGCGGGCGATCACCCCAGCCCCCGGTCCTGGTCGAGCCATCGCGCGGTCCTCTTCTGCAGCAGGGAGTAGAGGGTCATGACGACCGCCACGACGATGACCATGCCGAGCGCCATGGCCTTGCCGAGGTTGGCCTGACCGAGCACGACTTCGCTGGTCAGCGCACCCCGGATCTGCAACGGGATGATCGGGCTGCCTTGGCTGACCAGGGCGGCCGCCGTGGCGTACGCGGAAAAGGCATTGGCGAAGAGCAGCAGCGCGGAACCGAGGAAGGCGGGAGCCAGCAGCGGGCCGGCCACCCGGGTCCAGTACTCCCAGGTGGTGCCGCCGAGGCTCTCGGTCGCCTCCCGCCACTGCGGACGGATGCCGTCCAGAGCCGGCAGGAAGACGATCACCATCAGCGGGATCTGGAAGTACGTGTAGACCAGCACCAGCCCCGGCAGCTCGAACAGCCAGACGCCGTTGGCGAAGATGTTCAGCCCGGCGTGGTCCTGCAGCCAGATCGTGACGAAACCGGAGAGCCCGATGGTCGCCAGGAACGCGAACGCCAGGGTGACGCCGCCGAACTGGGCGAGCACGCCGGAGAGGGCGGTCACCGTGCGGCGCAGGACGCCGTCGGGGCGGGCGGTGCTCACGGCGTACGCGAGAAGGGCTCCGAAGACCGCGCCGAAGAGCGCGCTGAGAGCGGAGAGCAACACCGAGCGGCCGAAGGCCTGGATGATGTACGCGTCACCGAGGGCACCGATGTTGTCCACGGTGAAGCCGTGGCCCCCGTCGCCGGTGAACGCCCCGATCGCCACCACCAGGGTGGGGATGATCAGGAAGATCGTCACGTAGGCGAAGAACGGGACCGTGCCCAGCAGGGAGGCGGCGCCCCGCAGCCGCGACCCGGGGGCCACGCGCTGCGGAGCGGCTTGCGCGAGCTCAGCCAACAGTCTTGGCCCAGTTCGCGGCCAGGTAATCCTTCGCCTTCTTGGTCTGCTCCTCGGTCGGGACGACCGGGGTGCCGGTGACCTGCGGCAGCGCCGCGAAAGCGGTCTTGTCGATCGTGCCGGCCTTGTTCATGGCCTCGGCCCGGACCGGGCGGGCGCCGCCCTTGAGCCACAGGTTCTGGCCCTCGTCGGAGAAGAGGAACTCCTCCCACAGGCGCGCGGCGGCGGGGTGCGGGGCGCCCTTGTTGATCGCCTGGTTGTAGTACGAGCCGAGCACGGCGTTGTCCGGGACGACCACCTTCCACGTCGGGACCTTGGCGGTCTGCGCGGCGTTCAGGTAGTCCCAGTCGAAGACGACCGGGGTCTGGCCGGACTTGATCGTCGCGTCGGTCGGGTCGACCGGGAGGAAGTTGCCGGCCGTCTTCAGCCGGCCGAAGAAGTCGACACCCTTGGCGATGTCGTCGGCGGTGCCGCCCTGCGCGATCGAGACGGCCTGCACGGCGCCGAACGCGGAACCGGCCTGGGTCGGGTCGCCGTTGAGCGCGACCTTGCCCTTGTAGTCGGGCTTGAGCAGGTCGGCGACGCCGGTCGGGGCCGGGACCTTGGCGCTGTCGTAGCCGATCGACATGTAGCCGCCGTAGTCGTTGACGTAGAGGCCGGTCGCCTCCTTCTGCGAGTCGGCGATGTCGGCCCAGGTCGCCACCTTGTAGGGGGCGAACCGGGCGGTATTCGCGGTGGCCACCGAGGCGCCGAGGTCGAACACGTCGGGCGCGGTGTCCTGGCCCTTGAGCTGGTCCGCGGCGTTGATCTCGTCCTGACTGGAGCCGTCCGGCTGCGCGGAGTTGACCTTGATGCCGTACTTGTCGCCGAACGCCTTGATGATCTCGCCGTAGTTCGCCCACGTCGGGGGCAGCGCGATCACGTTCAGCGCGCCCTCCTTCTTGGCCGCGGCGACGAGGGCGTCCAGGCCACCCAGGTCCTGGGCGCTGGTCGCGGTGGCGGCGCCGGTCCCGCCACTGGCGGCGTCGTCCGACTTCTTCTCCGGCGGGGAGCAGGCGGTGACCGCGGTTATGGTGACGGCCGCCACGGTGACGACGACCGAGCGATGGAGCTTTCGCACTGTGTTCCTCCTTCTGCGGTGCCGTGACCGGACCGCGCTGGTGGATCATGAAAGTGCTGGGTGGAGGGAAGGCGTACGCGGCAAGGCGGCTCGGCGACATCTTCACAGCTCCCCGGGTCTCGATTATGCGTGCGCGATCACCTGATCGAAAGCGGTCTCTGAGTACGGATTCCGGGTGATCGATCGGTGATTCATACTGAGATCCGCTCGGGCCTACCTGTGACACGGGGAAATATGAAGATGAACCAGCACGACGACAGCGATCCTCTGGCGAGCCTCGAGGACTGGGCCCGCAAGACCGAGCGCAAGGTGCGGCGGCAGCGGCGTCTGGGCGGGTTCGCGGCAAAACTCCGGTACGTCGTCCCGGCCGCCGTCCTCGTGGCCCTGATCGTAGCGGCGGTCCCGCTGGTCCGCTCGGTGTGGCCGCAGGAGAAGGCCGCCGCTCCGGCGCCCACCGTCGACGGCGTGACCGCGACGACCTCGGCCGGCGCGGCGCCGACCGGCCCGTTCGACGGCACGGCGGCCGCCGGTTACCCGATCGGCGCGAAGGGGATCACGCTGCCGGCGGCCAAGGAGGTCACCGGGTTCACCGCCGTCGAGGTGGGCGCGGACCTCCGGAAAGTTCGTGACGCGCTGGTGGCCGGGCGGTTGGACCCGCACATGACGGTGGAGCACCGGGCCGACGAATTCCTCGCGCTGCTGGCTCCGACCTCCCGTGCGCAGATCGCGAAATGGTTCAAGAGCAGTGCTTTCGCCACCCTGGCCACCTGGATCGACCCGAAGGTCAAGCTGGACCCGGTGAACCAGCCGCGGGTCAGCGGGCGGGTGACCTACAAGTCGGTGTCCGAGAACGGCCGGAACACTCTGCGGGTGACGACCAACTTCGTCTGGGTGTACGCGTTCCAGGGCGAGTTCGCGTGGCGTCCGCTCGCCGTGCAGCACGACGAGATCACCTGGGACTTCCCGGAGACGGGCAACCTGCGGGCCGCCGACAAGGGGATGTGGGTCCACGGAACCCACAGTTACGGCGCCTGGATCGACTGCGCGGCGGCCGACAAGGGGCTGGTCGCGCCGACCCCGAAGGGTGACGGCGGCGGGGTGAACACGGAGGATCAGGACTCCCTGGCCGAACCGGACCACCCTCTCGACGTCGGCGACGACTGTCACTGAGTTTCCGGTTCTTCCCGTTGCAAGCGTTTGCGGGTCTAATGGGAAAGATGGGTGACAGTACAGAGTGGACGGACATCCGGCGGGGCGGCGCTGATGACGTCGACGCCGTGATGGCGCTGCTCGACGGCGCGGTGCAATGGCTCACCGCGCGCGGGCGCACCGGTCAGTGGGGCAGCGAGCCGCTCTCCGGCAGCCGCCGGCTGACCACGCTCATCTCCGAGATCGCGGCCGACGGGGGACTGCACCTCGCGGTGCGCGGCGAGACGATCGTCGGAGCGCTCGGGGTCGGCCAGCCACCGGCGTACGTGTCTCCGGCCTCCGAGCCCGAGCTCTACATCGTGCTGCTGGTGACCGATCGCGATCACCGCGGCGAAGGGCTCGGGCGGCGGCTGCTGGCCTACGCCCGGCGGCTCGCGGTCGCCTCCGGGGCCGGCGTGATGCGCGTCGACTGCTATGCCGGGGACGACCGGGCGCTGGTCGGCTACTACGAGCGGCAGGGATTCACCGCGACACAGCGGTTCACCGTGCCGCAGGGTGACCAGACCTGGCCCGGCCAGGTCCTGGAACAGCGCCTCGGCTGACCCCGTCAGGCGACCCCGGGGCGGGTGCGGCGCAGGCCGGGCCGGACCAGCCGGATGCCGGCGACCCTGCCGGGCCGGCACAGCGGGCCGCGCGGTGCTCACCTACCTGCGCGACAGCGCCCTGCGCCCCTGGGCTCAGCCCCGCGTGATCCGCGGGACAGAACCTAGCTCTCCAGGATCCGTTTGAGTGCCGCCAGGTCGGTGGCGACGGCCGCGGCATCCCTGTCGAACTCGTCGTCGGTCATGCCCGGCGCGCGGCGCACGGTGAAGACCACCTCGGCGTTCTCGCCGTCGGCGACCACCCGGAACGGGATGTGGACGATCCGGCCGCCGGGCAGGTGCACCTCGTGGTCGAGCACCCCGAGATCGTTGCGGCCGGTGAAGACCACCTCGGCCGTCCCGCCGCCCCCGGGCACGTCGACGAACCAGCGGCCCTCCTCCTGCCGCACCGAACCGCCCAGACCTGGCGCCCAGTGCGCGAGGTTGGCCGGGTCGGCGGCGTACTCGTACACCACCCGGGCCGGGCGGTCGATGTGCTCGGTCACGTGCCGGGACTCGGTAGGCATCACCTGATCCTGCCACTCAGGGGAACTGAACAGCGGGCGGCCGGTTCCCTACTCACCGGTTCGGTGCGAGGATGCGCGCATGCACGTCGTGTTCGTCCGCGGCCCCACCGGATCGACCGTCGCCACCGTGCACCGTGCCGACGGCGTCTCCCTCCTGCTGCCCGGCTACGACCGTAAGTTCCGCGTCCCGCACGACCTCGCGCACTACGCCACCGAGCGGGCGCTCGAGATGTCCGGCGGCGTGTTCGGCGCCATCGCGGCCGGCGGCGTCTTCGACAACATGCGCGTGATCGCCGGCAAACCCCGGCACGACGCGGCCGCCCGCAGCAAACGCGTCCTCGACGCCCACCGCCACACCCTGACCCTGGCCGAACTCCTCGCCGGCGCCGTCCACCGCGCTGTCGAGGACGAGGCCGTCGACCTCCTCCCGGTCCTGCTCCGCAACGCGTGGAACAGCCGCGGCACCGACCCGTTCCCGTGGACCGACGACCACGTCCGCGAGGCCGGCCGCACCCTCACCGACCTGGCCGTCGAGTGGGAGGCCCGGAGCACGGTCAAGGTCACCTGGCCCGAGCACCTCGTCGCCCGGCTCCCCGGGGCCCGCGGCATCCACCGGGGCCGCCGCGGCCGCACCTGACCGCCTCCACCCCGACGACCTTCCCACCCCCTTTTCCCGTACGTCCTCCCGGCGCGGCGATCCACTCCGGACCCGGCGGCGCGGAGTGGCCGGTGGTGTCCCGCCGGCCGCCGAGCCGAACGGCCGCCAAGAGCGGAGCAGGGGCGCCGAGTGGCCGGTGGTGTCCCGCCGGCCGCCGAGCCGAACGGCCGCCGAGAGCGGAGCAGGCGCCCCGTCAGCTCTTCGTGCCGAGGACGAGGAGGTGGGCGCTGACGCCGACCAGGTCGGGTTCGGTGCTGTAGACGCGGGCGAGCTGGAGCGCCGCGTCGAAGATCTGGGCGGCGGCCGGGCCGGTCTGCGCCGCCTCGGCCGCGGGCCACGCCGGGCCTTCGACGCCGTGGATCGTGGCGTCGGGGAGGCCGGCCTCGCGGCACTCGTCGCGGAGTTCGGCGACGCGGTGGAAGTAGGCCTCGGTGAAGCCGATCGTCGTGTCGTTGACGCCGTCGCCGGTGAGGCGGCGGGCCTCGGCGACCGTGCGGTGGTCGAAACGGCCGGTGGCGGCGAAGTCGATCGGGCCGGCGAACCGTCCGATGGCCGCGATCGCGACCGGGCCGCCGGCGCGGGTCACCCGGATCGCCTCGCGGATCGCGCGGACCCGGTCGGCCCGCTCCTGCAGGTGGTAGAGGGGGCCGAGGAGCAGCGTGGCGTCGTACGACCCGTCCGGCTCGGGCAGCTCGCGGGCGTCGCCGACCACCGCGTCGATCGGCGGTGCGCCGGTGCGGGCCTGCTCGACGTGGGCCGGCACGATGTCGACCAGGCGGACCAGGTGACCGTCCTGGATCAGTTCCCGGGCGTACGCGCCGGGGCCGCCACCGACGTCGAGAATCCGGGCCGGCGCGGCCGGCAGCACCTCGCGCAGCAGTTCCAGCGTGCGGATCCGCTCCAGGCGGGCCTGGGGGCGCCGGTCCAGGCGCCTCGCCTCGTCGTACCGGCTCTCGTAGAAATCGATGATCTCCGTGGTGACCTTGTCCATGGCAGCATCCTGGCGGACGCCGCAGCACCCGGCGACCCCATGACGACGTGCGACACGTTTCCACTGGCCGGAAGGAATGACGGGTTGCGCACCCGGGGGCGGCCCTGTCGTGCGTGCGGGCCGGTGGTCGCGGCCGGGGTGCTGGCGCTCGACCTGGACGCGTACCCGGCGGTGCCGGTCCTCGCCGTCCTGCAGATCGCGACCGAGCTGGTGATCGGGCGGCACCGCGGGGTGGCGATGGTCGTCATCACGCCGCCGGCCCTGCCGATGAACCAGCTGGCGGCGCCGCGGCCGATCGGTCAGCTGCTGTGGGACCGTGGGGTGGAGACGGTGATCGGCGCGGCCGTCGCGTGCGCGGTGATCCTGCTCGCCGCCCGGCAACGCCCCGCCGATCAAAGACTTTCGATCCGCCTACGGATGTCGTCCTCGGCCGCGAGCAACGCGCGTGGCGGCCCCGGGCTGAACACGCCGCCCGGCCGCCGGAACACGTAGCACGGGATCACCTCGAACGTCCGCTCCCCGGCGCGGACCCGGAGGAACCAGCGGTAGTAGTCCCCGTCCCGCTCGATGCCGGTGATCTCGTCGAGCGGGATCCGGTAGCTGCTCGTGATCCAGTGCTGGGTCACCGCCTCGTCGTCGACCACGGTCCGCCGGCGCAGACTCAGGACCGGGAAGGCGACCAGCACGACGTAGACCAGGATCAGGAACGGCGCCTTGGTCGCGGCCGCGATGGCCTCCTCGCCGAGCACCTGGGCCAGGGCGCCGCCGAAGGACGCGGTCAGGACGACGACGATGACGGCGAACTGCCACGAGACGTACCGATGGATTCGTGTCCCGGTCGCCGGCATGGGCCCATCCTGCCGCACCGGGGCAACGGGACCGGCCCCCGCCGGACGGGGCAGGGACCGGCCCCCGCCCGGTCGGGGCAGGGGCCGGAATCTCGATCGGGGTCAGCCGACGAGGTGGTCGCCCTTGTACGGCAGTTTCTGCGCGGCGGCCCGAGCCGCGGCCCGCAGGCTGCCGTCCGGGTAGAAGCCGGTCTTGGTCAGCGCCAGCGTCAGCACCGCGTGCGCGGCACCGTCACTGAGCTGGGACAGCACGGTCGGGTCGAGGTTGTTGATGTTGTCGCAGGCCTGGTGGTAGCAGGAGTCGTACGGCGCGCCGGCGACCCCGCCGTACACCGTCGCCTGCTCCGCCGTCTTCTCGCCCTCGGCGCCGCTGAACAGTCCACCGGCCGGAATGCCGGCGTCGATGAACGGCCCGTAGTCGCTGCGCCCGTCGAACGCGGTCGGGTCGGTGGCCAGCCCCTGGCCGGTGAAGTACTTCGTGAACAGCGCCTCGATCTGGTCCGAGCCGTACGGCCCGGAGGCGCCGGTGGCCGAGCCGTCACCGTCGTAGACGAAGCGCACGTAGTTCGGCGATGCCACCATGTCGAAGTTCAGGTTCGCGAAGATCTGCGTGAGCTCGGTGTCCGACAGGTTCGCCACGTAGTGCTCCGAGCCCAGCAGCCCGGACTCCTCGGCGCCCCAGAACGCGAACCGGACCTTCTGCCGCGGCTTGATCTTCAGCTTGGCCATCTGGACGGCGATCTCCAGGTTCTGCGCCGAGCCGCTGCCGTTGTCGTTGATGCCCGGCCCGGCCACCACCGAGTCCAGGTGCGAGCCGACCACGAGGACCTTGTCCGGGTTCCCGCCCGGCGAGTCCGCGATGATGTTGCTGGTGGTGGCGTTCGCGTTGACCTCGGTGCTGGTCCGCACCCGCAGCGTCACCGCGCCGGCCGCGACCTGCGCGGCGAGCGCGCTGCCGTCCTCGAAGCTCAGCCCGACGACCGGGATCGCGCCCGGACCGCCGAGAGTGCCTTGGAACAGTTCGGTCCGGCCGGGCTGGCCCTCGTTGAAGATGATCGCCGCGTCGTACCCGGCGGCGGCCGCGTTCGCCGCCTTGACCGCGAAGTCGCAGCCACCACGCTGGATCAGCGCGATCTGCGGCGCGGTGGCCGAGGCCGGTGTGAAGTCCTCCGGCTGGCACCCGGCCGTCGAACTCGGGGCCGGGGCCGGCGGCAGGACGTTGTCGAGCGCGGCCACGACCTGGCCGGTCACGTCACCGGTGGCCGAGTAGTCGTAGGTGACCGTGGTGTAGGCGGGCCCGGCCGGGGAGACCCGGGTGAGCTGCGCCGGGGCGAGTTCCCGGTAGAACGGGAAGGTGAACTTCTGCTCGGTGACCTTGTAGCCGGCCTTCTTCAGCACACTCGAGACGTACGCGGCGCTGGCCGCGAAGCCGGGCGTGCCGGAGGCCCGGGTGCCGCCGTTCTGGTTCGCGATCCGCTGCAGGACGCGCTCGTGGCCGAGGATCCCGGCCACCGTCACGGCGTCACGCAGCTTCTTGGTGCTGATCTCGTCCACCGCGCTCGCCTGCTGAGGGATCAGCGAGACGACGAGGGCGGCGGCGAGTGGGACGGCAAGTGTCCGTTTCCGCAACGTTCTTCCTCCACATTCGACAACTGCGACGGCCGTGAACTGCCGCCGGGGTCGCCGGCCGCGCCCACGGCATCGAGGGTGATCAGCATCGGCAGATTAACCGAGATGAATGGGCATGTGGAAGCGCCGGCGTGTCACTCTGGGGAAAGTCGGAAAGCGGAGGAAATCCATGCACGACGAGATTTTTGAGTACGCGGGAGCCACCGTCACCCTGGTCGACGCGTCCACGGTCCTGGCCGCGGCCCGCGTCAACCCGGTCGAGCTCGTCCACCACGCCGACTGGCCCTCGCCGGTCCAGCGGGTCGACGTGACCGTGTCGAGCCTGGAGACCACGGCCGGCCCGATGCACGTCTTCGTCGCCCGCATCCATGCCGGCGCCGAACCGATGACCACCGAGCGGATGCGCAGGATGGTGCTCGGCCACGACCCGCTCGGCGTGCTCCTCTCCAAACGCATCGCGGACGGCGACCCGGTCGCGACCCGCATCGTCGACGGCGTGGGGTCAGCGGCCGCCGCGGCGTACCGCAAATTGGGTCTGGACAAGCCGACCGGCCCGGCCGGGAACCGTGGGCCGGGAACCTTCGCCGACGCCGGGGTCGGTCTGCAGGCCGAGACCGGCGTCGAAGCGAACGGCGACGTGATCCGGCTGCGCTCCGAGGTGCCGCGCGACGAGGTGACCGCGAACCACCTGCGCGCGTTCGTGACCCTCACCCTGCAAGCGGTCAGTGAACTGACCGAGCCCGGGGCGCTGCGCGGCCGCCGGTACGTGTTCAGCCGCGAAGCCACCCCGCCACCCGCCCCCGTCACGACGCAGGAGGTCACGCTCGACATGGTCGGCGGGCTCGCGGACCTCGTCGGTGAGCTGCGCCAGATCGCCGTGTCGTTCCGGCACCCGGAGGCGATGGCCCGGTGGGGCGCCCGCCGTCCGCAGGGCATCCTGATGTACGGCCCGCCCGGTACCGGCAAGACGATGCTGTCCCGGGCCCTCGCCAACGAGATCGGCGCCGACTTCCGCGAGATCCGCACCCCGGAAATCCTCGACAAGTGGCTCGGCGGCTCCGAACGCAACATCAAACAGATCTTCCGCGACGCCCGGCGCTACCGGGTGCCGACGCTGATGCTCTTCGACGAGTTCGACTCGATCGTCAGCTATGCCGGAGCGGGTGGGGACGCGGCCAGCCAGGCCCTCAACGCGGTCGCCGGCATCTTCAAGCAGGAGATGAACGACCTGTTCGAGGCGAACCCGAACGTGATCGTGGTGGCGACCACGAACTTCCCGCAACGGGTCGACGAATCACTGATCAGATCCGGACGCTTCGACATCAAGATCAGTGTGCCGCGGCCGGACGAGGTGAGCCGGTCGGAGATCTTCCGCAAGATGATCGAAGGGTTGGTAGCGGCGCACGAACGTGGCGGCTTCCGGATGTTCGCGACGGATCTGGATGTGGCGGCGCTCGGCGTGGCCAGCACCGGGATGACCGGAGCGGACATCAAAGAGGTGCTGCGGCGGGTGCAGATGACCAAGGCGATGCAGGAGGCCCGGACCGGCTCGGCCGAACCGATCTCCCAGCAGGAATTGCTGGCCGCGGTCCGTGACCTGCGTGGGCACGTGTAGCCGGCTGGTGTGCGGGGGCGCGCGGCGTCGGCCGGGGCGCGTCAGGCGGAGGTCGGCAGGCCGAGCCTCACCTGCGTGAACGGGTCGGGGACGGGGCGGCCGAAGTGGTAGCCCTGGGCGCGGCGGTACCCGAGCCGGTGCAGCGCCTCGGCCTGCTCGGCGGTCTCCACTCCCTCGGCGACCGCGATCAGTCCGAGGCCGTCGGTCAGCTGAATCAGCGATGAGGCGATCACCGCGTGCCGATCGGAAACGGTCACGTTCTCGACGAACGACTTGTCGACCTTGAGGATTGTGACGGGGACGGACTGGAGGACGCCGAGCGACGAGTGCCCGGTGCCGAAGTCGTCGAGGGCGATCGCGATGCCGAGTTCGTGCAGTTCCCGGACGGCCCGGACGGCGACGCCGCCGCCGAAGACCGTGGTTTCGGTGATCTCGACGACGAGCTGGTGCGGGCTGACCCCGGTCTCGGCGAGGATCGCGGCGACGGAGTCGACGAAGCCCGGTTCGGCGAGCTGGCGGGCGGAGACGTTGACGCCGACGTGCCGGGGCGCGACGCCGCGGGTCAGCCACGTGCGGTACTGCCGGCAGGCCGTCCGCAGGATCCACTGGCCGAGTTCGATGATCAGGCCGTTGCGTTCGGCGACGGGGATGAAGTCGGCCGGGCTGACCAGGCCGCGTTCCGGGTGCTGCCAGCGGATCAGGCTCTCCACGGCCACGGCGTCACCGCTGGGCAGCTCGACGATCGGCTGGTAGACGAGGAAGAACTCGCCGCTGCCCAGGGCGGCGCGCAGATCGGCGCCGAGGCGGGCCTCCTCGCCGGCCTGGGAGTCCAGTTCGGCGGCGTACCAGCGGTGGCGGCGACCGCCGGCGGCCTTCGCGGCGTACATCGCCACGTCGGCGCGGCGCAGCATCTCGTCCTGGTCGACGTGCAGCTCGTCGCTGCCGGTGATGCCGATGCTCGCGCCGACCAGCAGGTCGTGGCCGCCGGCGTGGACCGGGAACCGGATGGTGGTGTGCAGCCGGTCGGCGAGTTCGTCGCACCGGTCCTGGTCGCAGCCGGGCAGCAGGATCGCGAACTCGTCGCCGCCCATCCGTGCGACCAGCGCGCTGTCCGGGAGCGTGTCGGCGATCCGGTGCGCGATCACCACGAGCAGTTCGTCGCCGACCGCGTGCCCGAACCGGTCGTTGACCGCTTTGAAGCCGTTCAGGTCGAGGAGCAGCACGTACGGCGAGCCGGCGGCCAGCGCCGTGGTGAGCCGGCGTTCGAAGCCGCGCCGGTTGGCGAGCCCGGTCAGCTCGTCGTGCATGGCCAGGTCCTCGAGCTTGCCGGCCTGCCGCTGCACCTGCTTCACGAAACCCCAGGTGCGGGCGACGACCAGCAGGAACAGCACCATCGCGCCGGTGCCGATGCCGGCCCACGCGATCTTCGCCGGGTCCTGCAGGCCCTGCAGGAAGAGCAGGCCGGGCGCGAGGAGCGTGCAGGCGGCGAGCACGGCGAGGCGGCGACCCCCGACCTGGTACGGCTCGATCCCGGTCTGCGGGCGCTGCCGCATGCTGGGGTGAAGGGCCGAGGCACCCCAGCAGATGTACGCCATCAGGAACCCCGAGTCGACGAAACCACCCGTGTACTCGGCGGTGCTGGAGGCCGTCGTGTAGAACAGGTCCCCGGTCAGCATGATGCAGGACCCGAGGCCGAGCAGGCGCAGGCTCGGGGTGCGGTTCTCGGGGCGGGTGAACATCCGGGCGGCGGCCACGGTCAGCATCACGTCGCAGAACGGGTAGCCGATGGTGACGAACCGTTCGAGGATCGGCGTGCCGTGACCGGTGAGGGCGGGCCCGACCACGAACACCCAGTAGATCAGGCCGATCCCGGTGGCGATCACGGCCACGTCGAGCAGGGCGCCCCGGTCGCGGTCGCGGTTGCCGCGGCTGAGCCGGATCATGCCGGGGACCAGCAGGAACGGGTACGCGCAGAGGTACATCGCGTCGGCCCAGAACGGGTACGGGTACTCGCCCAGGCGCAGCTCGGTGACGTCGTACGTGATGTCGCCGGCGACCATCAGCGCCATGCCGGAGGCGAACAGCAGCCACGGCCGGCGGTGCTCGGGCCGGTTCCGGAAGATCCCGAGGAACGCCATCAGCACCGACGAGACCCCGACGGTGTTGACGTAGATCTTGGTGGGCGGCGTGTCGTCGGGCAGCAGCGGGAAGCACAGGGCGGCGACGGAGGCGAGGCCGAGCCACACCGCCCACAACCCGAGCCGCTTGTTGCGCACGTTCTGACATCGGTCCGGCGGCGCCCGAATTTAGGGTGCGGCGCGTTCCACGATCGCCGCGGTGTCCGTTCCCGGGGGAAGTGTCCCGAACGTATGACCCCAGTTCCCGTCGAGGCGGCTGGCGCAGAACGCGTCGGCGACCGGGGCGGGGGAGTGCCGGAGGAGCAGGGACGCCTGGAGCACCACCGCCATGCGCTCGATGAGCCTTCTCGCCCGTACCTCCCAGTCGTCCTGGTCCTTGAATTGATCTTTGAGCTCGCGCACGGCGGGGTCGAGGCGCGGGTCGGCGCCGACCTCGGCGAAGAACGCGTCGAGACTCTCCGGCGACCGCTGGATCGCGCGCAGCGCGTCGAGGGCCTGCACGTTGCCGGAACCCTCCCAGATTGAGTTGAGCGGCGCGTCGCGGTACAGGCGCGGCAGGCCGGACTCCTCGACGTAGCCGTTGCCGCCGAGGCATTCGAGGGCCTCGCCGACGACGGCCGGCTGCCGCTTGCAGACCCAGAACTTGCCGACCGGGATCGCGAGACGCCGGAACGCCTGCTCGGCGGCGTCGCCGCGGACGGCCCGGTCGACCGACCCGGCCAGCCGCATCGCGAGGACGGTGGCCGCCTCGGACTCCAGGGCCAGGTCGGCGAGCACGTTGCTCATCGCCGGCTTGCCGATCAGCGGACCGCCGAACGCCGACCGGTGCCTCGCGTGGTGGATGGCCTGGACGAGCGCGGCGCGCATCCCCGACGCGGAGCCGATCACGCAGTCCAGGCGGGTCATCGACACCATCTCGATGATCGTCCGGACGCCCTGACCCTCGCCGCCGACCAGCCAGGCGACGGTGTTGTCGAACTCCGGCTCGCTGGAGGCGTTGCTCCGGTTGCCGAGTTTGTCCTTGAGGCGCTGGATGCGGAACGGGTTGCGGGTGCCGTCCGGCAGCACGCGCGGGACCAGGAAGCAGGAGAGGCCGCCCGGCGCCTGCGCGAGAACGAGGAAGACGTCGCACATCGGGGCGCTGGTGAACCATTTGTGGCCCGTCAGCAGCCACTGCCCGTTGCTGAAGGTGGCGGTCGTGGTGTTGGCCCGCACGTCCGAGCCGCCCTGCTTCTCGGTCATGCCCATGCCGGCGAGCAGGCCACTCTTCGTCGCCGGGGTACGCAGGCCGGGGTCGTAGGAGCGGCTGGTCAGCAGCGGCTCGTAGACCGCGGCGAGCTCGGGGTTGTCGCGCAGGGCCGGGATCACCGCGTACGTCATCGAGATCGGGCATCCGTGACCGGCCTCGGTCTGCGACCAGGTGAAGAAGGCGGCCGCCCGGGCCACGTGCGCACCCGGCCGTGGGTCGGCCCACGCCGCCCCGGCCAGGCCTTTCTCGACGGCGACCTGCATCAGATGGTGCCACGAGGGGTGGAAGTCGACCTCGTCGATCCGGTGACCGTACCGGTCGTGGGTGAGCAGGCGCGGCTCGTGACGATTCGCCTCGCCGGCCCAGCGCAGCGCCTCCTCGCTGCCGGCGCGCAGCCCGATCTCGTGCAGGTCACCGGCGGCCCAGCCGGCACCCTCACGCTCCAGCGCGGCGGTGAGCGCGGCGTCGGCGGCGACGTCGAACCCGATCAGCGGCGGCGGCTGGTTGAACACCTCGTGGGTCACGCCGGAAATCTACTCCTCGGTAACCGGGGATCGGGAGACCCGCCAGGCACTCAACCGGGGGCGCGACCTGTCGAACGGAATGGTGTGACTCGTGCCGATCAGCAGTTCCTCGCCTGGTTGCGTGCTCCGGGCCGGGTACCGCTCCTGAGTCTGATCGCGGTGATCCTGCTCGTCACGTTCGTCCCGCTCTGGGCGATCACCATCCGGGCGTTCGACAACCTGGAACAGCGCGAGAACATCGGCGAGGCCGAGGAACTGCGGGTCGCGATCGGCGCGCAGCTGCGCCGGCTCAGCGACTTCGGGCTGACCAACGCGATCTGGACCAGCTCGTACGACGACATCCGGCTCGGCGACCGCGACGGCTTCCACGTCGACCTGCCACCCTCGGTGCTCGGCCCGCGCTACGGCATGACCGCGGCGGTCGGCACCGACCTGGCCGGCAACGTGACCGTCGGCGGATCGATAACCGGTTCCGCGTACGGCGATCTGCCCGCCGCCCTGCGTGACCCGGCCACCCTGCGCACCCTGTTCACGCCGGACGCCGCCGCGGGCACCGGGACGTGTGGCCTGACCAGCGCCACGGGGACGCCGACGGAGTTCTGCGGTTTCCCCGCCTACCCGGACGCGGGGACCGCCGGCGGCCCGTCCGGTGGACTGCTGCTCTTCCGGGAACTGGACGCGGACGCCGTCACCGAGATCGTCGCGCAGACCGGGGACGACCTGTCGGTGCGCTCCGAGCCGCGAGCCGGCAAACAGCAGGCGGACCTGCAGGCCCCGTACGGGCGGATGGCCGTCCGCACCGCCGTCGTTGACGACCGGGTCGCCGTCGACTGCACGCTGATCGGGGTCGACGGCATCCCGGTCACCCTGGAAGTGCTGGTCGGACGGCCGATCCGGGCACTGGCCCAGCAGACCCTGGTGCTGATCGGGGTGATCCTGCTCGCCGCCATGGTGATCCTCAAGGTCGCGGCCGGGCGGATCATCCGTGGCGGGGTCGGCGCGCACGTACGGCCGCTGCGGCGGGCCACCGAGCAGATCATGAGATCCCGTGATCTGCACCTGCGGGTGCCCCACGCCGGTCACCCGGACATCGACGAGCTGAGCGACTCGATCAACGAGATGCTCGGGGCGCTGGAGGCCGGCGAGGGGGAACTGGCCGTCGCCCGGGAACGGCAGGAACGCGAACGCGTCGCACAGCTGGCCGCCCAGGAGCAGGAGCGGGAGGCCGCGCTCCAGCGGGTGCAGGCCGAGTCGAACCAGATCATCGGCGGGGTGGCGTACCAGCTCGGGGACGCCGTGCGCGAGGTCGACGCGGTCCGCGCCTCGGTGCACGACATCAACGCCGGGGCCGTCGCCGCGCACGAGGCCACCGAGCAGATGGCCGAGCACGCCACCCAAGCCGACCGGGCGGCCGAGGCGCTCAGCGTCAGCCTGCCGGCGACCGGCGAGATGGTGAAGATGATCGCGTCGCTCGCCGGGGAGACCCGGATGCTGGCGCTCAACGCGACGATCGAGGCGGCCCGGGCCGGGGAGGCCGGGTTCGGGTTCGCGGTGGTCGCCGACGAGGTGCGCAAACTGGCCGACAACACCGCGGAGAGCGCCGAGCGGATCACGGCGACGCTGGGCGCGCTGACCACCTCGGCGACCGACGTGTCCCGCGCGGTCGCGACGATGACCGACACGATCGACAGCGTGCGCACGGCGATCGGGCAGGTCCGGGCGGTCGCCGACGGTCAGCAGCACACCATCAGCGGCCTGGTGAACCAGGTGCAGAACGCGATCGGGCAGATCGAGAACCTGGGCGACCGGCAGCCGGTCGGCACCGAGATGTTCTAGCAGGGACCCTTGGCGTGTTCGCCCAGGCACGGCTCGGTGCCGATCGCGTCGTTGACCCGCTCGCTGATCTGCCGCAGCTGCTTGTGCTGCGCCTTGGAGAGCGCGTCGATCAGCAGCCGGCGCACCTCGGCGACGTGCCCGGGCGCGGTCGCCACCACCTTGTCCCACCCGGCGTCGGTGAGCACGGCGAGGGTGTAGCGCCCGTCGGTCGGGTCGGGCACGCGGTAGAGCCAGCCCTTGGACTCCAGGCGGCGGGCGGTGTGCGAGAGGCGGGACAACGAGCTGGCGCTGAACTCGGCGAGGTCGCTCATCCGGATCTTGCGGTCCGGGTTCATGGAGAGGCCGGCGAGCACCTGGTACTCGAAGAACGAGAGGTCGGCGTGACGTTGCAGGTCGGCGTCGAGCGCCGCGGGGAGCCGGGTGAGGATGCGGTGCAGGGCCAGCCAGGCGGCGCTCTCATCGGCGTCCAGCCAGCGTGGCTCCTCGGTGTTCATGGCGACCACCTTAGCGTGGCGGAGCCATTGTCCGAGTGACCTATCCAACTTGAACCGTCAACTCATGCGACTTGACGGTTCAAGTGATATCGCCCTACCTTGAGTTGACGGTTCAAGTCCGAAAGCAACGGGAGCAGTACTGATGGCTATCCTCCGTATCGACGCCAGCATCCTCGGTCCGAACTCCGCGAGCAGCGCTCTCGCCGACATCGCCGAGGCCGCGTGGCTCGAGACCGCGCCGGACACCAAGATCGTCCGCCGGCACCTCGGCAACGAGCCGCTGCCGTCCAACGCCTGGCAGCTCGCCGCCACCGCCGGCTGGGTCCCCGAGGCCGACCGCACCCCCGAGCAGAAGCAGGCCGTTGCCCTGGCCGGCGAGCTCGCCAGCGAGCTGCGCGACGCCGAGGGCGCGATCCTCGCCCTGCCGTTCTACAACTACGGCGTGTCCCAGCACGTCAAGACCTGGTTCGATCTGGCCATGGCCGGCGGGGAGAACGGCGAGAAGTTCCTCGACGGCAAGCCCGTCATCGTCGTCACCACCCGCGGTGGCTCGTACGGCCCGGGCACCCCGCGCGAGGGCTGGGACCACAACACCGACTACCTGCGCCGCGTCGTCGGCGACATCTGGGGTGCCGACCTCACCGTGGTCGAGCGCGAGTTCACCCTGGTCGGCCAGAACCCGGCGCTGGACCAGTTCACCGACATCGCCGCCGGCATGAAGGAGGCCGCGCACAAGGCCGCCGACGAGGCCGCGCGCAAGCACGCCGCCGCTCTCTGACCTCCCCGCCCGGCCCGGTAGGAGAACCAGGCGGCGGCCAGTCCCGCCGCCTGCCCGGCGCACTCGATCGACGTCCGCAACCCGCTGCTCACGACCATCGCGGCGATCACCGGGACGCTGCGCCCGGACCGGCCGCTGCCGGCTCACCGCGAGTTCCTCGCCGGCGGCCTGGGCGACGGCCGCGGCGGAACGGCTCGCCTCGACCGGCGGGGCCGATGAGGTGGCCGCGTTGCCGGCCCGGCATCCGGATCCGGCGGTGGCGGTGCCGGGCCGTCCGCTGTCATAAGAACTGGTGGATCGGGTAGTAGCTGGTCATGGGGCATGAGCGGGAAGTGGCGCTCGGCATGCGGACCACCAGGACCGTGGGGCTGGCGGTGGGGCTGCTGGTGCCGTTCGGGGTGCTGGCGGCGCTGGTCATCGGGAAGGCCGGCGCGGTGCGGGAGCTGGACGTGCACGTGGCCGACCGGCTGCACGCGGTGATGGTCGAGCATCCGGCGCTGGTGGACGTGGCGGTGTGGTGGAGTCTGCTGCTGCATCCGAACACGTTTCGAGTGGCGGCGCTCGGGCTGGCGATCTGGCTGGCCCGGCGGCGGGAGGTCGTGCTCGCCTGGTGGGTGGCGGCGACGATGACCGCCGGGGGAGTGCTCGGCGGGGTGTTGAAGTTGCTGTTCGGGGTGCACCGGCCGGACTTCCTCGACCCGGTGGCGCGGGCCACCGGGTACTCGTTCCCGTCCGGGCATGCGCTCAACGCGGCACTTGGCGCGGCGGTGTTCCTGCTGGTCACGCTGCCGCGGACGCGGGGACGGGTCACGCGCGCGGCCCTGGTGGTGGCCGGGGTGGCGGTGCCGCTTCTCACGGCGTACGCGCGAATTGCTCTCGGTGTTCATTGGACGAGTGACGTGATCGCGGGGCTGTTGCTCGGAGTCGCTGTGCCGGCGATCACTGTCGCAGTGTTCCAAGGGCGGCGCGTTCGGGTAGAGAGCGACCGTGTCCACTCTCGTTAAGCAGGCGTTCACGCGGATCGTTCTCCCCGTCGCCGCCATTCTCTTGCTGATGATCGGGCTCGGGCTGCTGTTCACGCACGTCCTCGAGCACGACTGGCCGTTCACTGTAGAGGACGGCGTCAACCGGTACTTCGCCACGCACCGCACGCCCGACGAGACCGGCGTGTCCTGGTGGTTCAGTTTCATCGGGAACACGTCGTCGGTCATCGTGGTGACCGCGGTGATGGCCGTCGTGCTGCGACTGACCCTGCACCGCTGGCGCGAGCCGATCTTCCTGTGCCTGGTGGTGATCGCGCAGGCGCTGGTGTTCTTCTTCACCACGCTGGTGATCGACCGGCCGCGGCCCGACGTGCAGCGGCTCGACGCGTCGCCGCCGACCTCGAGTTTCCCGTCCGGGCACACCTCGGCGGCGTTCGCGCTCTACGTCGGACTGGCCGTGCTGCTGGCGTCGCTGGCCCGGCCGGGCTGGCTGAAGGCGCTGTGCTGGCTGCTGGTGCTGATGCCGGTCGCGGTCGCGTTCGGCCGGCTGTACCGGGGCATGCACCACCCGAGCGACGTGCTGTCCTCGTTCCTGAACGGCACGCTGTGCCTGATCGTGATGACGCGGGGCGTGCTGTCCCCCCGCGTACCGTGGAAGATCTCTAAGGTGGGTTCATGGTCCCCTTCGACCTCCCCTGCAGCGGGCGCGCACCCCACGGGTACAGCAGCGTCGTGACCACCGACTCCGGCGCCCGTCTGGTGTGGACGCCGGGGCAGGTCGCCTCCGGGCCGGACGGCGTGGTGCCGTCCGGCTGGGAGGAACAGACCCGCCAGGTGTTCCGCAACCTCGCCGTGGCGCTGGAGACGGCCGGGGCGGGCTGGGAACACGTGGTGAAGCTGACGTTCTACGTGGTCGGCACCGACGAGCTGCCGGTCGTCCGGGCGGTGCGGAACGAGTTCGTGAACGCCGCCGCCCCGCCGGCCAGCACCCTGGTCGAGGTGGCCGGGCTGTTCCGCCCGGAGTTCCTGATCGAGGTGGAAGCGGTCGCCGCGGTGTGACCGCCGCCCCGCCGCCGCCGGGCGAGCAGGTGTGATCGCGCGGCTCGCCGGGGTTGGGAGAGCAGGTGTGACCGCCGACCCGCACCGCCGACCGGCCCAGGCCGGGAGAGCACGTATGAACTCCCGGCTCAGGCGGCCGCGGGCTGCGCCGGCTCGGGCTCGGCCAGCCGGCCCCGGGTGTGCCGGAGAGTTACCTCGGCGACCCGGCGGCCAAGCGCCTCGGCGGTGCGCAGATCGCTCGGACAGGGCCCGAACTCGGGGCCCTGGTCGTTGTTGGACTGCGCCATCGCGCCCAGCCAGCTGCCGAGCCGGTTGACGTCGTCGATCGTGCCGGTCGACGTGTTCCAGCCGGAGAACGCGGCCAGCCCGACCCAGATCATGCCGTGCTGCGCGGCGAACAGGGCCAGTTCGGTGAGCGTGTTGAGCTTGTCGCCGCTCATCGACCCGCTGTTGGTGAAGCCTGCCGCGATCTTGTCGCGCCACCGCAGGTTGTCGGCCCAGCGGGCGCTGGTGGCCTCGACGAAACCGCGGAACACCGCGCTTGCCCCGCTCATGTAGGTGGGCGATCCGAAGATGATCGCGTCTGCGGCGTCGAGAACCGGCCACGTCTCCTCGGTCAGATCCGGGATGGAGATCAGGTCCACCTCGGCACCGGCCACCTGCCGTGCGCCGGCGGCGACCGCCTCGGCCTGCTTGGCGGTGTGCCCGTAGCCGCTGTGGAAGAGAACCGCGACTCGCAGCTGCATGTCGACTCCTCGTTGATAACTTTTGTGAAAGCTTTTGAGAATGCTTTCTGGAAAGGTAATCTAGCGAGCTTCGCCGGGAGCCGCAATCCCGCCCTGGCGGAGAACCGGCGGTGTCGCGCTCCGTGGTTGCCGACGGTCCGCGAACAGTGCGCCCGTCCAGACCGGGGCTGCCGTGTGGGCTGCCATAGACTGGGGGCGGGGAGGGCCGGCGCCGCCGCCGTCTCGGACGTCGATCGCACGGGCTGTTCGAGCGATGTCGATGTGGCGATGCGGAGGTGGACCATGAAGCCGGACGAGGTCGACGACATCCTCGAGGCCTGGCGCGTCGAGCTGCCCGACCTTCCCCGCGAGCCGCTGGAGATCGCGAAGCGGATCGCACGGCTCTCCGGGGTCCTCGACGCGGCCGCCGCCGACGAGTTGCAGCTGCTCGGGCTCACCCGCGCGGAGTACGACGTGCTTGCCACCCTGCGCCGCTCCGGCCCGCCGTTCCGGATGCGCCCAGGCACTCTGACCAGCTCGTTGCTGCTCTCCTCGGGGGGCACCAGCAATGTCATCCGCCGGCTGGCCGAGGCGGGTTACGTGGCGCGTCACGCTGCCGAGCAGGACGGCCGCGGAGCGCTGGTGGAGCTGACCGACGAGGGTGTGCGGATCGCGGAGAAGGCGGTGCGGGCGGCCACCGGCGCGCAGGCCGCCGTGCTCGGCCGCATTCCGGCCGCGGTCCGGGGCGACCTGGTGCAGGTCCTGCGGACGTCTCTCGACGCGATCCGGGGCGAGGCGCCCCGCCGATCGGTGCGCTGACAGCGCGTCCCGCCGCGGCGGGACGCGCTGTGCGCGGGCCTCAGCGGGTCGCGGCGGGCGGCGCCGGTTCGGCTCACAGGAAGCCGAGCAGACCGGCCGGTGCGGCCGGATCAGCAGCGCGCCGATGAGTGCGATCCCGGCCGCGACCAGCAACAACTGCTCGACCAGAGCGGTGCCGTCGTCGCCATGCGGCGCGACGGCCGGCCGGCCCCGGGCGGCGGTGTCCACGTCGAGCATCGATCCGGCAAGCGTCAGCAGGGTCAGCCCGGCGATCGTCCGGCCGTGTGACCGGGGGACTCGCGGTGGCCGAGGGGGCTCGGCCGCGGGTCGGAATCGGGGCACGGCAAGTCGGAGGCCGGGGCTGCGGGATGGGCGCGGGGCGCGACAGCATGAGGGGCATGACGAAGCTGAGTGGGCGGGAGATCGCCGAGCGGGCGCCGGAAGGGTGGGTGTATCTGCTCGGCGGGCTGCAGACGCGGGTGCGGACCGGGGGCTTCGCGAGCGGGCTGGCGCTGGTCGGCGCGATCGGGGCGGCGGCCGAGGAGATGGACCATCATCCGGACCTGGACCTGCGGTACGGGTATGTGGACGTGCGGACCAGCAGCCATGACGTGGGGGCGGTGACCGGACGGGACCTGCGGCTCGCGGAGCGGATCACCGAGCTGGCGGCCAAGGCCGGGGCGACCGTGTCGGCGGCCGGGCTGGCGCGGCTGGCCCTGGCGCTGGACACGCCGGCCGCGGAGCGGATCAAGGGCTTCTGGGCGGCGGTTCTCGGCGGGCAGGTCCAGGGGCCGGACGTGCGGGACTCGGCCGGGGTGCTGCCGCCGATCTGGTTCCAGGAGTCCGGGGCCGAGCCGGGGCGGCAGCGGTGGCATCCGGATCTGTGGGTGGACCCGTCCGAGGTGCGGCCCCGGATCGACGCGGCCGTTGCGGCCGGGGGCTCACTGGTCACCGAGGAGTACGCGCCGAGTTTCTGGGTGCTCGCCGACCCCGAGGGCAACAAGGTCTGCCTCTGTACGTGGCAGTAGCGCGGCTGATCAGGTTTTGCTCCGACCGTGCCCCTCCACGGAGATCGCCCTTGCGGGTCTCGCGTTCAGGGCCGGCCACGGCCCTGCGAGGGCCGCAAGGGTCCCCGCGGGAGCGACGGTCGGCGACCACAGCGGAGATTGGACCTGAAGCATGTGATCTCGATCTCCGAAAAGCGGTGAAGCGGGGCAGGTCGGAGGGCTGCCCCGCTTCACCTCACTCGCTCAGGCCGCGACAGTAGCCTGAGCAGTGACCGGAGCTGATCCTCCCGACAGGTGCCGTAGATATGCCGGGAGGGTCAGGAATTCCGGGCACGTCCGTTCGGTGAGCAGGACCGTGAGGAGCGTGCGGGCCTGGCCGAAGAGCCGGGCCGTCTCCTCGTCCAGCGCACCGGTCTCGCTGAGGACGTCCAGCTCCTCGCGGAGCATGCGGGTGACCATGGCGGCCGTGACCGGGACGCCGTAGTCGGTGGGGGTGCCCGACGAGATCCACTGCCACAGCTGGGCCCGGCAGATCTCGGCGGTGGCGGCGTCCTCCATGAGGCCGCCGAGTGCGACGGCGCCGCGTCCGCCCAGCCAGGACGCGATGTAGCGGAGCGCGACGCTGACGTTGGTGCGCAACGCCACCTCGCTCACCGACACCTCGGTCGCCTTGACGTCGAGCAGCTCACGGGCGCCGACCCGCACGTCGTCACGCTTGCGCACGATTTGGTGCGGTTCGTCGCCGAGCCACTGGTCGAACACCTCGCGGCACGTCTCGACCAGGCCCGGGTGCGCCACCCAGGAGCCGTCGAAGCCGTCGCCGACCTCGCGGCGCTTGTCCTGGCGAACCTGGTTGAGCGCGCGTTTCGCGGCGACCGGGTCACGGCTGGGGACGACCGCGGCCATCCCGCCGATCGCGTGCGCGCCGCGCCGGTGACACGTCTTGACCAGCAGTTCGGTGTAGGCGCGCATGAACGGTGCGGTCATCGTGACCTGGGACCGCTCGGGCAGGACCACGTCCGGCCGGTTCTTGATCATGCTGAACAGGTAGTCCCAGCGGCCGGCGTTCAGCCCGGCCGAGTGCTCGCGCAGCTCGAACAGGATCTCGTCCATCTCGAACGCCGCGTTGATCGTCTCGATCAGGACCGTGGCCCGGATCGTGCCGCGCGGGATGCCGAGCAGTTCCTGGGCGAAGACGAAGACGTCGTTCCAGAGGCGGGCCTCCAGGTGCGACTCCAGCTTCGGCAGGTAGAAGTACGGGCCGGAGCCGCGGTCGATCTGCTTGCGCCCGCAGTGGAACAGGTACAGACCGAAATCGAACAGCGACGCGGAGACCGCGCGGCCGCCGATCCGCAGGTGACACTCCGGCAGGTGCCACCCGCGCGGACGGACCATGATCGTCGGCAGCTGCTCGCCGACCTTGTACTCACGGCCGTCCGGAGCGGTGTAGCCCAGCGTGCCGTCCAGCGCGTCCTTCAGGTTGATCTGCCCGAGGATCACGTTCTCCCAGGTGGGGGACGTGGAGTCCTCGAAGTCGGCCATCCAGACCTTCGCACCGGAGTTCAGCGCGTTGATGGTCATCTTGCGCTCCGGCGGGCCGGTGATCTCCACCCGGCGGTCCATCAGGTCCGGGCGCGGCGGGGCGACCTGCCACGACCGGTCGTCCCGCACGTGCTCGGTCGAGGGCAGGAAGTCCAGGTCGGTGGTGCGGGTGGCCCGGCGGCGCCGGCGGCGCTCCAGCAGCTGCACCCGGCGTGCGCCGAACTCCCGGTCCAGCGCCGCCACGAACTCGACAGCTTCGGGGGTCAGGATCTCGGAGTATCGGTCTGCGGTGGTTCCGGTGATGGTGATCTCTTCGGCACCCATGATCAGATCTCCCTGCCCATCTCTCTTACGGGATCAGAACTGCTCGGCCTCGGTGCTGCCGGACAGCGCCGTGGTGGAGGAATCGGGGTTGAGGGCGGTGGAGACGGCGTCGAAGTAACCGGTGCCGACCTCGGCCTGGTGCTTGGTCGCGGTGTAGCCGTCCGACTCGGCCGCGAACTCGGCCTCCTGCAGCTTCACGTACGCCGTCATGCCGGTCTCGGCGTAACCGCGGGCCAGCTCGAACATCGAGTGGTTCAGCGCGTGGAAGCCGGCCAGGGTGACGAACTGGAACTTGTAGCCCATCGCGCCGAGCTCCTTCTGGAAGCGGGCGATGTCGGCGTCGTCCAGGTTCTTCTTCCAGTTGAACGACGGCGAGCAGTTGTAGGAGAGCAGCTTGCCCGGGTGCACGGCGTGCACGGCCTCGGCGAACTTGCGGGCGAACGCCAGGTCCGGCTTGCCGGTCTCGACCCAGAGCATGTCGGCGTAGTCGGCGTAGGCGATGCCGCGGGCGATCGCCGCGTCGTCGCCCGGACGGACCCGGAAGAAGCCCTCGGCGGTGCGCTCGCCGGTCAGGAACGGCTGGTCGCGCTCGTCCACGTCGGTGGTGAGCAGGTCCGCCGCCAGGGCGTCGGTGCGGGCGATGACCAGGGTCGGGACGTTCGCCACGTCGGCGGCCAGACGCGCCGCGTTCAGCGTGCGGATGTGCTGCTGGGTCGGGATGAGAACCTTCCCGCCCAGGTGACCGCACTTCTTCTCGGACGCGAGCTGGTCCTCCCAGTGCACGCCGGCCGCGCCCGCCGCGATCATGCCCTTCATCAGCTCGAACGCGTTCAGCGGGCCACCGAAGCCGGCCTCCGCGTCGGCGACGATCGGGGCGAACCAGTCGCGTTCGTACTTACCGTTCGAGGTGTCGATCTGGTCGGCGCGCAGCAGCGCGTTGTTGATCCGCCGGACCACCGCGGGAACCGAGTTCGCCGGGTAGAGCGACTGATCGGGGTAGGTGTGCCCGGAGAGGTTCGCGTCCGCCGCGACCTGCCAGCCGGACAGGTAGATGGCCTTCAGGCCGGCGCGCACCATCTGGGTCGCCTGGCCGCCGGTGAGAGAACCGAGCGCGTTGATGTAGTCCTCGGTGTGCAGCAGCTCCCACAGCTTCGCGGCACCCCGCTCGGCCAGGGTGTGACGCTCCTGCAGGGTGCCCCGCAGACGGACGACGTCCTCCGCGGTGTAGGTGCGCTTGACACCCGCCCAACGAGGGTCGCTGGCCCACGCCTGAGTGAGGTCCGCAGCGGTACCGCCCCTGGTCTCGGCAAGCTCAGTCATCGGTATATCCCTTTCGTGCCCTGTCGCGGTCTTCCGTTTGGAAGAACTTCACTCTCAGGGATCCCGGTGGGCCCTCAGAAGGGCTTTGTGAGGAGAAGAATCGAGAAAATTCTGTTAACGTGAAACCCGTGACCGCTTCACCTTCCGACTCTGTCGATCTCGTAACCCTTGGGCAGCGTCTGCGGCATTTGCGTCGCAGCAGGGGCATGACCCTCGACCAGCTCAGCGAGGCGGTCGGGCGGGCGCCGTCCCAGCTCTCGCTCATCGAGAACGGGAAGCGGGAACCCAAGCTCTCGGTGCTGCAGGCGATAGCGGCGGCCCTCGGCGTGACGATGCAGGAGCTGCTGCGGGCCGAGGCTCCCTCGCGGCGGGCGGCGCAGGAGATCGAACTGACCCACCTGCAGAAGAACGCCGCTTATTCCGCGCTCGGGCTGCCCGTGGTCAAGGGCGGGCGGCGGCTGCCGGCGGACGCGCTGGAGTCGCTGATCGGGCTGCACCGCGAGCTCAACCGGGTGCTGACCGAGCAGAGCGCGACGCCCGAGGTGGCCCGGCGCGCCAATGCACAACTCCGGGCTGACATGCGGAAACGCAACAACTACTTCGCCGAGATCGAGTCCGCGGCCAACAAGATCCTTCTGTCCGTACGGCACCCGACCGGCCCGCTGTCACAGCGCGGGATCCTGGACATCGCCGCTCAGGTCGGGTTCACCCTGCACTACGTGAACGACCTGCCGAGTTCCACCCGGTCCGTCACCGACCTGAAGAACCGCAGAATTTATCTGCCGCAGGTCGCCAGCGGCAAAGGACACGACCCGCGCGGCGTCGTCCTGCAGACCCTCGGACACTTCGTGCTCGGGCACAACGACCCCGCCGACTACGGGGACTTCCTGCGGCAGCGCGTCGAGGTCAACTACTTCGCGGCGGCGCTGCTCATGCCGGAGAAGTTCGCCGTCGACTTCCTGACCGCGGCAAAAGCCGACCGTGCGCTCGCCATCGACGACTTCCGGGACGCGTTCGGGGTGTCGTACGAGACGGCGGCCCACCGGTTCACCAACCTGGCCACACAACACTTCGGGATCCCGGTGCACTTCGCCCGGGTGCACGAGAGCGGGATCGTCTACAAGGCGTACGAGAACGACAACGTCCGCTTCCCGTCCGACGTGACCGGGGCGATCGAGGGCCAGCCGGTCTGTCGCAAGTGGGCGTCGCGGACAGTGTTCGAGGCGGAGGATCCGTACTCGTCGTTCTACCAGTTCACCGACACGACGGCCGGGACGTACTGGTGCACGGTTCACGTCGAGTCGACCCGCTCCGGCGAGTTCTCGGTGACGGTCGGGACGCCGTATGAACACGCGCGCTGGTTCCGGGGTGGGGACGTGTCCGGGCGTACCGTCTCGAACTGCCCCGACCCGGACTGCTGCCGGCGGCCCCCGGCCCAGCTCGTCGACCGCTGGGCCGGAAACGCCTGGCCGTCCGCCCGGGTGCACTCCCACCTGCTCGCGGCGCTGCCGCCGGGCACGTTCCCCGGCGTCGACAACCGCGACGTGTACGACTTCCTGGAGCGCCGCTCCTGAACTCCTGAACCGGCCCGATGCGGCGACTCGCCCGGCTGGACGGGCCACCCGGGTGCGGCGAGTCCACCCTCGCCCGCCGGCTCGCGGCCGAGCACCCGCTCCCGTCGCCTACCGAATTTCCTCGGCGGCCTGACGCACCCGGCAGTCTGAGAGTTCTCTCAGCGGGGCCGGGTTTTGTCGGAGGGCCGTCATAGGGTTTCGGGCATGCAGCGGCTGTTGGTTGTGGACGACGAGGCGACCGTGCGGGAGCTGCTGTCCGAGGCTCTGCGGTTCGCCGGGTTCGCGGTGACTTCGGCCGCGACCGGGGCCGAGGCGGTCGCGGCAGCGGTCCGGGAGCCACCCGACCTCGTTCTGCTGGACGTGATGCTGCCCGGGATGGACGGGTTCGAGGTGCTCCGGCGGCTCCGGGCCGCCGGGGTGCGGGTTCCGGTGCTGTTCCTCAGCGCGAAGGACGCGCCCGACGACAAGATCACCGGCCTGACCGCCGGTGGCGACGACTACGTGACCAAGCCGTTCCACCTGCGGGAGCTGATCGCGCGGATCAAGGCGGTGCTGCGCCGGGCCGGCGACGGCGCGCTGGTCGTCGGCGATCTCACGCTCGATCCCGACAGTCAGGACGTGAGCCGGGGCGGCCGGCCGGTGCGGTTGTCGCCGACCGAGTTCCGGCTGCTCAAGTTCCTGATGGCGAACGCCGGCCAGGTGGTGTCCAAGGCCCAGATCCTCGGCGAGGTGTGGCGGTATGACTTCGCCGGCGACACCAGCATCGTCGACACGTACATGTCGTATCTGCGGCGCAAGGTGGACACCGGCGAGCCGAAACTGATCCAGACGCGGCGCGGCGCCGGCTATGTCCTGCGAAGGCCGCGCCCGTGAGATTCCGAGGATCTCTGCGCGTACGGCTTCTGGCCGTGTCCCTCGGCCTGCTCATGGTCGGGATCCTGGTCAGCGACGTGCTCGTGCTGCGCGAACTGCGGATGCACCTGGTCGACCGGGTGGATCGGCAGGTCACGGCGTTCGGGCAGCTCATGGCGCGGCTGAGCCCGGGGTTGCTGGCCACGTCGACCCCGGCCGGGGGTGAACAGGTGCTCGCCGGGCTGGATCTGATCAACGACCTGACCGTCACCTATCTCGATGACTCCGGACGGATCGCCGGCTCGGCGACGGCGATTGGTTCGGCGGTCACACCGCCGGCTGCGGCGACGCTCCGCGACAAAACGGCTGTGCCGGCTTTCGGTGCCGGCGGCCCGGACGGGTCCGGGTGGCGGATGGTGGTGGTGCCCCGGCCGGGCGGAGGCATCGTCGTGGTGGGGTCGTCGTTGGAGGCCGTCGACGACATCCTGGTCCGGCTGCTGGTGTTCTGCCTGATCGCCGAGGCGGCGCTGGTCCTGGTGCTCGGGGTGGCCGGGTGGTTCGGGGTGCCGGCGGCGCTGCGGCCGCTGCGCGCCATCGAACGGACCGCGACCGCGATCGCGGCGGGCGACCTGAGACAACGCGTGCCGGTGAAAGGGCCACCCGGCAGCGAGGTGGCCCGGCTGACCGGGGTGCTCAACGACATGCTGGAGCGGAACGAGCGGGCGTTCGCGGCGCGGGCGGCGTCCGAGGCGCGGATGCGGCGGTTCGTCGCCGACGTGGGGCACGAGCTGCGGACACCGCTGTTCGGGATCGCGGGGTCGGCCGAACTGCACCTGATGCGGGAGTCGTCGTCGCCGGGCGAGATCGACCGGACCATGCGGCGGATCGACACCGAGGCGCGGCGGCTCACCGGCCTCGTCGAGGACCTGTTGCTGCTGGCCCGGCTGGACGAGTCGGCGGCCGGGCCGGTGCTGGAGCCGGCGCCGATGGACCTGCGGACGCTGGCGGCGTATGCGCGGGATCAGTTGGCGGCGCTGGATCCGGCGCGGCCGGTGATCCTGACGGGCACCGGCACCGGCACCGGCACCGGCACCGGCACCGGCACCGGCACCGGTGGGGCCGGGCCGCCGGGGGCGGCGCCGGTGCTCGGGGACGAGGCTCGGCTGCGGCAAGTCGTCGTGAACCTGGTGGGTAACGTGCATGCACACACCCCGGCCGGGTCGCCGGTGCGGATCGGGGTGGGGCTGGTCGGTGAGCAGGCGGTTCTGGAGGTCGCGGACAGCGGGCCGGGGATTCCGGCGGGGGAGGAGGAGCGGATCTTCGAGCGGTTCCATCGGGGGGAGACGTCGCGCGATCGCAGCGGTGGGGGCGGGTCGGGGTTGGGGCTCGCGATCGTGCGGTCGCTGGTCGGGACGCACGGCGGGAGCGTCCAGGTGTGCAGTCCGCCGGGTGGGGGAGCGGTGTTCCGGGTCGTGCTGCCGGCAGTCACGGAGACGCGGCCGGTGGCGTGACGGCCGCGGTGCGGCTGCGGGTGGGGCACAGGCGGTGTTCAGGGGGTCTGCGGGAACGGTCAGCTGAGCAGGGCACGGTCGGTTCATGCTGGAGATTCGAGGGCTGACCAAGAGGTACGGCGAAACCGTGGCGGTGGACGGGCTGACGTGCACGTTCGAGCCGGGGCGGGTGACCGGGTTCCTCGGTCCGAACGGGGCGGGGAAGACCACCACGATGCTCGTCGCGCTCGCGCTGCAGCGGGCCACTGCCGGGGGCGTACGGGTCAATGGCCGAAGTTACGCGGACCTCCCGGTGCCGATGCGGGAAGTCGGGGCGCTGCTGGACGCGCAGGCGGTGCACCCGAACCGGGCGGCGCGGGCGCACCTCGACGCGCTCGCCGCCAGTAACCGCCTGCCGCGGCGCCGGGTGACGGAGGTGCTCGACCGGGTCGGGCTCGGTGAGGTGGCCGGGCGGCGTGCCGGGACGTACTCGCTCGGCATGAAGCAGCGGCTCGGGATCGCGGCCGCGATGCTCGGCGACCCGGGGATCCTGCTGCTGGACGAGCCGATCAACGGGCTCGACCCGACCGGGATCGCCTGGGCGCGCGGGCTGATGCGGGAACTCGCCGCGGAAGGGCGGACCGTGGTGCTCTCCAGCCATCTGATGACCGAGATGGAGCTGACCGCGGACCACCTGGTCGTGATCGGGCGTGGGCGGCTGATCGCGGACACCTCGCTCACGTCGTTCCTGGACCGTGCCGAGCCGGCTGAACTGCTGGTCCGCGCCGAGGCCGGGAGCGGGGCCGGGTTGGCCGAGGCGCTGCGGGTGGCCGGGGGAGTGGTCCGGGAACGGGCGGACGGTGCGTTGCTGGTCAGTGGGCTGGAGGCGGGCGTGGTCGGGCGGGTCGCGCTGGCCGGGCGAGTGGTGATCACCGAGCTGAGCCCGCGACGCGGGTCGCTGGAGGACGTGTTCATGTCGGCCACCGCGGACGCGATCGAGTACGGGGGGCGGCGATGATCCGGTCGGAGTGGATCAAACTGCGGTCGTTGCGGTCGCCGGTGTGGTGCCTGATCGTGCTGCCGGCGGTCAACGCGCTGTTCGGGGCGATGATCGCGACGGCTCAGGCGCGGCAGTGGGACGGTACGCAGGCGTGGGACCCGATCCGGGCCTCGCTGAGCGGGGTGATCGTCGCGCAGATCGCCGCCGCGGTGTTCGGGGTGCTGGCGTTCACCACCGAGTCGCTGCGGATCAGCCTGGCCGCGACCCCGCGCCGCGCCCGCATGCTGGCCGCGAAAGCGCTGCTCGTCACCGGGTCCATGCTGGTCACCGGATTCGTGGCGGGGCTGGTGGCGTTCGTCGCGGGGCAGGCGGCGATCCGCGGCCAGGGCGTTCCGGACGCCTCGCTCGGCGACCCGGGGGCGTTGCGGGCGGTGGCCGGCACCGGGTTGTACCTGGCCGCGGCGTCCCTGATCGGCCTGGCCGTGGGGGTGCTGACGCGTTCCACCGCGGCCGCGGTGACCAGCGTGATCGTCGGTGGGCTGCTGGTTCCGGTGTTCGCCAACGCGATGCCGGAGGCGCTGGCCCGGTTCGTCATCGGTTACTGGCCGACGGCGGCCGGGCTGCGGATCCTGGCGACGGTCCCGGACCCGGCGATGCTCGACCCGTGGCCGGGGTTCGGCCTTCTGGCCGGGGCCACCGCCGTGCTGCTGGTCGCGGCGTTCTCGACGTTCCGGCGGCGGGACGTGTGAGGTGGTGAGAGCGAGCGTGTGAGGGCGGGAGGCGGAGACGGCGATGCGCCGGCGCGCCGCCGCTGGTGACGGGTGTGTGGAGCGGCGACGGTGGTGCGCGCTGCCGCGGTGGCGGGCGGGTTCACGGCGTACCGGGAAAGCGGGTTTTGACCTGGTTCGGGACTTGCCCCAAAGAATCCTTAACACTGTTTACTGTTAAGACGATTTCATTTACGTTGATGAACACGTCGTCCCCTCGTTCTCAGCAAGGAGTCCCTGATGAGACGTCGTTTCACCCTGCCCGCGCTGACCGTCGCGGCGGTCCTCGGGTCGCTGTTCGTGGCGGCCAGTCCGGCGTTCGCGCACGGCTACATCTCGTCCCCGCCCAGCCGCCAGGCGAACTGTGCCGGCGGCGCGGTCGCGAACTGCGGCGACATCGTCTACGAACCGCAGAGCGTCGAAGCCCCGAAGGGGTCCACGCAGTGCAACGGTGGCGGCAGCCGTTTCACTGTGCTCAACGACAACAGCAAGAGCTGGCCGGCGGCCGGCGTCGGTCAGACGGTCACCTTCAACTGGGTGATCACGGCGCGGCACTCGACCGCGACCTGGGAATACTTCATCGGTAACACGCTGCTGGCATCGTTCAACGACGGCGGGGCGCAGCCGGGGGCGACCAAGTCGCACACCGTCAACATGAAAGGGTTCACCGGGCGGCAGACCGTGCTCGCCCGGTGGAACATCGCGGACACGGTCAACGCGTTCTACTCCTGCGTGGACCTGAACATCGGCGGCGGGTCGACACCCACCCCGACGCCCACGCCGACGGTGCCGGCCTCGCCGACGCCGACGGTCACGCCGACCACGCCGGGACCGACGTCCGGGGCGACCACGTGGGCGGCGGGGACCACCTACCGGGTCGGGGACGTCGTGACCTACGCCGGGAAGTCCTACCAGTGCCGGCAGCCGCACACGGCGCTCGCCGGGTGGGAGCCGCCGAACGTGCCGGCTCTGTGGACCGCGCTGTAGTCAGGTTCTTCCTGCTGAAGCGGAGCGGCTCGGCTCGCCGGGCCGCTCCGGTCCGATGTGCGTTCGCGTCCCTGGTCGCGGCGGCCGCGACGGTGCTCCTCGCGGAGCTTGCCGCCACGCCGGGGGCGGACTTCGACCGTACGCTGATAAGCCTTTTGCCCGGAATCTCCACAACGGCATGGAGATCCTGCGGACGGAGTCCGGCTCCGGCGCCTGCCCGCCGGCGCGAAGCCTCGCCACGAAGATGATCGAAACCCGTCAGGCCCAGATCCAGCGGCTGCTCCGGCTGGCCGCCGGTGGATAAGGTCGGCGGCATGCCTGAGTTGATCCGCCCGACCGCGCGGCTCCGGGAGAGCTGGCTGGAGTCGCGCGACGAATGGGTAAAGACGTCCACCAGGACGGTGCCGGGCTGCGCCCCGGGGTCGAACTGGACAGCCCCGACGGGTTCGCCGCCTGGGTGGACGGGCTGCTCGCCGCCGAGGACCACGCGAACCCGGTGCCCGACGGCTGGGTGCACTGCACGTTCCGGTGGATCGTCGAAGGTGATCGATACCTGGGGGCGATCGCGCTGCGGCACGAGCTCAACGACTTCCTGCTGCGGGCCGGCGGGCACATCGGCTACGGGGTGCGGCCGTCGGCGCGGCGGCGGGGGCTCGCGTCGTTCGCTCTGGGTGAGATGCTCGGCGAGGCGCGGCGACGTGGACTCGGCCGGGTGCTGGTCACCTGCGACGTCGACAACGCGGGGTCGGCGCGCACGATCGAGAAGGCCGGCGGCGTTCTGGAGGACGTCCGGGACACCGAGATCGGAAAGATCAAACGTTACTGGATAAGCCTCTGAAAACCGATTTTCCCGTACGTCGCGGGCTCGGCCGCTGGTCACGCCGGCGGCGCGGCCCGCTCCTGCGGCTGGTTCTCCCGGTGACGAGGCCCGGACAACCACCGTGAGAACCGGCCGGGGCCTGGCGCCGCCTCGCGACCGGGACCACCGGCGGACCTCGCGTGGCGGGCCGGTCAGCGGCGGGTCAGCGGGTTCGGGGGAAGCTGGGTCACGGCTTCCCGCAAGGTGCGCACGAGGGCCAGGGCCAGCGTCGACGGGCGGCGTTTCGGGGTGGCGACGCCGATGTGGCGGCACGGGCCGGGCGGGCGCATCGGGACGGCGACCAGGCCGGTCGGGTCGGTGGTCAGCGCGACCTCCGGGATCGAGCTGATGCCGACCCCGGCGCGGACCAGGGACTGGGCGAACTGGTAGTCCGTCCCGCGGCAGGCGACGCGCAGCTCGACGCCGGCCAGCGCCGCGTAGTGGTCGAGCATGTCGCTCTGGCCGACGCAGCCGTGCACCCAGCGCTCGCCGCCGAGATCCGCGATGCCCAGCGACGGCGAACCGGCGAGGCGATGGTCGGCGGGCATCACGACATACATCGGATCGTCGAGGATCGGCGTCCATGTCAGGCCGGAACGGTCACCGTCGGTGACCGGGGGCGGGCCGGTGAAATGGTACGCCAACGCCAGCTCGGCGGCGCCCGAACGGACCAGTGGCAGGCTCTCCTCCGGCTCGCTCTCGATCACGGTCAGCTCGACACCCGGGTGCGCCGCGGTGAACCCGGTCAGCGCGGCCGGCAGGAGCCGCTGGCCGCCACTGGTGAACGTGGCCACGCTCAGCTTCCCGGTGCGGGCCGTGGCCAGGCGGTCGATCTCGCGCTGGGCGGTGAGCAGCTCGGCGCTGATCGCCTCGGCGGCGTCGATCAGGACCAGCCCGGCCTCGGTCAGCTCGACCCCGCGGGTGCTGCGGCGGACCACGGGCGTGCCGAGACTCCGTTCCAGAGCGCTGATCTGCTGACTGACCGCGGACGGGGTCAGCCGCAGCTCAGCCGCCGCCCGGTTGAAACTTCCATGCCGGGCGACCTGGGCGAGCATCTGCAACCGCCGTGAGTCGATCATCAGATTTCCTTAGTACGTCTTCACCAAGTCGGTACTACCGCTAACTACCGTACGGGAGAAGGCTTGTCGTCGTGAATCGTCGTGCCTGGCTCCTGTTCGTGCTCGTGTCCGTGCTGTGGGGTGTCCCGTACTTCCTGATCAAGATCGCCATCGACGACCTCTCGCCCGTGCTCGTCGTCGCCGGGCGGTGCGCGATCGGCGCGGCCACGCTCGTGCCCATCGCGCTGCTCCGGGGCAGTCTCGGCGCGTTGCGGGGACGGCTCGGGGTCGTCGCCGGGCTCGCGGCGGTGCACATCGTCGGGCCGTTCCTGCTGATCACGTACGGGGAGACGCACATCAGTTCGTCGCTGACCGGCATCCTGATCGCGATCGAGCCGGTCGTGATCGCGCTGCTGATGGCGAACACCGAGCCGATCACCGGCATCCGGGTCGCCGGCCTGGTCACCGGGTTCCTCGGTGTGGTCGTCCTGGTCGGGCTGGACGTCTCCGGCGACCGGTGGGGGCTGATCGGCGCCGGGATGGTGTTGCTCGCGGCGCTCAGCTACGCCTATGCGACGAAGCTGGTGCAGCAGCGCCTGTCCGCGGTGCCGCCGGACGCGCTGACCGCGGCCACGACCAGTATCAGCTCGGTGGTGCTGCTGCCGTTCGCGCTGTTCCGGCTGCCGTCGCCCGGGGCGGTCGGCGCGGACTCGTGGCTCGCGCTCGCCGGGCTCGGCCTGCTCTGCACGGCGCTGGCTCTGCTGGCGTTCTACCGGCTGATCGCGCTGGCCGGGTCGAACAAGGCGGGCCTGGTCACGTATGTGAACCCGGTCGTCGCGGCGCTCCTCGGCGTGACCCTGCTGCACGAGCCGCTCGGGGCCGGCACGGTCGCCGGCTTCCTCCTGATCGTCGCCGGCTGCTGGCTCTCCACGCGCCCCGCCCGGACCCCGGCCCTGGTCAACGCCGCCTGACCCGCCCGCCCGTCGCCTGCGGCCCGCCGTCAGGGCCCCGCGGGGGCGACGACCCGGACCACAGCGGAGCGGGGACCTGAAGAAGGTGATCTCGATTCGGCCGGGACGGATCAGCGGCGATCGGGCGGCGGCGCAGCGCGGCAGGGCCATGCCACGGAGCGCGGAGGTGGCTAGCTGACGAGGCGGTGTTCCCAGGCCCAAGCGGCGACTTCGACACGGTTGCGGAGGCTGATCTTGGATTGGACGCTGCCGAGGTGGGTCTTGACCGTGCCGACCGAGATGAACAGTTCGGCGGCGATCTCCGCGTTGGTGCGACCGCGAGCGATCAGCCGCACCACCTCGAGTTCGCGTGGGGAGAGGCCGCCGTCGTCGCCGCGGGGCGCGGGCTGGGACAAGTGTTCCAGCAGGCGGACGGTGATGGACGGGCTGATCAGGGCGTCGCCGGAGTACGCCGCGCGAACCGCCTCGATCAGCAGCGCCGGGCCGGAGTCCTTCAGCAGGAAGCCGGCGGCGCCGTTGCGGAGCGCCTGGTGCACGTATTCGTCCAGGTCGAACGTGGTGACGACGACGACCTTCACCGGGTCGGTGACACCGGGGCCGGCGAGCAGGCGCAGGGCCTGGAGGCCGTCCATCCTCGGCATGCGGATGTCGAGCAGCGCCACGTCGGGGCGCAGGCGGCGGGCGGCTTCGACGGCGTCGACACCGTCCGCGGCCTCGCCGACGACCTCCATGTCCGGCTGCGCGCCGATGATCATGCCGAAACCGGTGCGGACCATGGCCTGATCGTCGGCGACGAGCACGCGTATCACTGTGGGTGACTCCTGTTAGAGAGGGAAGACCGCGTCGACGACCCAGCCGCCGTCGACCCCCGGCCCGGAGGTGATCCGGCCGCCGGCGGCGCGGACCCGTTCGGTCAGGCCGACCAGACCGTACCCCGGCCGGTCCAGTGACGGGCGTGGTGCGGGACCGTCGTTGGCGACCCGGATGAGCAGCTGATCCTGGGCGCGGCGGACCCAGATGTCGACGGCGGAGGCCTGCGGCGCGTGCTGGCGGGCGTTGGTCAGCGCCTCCATGACCACGCGGAACGCCGAGGTGGAGACCTCGACCGGCAGCCCGTGCGGGTCGCCTTCCAGGTGCAGCCGGGCCGGCGGGCCACCGGCGGCGGTGAACTGCTCGGCCAGCGCGCCGAGCTCGGGCACGCCGGAGACCGGGGCGAGCGGCGCGTCCGGGCTCGACTCGGGGTCGCGCAGGACGCCGACCATCCGGCGCATCGACGCCATCGTCTCGGAGCCGGCCTGCTCGATCTGCTCCAGGGCGAGCAGCACGCGTTTCGGGTCCTGCTCGGCGACGAACCGGGCGCCCTGCGCCTGCACGACGATGCCGGTGACGTGGTGGGCGATGAAGTCGTGCAGGTCGCGGGCGAACTCGGCGCGCTGCTCGGCGCGGACCGAGTCGAGCGCGCGCTGCCGGTTGGCCGCGGTCATCCGCAGGGTCACGCCGAGCCCGATCGCGCCGGCCGCGGCCAGCGCCTGGACCAGGCAGAACGTGCCGTAGATGGTGCTGTGCCCGGCGCGTAGCGGCATCACGCTGACCGCGGCGCCGGCGGTGACCAGGGCCAGCACGGCCCAGTCGGGCCGGGCGTTGCGGGCCACCAGCAGGAGTAGGAGCAGCAGGGCGGCCGACTCGGCGATGCCCCACAGCTCGCCGTACGGCTCGGTCACCGCCAGCCCCGCGCTGACCAGCAGCGACAGGCCGGACACCCCGATGGCGGCCAGCGGCAGCACCGTCGAGCGCGGCTTGTACTGGAACAGGCAGACCGCGGCGACCGCCATCGCGAGCACGACCTGGATGCCGAACGCGGGGCTCGCGGTCATCCCGGCGCTCACGTCGACCAAGCCGAGCAAGGCCATCGCGCCCAGCCCGGCGACCTGCAGCAACCCGAACAGAATGCGGTTCATCGTGACCCAGCGTAGGCGGCCGCGGACCGATCTCCATCGGCCGAAAGTTAGAGACGCCGGAACCTGAAGCCTGCCTGTGAGCCGATGTGGCGGCCGGGGTGATCGATCAGGATTTCGTCGTCCGGTTCCCCGCTTCCTTGGAGCTTTTGATGCAGACCCAGTCCCCACAGGCCGGCCACGACGCCCTCGCGGCGGTCGCGGCCGTCGACCTGGTGAAGGTGTACGGCTCGGGCGACACCGCGGTACGTGCCCTCGACGGGGTCACGGTCGGCTTCGAGCGCGGCCGGTTCACTGCGATCATGGGCCCGTCCGGGTCCGGCAAGTCCACCCTCATGCACTGCCTGGCCGGGCTCGACACGGCCACCTCGGGGCAGGTGCTGCTCGGCGGCAGCGACCTGACCAAGCAGTCCGACAAGGTGCTGACGAAGGTGCGGCGGGAGCGGATCGGCTTCGTCTTCCAGTCGTTCAACCTGCTGCCGCAGCTGACCGCCGTGCGCAACATCACGCTGCCGCTGGACCTGGGCGGCAAGAAGCCCGACACCGAGCTGCTGGACCGGCTGGTCACCACGCTCGGGCTGGCCGGCCGCCTCGGGCACCTGCCCAGCGAGCTCTCCGGCGGCCAGCAGCAGCGGGTCGCGCTGGCCCGCGCGCTGGTCTCCCGCCCGGAGGTGCTCTTCGCCGACGAGCCGACCGGCAACCTGGACTCCCGCTCCGGCGCCGAGGTGCTCACCCTGCTCCGCGACTCGGCTCGCAACCTGGGCCAGACGATCGTGATGGTCACGCACGACGCGGGCGCGGCCGCCTACGCCGACCGGGTCGTGCTGCTCGCCGACGGCCGGCTCGCCGGGGAGCTGCACAACCCGGACATCGCCTCGGTCACCCACGCTCTGCAGTCCCTGGCGGCGGCCCGATGAACACCATTCTGCGTACGCAGTTGGCGGGCGTCGCCCGTCGTCCCGCGCGACTGCTGCTCACCGGGCTGGCCGTGCTGGTCGCCTCGTTCGTGGTCTACGCGACCGTGCTGGCCGACCAGGTCACCCAGCGCAGCGTCCTGGCCGGGCTCAGCGGCACACCGGAGGCGGCCGACCTGATCGTCCGCAACGGCACCGTCGACGACAAGCAGCTCGCGGCGATCACCGCGGTACCGGGCGTCTCCCGGACCGCGGCCCGGCTCGAGATCGGCGTGCAGCTCGGCGGGCAGTACCTGAACATCACCGCGGACCCCGGCAGCGGCCCGCTGGCGCTGGTCAAGGTCACCGAGGGGCGTTATCCGAGCGCGGCCGACGAGATCGCGGTCTCCCCGCGGACGGTGAAGCTGCTCGGTCTGACGGTCGGCTCGACCACCACGATCGATCCCGGGACCGGCAAGAAGGTGCCGCTCAAGATCGTGGGCGTGGTCGACCCGCCGCAGGACTTCGGCTACGACGGGTTCGCCCCGGTCGCCACCGTGCTCGGCCTGACCGGCGAGCACTACATCCAGCAGGTCGACATCGACGTGGCCGCCGGGACCGACGCCGGCCCGATCGCCGACCGGATCACCGCGCTGTTCGCCGGTGTGAAGCAGGACGAACGACCGGCCGTGGCCACGGGGGCCGACGTGCGGCTGCAGGAGGCGCGCGCCGCCTCGTCCGATATCGATCAGATCTTCGCCGTGGTCGGCGCGTTCGTCGGGATCGCGGTCGCGGCGGCCGGCCTGATCGCCGCGAGCACGTTCCGGATCGTCTTCGCCCAGCGGATGCGGCAGCTCGCGCTGCTGCGGGCGGTCGGTGCCGGCCGGGGTGCGACGTTCCGGGCGCTGGCCGCCGAGGGCGCGCTGACCGGCCTGGTCACCGGCCTGGTCGGGGTCGCCGCCGCGCAAGCCGCCGGATACCTCGTGCCGGCCGCGCTGCGCGGGTTCGGGATGGGGGTGAAGAGCCCCGGGTTCCCGCTGCTGTGGGCGCTCGGCACGGTGCTGCTGGCGATCGTGATCTCGGTGGTGGCGGTGCTCGCCCCGGCGGTCTCCGCGTCCCGGGTGGCGCCGCTGGAGGCGCTGCGGACCGCGGCCGGCACCGGTGCGCGCACCGGCATCGGGGTGCTGCGCTGGATCGCCGGGCTGCTGCCGCTGGCCGCAGCGCTGGCCCTGGTCGCCTACGTGGTGTCGTCGCTGCCCGGCCCGGACGAGGAGAACTACGACGCCGGCACCATGGTCCTGACCGTGGTCGCCTCCGGCGCGCTGGCCTTCGTCGCGCTGATCGCGCTCGGCCCGGTGCTGGTCCGGCCGGTCCTGGCGGTGGCCGGCTGGCCGCTGCGGCGGATCGGACCGGTCGGCCGGCTCGCGGTCGGCGGGGTGGGCGGCAGTGCACGGCGGGCCGCGGCGGTGTCGGTGGTGGTCGCGCTCGGCGTGACCCTGGTCGCCGGGGTGCTGGTCGGGGCGGCGTCGATCCAGGCGCTCGGCGAGCGGGAACTGGCCGCGAGCGCCCCGGCCGACTTCGAGATGACCGGCTCCGAGGGCAGCACGCTGCCGGACACGTTCGTCACCACGGCCAAGGGCAGCAGGGAACTGACGCGGGTGACGGCGTACCGGCGGCTGACCGAGGCGCAGGTCGCGCAGTACGACCACCTGGCGGTCACCGATCTGGACGTGAACGCGCTGCCGCGGCTGCGGGACCTCGACGTGCGTACCGGTGCGGTGGACGACCTGCGGCCCGGAGCCGCGGTGATCAGCCGGATGCTGTCGGAGATCAACGGCGCCGGGGTGGGCGACACCGTGCAGGTCCGGAACGGGAAGAAGTCCGTCTCGCTGACGGTGGTGGCGGTGCTCGGCGACAGCGCGCCGCTGCACACCGAGATGCTGGTGACCCCGGGCGACCTGACCGCGCTCGGCGCCGGGCCGCAGGCGTCGGGCCTGCTCGCCGACGCGTCGGCCGACGGCGCGGACGGGCGCACCGAGGCGCTGCGGGCGATGCGCGCGGCCGGCGGCAACAGCACCGACTACACCGTCGACGTGCTCGCCGACCAGCGCGACGAACTCAACTCCGACCTGAACACGCTGCTCGCGATCGGTCTCGGCCTGATCGGCCTGACCGTCCTGATCGCCGTCGTCGGGGTGGGCGCGACCACCGCGCTGTCGGTGGTCGAGCGGGTCCGCGAGTCCGGGCTGCTGCGGGCGATCGGGATGTCGCGGGGCAGTCTGCGGGCGATGCTCACCGCCGAGTCGGCCCTGTACGGCGTGATCGGCGCGGTGCTCGGGCTGGTGCTCGGGGTGCCGTACGCCTGGCTGGCCGTGCAGGCGATCGGCGTGAACGCCCCGCTGGCGGTGCCGGGCTGGCAGCTCGTGGTGGCGTTCCTGGCCCTGGTGGCGCTGACCGCGCTCGCCGGGGTGCTCCCGGCCCGCCGGGCGGCCCGGGTCAGTCCGGTAACCGCCCTCGGTACCGATTAGACCGGGATTTCCGGTACCCTTCCGCCGCTAATCGAAAGATCGCGCGGGGGAGACCGAATGAATCGGCGGAAGTCGGCAGTGGCGGGCACGGCGGTGGCCGTGCTCGCCGCGGCGGGGGGCGTCACTGCGCTTCTCTGGCCCTCTGACCAGGGCGGACAAGCAGCGGCGGCGCTCACCGTGGCGGCCGTCCCGCCGGACCCGGCGGCGCAGCAGCCGGAGCTGCACGCGGAGCTCGACTCCCTCGACCTGGCGACCACCCCGAACGGGGGAGCGGAGCTGCCGCAGCGCGACACCCGCAAGTTCAGCATGGTCAGCGTCTCCTGGAACGACCCGGCCGTCGCCCCGCAGGGCGCGATCGAGGTCCGCACCCGCAGCGTGAAGACCGGCTCGTGGTCCGGCTGGGAGACGCTGGGTGTGGCCGAGCCGGCCGCCGACCGGCCGGACGAGGTGGCCCGCACGCACGGCGCCACCGACGCGATCTGGACCGGCCTCTCCGACGGCGTGGCCGCCCGGATCGCCGGTGGCGGCACCGTCCCGGCCGCGTTGAAGATCAACCTGATCGACACCGACGCCAAGGGCGGCAAGGGCGGTCAGGGCGGCGGCGAGGAGGTCTCGCCGTCGGCGCAGCCGTCGGTCTCCGACAGCGCCGAGCCGGCCGGGGACGAGATCACCGAGTCGCCCGACCCGCAGGTGTCCGACCTGCCGACCGAGCCGGCCACCGAACCGGTCCCGGACGAGACGTCCCAGCCCCCGGCCACCACGGCGCCGCCGGCCGGCACCCCCTCGACGGGCACCGGCCCGGCGCCGGAGTCGACCTCCGCGGTGCCGGTGCCGACCTCGACGGTCCCGGTCAAGGCCCAGCTCCCGGCGTACGTGTCCCGGGCCGGCTGGAATGCCGACGAGAGCCTGGTCAAGTACGCGATCGAGTACACGAACGACGCCCGGATGGTGTGGGTGCACCACACCGGCTTCGGCAACGCGTACACCTGCGCCCAGTCGGCCTCCGTGGTCCGGGGCATCCAGGTCAACGACGTCAAGGTCAAGGGCCTGTCCGACATGGGCTACAACTTCCTCGTCGACGCGTGCGGGACGCTCTACGAGGGTCGCAAGGGTGGTGTCACCAACGCGGTGATCGGCGCGCACACGGTCGGCTTCAACACCGGCTCGGTCGGGATCGCGCTGCTCGGCGACTACACCACGCTGAAGCCGTCGGACGCGGCGATGACCACGATCGCGCAGGTCGCGGCGGCGCGGCTGGGGGCGTACAACCACAGCCCGACCGGCATCGCGTCGATGACCGAGGGCGTCGCCAACCGGTACTGGAAGCAGGGCTCCACCGTCACCTTCCCGGCGATCTCCGGGCACAAGGACGGCGAGAAGGGCACCAACGGCGGTTACCTGACCGAGTGCCCCGGCACCAACCTCTACAGCCAGCTGAACACCATCCGCGCGCGGTCGGTGCAGCAGATCACCGGGCTGGCCGGCAAGTCGCTGGCCGGTGGGCTGTCGGTCGGCGGCATCTTCTACGTCCGCAACGCGGTGACCTTCGACTGGGTCGTCTCCACGCCGTCCGCGCAGATCGCCAAGTTCGAGGTGCAGATCGACGGGCAGACCGTGGCCACGCTGCCCGGCACCGCCCGCACCAGCGGGAACATCGCCGTGCCCACGGGCAGTCACTGGATCCGGGTGCGGGCCACCCACGTGGCCGGCGGGACGGCGCTGACCGGGGCGTACAAGGTGGTCGGCGACGTGACCGCGCCCAGCCTGTCCGGGCCGGCGATCGTGACGCGCACCGGCACGGTCACCGCGACCTCGGTGCCGATCGCGGTGACGTACAAGGCGAGCGACGCGGTCAAGCTCTACACGGTGACCGCGACCAAGCCGGCCCGGACGAACCTGGTGCCGACCGGAACTGCCTGGAAGACCACCGTGAAGCCGGGCGTGAACACCACGTACTCGCTGACCGCGCGGGACGCCTCGCTCAACGGCCGGACCGCGGCGGTGACCACGAGGACGACGCTGGTGGCCGAGACCGCCGGCAAGAAGACCGGCACGTGGGCCACCCGGAAGGCGACCGGTCACCTCGGTGGGCGGGCGCTCGCGGCGACGAAGAAGAACACCAAGCTGACGTACGCCTTCACCGGCCGATCGGCGTCGCTGATCTTCTCCCGCGGGACGACGACCGGCAAGGCCGACATCTACCTGGACGGCAAGAAGGTCGCGACCGTCGACACGAAGTCCGGTTCCACCTCGTACCGCCAGGCGCTGTGGAGCAAGTCGTTCAAGGCCGGCAAGCACACCGTGGTGGTCGTGGTCGCCGGTACGAGCGGACGCCCGGCCGTCATCACCGACGGTCTGGCCTACGTGAGCTGACCGCCGGTCATCCGGAGCGGCGGGGATGTCCTCGCCGCTCCGGGCCGCCGAACGTCTCCGCGGCCGGCAGCGTGAACCAGAACGTGGCGCCCCGGCCCTCCTCGCCCTCGGCCCGGATCTCCCCGCCGTGCCGCTCGACCGCGCGATGCACGGTGGTCAGGCCGATGCCGGTGCCCGGGAAGTCGCGGGCGTCGTGCAGGCGGGCGAACGGGCGGAACAAATCGCCCGCTTTACCGGCCGGGAAGCCGGCGCCGTTGTCGCGTACGAAATAATTCTTCTGATCGCATCCGACGGTGATCACGGGTTGCTCGACCTTGCGCGTGAACTTCACCGCGTTGTTGATCAGGTTCTCCAGGATGACCCGGACCAGCCCCTCGTCGGCGTCGGCGGACATGCCGTCCTGCACCTGGAACTCCACCTTGTGCTGCGGGTCGCGGGCGGCCACGTCGGCGCAGACCTGATGGGCCGTCTCGGTCAGGTCGAACGTGGCCCGGCGCAGCTCACCCCGACTGGCCTGGGCCAGGATCAGCAGCGACTCGACCAGGTCGGCCATCCGCAGCGCGGCCGCGTGGATCCGGGTGATCCGGTGCCGGGTCTGCTCGCCGAGCGTCTCGTCGTCCGCCTCGTCCAGCATGTGCTCGGCGAAACTGCTGATCACCTGCAGCGGGCCGCGCAGGTCGTGGGAGACCGAGCCGGAGAACGCCTCCAGCTCCCGGTTGCGCCACTCCAGCTCCTCGACCATCGCGGCCCGGGTCTCGGCCAGCTGCCGCGCGGCGCGCTCCGCGGCCGCGTCCAGCTCGCGGCGCATCAGCTCCTCACGGATCCGGCGGGACTCGTCGTGGGTCTGCTTGCGGCGGATCTGGGCGCGGACGTGCACGCGCAGGCCCTCGGGGATGTCGCTGGTCTTCACGTAGTCGTCGGCGCCGGCGGCCAGGCAGTCGAGCATCGCCTTCTCCTCGCCGGTCACGATCAGCGGCACCTCGCCGACCTGCGGCACCTCGCGGATCCGCCGGCACGCCTCGTGGACGCCGGGAAGGTCGAGGCCGAGCACGACGCAGTCGGCGGGCTGCTCACCGAGCAGCTCCAACGCGTCGCCGACACCGGTGCAGGAGACGATGTCGTACGACTCGGTGCGCAGCGCGTCGGCCCACTCGTCGAGGGTTTCGCGGGCGGGGCTGACGGTGAGGACCTTGCCCGGCCCGTGCAGGCTGCCGATCGCCTCGATCGGCAGCTGCTCGGCCGACTGGCGCAGCACCGCGGCCAGCTTCGCCAGCACCACCGCGAGGTCCTGTTGCTTGCGGACGAACGCGTCGGCGCCGGCGTCGAGCATCTGCATCTCGGTGGCGTAGTCGTCGGCGGCGGTCATCAGCAGGCACGGGGTGTCGCGCAGGGCCGGGTCGAGCCGGATCCGGCGGATCACCGTGGCCCCGTCGATGCCCGGCATCACGCCGTCGACGATCACCGCGTTCGGCCGGCGGTCGGCCGCCATCCGCAGGCCCTCCTCGCCGCCGGACGCGGTCAGCACCGTGTACCCCTCGGGTTCCAGCAGCTCGCGCAGTTCCTCGCGGAACGTCATGCTGTCGTCGATCACCAGGATGACCGGGGCGCCGTCACCGGGCCGGGCCGTGTGCCGGTCGCCGAGCAACTGCCGGGTCCGGGCGACCACGTAACCGGCGTCGTACGGCTTGCCCACGTACTCGTCCGCGCCGGTCCGCAGCCCGGCCAGCCGGTCGGCGACCTCGCTCTCCACCGACAGCAGCATGGTCACCACGCCGGCGTGTTCGGCGTGCCCGCGCAGCTCGGTGAGCAGCTCCAGACCGTCCGCGTCGGGCAGCAGCACGTCGAGGATCGCCGCGTCGAAGGCGGCCGAGGCGAACGCCGTCCGGGCCTCGGCCCCGGTCGCGCAGAGGATGGTGGCGAACCCGTCGTCGGAGAACGCGTCGTTGAGGTCCATCCGGACGGTCAGGCTGTCGTCGACGATCAGCACGGTCGGGATCATCGCCGGCCCCCCGGATGCAGCTCGCCCAGCCGCTGCGCGATCCGGTCCGGCGGCAGCACGTGCATCGCGGCGCCGATCAGCGCCGCCTCGCGCGGCATGCCGTAGACGGTGCAGCTCTGCTCGTCCTGGGCGAACGTGGTCGCGCCCCGGGCGCGCATCTGCAGCAGCCCGGCCGCGCCGTCACGGCCCATGCCGGTCAGCAGGCAGCCGGCGGAGAGGTTGCCGTACTCGGCGGCGATCGACTCGAACAGCACGTCGACCGAGGGACGGCAGGAGTGCCGGGGTGGGCCGTCGGAGAGCCGCAGCACGTGGTCGCGGACGTACAGGTGCCGGTCCGGCGGGGCGAGCAGCACCTGGCCGCCGATCGAGCGGACCGGGAGGCCGTCGGTCGCGTAGCGCACGTTGCGCCCGGTCTGCCCGGCCAGCCAGTCGGAGAACGCCACCGCGAACTGCTCGCTGGCCGCGATGTGCTGCACGCACAGCACCGGGGTCCGGAAGTTCGGCGGCAGTTCCCGCAGCAGCGTGGTGAGCGCGGCCGGCCCGCCGGTCGACGAGCCCACCGCGACCACCGCCATCGTGTTCGTGCCCAGCGGGGTCGCGGCCCCCGGTGCCACGGGCGGCGGCGCGGAGGTCCGGGCGCGGCCGTCGAGTCGCGCCCGCGGATGAGTGATCACCCGGATCCGGGAGACCATCCGGAGGGTACGCCGTAACCGCGGTGACCAGTCCACGTCGGAGTCGTCCCCACGGGGCTTCTCCATCACGTCGACCGCGCCCGCCGCGAGCGCGTTGTACGTGCTGAACAGCTCCTGCCGGTCCGCCGACGAGACCACCAGGATCGGGGTCGGGTGCTCGGCCATGATGTGCTCGGTCGCCTGCAGGCCGCTGATCCCGGGCAGCATCATGTCCATCGTGATCACGTCGGGGCGCAGCCGGCCGGCCAGTTCGACCGCCTGCTCCCCGGTCACCGCCTCACCCACCACCTGCAGCTCCGGGTCCTCGGTGAGCGCGTCGCGCAGGTAGTACCGCATGGTCGCGGAGTCCTCGACGACCAGCACCCGGATCACGCGCGCACCACCAGGCGACGGATGTGGGTGAGCAGCTCCTCCTGGTCGAACTCACCCTTCACGACGTACGCGCCGGCCCCGGCCCGCATCCCGCGCTCCCGGTCCTCGGCACTGGACCGCGAGCTGACCAGGATCGCCGGGACGACGGCCAGCTCCGGATCGGCCCGGGTGCGCTCGACGAACGTGAAGCCGTCGATGCCGGGCATGTCGATGTCGGTGAGGAACAGGCCGTACCGTCTCGACCGGGCCCGGTCCAGCCCCTCCTCACCGGACGCGGCCAGGTCCACCTCGTAACCGGCCGACTCCAGGATGCTGCGTTCCAGCATGCGCGTGGTCAGCGAGTCGTCCACGACCAGGATCGGCAGCGGCGCCGCGACCGTGACGGCCGCGGCCCGTCCGCCGTCGCCCTCGGCGCGCAACATCTCGCCGGCCAGCCCCTCCGGGTCGAGGACCAGGCGCGGGTTGCCGTCGGCGTCCACCGAGACGCTGCCGATCGCCCGGGTCGACGGGGCCAGGTCCGGCAGCGGCCGGGCGACCAGCGCGTGCGTGCCGAGCAGCCGGTCCACGCCGACCGCGACCGTGTCGCCGCCGGCCTGCAGCATCACGGCCGCACCGGGCCCGGCCGCGTCCGGCACCGGCCGCCCGGTGTAGAGCGCCTCGACCAGCGGCCGGAACGGCGCGGCGGTCTCCTGATAGACGAGTTTGCCGGTGGCCGCCGCGGTCGCCGCCTCGTCCGCGCTCAGGCGCACGCACGCGCGCACCGAGTCCAGCGGCACCGAGGCGACCGTCCCGCCCGCCTCGACCAGCAACCCGGTCATGCTCAGCAGGGCGAGCGGCACGACCAGCTCGACGGTCGCGCCGGCGCCGGCCGTGCTGCGGATCGACACCTCGCCGTGCAGTTGCGCCGCGGTGTCACGCAGCACGTCCATCCCGATCGCCCGCCCGGCGACCTCGGTGACCGTCGTCGACGTGCTCAGCCCGCCGTGCATCACCAGCTCCAGGACGTCCGCCTCGGCGGTCGCGGTCAGTCCCCGGGCCTGCGCCTTCGCCCGCAGCGCGGGCACGTCGAAGCCGCGCCCGTCGTCGCTGCAGCGGAACGCCGCGAACCGGCCGCGCCGCTCCACCGCGAACGTGACCGTGCCCTCGGCCGGCTTGCCGGCGGCCCGCCGCTCGGACTCCGGCTCCAGCCCGTGCACCACGGCGTTGCGCACCACGTGCGAGAACGCGGCGCCGATCGGGCCGAGCAGGTGGGAGCCCATCCGCACGTCGGCACCGGCGGTGTCGAACCGGACCCGCCGGCCCTCGCTCTCGGCGGCGTCGCGGACCGCGCGGCGCAACGCGGTGAAGATGCTGCCGGCCGGCACCAGGCGTAACCCTTCGGCCTTGGCCCGGACGTCGTCGAGCTCGCGTTCGACCCGGTCCACCGCGTCGATCAACCGCCGCTGGGCCGTGCCCAGCTCGCCGGCGAGCCGCTGGGCCGACGCCCGGGTCAGGGTGACCGGGGTGCGGCCGCCGCGCATCTGCTCGGCGAGCGTCTCGGCGCTGCGGTGCAGCCGGTCCAAAGCGTGGCAGCCCTGGCGCAGCGGCGCCATCCGCGCGTTCGCCTCGCCGATCGAGTCCAGCAGGTCGTCGAGGTCCGCGGTGGCGGCCCGCGGTGCGATCGGGTCCTCCTCGCCCAGTTCCGGGGCTGCCTCCGCCGACGGTCGCGCCGGGTCCGCCGACGGTCGCGCCGGGTCCGGCGAGGGCTGGGACAGCAGCGCCACCTGCGCGCTGATCATGTCGTTGAGCCGCAGCAGCTCGCGCATCTCGCCGGCGGCCAGCCCGGCCGGGTCGCCCCGGTGCGGGACCAGGATCTCCTCGAACTCGTGAGCCCGGTCGGCGATCTCCTTCTGCCGCACCACCCGGGCCGCGCCCTTGAGCGTGTGCGCGACCCGCAGCAGCTTCGCGACCGGTTCCGGCCCGGGCCGCTGGTCCAGGTCGAGAACCCCGGAGCTGATCTGGTCCACCAGCTCCTGCGCCTCGATCCGGAAGTAGCGCAGGGGATCGCGCTTCTCCGCCATCTCAGTGGCTCCGGGTCCCGACCATGTCCAGCAGCTCGCCGGAGAGGTTGCTCAGGTGCGCCGCGGTCTGCTTGGTCTGCACCGCGCTGGTCTCGTTGTCCCGGGACACCCGAGCGGTGTCCGAGACCGCGACGTTGACCTGCTCGACGGCGGTGGTCTGCTGCTTGGTGGAGAGTTCGATCTCCCGGGTCGCGTCGTTGGTGGTGGCGACGAGCTGCGCGATCTCCCGGAAGCTGCTGGTGGCGTCGTCGAACTGGCGTGACCCGGCGTCGACCGCCTTCGCGCCGATCTCGGTCGCCATCACCGTGGTGTTCACCGCGCCGCGCACGTCCTCGATCAGCGCCCGGATCTCCTTGGCCGACGCGGCGGTGCGGTCGGCGAGCTTGCGGATCTCCTCGGCGACCACCGCGAACCGGCGGCCCCACTCGCCGGCCCCGCTCGCCTCGATGGTCGCGTTGATGGCCAGGATGTTGGTCTGCTCGGCCAGCTCCGAGACCAGGTCCACCACCGTGCCGATCTGCTGCGACTTCTCGCCCAGGGCCAGCATGTGCTGGACGATCTGGTCGACCTGGGTGCGGATCGCGGTGATCGACGCCCGGGTCTGGTCGATGGTGTGGTCGCCGTTGCGGGCGGCGGCCTCGGTCTCCTCGGCGATCTTCGAGACCCGCTGGGCGCTGTCCGCGATCTGCCGGGACGTGATCAGCAGCTCGTTGATCGTCGTGGTGATCTCGTTCATCGCGCTGGCCTGGTCCCGGCCGCCGTTGACCTGCTGCGCGGCCGCCGCCTCGAGCTGCGCCGACGAGCTCTGGATGTGCCCGACCGCGGCGCCGACCTCCCGCCGCAGGTCCCGGCTCAGCCGCCAGGCCACCATGATCGCGCTGCCGGTGGTCAGCAGGCCGAGCCCCATGATCACCGCGATGGCGAGGTTCGCCTGCCGGGACGAGTGCCGCTGGTCGGCCTGGACGTCGGCCCGGACCCGGTTGATCAGGTCGGTCAGCGCCGCTTGCACCGCCTGGCGCGCCTGCAGGGCCTGACTGCTCGTGGCCGGGTCGGCCTTGGTGTTCGCGGGCAGGGCCATCAGCCCGTCGACCATCGCCGCGTGCGCCTGCTCGGTCTCGGAGACCCGCGCGATCAGGGTCTTGATCGTCCCGTCGGCGCTCGACCCGAGATCGTTCAGCTGGCTCCGGAAGTCGATCCGGTCCTGCGCGAGGGCGTCGGTGAACTCCTGCGTCCGCCAGAGCATGAAGCCGCGGAAGTCGGCGAGCCGCCTCTCCATCAGCCGGTTCAGGTTCTCCGCGCCGGTCAGCTCCTGGGTCGCGGCGGTTATCACCCGATCCTTGGCCTGCACCACGAACAGCATGCAGACCACGGAGACGATCACCGAGAGCATCGTCAGGACACCGGTGATGCCGACGCCGACGCCCATCTTCCGGCCGAATGTGTGCCCCTGCATCATGGGGTCCCCTCCGTGTGTTCGTGCCCGGCGACCCGGTGGGCCAGGGCTCGGATGGCCGGCACGTCGACGATCGGCCGGTCGCCACCCGGCAGACGGACCATGCCGCGCAGGCAGCCGCGGGGCTCGGCGGCCCCGGAACCGTCCACCACGTCGGCGGCCGGCACGCGTACGTGGTGATCGAGCTGATGGAAGGCGAGCGCGAGCGGCGGCGTGCCGGCGGCCAGAACCAGCCAGCGCGGCTCGTCGGCGATCGGGTGGCCGAGCAGGGCGGCCAGGTCGTAGACCGGCACCACCACGTTGGCGAACCCGGCCAGCCCGCGCAGTGCCGGCACCGAGGTGGGCAGCGGCGTCACCGGCCGGTCCGGGAAGAGGCCCGAGGTCTGCGACAGCCGCATCGCGTACGCGCGCCCGCCCGCCCCGACCGCGAGCAGCTCCACCGAGTGGTCGTCCAGGGTGCGCAGCGGCACCGAGAACGAGTGATCGAAATCGGCCCGCAGCCGGTCGACCCGGGTCCGGATGCGATCGGTCATCGCCGGGTGTCCCGCGACATCGCCGCCTCCAGCTCGGTGCGGCACAGCGAACTCAGCGTCAGCCGCCCGAACCCGCCGCCGAACAGCGTGATCCGTTCCTCGGTCTCGCGCGGCAGCAACTCCAGCGCCACGGCGAGCTCGTCGGCCGCCGCCCGCCCGTCGCCGCGCCGCCGGGCCAGCAGACCCGTCCGCAGCCGGGGCATCGCGAACCCCGGATCGAGGTAGGCCGCCAGCCGGTACTGCGCCTGCGCCCGCTCCGGGTCCTCCACCTCCAGGCAGAGGCCGAGCAACTGGTGCGCGTCCGGGTGCGGCATCCCGGCGTCGATCAGCCGGTGCGCCAGGTCACGGGCCTCCTCGAGCCGGCCGAGCTGGGCCAGCAGGACCCCGCGCAGCACCAGGTCGTCGTCGGCCACCACGTCGAGCGCCGCCGCGAACCGCTCCTCGCCCAGCAGCTCCAGCGCCCGGGCGTGCGGATCCTGCCGCGGGCGGCGGGCCTGCGGCGGCCGCTCCCGGACCCGCGGGCGGGGATCCGGCGCGGGAGCCGGGGTGCGTGCCACCCGCCGGTAGTAGACGGTGTCGCCGAAGTGCTCGACCGTGTACCCGTCCGGGTGGCTGCCCAGCGTGTCGGTGTGCCCGAGGAACAGGGCGCCGCCCTCGGCGAGCGAGTCGGTGATCCGGCCCAGCAGCGTGGCGGCGGTCCCTGCGGTCAGGTACATCAGCAGGTTCCGGCAGAAGATCACGTCGTAGCGCCCCGGCTGCCAGATGCCCGGATCCTCCGGGCCCGCGACGTTGTGCTCGGCGAACCGCACCGACGCGACGATCTCGTCGCTCACGGCAAGACCGGCGTCGGTACGGCGGAACCACCGTTGCCGTACGTCGGCGGGAGTCTCCCGCAACGACCACTCGGAGTACTGCGCCCGCCGAGCCCGCCGCAGCATCTCCTGATTGGCGTCGACGCCCAGCACCGAGATGATCCAGTCCTGGGCCGGCCGGGCCCGGTGCGCCGCGATCGCCAGCGAGTAGGTCTCCTCGCCGGAGGAACAGCCCACCGAGAGCAGCCGCAGCACCCGTTGACCGGCCCGCGCCTCGAGACGTTCCGGGAGCACCCGCCGGGTCAGCGCGCGGAACTGGTCACCGTGCCGGAAGAAGTAGGTCTCGGTGATGCTCAGCCGCTCGGCGAGCACCCGCGTCTCGTCCGGCCAGTCCGGCCCGGCCAGCCGGTTCAGGTAATCGGTCTCGGACAGGCGGCGGGCGGCGGCCCGCTCGGCGAGCACCGGCAGGATCGGCACCGCCTCGACGTCCGTGGTCGTCCACCCGAGCCGTCGTTCGAGGATCCCCCGGAACCGCGCCAGGGGCAGTTCGGTCCTCACGCCGCCGCCCCCGCGCCGGTCGTCTCCTGAGCCGCGGCCTCCCACACCTCGTCCGGCACGGTCCGGATGCTGCGCAGCACCAGCAGCGGCTCGGTGCCGAACCGGCCGACCGCGGCCACCAGCGATCGGGACGCCCCGGTGAACATGGTGCTCGGGCCCTCCGGCGGGGTCGCGTGCACGTTCTGCACACCGAGCACCGGCCCGGTCGCGCAGGCCACCGGCCCCCGTCCGGCCGGCACCGCGACGTACCGGTCGATCTCGCCGGTCACCCCGGTCAGCAGCCGGGTCACGTCGATCACCGGGGACGCCTCGCCGCGCAGGATGGTCAGCCCGAGAACGTAGTGCGGTGTCCCGGCCAGCGGGCGGGTCGGCAGCGGGCGCATGGTCTCGATGACCTCGGACAGCGGGAGCGCACAGAAGAGCGGCCCGGCCTGGAAGACCAGCGCGTCCACCCCAGCCTCTTGCTGCCCCACGGGTTCAGGCTAGCGAGGGATCTCTTCGCTTTCGCGAGCTTTGCTCGCTTCGACAGACCTTTACGGCCCGGCGGGCGGTGGCCCGGGGGCCGGCTCCGGTGGACGGCCGCCCACCGCGCACCGGAGCCGGCGTCTGGTCACTCCTTGGTGGCCCACCAGGTGGGAATCAGGGAGTTCTCGTCCCGCTTCCTGCCCTTCGACAGCTCGATCTTCTCGGTCGGCGCGGCCGCGGTCGTGGCACTGTGCCGGGGCGGGGCCGGGGGACGCCCGGCGACCGGCTCGCCGTCGCGGACCTCGGCCCAGCCGGCGTGCGGCAGCCCGTCCGGTCCGAGCTCGGGCCAGCCCGCCGGCACCGGGCCGTCGCTACGGGGAGGGGGCGGCTCCGCGGCCTTCGGCGGGGTGGGCGGGGGAGTGGTGTCCGGCCAGAGCTGTGGACGACGGCGGGCCGCCAGATCCTCGACCCAGCCGAAGAGCACCACCGCGACCGCGGTCAGCGCGACCGTCATCGTCAGCGTCACCGGCTTCTCCAGGTCACCCAGGTCGTCGAAGGCCAGGAACGTGAGGATCGGCCAGATCGCCGCGATCGCCAGGTTGTGCCAGAGGTAGACGGTGACGGCGCGGGCGTTGAGCAGCGTCACGGCACGGTCCAGCACGGGCATCCGGCCGAGCCAGGCCATGCTCGGCTGCCAGCGCAGGAACAGCAGCACGAACGCGAGCGAGTAGAGCGACTGGGACTCCGACACGTCGTTCAGGTCCCAGGCGTCCTCACCCTGGTGGCCGCGCTGATACCAGAGGGCCACGCCGGCCAGCGCCACGGTCAGGAACACCACCGTCGCCGGAGCCAACCGGCGCAGCCGGCCGTCGCGGTGGGCGAACCCGGTGATCCAGCACGCGGCGTACGTGACGAAGTCCCACATCACCACGTCGGCCGTCTCCGGCAGCTCGAAGCCCGACCTGTCCAGCATCATGATCGCCACGAACGGGGCCAGCACCAGCAGCCAGCAGGCCGGCCCCATCCTCTTCCAGAGGAACCAGAGCACCGGCGAGGCGATGATGAACCAGACGTACGCCCGGATGTACCAGAGCGGTTCCCACGAGTCGACGCCGAGCTCACTGCCGGGCGGGTCACCGAGCGGCAGGATCCAGAAGGCCAGCTTCCACCACGTGAACGGGTGCTCGCCGTCCTCCTCGTGAGCCCAGCCGAAGGCGATCATCACCGGCACGGCCAGCAGGCCGAGCAGCCACAGCGGTGGCAGCAGCCGGCGCAGCCGGGACGTCACGACCCCGGCGGCCGGGCGCTTCTCCAGCGACGCCGCGGTCAGGGACCCGGCCAGCGCGAACATGACGCCCATGGCGGGCATCACGATCGACAGCCAGGACCAGCCGAAGAGGTGGTAGACGATCACCCGGAGGATTGCCGCGGCACGGAGCAGGTCCAGGTATCGGTTGCGCACCGGGGAACCGTAGCCACGTGATGTCCCGGTCTGACACGGTCGGACGGTTGACAAGACCGCCTTACCGGATTACCCCGATAGCGGGAAGTCTGCCGGATCCCGGTGCGATTGTGCGACGCCCGTGCTCGGGCGTGATCGTGCCTTTGCGCTGCTCACGACGTACGCACCAAGGGTCTTCGATCTTATGGTCCGAAATGGCCGGCCCGGGGGCGAAGTGACCGGCCCGCGGCCTGTGACGTTGGTCAACCGCGGGAGCGCCCCATCGCCGGCGGGGCGCGCGACGGAATGGGTCCACGACGTCATGCGCAAGTCACTGGTGGTGCTCGGACTGATCGCGGTCGCGGGCGGGACGGCCGCCACGCGCGCCGCGGCACGGGAACCGGCGGTGGCCGACCCGATCGCCGCGTCGCACACCGCGGTCACCGCGGCCAGCATCTCCGACAGCCCCGCCGCGCCGGTCCAGCAGCAGGTCCTCGCGCTGATCAACCACAACCGGGGGAAGGCCGGGTGCTCGGCGGTGACCGTCGACCGGCGGCTGATCGAGGCGGCCAACCGGCATGCGGCCTACATGGCCCGCAACGACTACTTCGCGCACAGCACTCGCCGTGGGCAGGATCCGGGGGAACGCGTCACCGGGGCCGGGTATCGGTGGAGTCTCTACCGCGAGAACCTCGCGCTCGGGCAGGACAGCCCGTGGGACGTGGTGGCGGGGTGGATGACCAGCCCGGAGCACCGGGCGAACATTCTCAACTGTCAGTTGCACCAGATGGGGATCGGGCTGGCGATCAACGCCAAGCGGACACCCTACTGGGTCCAGGAACTGGCCAGCCCTCTCTAGTCTCCGTGGGTCATGCCTGCTGAATCCGGTGGTATGCCGCGAGCACGGGCGGCAGGCCCTCGGTGAGCATCTTCTTGCGGACCGAGCCGAGCAGCTTCGACATCGCGAACCCGCCGGCGCCGGTGAAGCCCGTGTGCCTCCAGGTGAAGCGGGTGCCGCCGGGGATCTCCTGCAGCAGATAGGTCACGTCGGTCACCGCGTCCGCGTCCTCGTCGCCCCTCCACGTGTAGTGCATCGAACGTGGCGCGTCCACGGACATCACCTCGCAGTGGACGACGCCGGCCCAGCCCATGGTCGGCTTGCCCATGAATCGGAACTTCGTGCCCGGCACGGGTGCGAAGTCCTCCGGGCGCCCGCCCTGCCCGGTGGTGGTCCACCGCGCCACCTGCTCCGGGTCGGTGAGGACGTGCCACACCTCGTCGACGGGGTAGGGGTACTCGCGGATCACGGTGTACTCACTCATCACGAATCTCCTCGGATCGGGCGTCCCAGCCGGGACGACAGCAATCTACCTAACGGTAGGTAGGCAGTCAACCGGCCGGTAGGTAGGCTTCCCGTATGGCCACCCCACACCGGACCCGCACGGCAGGACGCCGCGACGGAGCGGAGACCAAGGCACTCGTACGCCGGACCGCGCTGCGGCTGTTCACCGAACAGGGCTACGAGGCGACGTCGCTGCGGCAGATCGCCGACGAGCTCGGCATCAACAAGGCGTCGCTGTACTACTACTTCGACGGCAAGGAGGCGATCCTCCGGTCCCTGTTCGACGAGCGCGGCACCGAGGCCGAGCGGCTGGTGGGCTGGTTGCGGGAACAGCCCCGCACCCCGGAACTGCTCGCGACGGCGGTGCTGCGCTGGGTGGACTCCTTCACCGCCGAGAAGCTGCAGGGCCTCCGGTTCATGAGCGCCAATCCGCTCCTCGCCCGCACCCTGACCGGCGGACCCGGCGGGAACCGGGTCGGGGCCGGCCTGAACGACTTCGTCGACGAGCTGACGACCCTGCTGCCCGACCCGTCACCGCAGAACGTGCTGCTGTTGCGTATGGCGGTGCTCAGCATCAATGCCGCCGTCCAGGCCGCTGCTCCCACCGGCACCGGCGACGAGGTCGTCGTCGCCGTCGCCCGGCGGGCCGCACGGGCCGCCCTCGGCGAGATCACGAAATGAGCTGACGGCCGGACGATCCGGCCGGTGACCGAATCACAACTCTCCGGAACGTCAAGCGCGGCACCGGGATGCCGATCGGCATCCCGGTTTCATGTCACGGTCCCTCCCTCGATCGTTTTCGCGGGGCCGTTGTGCTTCGATGTGCGGACGACACTCCTGGGGAGGATGTGATTTGGCAGTGAAACGTGTTACCGCACGTCTCGCGACAGCGGTCATGGCCGCCGTGGTGGGCGGCGGTCTCGGCGCGTTCGCCTTGACGCCGGCGAGTGCCGGTGCAGCGGTGAAGAGCGCGCCGGTGGCCACCACGGTGGTGACCAAGGCGGCCGCCGCGTCTTGTGCGACCGGCAAGTACCAGAAGCAGGTCGAGACGTACCTGAAGAAGCTCGGTGGCTACGGCACCGTCACGGTCGACGGCAAGCAGTCGGCCGCGGACTGTGCCGCGATCAAGAAGTTCCAGAAGCGGTTCGGCATCCAGCCGGCGCAGGGGCTGGCCGGCGCCACCACCTTCGACGTGGCCAAGCGGCTCGCGGCGACCAAGACCGCGGCGTGCAAGGCCGGCAAGAAGGGTGTCACCTTCTGCGTCGATCTGACCAACCAGACGACGTGGGTGATGAAGGACGGCAAGGTCTACGTCAAGCCGACCATCACCCGTACCGGCATGAAGAACTACCGCACGCCGGCGGGCACCTTCAAGATCAACAAGCGGACCCGCAAGGAGTGGTCCGACCCGTACCACGTCTGGCTTCCCTACTGGCAGCGCTTCATCGGCGGCCGTGGGTTCCACCAGACGACCACGTACATCCACGACAAGTGGCGTGGTTCGCACGGCTGCGTCAACCTGCTCCAGCAGGACGCCGCCAAGTACTACAGCATCGGCAAGATCGGTTCGACCGTGAAGGTCTTCGGGCGTCGTCCCGGTACCTGATCCATCGATGCAGGAACGGGCCGTCCCTCACCGGGGCGGCCCGTTCCGCTTTCCCGACATAGAGTGGCCTCTGTGTCTCGCACCCACTCCCGGGGAGCGCTGATCGTCGGCGGCATCCTGGTCCTGCTCCTGCTGACCGCGGCCTCCTGCGATGACGACGACACCGGCGTACGCCTCGGGTCGGCGACCGTCGGGACCGTCGACGAGATCGTGGAGGCGCCCGGGTCGGTCACCGCCCGGACCGCCGCGACCGTGGCCGCGCCGGCCGCCGGGACCATCGGCGAGCTGCGCGTCGAGCCGGGGGATCGGGTCTCCCGGGGTGACGTGCTCGCGGTGATCGACTCGCCCGAGCTGCGGCAGCGCCGGGATGCGGCGTTGAAAGCGCTCGATGCCATCCCCCGTGGCCGGTCGTTCGGAGGCGGCGCTGATGTCGTGCAAGTCCAGAAGAAGACCGACAGAAAAGCGGCCGATGCGTTCGACCAAGCAGCTGATGCCGCCGAGAAGATCACCGATCCGGTGCTCCGGGCGGCGTTCCAGCAGCAGGTGAACGCGGCCCGCGAGCAGTACCAGGCGGCCTCGGACGCGGCTGCCGCCGCTGTCCGCGCCGTTCAGCACGGGGTCTCCTCGCTCGGCCAGGCGGTTTCCTCACTCTCCGCCGCGCAACGGCTTCAGGCCCAGCAGGCGTACGACCTGGCCGACGCGGCCGTCGACGCGCTGACTCTCAGGGCGCCGGTCGCGGGTGTGGTCCAGTTCGGCGGCCCGGCGCCCGCCGCGCCCGTCGACTTGTCCGCCCTGGCCGGCGCCGCGGGCGCCGGGTCCTCGACCTCCTCGTCCTCCGCCGAGGGGGTCGACTCCCCGGTCTTCAAGGGCGCCTACGTGACCCCGGGGACACCGCTGCTCACCGTGGTGGACGTGGGTAAACTCGGCCTGACCGGCGAGGTCGACGAGACCGACGTGCTGCTCGTCGAGCCCGGCGTGAAGGCCGACGTCGAGCTGGACGCGGCCACCGGGGCGAGCTACCCGGCGACCGTGCGCTCGGTGGACCTCCTCCCGACGACGTCCGCGCGCGGCGGAGTGTCGTACCGGGTGCGGCTCGACCTGGGCGCCGGGACGCTCACCGACGGCAGCGGCGCGGCGCCCACACCCCGCCCCGGGATGAGCGCGGTGATCCGCCTGAAGGTCCGGCGGGCCGCCGACGCGGTCACCGTCCCGGCCTCGGCCGTGGTCAGCGCCGACGGGCGCGACACCGTGTGGGCGGTGCAGGACGGGCACTACCAGGCGGTGCCGGTGCGGCTCGGTGTGCAGGGGGACGAGAGCGTACAGGTGATCTCGGGAGTTTCCGCCGGTCAGCAGATCGTCGTGGCCGGCACCGACCGGGTGCGGCCCGGCGACGAGGTCCGGTGACGACCGCCGCGATCGTCGCCACCGACGTGACCCGCACCTACCAGCTCGACGGCTTCGCCGTGCCGGCGCTGCGCGGGGTGTCACTCACCGTCGAGGAGGGCGACTACGTGGCCGTGGTCGGCACCTCCGGCTCCGGCAAGTCGACGCTGATGCACCTGCTCGGCGGCCTGGACCGGCCGACCAGCGGGACACTGCTGATCGGCGGCCGGGACGTCGGCGCGCTCACCCCGAACGAGCTGGCCGAGCTGCGCAACACGACGATCGGGTTCGTCTTCCAGTCGTTCCACCTGCTGGCCCGGACCACCGCGCAGGACAACGTCGGGCTGCCGCTGGTCTACCGCGGGATCGGACGCAAGGAGCGCCGCGCCCGCGCGGCCGCCATGCTGGAACGGGTCGGGCTCGCACACCGGATCACCCACCGGCCGAACCAGCTCTCCGGCGGGGAGCAGCAGCGGGTGGCGATCGCCCGGGCGCTGGTCACCGACCCGTCGCTGCTGCTGGCCGACGAGCCGACCGGGAACCTGGACTCGGCCACCGGGCAGTCCGTCCTCGCGCTGCTGGAGTCGCTGAACGCCGACGGGGTCGCGGTGGTGCTGGTCACCCACGACCGGGACGTGGCGGCGCGGGCCCGGCGGCAGATCGTGATGAGAGACGGGTTGATAGTGCCTTGAGAGTCGCCGAGGCGTGGCGGGTCGCGCTCGACGCGCTGCGGGCCAACCGGCTGCGCAGCCTGCTCACCATGCTGGGCGTGGTCATCGGCGTCGCCGCCGTGGTCGCCCTGGTCGCCATCGGGACCGGGACGAAACAGCAGATCGAGCGACAGGTCGAAGGGCTCGGCAGCAACCTGCTGATCGTCGTACCCGGAAAGTTGACCGCCGGGGCCGCGCCGACCAGCTCACCGATGACCCTGGACGACGCCGACGCGGTGAGCCGGGTCGTCGGCGACCGGTCGCGGGTCGCCGTCACGATCGCCTCGGGGGAGACCGTGCGGGCCGGCAAGCTCGCCACGTTCGCCAGCATGCAGGGCGTCCTGGAGACCACACCGAGCGTCTTCGTCCGCAAGCTCGACCGCGGCGCCTACCTGACCCGCACCGACGTCAGCACCGGCCGCCGCGTCGCGGTGCTCGGCGCCGGCGTGGCCCGGACCCTGTTCGGCGAGAAGGACCCGATCGGCCGGCAGATCACCATCGGCGGCGTCCGGTTCCGCGTCGTCGGCACGTTCGAGCAGCTCGGGCAGAGCCTCGGCGTCGACCGGGACAACGAGGTGCACGTGCCGGTGACCGCCGCGCAGCGGCTGCTCGGCACCGACCGGATCGACGGCCTCGCGATCCGGGCACCCGACCGGGACACCATCGACCAGCTCGGCCGCGACGTCGTCGCCACGCTCACCGACCGGCACCCGGACACCGACTTCAGCGCGGTCACCCAGGAACAGATCCTCGGGGTGCTCGGGGACATCCTCGGCGTACTGACCGGGGTGCTCGCCGCGATCGCCGGGATCAGCCTGCTCGTCGGTGGCGTCGGCGTCTCCAACATCATGCTGGTCTCGGTGCGTGAACGGACCAAGGAGATCGGGCTGCGCAAGGCGGTCGGCGCCCGCCCGCGCGACATCAGCGTCCAGTTCCTCCTCGAAGCGGTGCTCCTGACCACGACCGGGGGAGTGCTCGGCATGCTGCTCGGCGCGACCGCGGCACTGCTGGTGGACGGGCTCAGCCCGGTCCCGGCCGCGCTCACCTGGTGGTCCATGGCCCTGGCCTTCGGGGTGTCGGCCGCGGTCGGCATTATCTTCGGCGTCGTCCCAGCCCAGCGGGCCGGCCGGCTCGACCCGGTGGTGGCCCTGCGAACGGAGTAACACATGAAACGGGTACCCGCGCCGATCCTCGTCCTGGCCGCGATCGCCTCGGTCCAGTTCGGCAGCGCGGTCGCCCGCACCCTCTTCGACGACCTCGGCGCGGCCGGGGTCACGTTCCTGCGGCTCGCCATCGCCGCGCTGATCCTCGGCGTGCTCACCCGGCCCCGGGTGTGGACGTGGTCGCTCGCCGCCTGGCGGGCCGCGGCGCTGCTCGGGCTCTTCATGGCCGGCATGAACCTGGTCTTCTACTACGCGATCCAGGACGTCCCGCTCGGCACCGCCGTCACCGTCGAGTTCCTCGGCCCGCTGCTGCTCGCCCTGATCCAGACGCGGCGCCTGCTCGACCTGTTCTGGGCCGCGCTGGCCGGCACCGGCGTCGTGCTGCTCGGCCTGCACTCCGGCGGGACCGCACCGATCGGCGGCCTGCTGCTGGCGCTCGCGGCCGGGCTCTGCTGGGCCGGGTACATCGTGTTCAGCGCCCGGGTCGGCGCGCTCATCCCCGGCACCAGCGGGCTGACCGTGTCCCTGGCCATCGGTGCGGTGCTCGTGGCCCCGTTCGGGCTGGGCCGGGCGACTGCCGTGCTCGACCACCCGCACCTGCTGCTCGGCGGGACCGCGGTCGCGCTGCTGTCGTCGGTCATCTCGTACGGGCTGGAGCTGCACGCTCTCCGCCGGATCCCCACGCGCGTCTTCGGCATCCTGATGAGCCTCGAACCGGCCGGCGCGGCCCTGGCCGGTCTGCTCGTGCTCGGGCAGCGGCTCGGGCCGGTCGAGATGGCCGCGCTCGTGCTGGTCACGCTGGCCAGCGTCGGCGTGACGCTGGCACGCCGGGCGCCGGTGGTGCAGGCACCGCCGTCCTCGAGGAACAGGCCGGCTCCGACGCGCTGACCGGAGCGGCCAACCGGCGTGCCTTCGACGAGGCCCTGCACGAGGCCGTCCGGCAGGCCGTGCACGGCGGCGAGCCGGCCGCGGAAGACCTCCAGCGGGTTGCGGATGCGGCGCTCTACCAGGCGAAAGACGGAGGACGAGGCCGTACGTCGGTGGTCAGCCTCGCTTCTTGACCACCTTCTGCTTGGCGGTCGTCTCGTCGAACGCGTCGCCCTGCTTCTCCGGCTGGTGATCCTGGTCCTCGTCCTTACGGCCGCTCAACGGCGCCCGGATCTCCTCCGGCCGCCGCGGATACGGACCCCAGCCGTCCCGCAGCACGTGGATGTAGACCGCCTCCAGACACACCCCGATCCGCTCCACCAGATCCGAGTCGTCCGACGCGCCCAGCCGGATCGCCCGCGCGAAATGATCCAGCGCCTCCATGTGCCGACCCTGATCAAAAGCGGACCGCCCGGCGTTCTCGTGCACCACGCTGCGCACCGCCGTGGAGACATCCGCGTCGACCGCCCGCTGGAACAGCTTGTCGGCCTCCATCCAGTCCCCGCGCAGCCGCAACACGTGCGCCAGCTCGGCCTGGGCAATCACCATCGACTGCTCGTCCTGCGCCGACTCGGCGTGCGCCAGCGCCAACCGGCTCGCGGCCGCCGCCATGCCCAGCTCGCCGAGCAGCCGGTACACCTCCGCCCGGACACTCAGCAGCCCCGCCTTGACGATGTTGTCGGCCTCGTCGGCGAGCGGACCGTCCAGCCGTTCACCCAGCTCACGCAGGGCATCCCGGTCGTCGACGACCTCCCGCAGGGTGCCGCCGTCCAACCGCCAGCGGATCGCGTCCAGATCCGCCGCCGACAGCGGCAGGTGCTTCCCGGGCTCCTCGGCGCCCCTCTCGTCGTTCTTCGTCTCCGCAGTACGGTCACTGCCCCGCTCGTCCGCGGCGTCCCCGGCGCCCGCCACCTCGGCCTCCTCCGGTGCGGGCGTCTTCGCGACGAACCAGCCACTGCCGAACGCCGGGTCGGAGTAACGCCGCGGCTCCTGATCAGGACCGGACACCGCGAGGCGAGCGATCGGCTTCAAGTTGTGCAGCGTGCCGTCCGGGTCCATGTACGGGACGGGCTCGCCGTCCGGGCCCAGCGGCGACTCGTCGACCGGATGCCGCTGCGCAGGCACCGCGATCCCACCCGTTGCCGCGGCGGCACCGGCGCCGCCGTTGCCGCCCGTTGCCGGGGCAGAACCCGCGGTGGCGTTGCCGCCCGTCGCCGCAGCCGGCCCGGCGGTGGCGCCGGCCACCGTGGTTCCGCTCGTAGCGGGAGCGGCGCTACCGCCTGCGGGGCCATTGCTGTCAGCCGTGCCGAGGTGCGCGGGACCGGTGGCGCCGGCCGGGCTGACCTGCGCGGGACCGGTGGCGCCGGCCGGGCTGACCTGCGCGGGACCGTCGGTGGTGGCTGGGCCCGCAGGTGCGGGGCCGCTGCCGCTGACCGGGTCGGCAGCTACGTGGCTGCCGGCGCCGGCCGGGCCGACGGGCGCGGGGCCGGCCGGGGATCCCGGGCCGGTGATGCCGACGGCCGGGCCGTTGTCCTGCGACCGGCCGCCATCGGCCGGGTTGCTGTCCTGCGACCGGCCGCCACCGGCCGGGTTGCTGTCCTGCGACCGGCCGCCACCGGCCGGGTTGCTGTCCTGCGACCGGCCGCCACCGGCCGCAGGAGAATTCGTCTCGGGAGCCGGCGCGCTGCCCGGACGCGGGGCAGGCAGCCAGGCCTTCGCCGACGCGGGCTGCGCGGGCGAACTCGGCGCGGCCGACGGCTGCCCCGGAGCAGGAGAGACCGGCCGATGCCCGGCCCGTGGCCCCCAGCCGTCGTCGTCCGGATGCGCTACCTGCGGCAGCTCTCCGGTCGGGCCGTCGTCCTCCCGGAAACCTCCTGGCGACACCGGCACGTTCGTCGTCTCGGCGGCGCGATGCCCGGCGCGGGGCGTCCAGCCGTCGTCGGCCCCGGCGGTGTGAGGCGCCACCCCGTGGCTGTGCGTCGGCAGCGCCTGGTGCTGCCCGGTCGTCTCGTGACCGTGCGTCGGCAGCGCCTCGTGCCGCGCGGCTTCGCCGTGGCCGTGCGTCGGCAGCGCCTGGTGCTGAGCGGCGTTCCCGTCCTGAACCGGCGCAGGTCGCGGCTGGGCAGCGGGTGTCCGCATGGGCACGGTCGGCTGCCCGCTGAGGCGTTGCGGTCCGGCCTGGACGTTCCCGGGCTGCGCGGGATCCCACTGACCGGCAAGCGATTCCGGCCGGCCCGCCTCCTGCCCCCACGAGCCCGCGGGGGAGGAGACGGGTCGCGTCGCCTCGGGCGCCGGCGGCTGCCCCTGCCCCCACTGCGCAGCGGGAGAGGAGACCGGCCGTGCGGCATCCGGGCCCTGTCCCCACGGTGCGACAGGGCCGGATACCGGCCGCGTTGCGTCGGGTGTCTGCGGCCACTGGGCTGCGGGGGAGGAGACGGGGCGTGTGGTTTCCGGGGTCTGCGGCCACTGGGCCGCGGGGGAGGAGACGGGGCGTGTGGTTTCCGGGGTCTGCGGCCACTGCGCGGCGGGCGACGAGACGGGTCGCGTGGTGTCCGATGCCGGGGGCCGGCCCTGGCCCCACTGGTCAGCGGGAGACGAGACCGGCTGTGTGCCTTCGGGTGCTGCCGGCCGGCCCGGCGCCCACTGCGCGGCGGGTGCGGACACCGGTCTTGCGACTTCGGGTGCCTGCGGCTGCCCAGCCGGTGCGGAGACCGGTCGTGCGTTGTCGGCGACCGGAGCCCACTGCGCGGCCGGGGACACGGGTCGCCGGTTGCCGGGCTGCAGGCGACGCGGCGCGGATTCCTGCTGCTCGGCGAGGGAGTTCGGCCGTCCCTGACCAGCTGTACCGGCCGGCGGCACGTTCCCGGCCGGCGGGGACGCGACCAGCCCGGGCGGCGGCGCGGCCGGTTGAGGCGGCACGCGACCGGGTGGCGTAGCCGACTGAGGTACCACCGGCCGAGGCCCGACCGGTTGCGGCGTGACGAGACCCGGCGGAGGCCCGACCGGCTGCCCCGCATGGGCCGCGCCCGGGACCCCCGGCTGCGCAGGCATCTGACCGGCCCCGGAGGTCGGGACAGCAGACCGATCGCCCGGAACGGGCCCACGGCCGTCGGCGGGGATCGGCCCACGTCGGTCGGCCGGGACGGTTCCGCGCCCGTCGACGGGGACCGGTCCGCGAGCATCCACCGGAACAGGGCCGCGCCCGTCGGCGGGGATCGGTCCGCGTGCATCCGCCGGAACAACCCCGCGGCCGTCGGCTGGGAGCGGGCCGCGGACCGGGACGCCGGGGCGGCCGGTGGCGTGCGGCGGCATCGGCGGAGCGTCGTCCGGAACGATCGCCCACGGACCGTCGCCGTCGGCGAGGAAGACGTGCGCCGTGCGGGGACTGCGTCCGCCGCGCTGCTGCGGGACGTTCGGCGGCGGCCCGGCCTGCCACGGGTTGCCGCCGGCGGCCTGCGGGTCGCCCGGCTGCGGGTTCGTGGCCTGCGCAGGCTCGGCACCCGGACGATCAGGACCGGGCGCCTGCCCGGCGCCACCGGACTGCGGAACGACGCCTGCCCGGGAGGCTGCGGGTCCCGGCTGAGCACCGGAGCCCTGTACGAAGCCGGGGGCCGGCGGAGACGGGGGGAAACCGGCGGCCGGGGCGGCGGGTGGCTGTGGGTAGCCGGCGGCCGGGGCGGCGGGTGGCTGTGGGTAGCCGGCGGCCGGGGCGGCGGGTGGCTGTGGGTAGCCGGCGGCCGGGGCAGCGGGCGGCTGGGCGTAACCGGTCGTCTGCGGAATGCCCGGGTTCTGCGTGGCGGCGGGCGCCTGCGTGGCGGCGGGCGCCTGCGTGGCGGCGGGCGCCTGCGGGGTGGCCGGCGCGGGGTGGCCGGTGTCCACCGAGGGGGCGCCGGACGTGGCCGGGGCCGGCGGGCGGCCCGGTTCGGGGGGCGCCATGGGCGTACGCGAATCGGGGGAAACCTCGGCTCCCTCCGGCCCGGCGCCGGGCCGCGGAGCGGAAGCCGAAGCGGCGGCGGCCGGGATCTGCGGCCCGGCCGGGCCGATCACCCGGGCCGGAGCGGTCGGCTGCGGCGCGGCGACAACCCGCGGCGCCACCGGCGGCTCGCTCTTGAGGACGCGAGGCGCGGGCGGCGGCGTGGCCCGGCTCACCACCTTCGGCTGTACGGGCGGATCGGCGCGCCGGAGCACGCGCGGCTTGCCGTCGGCGCCGGTCGATGCGGTCGCGGCCGTCTCGTCCGGCGTCTCGTAGTACTCGCCGTCGAGCACGACCGGACGCTCGTCGCGGTCGTCGCGGTCGTCGCGCTCGTCCCGGGGCCGGGAACGGTCGTCGGCCGCCCAGTCCTCCGGGGTGCGGTCGTCGCCGGTCCAGTCCGCGTTCGCGGGCGCGGTGGCCCATTCGCGAGCTTGGAGGTCGACGGGTTCTTCGTCCCAGCCCGGCCGGTCGTCGCGGGAACGGACCAGTTCGTCGTCCCGGCCGAGGGTACGTCCCCGGCCGTTGCTCGCCGCGAACTCGTCCCTGACGGCCCCGTTCCGGTCGAAGCCGTCGCGGTCGAAACCCTCGCGGTCGAAGCCGTCGCGGTCGAAACCGTCCCGCTCGGAGCCGTCCCGGGCGCGCCCGTCGCGGACCTGGTCCTCGTCGCGCACCGGGGCGCTTCCACGGACGAGGTCCTCGTCGCGCACCGGGGCGCTTCCACGGACGAGGTCCTCGTCGCGCACCGGGGCGCTTCCACGGACGAGGTCCTCGTCGCGGACCCGTCCGCTGCCGCGGTCGAAGTCGTCGCGGATTCGCTCGCCGCCGCGGTCGAAGTCGTCGCGCGGACGGCCGTTCCCGCGGGCCGTTTCCGCGTCCTGCGGGCGTGCGCGCCCGTCGTACCGGTCGTCGCCCGGGATCTGCGCCCGCCCGGCCGCGGCCGGGCGTTCGGGGCGCCGGGCCGGACCACGCCGCGGGTCCTCGTCCTCGCGCCGCGGCCGTCGTCCGCCCGGCGGCCGGATCGGCCCGAAGTCGTCCTCCTGCCACGCCTGGTCGGCGAACTCGCGCCGCGCGGCCGGGTGCTCGGCCGCACCGGCGCCACGCCGTTCCCCGGCGCGCCGACGGTCGTCGTCGGCCCAGCGCCGGTCCATCCCAGCGTCGGCGGGACGCCGGTCGGGGCCACCGTCGATCAGGCGGCGGTCGGGACCGCTGTCGATGGGACGGCGCTCCGGCCCGGTCTCGGCGGGACGGCGGCGCGGGTCACGGCGGTCGTCGTCCCAGCGCTCGTCGCGCCGCTCGGCCGGGCGCCGGCCGCGGGAATCGTCGCGCCGCTCGTCCCGGCCGCGGTCCCGGTCGTCGGCGAGGTCGCCGCGGCGGGTGCCGTACCGGTCGGCCGGGCGCCCGTCGGCCTGCTGGCGGCGCCGCTGGCGTTCCGGGTTCTGCAGGGCGGCCGGGTCGACGATCGGGAAGTCCGGCTTGTCGAAGTCCATCCCGAGTTCGGGACGGTTGAAGTCGACGTCGTCGAAGTAGGGCCCGGACAGGTTGTCGACCGAGGTGTCGATCGGGACGAAGTTCGGGTCGTCCAGCCAGCTCGGACGCTTGTCGTCGAACGATACGGCCGGTTTCTCCGCGTTACGACGGGAACGCCGCGCGGCCGGTCCGTCACCCTCCGCGGGGCGTCGCGTGGGAATGACCGGATCAGGCGTCGTGCGTTTCTCGAAATGGCGTTCCTGAGCCACGGCGTACTTCGGCATGAAGGAGTATTCGTTGTACTCCTCGTCCCAGTACTCGTCGTCCTCGAAGCTCATGACGCGGCTCCGTTACGGCTGGGGGAGTTCCCACCGTCCCGTCGCCGCATCTGTGCCACCGTCCTCACCCTGGACCACCTCCGCGCCCCCCGGCGCCCGCCCCTCGCGCACCCGGACTCACCCGCCGCCACGTGGTGGATGTGGAAGGTTAATCACGGATTTGCGTGGTGCGCCACCGCCCTGCGGATCCCCCTGACCTGACCCGCGCAGGCGCCGCGGGCGGTGACCGGCCCGGCGCCGCAGCCCGCCGGGTGTGTTCGGTCGAGAAAGGATACGTCCGTCGGCCGCTTCCGGTTCAATGTTGTGAGCAGTCACTATGCCGGGATTTCGGCGGGCGCCCGTGCGGCGCGCCGGAACACGTTCCCATCAACCCGGATGATTGCTTTCCGGTTACGGCGGGCCGGTCGATTTAAGCATTACTTAAGGTCCATTTCAGGAGAGCTAAGGACTTGCGGGTGACCCTGAACAGGTGACGGAACGTGGCGAAGGACACCCTTGCGTTTTGCGGATCATGGGGGTTGAGCCTGGCACGGTTGGTGAGCGGCCAGGTCCACTGCGGACCGGCCGCCCTGCTGCGGGCGACGGAGTCCGCGGCGGGGATCAGCCCACGAGCTCCCCGGCCGAGCGGCCGTCGCCCCCCAGTTATCGGCGGCCGCTGCACGGTGCCCTCGAACGACCCGCCCGGGGAACCGCCCCCCGACTCTCCGGGCGCTCGGCGGATCAGGGCCCACCAGGCCGGGACGAGAGACGGCGGCGGGAGCAATCCCGCCGCCGTTCTTGTGGGCCGAGGACAGTGCGTCGGATGCCGCCGCGGTTCTGTGGTGCAGGGCAGGGCAGCGCGTCAGATCCGGCCGTCAGTGGTGAAGGGGCAGGCGCGGGCCGGTAACACCAGCCCCGCGGCCGCGAGCGCGGTGAGAAGTGCCGACAATTGCGTACGGGTGAGCAGCCCCGTCCCGTCCGGCCGCGGATGCGGCACCCCGAGCGCCGTCGCGGCCTCGATCGCCCGCCCGCCGATCGCCGCCTCGACCGCCCACACCCGCTGCGCGCAGAGCGCCGGTCGCGCGGAGGCGGTCAACTCCCCGTGCAGGCGCAGCAATCGGCGCAGGTCGGCGGCGAGCCGCTCGATCGGCAGCCCGTACGGCCTCGGCTCGGCCGGTTGTCGTTCCGCCACCCGGTCGGCGAGCGCGCGCCACCACCGCGGCGCGTGCTGGGCCGCGACGATGACCAGCGGTGGCGTGGCGATGACCAGTGCGATGCGACTGGCGTCCAGAAGGGTCAAGGCGACTCCAGGCGGGTGTCCTTTCCTCGACCCTGCGCCCGAGTCGGCACCTCGTCAACGCCGTTGTGTGCGACTTCCGTCTGGCGAAAATCCAGGACCGCGGCGACCACGGCGGACGGTTCCGCGCCGGCGGGGACGGGCAGCGGGTGGGACACCCGGCGTCCCGGTGACGTGATCAGCAGCAGGTACCAGCCACCGGTCCGGGACCAGCCGAGCCCGGCCTGGTCGTGGTCCCAGGTGACGACCGACGGGCGGGCGCGGTCGAACGGGATCCAGCCCTCGTCGTTGTCGGCCCGCCAGTCGGCGACGGCCACGCCGGCCGCCTCCAGTGCCTCGGCCACGGCGCGAAGAAGGTTCCAGGTGGTCACCGTCTCAGATGACCACACGGCGGGCGATCTCGAACAGGCCGTGACGGTTCCCGAACGTACGCCGGACCGCCGTTCCCATCGTCTCGAAGACCGCCTCCCCGCCGAAGTCGCAGCCCTCCGCCTCCCCGAGGAGCAGGTGCACGGCGAGTTCGTCGGCCGGTCCGTCGGGCTGGTGTCCGCCGCCCGGCAGGTCCGTCCCGAACACCCGGGCGGCCAGCGCGGCGTCGCCCTCGGCGGTGTCCGGCTCCCCGGCGTGCAGGTAGAGCAGCGCCGCCGTGGCCGGCCGCAGCAGCCGCTGGAAGACGCAGGGCTCGAGGTCGGGTACGTCGGCGAGCGCCCCGCCCCAGAAGTGCTCACCCACGGTGAAGCCGCCGGCCGCGAGTGCTGTGGCCGCGGTCCACCCGCAGGGCCCGTCCTCCCAGGTCACGGCCGGCGGGAAGGTGTTGCCGACGCGCGGGTGCAGATCCGGCACGGCACCCAGAGTGGCCAGCAGGCGCAGCGTTCCGGGCGTGGGCGTCACCGGAGGATCATGACGATCGGCGGTTGCGCAAGTAAAGGCGCGGCCGTGACCCCGCCCGGATTCACAGCATTTTCCCGGCAAACCCGAAGAAACCCGCCCTTGGGCCACCGCCCGGCGCACCGCGCCCTCCCGGCTGGTTCTCCCGGGCGCCCTGAGGGACGAACAACGCCCGGGAGAACCGGCGCAACCGTGACCGCGACGCATGCCGGTCCCCGGAGCCGGTCGCGTTCCCGGCCGGCGAAAGCTGCCTGTGGGTAGCTGGGCCGGAGACCGGCGCGGCTGCGCGCGAGCGTTCAGGAACCTCCTCGCCACGGGTGGGCAACGCAGAGACGAACATCAGTGATGTCAGCCACGCTTAAACCGTTCGTCACGGGAGCGTTGCCCGCCGGTCCGGGCCCGGCCTTCCCCTGGGGGCATGCGCATCGCGCTGGTCACAGAGTCGTTCATGCCGGACGTCAACGGCGTCGCCCATTCAGTGGTACGGACCGCGGAGCACCTCGTCCGCACCGGCCACGAACCGATCGTCATCGCGCCGGTGCCCGCGCCGGGGCCGATGCCCCTCACCCTGCCGTATCCGGTCGTGCGGATCCCGTCGATCCCCATGCCCGGGTACCCACAGATCCGTCTCGGCCTGCCGGTTCCGGCGCTGCGGGCGGCGATCCGGGCGCACCGGGCCGACGTGGTCCACCTGGCCAGCCCGTTCTTCCTGGGCGCGTGGGGGCAGAGCGCGGCGGCGTCGCTGGACCTGCCGACGGTGGCGGTCTTCCAGACGGACGTGGCGGCGTACGCCCGGATCCGTAACCTCGGCGTCGCCGAGCAACTGTCCTGGCAGTGGATCCGCCGCCTGCACAACGGCTGCGACCGCACCCTCGCGCCGTCGACCGAGTCGATCCAGGCCCTGGAACGGCACGGCGTCGAGCGGGTGCACCTGTGGCGCCGCGGGGTCGACGACGTCCGCTTCCAGCCGGGCCGGCGCAGTGCCGGGGTCCGCCGGGCCCTCTGCCGCGACGGCGAGGTGCTGGTCGGATTCGTCGGCCGGCTCGCCGTGGAGAAGGAGGTCGACCTGCTCGCCGGGGTGTCGGCGCTGCCGGGCGTGCGGTTGGTGATCGTCGGGAACGGGCCGGCCGAGGCGCAGCTGCGCAAGGCGCTCCCACGGGCCACGTTCCTCGGGGCGCGGCACGGCGGCCAGCTCGCCCGGATCTACGCGAGCCTGGACGTCTTCGCGCACACCGGGCCGTTCGAGACGTTCGGGCAGACCCTGCAGGAGGCGATGGCCAGCGGCGTGCCGGTGGTCGCCCCGGCCAAGGGCGGGCCGCGTGACCTGGTGCGGGACGGACAGACCGGCTTCCTGGTGCCGCCGCACGAGGCGGACGGGTTCACCGGCGCGGTCGCCCGGCTCGCCGCGGATCCGCTGCTGCGCCGCCGGATGGGTGCGGCCGGACGGGCCGCGATCGGCGGGCGCAGCTGGTCGGCGGTCGGTGACCAGCTGCTCGGCCACTACGCGCAGGTGCTGGGCGGGGAGCTCACCGCCGTACGGGAAATCGACAGGCTGAAAGCCGAAGCGGCCTGAACCCGGGCGCATGGTTTTGCGCGACTTGCGGGATGTCGCGCTTTACGTTGTCATGGCAGCCTGCAATTGCCGGCGCGAATCCGGCCGGCAGGGCTGACGGGGGCGAGGATGAACGGGGGCGAGGATGAACAGTGAGCGAACCGGATCGCCCCATCGCCTGATGGACGCCTCCCGTTCTCCCCGGCTCGGCCTGCTGATCACCCGCTGCCGCGACCATCTGCCGGTGTTGAGTTCCCGGGCCCTGCGCTGGGCCGGTTTCGGCGGTGCCGTCCTCCTGTTCGTCGCGGGCCTGTTCGGTGGGGCACTGCCGGCCAAGGGCAACCACAACCTTCCGGTCACCTCACTCTGGGTGCTGGGCACGGCCCTCATGGGGTACGCGTGGTGGACCGGCCGTGATCGCGAGCACAGCCCCCGGTGGGTGCTGGTCACGATCGCGCTGTGGACGGCGCCGTTCCTGTTCCTGCCGCCGGTCGGCAGCCGGGACTTCTACTCCTACAGCTGCCAGGGCGAGTTGTACACGCACGGCCTGAGCCCCTACTCGGCCACGGCGGAGACGCTGCCCTGTACATGGGTCGGCGCGGTGCCGCCGATCTGGCGGGACACGCTCACGCCGTACGGGCCGCTGTTCGTCCTGCTCGCGGCCGCGATTCTCGCCGCCGGTCAGGCCGTGCCCCTGGCCCCGGCGATCGTCGACGCGCTGCCGCCGCAGCTCGGCTCGCTGGTCCTGCCGCTGGTGTTGTTCCGCCTCGTGGCGCTGGCCGGTGTGCTCGGGATGGCGGCCGGGCTGCCGGTGCTGGCCCGGCGCTGCGGGGTGCCACCGGCGCGGGCGCTGTGGCTGGCGCTGGCCGGCCCGCTGATCGGTGCGCACCTGATCGGCGGCCCGCACAACGACGCCGCCATGCTCGGTCTGATGATCGCCGGGCTGGCCGTGATCGTCCGCTCCCCGAAGCACCCGGTCGCGATCCTGGGCGGCGGCGCGCTGCTCGGCGCGTCGCTGGCGGTCAAGGCGACGTCGCTGGTCACGCTGCCGTTCGCGGTGCTGATCGTGGCGGCGGCGTGGGCGAAGGCGCGCACGATCGACGTCCGCGGCCTGGTGATCGGGACGGCCGGCGTGGTCGGGGCGGCCGCCGTGACGCTGGCCGGGATCACGGTGGCCGGTGGCCTGGACTTCGGCTGGATCGCCGGCCTGCAGGACAGTGGCGAGCTGGTCCAGTTCAGCTCGATGCCGACCGCGGTCGGGATGACCGTCACGTACGTCGGTCAGCTCTTCGACCCGGACTTCGACGCGGTCCCGGTGACCCGGGCGATCGCCTACGCCGTGCTGGCCGTGGCGCTGGTGGCGATCTGGGTGCGGGCGCTGCGCTCCACGACCGACCCGGCCAGGGCGGCGCTGGTCGGCGCGTCGGCCGCGGTCGTCGCCACGGTCGCGCTGGCCCCGGTCTTCCTGCCCTGGTACGCGCTGTGGCCGCTGACGCTGCTGGCGGCGACCGGGTTCCGCACCAAGGCGGTCATGGTGATCACGATCGTGGCGTCGTTCTCGGTGCTGCCGGACGGCTCCGGGCTGGTGCGGTCGCTGAAGTTCCCGGGCGCGCCGCTGGTCACCCTGTACCTGATCTACCTCGGTGTCCGGTACGTGCGGCGGCGCTCCCGGGAGCGCGGGCCTCAGGCGATGGTGACCGGGGAGGACGCCAAGGACGCCGATCCCAGTACGCGGGAGATGGCCACCTCGATCACGACCCGTGCCGGGTTGGGCCGCGGCGTCCGGTAACGGCCGGCGTAGATCCGCTCCGCCTCGGCCACCGACTCCGGGTCGTCCCGGATCACCGCGAGGCCCTCGACGGTGCTCCACCGCGGCCCGTCCACCTGACAGATCGCGACCCGCTGCTGGCCGCGCCGGACGTGCCGGACCTTCGCCGACTCGCCCGACGCGATGACCCGGGCCAGCCCCGCCTCCGGGTCGAGGGTGGCGCCGACCGCGACCACGTGCGGGGAGCCGTCGGCACGCAGCGTGGTCAGGGTGCAGAGGTGCCGCTCGGTCCAGAACGTGCGCAGGGCCGCGGACTCCAGGGGGATGATGCCGCTCACGCAGCCTGCCTTTCATGGGTCGGTGCTCCCGGTGGCGGGAGCGGGTCGGGTTGGTGCTGCACGACGAGCTGATCGACACGCCCGGTTGCGTGATCCATAGGTGAAAAGATTTCAGGCGGTCTCGGCGGCCAGCTCGCCGCGGCGCACCGCGTCCACCAGCGCCGCGTGGTCCTGCTCGACCTGGTCGGCGTAGAGCCGGGCGAACCGGGCCAGCGAGTCGTCCAGCTTGTCGCCGCTGCCGCAGTATCCCGCGATCATCGACGCCCCGCTCGTCCGGGCGTGCGACTTGGCCAGCAGGTACCCGCAGATGCCGGCGTAGTCGGCCAGCGCCCCGGCGTTGATGTCCTCGACGACGATCGCGCCCTTCATGTCGCGGAACTGCCGCACGTAGTACTGGTGATCGCCGACGGTCGCCCAGCCCAGCAGCGGGTCGCTGACCGTCTGCAGCGCCTGCTGATATTCCACGACCCGCTGACCCTGGTGCCGGTGCCAGGCCAGCGCGCCGTGCTGGTGTTTCGCGATCACCGAGCGGCGGGCCTGCTTGAGCTGCAGGAACACCACGTCCTCGGGATCCGAGCCCTCGCACAACGCCACGTACGCCCGCAGGCCGACCGACCCGACGCCGACCACCTTGTGCGCCACGTCGACGATCCGGTATCCACCGAGGATGCGGGCCCAGTGCGGCTTGAGCGTGTTCAGGTACCCGTCCAGCGCCTCGTCCAGCAGCTCGCGGTCGCCCTCCGGGGGCCGGGTGATCACCGGCGGCTCCTCGACCAGCCGCCGGGTGCCGTCGCGCTGCTCGGTGAACCGGGGCAGCGCCCGGTCACTGGTGCGCCGCCGCGCCCGCCGGGCCGCCCGCTCGATCTCGTCGCGGAAACTGGCCCGGCTCGCGGCGCTGCGCATCGTGTCGACGTCGAGCTGGTCGAACGAGCGGGCCAGCAGCGGGCGGGCAGCCAGGTGGGCGATCTGCTCCCGGTACTCCGCGACGCAGTGCTGGACGGCGCCGGCGCAGGCACTCTCGCGGAAGCCGTTGACCCGGCCGGCCACGTAGACGCTGACCACGAGGCGGCGCAGGTCCCACTCCCAGGGGCCGGGGTGCGCCTCGTCGAAGTCGTTGAGGTCGAAGACCAGCTCCCGCTCCGGGGAGGCGTAGAAGCCGAAGTTGCCCAGATGGGCGTCACCGCAGATCACCGGAGTGATGCCGGTGTGCGGCAGGGCGGCGAAGTCGTCGGCCATCAGACCGGCGGTGCCGCGCAGGAACGCGTACGGGCTGGTGATCATCCGGCCGATGCGGACCGGCACGAGCCAGGGGATCCGGCCCTCGTGCGACGCGACGACCTGCTGCACCGGGTCGAGCCGGGCGGGGCCCGGACGCCACTGCGCCATCTCCGAACGGGGGGACCTCTCGCGCAACGAGCGACCGATCTCGTATCGTTCGGCGCGCGGCCGTGCGGGCCGGCGCAGGGAGCTGAAGCCCTCGTCATCCGCCGGGCCGGGCACGAGGTGGCTGCTGACCGTGGGTGTCGCGTCCATCGCTGCCGAGAGTACGGGGCTCGCGGCAACCCCCGCCGCGGGGCTCGCGGCGCGAGCATTGTTATCGATAACATTTCCCCTGTGGGAGACGCGCGGCCTGCCGCTACGCTCCATCAGATCCGGACCTGGCGAGGTGCGCAAGTGGAGACCAAGGGATCCCGTTCCCCCGCGATGACGGACGTGGCACGACTGGCCGGGGTTTCCCACCAGACCGTCTCCCGCGTCCTCAACGACCATCCCAACGTCAAGGAGCAGACCCGGCTCCGCGTCCGCGCCGCCATCGCCGAGCTCGGTTACCGGCCCAACCGGGCGGCTCGCGCGCTGGTCACCGGCCGTTCGCAGCTGATCGGCGTGGTCGCCCGCAACAGCATGCTCTACGGCCCGGCCTCGATGCTCACCGAGTTCGAGCAGGCCGCGGCGGATGCCGGCTTCGCGGTCAGCGTCGGCAGCGTCCGCGAGCTCGACCGCGACTCGATCTCCGCGGTGGTCGACCGTCACCTGGACCAGCGGGTCGCCGGCCTGGTGGTGATCGCGCAGGTCGCCTCGGCCACCGAGGCACTCGCCGAGATCCCGGCCGAGGTGCCGGTGGTCTTCATCGACGGCGACCCGGCGGCCGGCCGTGCGCTGGTCACGGTGGATCAGGTCGCCGGGGCCCGGGCTGCGGTCCGGCACCTGCTGGAGGCCGGGCACGAGACCGTCTGGCACGTCTCCGGGCCGACCGAGTGGTTCGACTCGGCCGGGCGCATCCAGGGCTGGCGGCAGACGCTGCAGGAGGCCGGGCGGGAGGTGCCGCCGCTGCTCAGCGCCGACTGGTCGGCCGCCGAGGGGTACCGGGCGGGGCAGATGCTGGCCCGGATGCCCGAGGTGACCGCGATCTTCGCGGCCAACGACCACCTGGCCCTGGGCGTGCTGCGGGCGCTGCACGAGCGCGGGCGCCGGGTGCCGCACGACGTCAGCGTGGTCGGTTTCGACGACGTGCCGGAGGCCTCTTACTTCATCCCGCCGCTGACCACCGTGCGCCAGAGCTTCGGCGACGTGGCCCGGGCCGCCCTGACCCTGCTGCTGGGCCAGATGAAAGACGAACCCGGGGCAGCGGACACCGTGATCGTTCCGGCACACTTGGTGGTGCGTGAGAGCGTGGCGCCGCCCGCCTGAGAGCCTGCCAGGGCCGGGTTAAGCGGCCGTTACTTTGTTGTTGCCAAGAGCCGTTGACAGCTCAATTGTTAGCGATAACACTGGGTTTCTCCCCGCTGGGTGTGGCGCCTGCCACGTCCCGGCTCCTTCTGTGGAGGTAGACCCGGATGTCCGTCGGACCGCGCCTGACCACCGCCATCGGCGGGGGTCACGTCAGCCTGAGCGGTTCCTCCGAGGCATCCTTAAGCGGTCAAGATCTACGACCGGCTCTTCGCCGAGCGTCTGGTGCTGCACGATTACTACCAGTGACGCCTGACCGGGACCGCTGAACAGCACCACCATCGACACCAAAGGAAACACGATGAAACCGCAGATCTGGTTTCTGACCGGCAGCCAGCACCTGTACGGGCCGGAGACGCTCCAGCAGGTGGCCGACCAGTCCGCTGAGATCCAGCGCACCCTGGCCGCCGGCCTCGGCGCCGAACTGGTCACCCGCCCGGTGCTGACCGACTCGGGCGCGATCAAGCAGGTGATGCTCGACGCGAACGCGAACCCCGACGTCATCGGTGTGATCGCGTGGATGCACACGTTCTCGCCGGCCAAGATGTGGATCTCGGGCCTGGACGCGTTGCGCAAGCCGCTGCTGCACCTGCACACGCAGCACAACACGTCGCTGCCGTGGGAGTCCATCGACATGGACTTCATGAACCTCAACCAGGCCGCGCACGGCGACCGCGAGTTCGGGTTCATCCAGGCGCGGCTGGGCGTGCCGCGCAAGACGGTCGCCGGGCACGTGTCCGACCCGTCGGTGGTGGCCCGGATCGACGGCTGGGCGAAGGCCGCGGCCGGCCTGCAGCGCCTGCGGACCCTGCGGCTGGCGCGCTTCGGTGACAACATGCGCGACGTCGCGGTCACCGAGGGCGACAAGGTCGAGGCCGAGCTGCGGTTCGGCGTCTCGGTCAACACCTACGGGGTGAACGACCTGGTCGCCGTCGTCGACGCGGTCGACGAGAAGACCGTCGACGACCTGATCGGGGAGTACTCGGAGCTCTACGAGCTGGCCCCCGAGCTGGCCGTCGGCGGCGAGCGGCACGACTCCCTGCGGTACGGCGCGCGGATCGAGGCCGGCCTGCGCCAGTTCCTCACCGAGGGCGGCTTCGGCGCCTTCACGACGAACTTCGAGGACCTCGGCGGCCTGCGCCAGCTGCCCGGGCTGGCCGTGCAGCGCCTGATGGCCGACGGTTACGGCTTCGGCGGCGAGGGCGACTGGAAGACCTCCGCGCTGCTGGCCACCGTGAAGGCGATGGGGGCCGGCGACGACCGCGGCACCTCGTTCATGGAGGACTACACGTACCACTTCGGTCCGGGCGAACCGAAGATCCTCGGCGCGCACATGCTGGAGGTCTGCCCGACCATCGCGTCCTCCCGGCCCCGCGTCGAGATCCACCCGCTGGGTATCGGCGGGCGGGAAGACCCCGTCCGCCTGGTTTTCGACGCCGCGCCCGGTCCCGGCGTCGTCGTCGGTCTCGCCGACCTCGGTGACCGGTTCCGCCTGGTGGCGAACGTGATCGACGTCGTCCCGCCGGACGAGCCGCTGCCCAATTTGCCAGTTGCCCGTGCGGTGTGGAAGCCTGCGCCGTCGCTGTCGACATCGGCCGAGTGCTGGCTCACCGCGGGGGGACCTCACCACACCGTTCTCACGCAGGCGATCGGCGCCGAGGTCCTCCGGGACTTCGCGACGATGGCCCAGACCGAGCTCCTGCTCATCGATGACCGCACCACGACCGACGACTTCGCCGATCGAGTGCGGTGGAACCAGGCGTACTTCCGCCTGGCCCGCCCCCTGTAACACCGCTCTCAAAGAGGAGAACCACCGTGAAATACACCCGGCTCATGGCGGCCCTGAGCGCCGCCACGCTGGTCACGACCATGGCCGCCTGTGGCTCTTCGGAGAAGACCACGGACAAGGAGGCGTCCAGCGGCAGCGCCGCCGGCGCGCTGATCGGCATCACCATGCCGACCAAGTCGTCGGAGCGCTGGATCCACGACGGCGACAACCTCAAGTCGCAGCTCGAGGGTCTGGGCTACAAGGTCGACCTGCAGTACGCGGAGAACGACATCCCGACGCAGACCCAGCAGCTCGACTCGCAGATCACCAAGGGCGCCAAGCTCCTGATCATCGCGTCGATCGACGGCACCGCGCTCTCCACCCAGCTGGACAACGCGAAGGCCGCGAACATCCCGGTCATCGCGTACGACCGCCTGATCCGTGACAACGCGAACGTGGACTACTACACCACGTTCGACAACTTCAAGGTCGGCGTGCAGCAGGCCACCTCGCTGCTGACCGGTCTCGGCGTGCTCAAGGCGGACGGCAGCAAGGGCGACGCGAAGGGCCCGTTCAACATCGAGCTGTTCGCCGGCTCGCCGGACGACAACAACGCGACGTTCTTCTTCAACGGCGCCAAGAGCATCCTCGACCCGTACATCAAGGACGGCACGCTGGTCGTGCAGTCCAAGCAGACCGACTTCAAGACGGTCGCGACCCTGCGCTGGGACCCGGAGACGGCCCAGAAGCGCATGGAGAACATCCTGACCGCCAACTACAAGGGCGCGGTCAAGGTTCAGGGCGTGCTCTCGCCGTACGACGGCATCTCGATCGGTATCCTCTCGGCGCTGAAGTCGGCCGGTTACGGCACCGACGGCAAGTACCCGGTCGTCACCGGCCAGGACGCCGAGCTCGCCTCGGTCAAGTCGATCATCAAGGGTGAGCAGTACTCCACCATCTACAAGGACACCCGTCAGCTGGCCAAGGTCACCGGCGAGATGGCCGACGCCATCCTGAAGGGCCAGACCCCGCAGACGAACAACACCACCGACTACGACAACGGCAAGAAGGTCGTCCCGGCCCAGCTGCTCCAGTCGGTCGTCGTCGACAAGGACAACTACCAGAAGGTCATCGTCGACGGTGGCTACTACACCGCTGACCAGCTGAAGTGATTTGAATCCGCGCCCCGCCCGCTCGTCGCGGGCGGGGCGCGGACTTCATCGGCCCATAGGAGGGTCTTCATGACCGACACGATCCTGCGCATGAGCGGCATCACCAAGACGTTCCCGGGCGTCAAGGCGCTGCAGGACGTCGACATCGAGGTACGCAGGGGCGAGATCCACGCCATCTGCGGGGAGAACGGGGCCGGCAAGTCGACCCTGATGAAGGTGCTGTCCGGGGTCTACCCCGCGGGCACCTTCGAGGGCCAGATCGAGTTCGACGGCGAGCCCGTGCACTTCTCCGGCATCCGCGACAGTGAGCACAAGGGCATCGTCATCATCCACCAGGAGTTGGCGCTCGCCTCGAACCTCTCGATCGCGGAGAACATCTTCCTCGGCAACGAGCGAAGCAAGCGCGGCTGGATCAACTGGAACGAGACGAACGCGGCGGCCGACGAGCTGCTGCGCCGTGTCGGCTTGCAGGAGAAGGCTGTCACGCCGGTGGTCGAGCTCGGCGTCGGCAAGCAGCAGCTGGTGGAGATCGCGAAGGCGCTCTCCAAGGACGTGAAGCTGCTGATCCTCGACGAGCCGACGGCCGCGCTCAACGACGACGACTCGGCGCACCTGCTCAACCTGCTCCGAGGCCTGCGTGACGAGGGCATCACCTGCGTCATCATCTCGCACAAGCTGAACGAGGTGATGGGAATCTCCGATCGCGTCACCATTCTGCGTGACGGCAGGACGATCTGGACCAACGACATCGAGAACCTCACCGAGGACAAGATCATCTCGGGCATGGTCGGTCGCGACCTCGAGCACCGGTACCCGGAGCACGAGCCGACCATCGGCGACGAGATCCTGCGGATCGAGGACTGGACCGTCCACAGCCCCACCCAGCCCGACCGGGCGCTGGTCCGCAAGGCGAACCTGACGCTGCGCCGCGGCGAGATCGTCGGGCTGGCCGGCCTGATGGGCGCCGGCCGCACCGAGCTGGCGATGAGCGTCTTCGGCCGCTCGTACGGGGTGAACATCTCCGGCCGCCTGATCAAGGACGGCAAGGAGATCCACGTCAGGTCGGTCCGTGAGGCGATCGATCACGGCATCGCCTACGCCACCGAGGACCGCAAGCGCTACGGCCTCAACCTCATCGAGGACATCAAGCGCAACATCTCGGCGGCCGGATTGACCAAGCTCGCCAAGGGCGGCTGGGTCGACGGCAACGAGGAGTTCAAGGTCGCCAACGAGTACCGCGCCAGCATGAACATCAAGGCGCCGGACGTCGGAGCGGTCGTGGGCAAGCTCTCCGGCGGTAACCAGCAGAAGGTCGTACTCTCGAAGTGGATCTTCACTGACCCGGACGTGCTGATCCTCGACGAGCCCACCCGAGGCATCGACGTGGGCGCGAAGTACGAGATCTACACGATCATCAACCGGCTCGCCGACGAGGGCAAGGCCGTCCTGGTCATCTCGTCCGAGCTGCCCGAACTGCTCGGGATCTGCGACCGTATCTACACCCTCTCGGCGGGCCGGATCACCGGTGAGGTGCCGCGCGCCGAGGCCACTCAGGAGAGCCTGATGACTCTCATGACGAAGGAAGAACAGGAGGTGGCGCCGTGACCGTCGCACCCACCAATGCCGATCTGTCCGTGGACAAGGGCCCGGCCGGTGCCCAGAACAAGGCGACGCGCAAGGTCAACTTCGACATCAAGTCGAGTGGTATCTACATCGCGCTGGCCCTGCTCGTGGTCGGTTTCACCGTGGCGACCGGTGGTGACCTGCTCGCGCCGCAGAACCTCAGCAACATCATCGTGCAGTACTCGTACATCCTGGTGCTCGCGATCGGCATGGTGCTGATCATCATCGCCGGCCACATCGACCTCTCGGTCGGCTCGGTCGTCGCCGCGACCGGCGCGTTCGGCGCGGTCATGATGGTCAACTGGCACGTGGCGTGGCCGATCGCGGTGATCGTCACGCTGATCTTCGGCGCGCTCATCGGTGCCTGGCAGGGTTACTGGGTCGCCTACTTCGGCATCCCGGCCTTCATCGTCACGCTCGCCGGCATGCTGCTGTTCCGTGCGATCACCTACATGATCCTGGGCAACAAGGGCATCGGCCCGTTCCCGGACGAGATCCGCACCCTGGCCAACGGCTTCACCCCCGGCTTCATGGGCAACATCGGGCTCGGCGGGCTCGGCGGCGCGGACCTGTTCAGCATCATCGTCGGTGTCCTCGTCGTGGTCGCCATGGTCTTCGTGCAGTGGCGGGCCCGCTCCGGCCGCGTGCGCTACAACCAGGCCGTCGACCCGATGTGGCTGTTCATCCTCAAGGTCGCCGCCCCGGCCGCGCTGGTCATCTTCCTGGTCGTGCAGCTCGCCCGGTTCCGTAACCTGCCGTGGGTGCTCGTCCTGCTGGCCGTGCTGGTCGTCGGCTACACCTTCGTCACCAACCGGGCGGTCTTCGGCCGCCAGATCTACGCGGTCGGTGGCAACCTGCAGGCCGCGACGCTCTCCGGCGTCAAGGTCAAGTCGGTCGTGTTCTGGCTGTTCGTCAACATGGGCGTGCTGTCCGCGGTCGCCGGTGTCATCTTCGCCGGCCGCCTGAACCTGGCCGGCCCGACCGCCGGTAACAGCTTCGAGCTGGACGCCATCGCGGCCGCCTTCATCGGTGGCGCGGCGGTCCAGGGTGGTGTCGGCAAGGTGGTCGGCGCGATCACCGGTGGCCTCATCATGGGTGTCATCAACAACGGTGCCGGCCTGCTGGGCTGGGAGACCGAGAAGGTCATGCTGGCGAAGGGCATCGTGCTGCTCGCCGCGGTCGCCTTCGACGTGTGGAGCAAGCGCCGCACCGCCGGCGCGAAGTGACGCACTCCCTCCGGTAGGACAAGCCGAACGGCAGCCGCGCGGATCTCCGCACGGCTGCCGTTCGTCGTTGCGAGGGCGGGTCAGGAGCGGGCGGCGGCCAGGCCGAAGGTGGTGGGCTTGACGCCCGGGAAGACACTCTCCAGCGAGCCGAGACCGCAGCGCTTCTGCAGCACCTCGCCGATCACCGCGCGGTAGTCGCTGGTCGCCGCGAGGTCCCCGGCGACCAGGGCACCGGGGGAGAGGCCGGGCCAGTTCGCGTACACCTTGCCGCCCCGGATCCCGCCGCCCAGCAGCAGCATCGCGTTGCCGTGCCCGTGATCGGCGCCGCGCGACGAGTTCTCCTGCACGCGCCGGCCGAACTCGCTGATCGTCAGCACGGTCACGTTCGCCGTCGCGGCACCCAGGTCGGTGGTGAACGCGGCCAGCGCGGCGGCGAGATCGGCCAGCTCGTCGTACATCCGCTGGCCCTCGACCGCCGGGCCGAGCCCCTCGTGCATGTCCCAGTCGCCGCAGTCGACCGCGGCCGTGACCAGTCCGGCCTTCGCCTTGATCAGGCGCGCGACGTCACGCAGGGCCCGGCCGAGCTCGGTCTCCGGGTAGGGGCTGCTCACGGCGTACGCGCCGGATTTGATCTTGCCGACGGCGGAGAGGGCGCGATCGGCGGACCTCGCCGCGGGATCGTCCCCGTACATCGCGCGCAGGGCCGCGGCGATCGGCCGCTTCCCGTCCCCGGCCAGCGTGAAGTTGTCGATTCCGGTCATCGCCACGTCGGCGGACGGGCCCATCAGGATCCGCGACGGCATCGCGTGGCCCATCGACACCCCGGCCAGGGGCGCGGTCGCGCCGGTCAGGCCGAGCATCCGGTCAAGCCAGCCACTGCGCAGGGACGTGCCGGGCGCGGCGTTCTCCAGCGCCTCCATCGCCGCGAAGTGCGATCGCGTCGGGTTCGGCTGGCCGACCGCGTGGACCGCCGCGAGCTTCCCGCTTTTCCAGAGCGGGGCAAGCGCGGCCAGCGCCGGGTGCAGGCCGAAGGTGCCGTCACCACCGATGACTTCTTCCTTGGGTACGGCGATGGCCGGCCGCGCCGCGTAGTAGCCGGGATCGCCGATCGGGGCGATCGCGGAGAGGCCGTCGAAGCCGCCGCGCAGCGAGATCACCACCAGGGTGTCGCCGGTGTAGCTCTGCTCCATGGCGAAGGCCATCTTCGTGCTCAGCATCGTGCCGGCCAGCCCGGCCAGCGCACCACCGAGGAGCGTGCGACGGGACGTTTTCATGATCACCTCAGCTGGAAGGACGGCGCGTCGAGGACGAGCGCGATCAGGTACGGGGCGTGGCCGGCGAGATGCTTGTCGTTCGCGTCCAGGACAGAGTTCGGCGACTTCTGCGCGACGCTGAGCACCGCCGCGGTGTGCGCCGCCGGCAGCGGGGCGCCGATCAGGCGGGTCGCGAGGGCGTCGACCAGAGCGCCGTACGTCGCCGGCAGCACCGGGACCAACGACCGCAGCAGGTCGGCGGGGCGGGTCAGCTGCTTCGGATACCAGCCGGTGGCCAGGTTCAGGTGCAGGTTGCAGCGCACCAGGAACGCCGACGGCGACGCCCAGACCGCGGCGACGTCCGGGAAGCCGTTCGGCGCCGCCCACCGGAACGGGGCGTTCCCGGCCTGCACCAGCACGTCGTAAAGGGCGTCGAGGCCCGTCACGCCGTCCGCGCCGGGGCGCAGGCCCAGTGCCCGTACGGCTGCGATGAGATCCTCGAAAGGCGTGCGGACCTTCTGCCCGGCGGAGGCCGCGAACTCGGCCGAGGTGAAGAGCGCCCGCAGCACCGGGACGATCGCCGTGCCGTTGTCCAGGTAGACCTGGGCCAGCCGGGTGACCAGGGCGGCCGGCGGCTCGTCGGCGACGAACCGGACACAGAGCTTGCGGGCGATCGTCCGGGCGGTCTCCGGGTGCGTCGCCAGGTGATCGAGGAAAGCCAGCGCGGCCGGCTCGCCGTCGGGTTTGTCGTTGGCGTGCCGGAAATCGAGGATGCCGACCCGTCCGGTGGCGTGCTTCGACGCGTCGTAGACGTAGCCGCCGGCCTTGCTCACCGTCATCCCGGTCAGCAGCCGCGCCGCGTCCCGGACGTCCGCCTCGTCGTAGACCAGGCCGACCGTGTGCAGCTCCATCAGCTCGCGGGCGTAGTTCTCGTTCGGGTGCGTCTTCGCCGACGAACGCTGGTCCAGGTAGGTGAGCATCGCCGGGTGCCGCGCCGAGGCGCGCAGCAGGTCGGTGAACCGGCCGAACGCGTGTTTGCGGATCACCTGGGCGTCGTAGTCGGCGCGGGAGTCCCAGACGCCGCCCGACGGGGCGGCCACGTGCAGGTGGTTCGCCCAGAACGCGACCACCGACTCGAAGAGCTGGCGCTCGCTCCAGGCGGCCCGGGCGACGGCGGCCCGGCCCAGCTGACGGAACGCCTCGTAGGAGTCCTTGGGCAGCGCGGCCCGGACGGCGGCGGTCGAGGCACCGGCCAGCGGCAGGCGCTCCAGCAGCTTGTCGCAGGCGGAGTCGTCGATCCGGGCCGGGTTCAGCTGGCGCTCCAGCCAGCCGTCGGCGCCCAGCCGGGCCGCCTCGGCCAGCGAAGCCGGGGTGGGGCCGAACGTGGCGCGGCGGAGGAGATGAGCGAGCGTCATGCGGTTCCCTTCGACGAGACTGTCAAACGTCATCGCGGCGGCAACCGTGACTAACGAGTCCGCAATCCGGGCGCACCCGTGACCGGACACCGGTGACGGACGTAGGCTTCGGATCGTGGATCAGGCTGAAGCGGTACGTACCCCGTCGTCCTGGGTCGTCGTCGGTCTCGACAACGGTGGGACCTGCAACAACGCGACCGTTCTGGACGCGACCGGTCAGTTCCTGGTGAACAACCTGGTGGAGAACCCGTCCCGCGTCCTCGACGGGCCCGAGTCGGCCGTCGAGTCGCTCGCCGAGGCGTTCACCGGCATCCTCGACCTGACCAGCACCCCGCTCTCCCTGGTCCGCGCGGTCGGCCTGGACACTCCCGGCCCGGCCAGCGCCAACGGCGTGATCTCGTCCAAGGGCGCGACCAACTTCAACCAGGTCTCCTGGCACGGCTTCGACATCCGCGGCGCGCTCGAGGCCCGGCTCGGGCTGCCGGTGATCTACAACAACGACGCGAACGCGGCCGCGCTCTACGCCCACCACCGGCACTTCGGGGCCGCCGCGCTGGAGACGTCCTCGGTCGCGGCGATCGTCGGCACCGGCCTCGGCGGCGGCGTCGTCGAGAACGGGCGGGTCGTCAAGGGCGCCGCCGGGATGGCGGGCGAGCTCGGGCACGTGCAGATCCCGCTGCACGGCGTCCTCGAGGACGATCAGCCGGTGCCGGCCTGCAACTGCGGCTTCGCCGGGGACGTGGAGGCGATCGCGTCACTGACCGGGATCAAGAACAACCTGCTGCCGTACTGGTTGAAGCGATTCCCGGATCACCCGCTCGCTGCCTTCCCCGTCGAAAAAGCGGCAAAGATGCTTCGGGGGTACGGGGAGAAGGAGGACCCGCTCGCGATGGCGGTCTTCGGCCAGCAGGCGAGGGCGATCGGCAAGCTGTTCACGATCGCGGCCAACTTCACCGACCCGGCGGCGTACTTCCTCGGCGGCGGAGTCGTGGAGGCGGCGCCGCACTTCCGGCAGTGGTTCCTCAACACGGTCCGTGAGCACACGCAGTTGCGGGACGAGCAGGCCAAGGCGGCGTCGTTCGCGCTGGTCGCCGATCTGGACATGGCCGGCGCCCGTGGCGCCGCCGTCGCCGCCCTCGACGCCGTCTCCACCGCCACCCGCTGACCCCGTCCGCGCCGCGGCGCAGCGGCGCGGCTCGCGGTCCCGGCCGGTTCCCGGCGTGCGTGGTTCGGGTCTGATCACCACGGTGAGAACCAGCCGGGGGCGGCAGCGTGTGGCCGGCTCGGGTTGACGCGGAGCCGGCGGAGGTTCACCGGCGGGCGTTCCTGCGCACGGTCGGGCCCCGGCCACCCGCGCTGCGCGGGGCCGGGCCGTTCGGGGGCGGGACCCGTGAGCGGGTCTTCTGCTCTGACCGGGACCGCCCACGGAGGTCGCCCCGGAGGGGTTCGCGTTCGGGGCCGGCCACGGCCCTGCGAGGCCCGGAGGGGTCCCCGCGGGAGCGGCGGAGGGCGACCACGGCGGACGCAGGACCTGAAGATCTTGATCGTGATCGTCAGACGGGAACCACGCGCTCGGTGCGCAGGGCGTCGATGATCTCGCGTTCGACGCGGTCGGACTCGTCGTGCGGGACCTGGCAGGTGCCGGCGGCGATGTGGCCCCCGCCGCCGTAGCGGAGCATGACCTCGCCGATGTCGACCGGCGACGAGCGGTCGAGGATCGACTTGCCGCAGGCGAAGACGGTGTTGAGCTTCTGGCGGCCCCAGATGATGTGGACCGAGACGCGGGCCTCGGGGAAGAGGGCGTAGACCATGAAGCGGTTGCCCGCCTCGATCGTCTCCTCGTCGCGCAGGTCGACGACGATGACGTCGCCGTCGAGGTGGCTGACGCGGTGGAGTTGCTCGACGAAACGGGCCGAGCACTCGTGGAAGAGGGTGGCGCGTTCGGCGACGTCGGGCAGGGCGAGGATCTCGTGGACGTCCTGGTGTTCGATGCAGGCGTCGATGAGCTGCATCATCAGCTGGTAGTTGGAGATCCGGAAGTTGCGGAAGCGACCGAGCCCGGTGCGGCTGTCCATCAGGAAGTTGAGCAGCGTCCAGCCGGTCGGGCTGAGGATGTCGGTCAGTGAGTAGTCGGCCGAGTCGGCCTGGTCGACGGCGATCATCAGGTCGTCGGAGACCTTCGGGAAGCGTTCCTTGCCGCCGAAGTGGTCGTAGATCACCCGCGCGGCCGACGGCGCGTCGGCGTCGATGACGTGGTTGCTGCGGTCGCCCTCGTCGCGCAGCGTCTCCGAGTGGTGGTGGTCGTAGACCTGGTACGCCCGGGCGTCGTAGGGCAGGTTCGTGAGGATGTCCCGGTCGGTGATGTCGACGACGCCGTCCTGCACGTCCTTGGGGTGCACGAACATGATGTCGTCGATCATGTCGAGGTGCCGCAGCAGCACGGCGCAGACCAGGCCGTCGAAGTCACTGCGGGTCACGAGCCGGTACTTCACGGGGTCCCCCTCGGTTGCCAGACCTTTGCGCCCATTTTGCCACTTTTATCGGTTAGGTCTTTGTCGCATTCAGAGAAGCGGTCGCATTGTGCTCGGCGGCACACGTCATGGTGAACCATCAAGGGGGGCCGCTGCGTAAGGTTCAAACGGACGGTAACAACGCGGTCGGAGGACACGGACAAAGATGGACCAACCTCAGCTCATCCAGGAGCGCAGCGCGCCGCCGGCCACTCTGGTGATCTTCGGCGCCTCTGGTGACCTCACCCGTCGCAAGCTGCTGCCGGCGGTCGACAGCCTTGCCCGGCACAACCGGCTGCCCGACCAGTTCGCGCTGGTCGGCGTGGCGCGGACACCGATGTCCGACGAGCAGTTCGCGGAAAGCGCCCTCGGCGGCCGCAGCCTGAGCGAGAAGCGACAGCTCGCCGGCGGCATCCGCTACGTGTCGGGCGGGTACGACGACCCCGACACCTACAAGCGTCTGGCCGAGACGCTCGACGAGCTCGACGCGCAGCGGGGCACGTCCGGCAACCGGTTGTTCTACCTGTCGACCCCGGCCAACGCGTTCGAGCCGGTGATCTGCGGGCTCGACGGGGCCGGGCTCAACCAGGCCCGGGAGGGCTCGTTCGCCCGCCTGGTGATCGAGAAGCCGTACGGGCGGGATCTCGCCACGGCCCGCGAGCTGGACGGCGTCGTGCACGCCGCGTTCGACGAGGCGAACGTCTTCCGGATCGACCACTACCTGGGCAAGGACACGGTTCAGAACGTTCTGGCCCTGCGCTTCGCCAACTCGATCTTCCAGCCGATCTGGGACCGTTCCTGGGTCGACCACGTGCAGATCACGGTGGCCGAGACGCTCGGCGTCGGCACCCGCGGCGGCTTCTACGAGTCGGCCGGCGCGATGCGTGACATCGTGCAGAACCACGTGCTCCAGGTTCTCGCGCTCGCGCTGATGGAGCCCCCGGCGTCGTTCGGCGGCGAGGGCCTGCGCAGCGAGAAGGTGAAGCTGCTCCAGGCGATCCGGCTCCCCACCGACCGCGACATCGCCGACGCCGCGGTGCGCGGGCAGTACACGCGGGGCGGCACCCGTGAGGAGCTGATGGCCGGCTACCGCGAGGAGGTCGGCGTCGACCCGCTGTCGCGCACGGAGACGTATGCGGCGCTGCGCCTCAACGTCGACAACTGGCGCTGGGCGGGCGTGCCGTTCTACGTGCGCACCGGCAAGCGGCTCCCGGCCCGGGTCACCGAGGTCGCGCTGCAGTTCCAGCGTCCGCCGCACCTGCCGATCCCGACCAGCCAGCTCACCGAGCTGGACGCGGACGCCCTGGTGCTGCGCATCCAGCCCAACGAGGGCATCTCGCTGCGGTTCGGGGCGAAGGTGCCGGGCCACTCGTTCCGGGTGCGGACGGCCAGCATGGACTTCTCCTACGACCAGACGTTCGTCGAGGAGTCGCCCGAGGCCTACGAGCGGCTGCTTCTCGACGCCCTGGTCGGCGACGCGTCGCTCTTCATCCGCAGCGACGAGGTGGAGCAGTCGTGGCGGGTCGTCGACCCGATCATCGAGCACTGGGCGAAGGACCGGTCGCCGATCCCGACGTACGAGGCCGCCTCGTGGGGCCCGGCCGACGCGGACCGGCTGATCGGGCGCAACGGCCGTAAATGGCGCAACTCGATCTGAGAACTGCGGGTGTTGGCGGGCTCGCATAGGGTTGCCTGTACGAGTCCGCCCCCCGACCCGAAGGTTCACAGCACAATGCAGGTATCGGTCGCGCACCACCCACCGAACACGGCCGTCCTCGTCCTGCGCGGTTCCCTCGACATCGACACCGCGCCCGCGCTCAAGGCCAACCTCGGCCGCCTCGTCGAACGACCCTCGCCGCGCGTCGTCGTCGACGTCGCCGGCCTTGACTTCTGCGACTCCATGGGCGTCGGGGTGCTGGTCACGGCGCACGGCCGGGCCATGGAGCGAGGTGGCTGGGTCCGCCTGGCCGCGCCGTCCGGTTTCCTCCGGCGCCTCTTCGACACGCTGGGTCTCAGCGACTACCTGCCGATGTTCGCCGACGTCGCGACGGCCTTGAAAGACGATTGAGACCCCGATGTCGTACGACGGGCCGACAGCCCCCGCGGGTCGGTCCGCGACGCCCGGCCCGCACCGGGCCGCTCCGGCGCCGCCGCCGGCCCGGTCACCCCTGAGTTCCCGGAGAGCGCCCGGCCCGGCACCGCCGTGGCCGGCCCCGATCCCGGTGAGAGCGCCCGTCCCGGCGTCGCCGTGCGTCGGCCCGGCCGGAGCCGTCGGCGAGCTCGCGGACCGTCCGGGGGCGGAACGCATGCAAGCGGGTGGGGAGTCGCCTCCCCACCCGCCTGTCGTGCGGATCACGGGCCTTGCCCGGGGCCCCACCCGCCTGTCGTGATCGGCGCCCCACGCGCCTCACCCGACTGCCTCACGCCCACCCGCGTGAGGTTTCCCGCTGCAAGGACCCTGCCCTGCGGGGAGTCTTGGTCAGCCCTTGAGGCTCCAGCGTCCGGCGGCCACGGGCTCCTTGCCGGTATCGGTCTCCGCGGTCGCCCGCACCGAGGCGTCGGCGTCGTCGGAGGCGATGGACTCGTCGTCCGGGGCCGGGGACTCGTCGGGTTCCTCGCCGGCGCGGTGCCGGTTGCGCAGCACCGTCACGCCGGCGCCGGCCAGGGCCAGGAACGCGACCACCCAGCCGAGCACGGCGAGGGCCGACCCGCCCCGGGAGTCGTTCTGGGCTTCGGCGACCGCCTGCTGGAACAGGGCGTCCTCGCCGGTGCCGGTGTCGGTCCCGGTGGCGCCGTGCGCGGCGTGGCCGGCCGCGGCGACGGAACCGTCCGGGTCCGGGGTGAGCGCCAGGCTCGTGGTCATCGCGGGCGCGTCCTTGCCGTCGGCGTACTTGCCGGTCAGCGAGAACGTGATCGAGCTGAGCGTGGGCAGCGGACCCAGCGCGACGCTGAGGTCGGCCGCGCCGCCCGGCTTGATCTCCTTGCCGGTCATCGCGATCCACGTGATCGACTTGGGCGCCTCGGTGACCGGGGTGCCGCCGTGGATCGTCTTGAGCGGCTCGGTGAGCTGCTGATAGTCGATCTTCGGGGCCCAGTCGTCGACCGAGAGCGGATAGACCTCGGCGATCGGGCTGTCCGCCGGGATCAGCAACGTCACCTGCGACACCGGCTGGGTGCCCTCGTTGACGTAGTGGTAGGTCAGGTTCTGCCCACTGCCCTGCGGCACGCTGGCCGGGCTGACGGTGACGTCGGCGTACGCCGGGCCGGCCGTCACGCCGAGCACCCCGGCTGCCGTCACGAGAGTGAGCGCGGTTACCGAATACCTCACGGAAGTTAGTTCGGATCACGGGCCCCGATGGTTCAACCGCGGTCAGAAAGTTTTCGAGTTCTTTTCGACGGTGCCGCCCTGCCGTCGGCGGCCGCCCGGCGGTGCCGGATGATGTGCGGATGCGCGACGTGCCGATCGACGGTGACATGATCCGGCTGGGCCAGTTCCTCAAGCTGGCCGACCTCATCGACACCGGGGGCGAGGGCAAGATCCTCATCGCGTCCGGTGACGTCACCGTGAACGGCGAGGTGGACACGCGGCGGGGCCGCCAGCTGCACCCCGGGGATGTGGTGTCGGTGCTCGGCAACAGTGCCCGGGTCGTACCTTGATCGGCTTTTGATGGGGAAAATCGGGCGGGAGGCGCGGCCGGGCCGCAAGATCCATCCTTTCGGCGGGTTTGTGCCGCCGATGCGGAACCGCCGGGCCGGGCGTCTCGTCGAACCGGTATGACCCGAACCCGCGGCCTGCTGACCGCCGCCGCCGTCCCCCTGATCATGATGGCCGGGTGTGCCCGGTCCGGCGAGGCCGGTTCCGCGCCCGCGGCCGAGCCGATCGCCGAGAGCGCCCCCGCGAACCCGGTCGTGCTGGTGCGGATCGCACAGCAGGGCGGGTTCGTCCCCGCGAACTTCGCCTACGGCCGGTTGCCGGAGATCACCGTCTACTCCGACGGCCGGGTGATCAGTAACGGTCCGGTGCCGCTGAGCTATCCCGGCCCGGCACTGCCCAACCTGCTGGTCTCCCGGATCACGCCGGCGCGCGCCCAGCAGTGGGCCGACGACGCCGTCAAGGCCGGCGTGAAGTCCGGTGCCGACCTCGGGACGCCCGGCGTCACCGACATCCCGGACACGGTGCTCACCGCCACGTCGCAGGGGAAGACCGAGACGGTACGGGTGAACGCGCTGCGCCAGGCCCGGCCGGACGACCCCTACCTGACCGCGGAGCAGCGGGCCGCCCGGAAGAAGCTCGCCGCCTACGCCGACGAGCTGACCGGGTTCGCCGACTCGGTGAGCTCGCCGGCGCCGGACGTCTACCGGCCGCTCGGTGTGGTGGCGCTGGTCGAGGCGTACGTGGCCGGTGACGTCGAACAGCCGGAGAAGGCCTGGCCCGGCCCGGCGCTGCCGGGCGAGGAGTTGAACGCGGGTACCGGGCTGCACTGCGTCGCGGTCACCGGCGCCGAGAAGGACACGATCCTGGCCGCGGCCGGGGCGGCGAACCAGCTCACCCCGTGGACCTCGGGCGGCAAGCAGTGGAAGGTGACGTTCCGTCCGCTGCTCCCGGACGAGACCGGTGGCTGCGCCGCGCTGAAGGGTGCCCGGTGATCCCCATCGACGAGCCCTGGCCGCCGCTACCCGAGCCCGGCGACGACTCTCCGATGTGCGGTTGATTCGCGTTTCTACTAGCGTCGAGGGGCGTGAGTGGAACGGGGATGGAAGCCGCCCAGATCTCGCTCGCGCTGCTGCTCTTCGCCGTGCTGGCGCTGGCTGGGATGGCGATCGTCGCCGGTCGCCGCTCGCCCGGCCCGCCGGCCCCCGAGCCGGCTCCGGAGGTCGTGGAGCTGGAGAGCGGCGCCGGTGAGGTGTGGGCTGCGGCACAGCGGGCGGTGCGGGCGGCGGACGAGGCGCGGGAACGGGCGACCGAGGCGAACGGGGTGCGCGACGAGGCCGAGGAGCACTACCAGCAGGCCCGGTGGGACGCGTGGACCGGCCCGAAGGACGAGACCCGCACGCTGGTCGAACGGGCGGCGCTCGAGGCGTACCGCCGGGGGGATCTCTCGGTCGATCAACTGAACCGGATCTGGCGGCAGACGCGGCCGGACGAGTCCGAGGTCGAGCGGATGGACCAGGACATCGCCGAGGCCAAGCGGCGCTACGAGGAGTCGCTGCTCGGGGCGGTCGCGGAGCGCAAGAACGCGCACGTGGCCGAGGTGGCCGCGGAGGTGCTGGCCGAGGAGGCCCGGATCGCCGAGGAGGAGGCGGCCGCCGCGCGCCTCGAGGCCGAGGCCGCCGAGGGGCTGTCTGGGCTGCTGCAAGGGCCCGGGGAGACCCCCGGGCCCGCACAACAACGTCAGTGAACCTCGACCAGGTCCACCACGAAGATCAGGGTTTCGTGCGGCTTGATGACGCCGCCCGCGCCGGACGCGCCGTAACCCAGGTGCGGCGGGATGGTGAGCTTGCGGCGGCCGCCGACCTTCATCCCGGCGACACCCTGGTCCCAGCCGGCGATGACCTGCTGGCCACCGACGCGGAAACCGAGGGCCTCGCCGCGGTTGTAGGAGGCGTCGAACTCCTTGCCCGTGGACTGGGCCACGCCCACGTAGTGGACGCTCACGTACTCGCCGGGCTTGGCCTCCGGGCCGGTGCCCTCGACGATGTCCTCGATCACGAGATCGGCGGGCGCTTCGTCGGGGATGTGACCGACGTCGGGCTTGTTCATGGATCCTCCAGGATGGGCTTACCTGACTGGGCCGCGTCTCGGGACTCGACCGGGGCTGCGGCGTGGTCAGGAGCGCGCCTGGCACTCGGCCGAGTCCCGAGACGCGGCCTAGCCATGCAATCACAGCCGGGCGGCGGCTGAACGAGCGGTGCCGGATCTCCGTATCCCCGGGTGACCGGGAACGTCCCGGTCGTGTGACATGCCTGGGAGTGTCCCGTGTCCGTCCGCCGCCTCTGTGCCGCCGCTCTGCTCACCGCGGCGGCCACGGTCGTCCTGCCGTCCGCGCCCGCCTCCGCCCACGGCGCCCCGATCACCCCGATCAGCCGGTCCGCGGCGTGCGCGGGCAACGGGGTGAAGACGTCGGCGGCGGCGTGCAAGGCGGCGAAAGTGGCCACGAACGGGTTCATCGGGGCGTTCGACAACCTGCGGATCGCGAACGTGAACGGCAACGACCGGAAGGCCGTGCCGGACGGGAAGCTGTGCAGCGGAGGGCTCGACAACTACAAGGGACTCGACCTGCCCCGCGACGACTTCCCCTCGACCACGGTGACGTCAGGTCAGAAGCTTCCGATCGCGTACGAGGGAACGATCCCGCACCAGGGACAGTTCCGGATCTACCTGACCCGGCCCGGTTACGACTCGTCGCGGCGGCTCACCTGGGACGACCTCGGGAGCAAGCCGATCGGGACGTTCACCGACCCGCCGCTGACCGGAGGGTCGTACCGGATGTCGGTGACGCTGCCGCAGCGGACCGGGCGGCAGATGCTCTACGTGGTGTGGGAGACGTCCAGCACGCCGGACACGTACTACTCCTGTTCCGATCTGGTCTTCCCGGCCGCGCCCGTGGTGAAGAAGACGACGACGGCGCCGGCCGCGCCGGAGAAGTCGAGCGTCCCGGTCGCCACGAAGAGCGCCGCCGCGCCGGTCGCCGAGGCCACCACCGTGACGCCGGAGGAGACGACCGCCGACCCGGTTCTCGCGGCGGCGACCTCGCCGGAGGAGAAGTCCTCGGTCACGATCGGTCACTGGTTGATCGGCGGAGCGTTGGGCGCCGGAATGGTCGCGCTTCTGGTCGCTCTCGTGACCCGCCGGCGCCGATCCAGCCTTTGAGCAGCGGATAACGCGCCTATTGCGAGGTCCTGAGAGGTGCCTGGAAAAAATGTTTGAACTCCTGGATCTCCAGTCCCGTAATCACCGGCGTCGACAACAATGCAACGCCCGTCCGGCCCCCAACAGACGAAAGGCCCAGCATGAGTCGTAGTCGCTACCGTGCCCAGGCGTTCCCGCGGTTCAACCGCCGCCGGATGCTCGCGCTGACCGCCGCAGGTGTCGGCGTGTCAGCAGCCTCGGTCGCCGGGCTCAGCCTCGCCTCGGAGAACGAGACCACGTCGTCCTCGGACGGATCCGCCCTGGTCATCTCCGTTCGTGACGCCAAGAAGGGCGAGATCGACATCTTCTCCGGTGAGAAGAAGAAGACCGTGACCGACAAGAAACTCGTTGCCCAGCTGCTCAAGGCCGCTCGCTGACCCGGAGGAACACCTAACAATGTCTTCTCACCGCGAAGCGCCGGAAATCAGCAAGGACCCGGTCGCCGACAGTTCTGACCTGTACGCGTTCGTCAGCCCTGACGCCCCGGACACGGTCACCATCATCGCGAACTACGTCCCGCTGCAGATTCCGGCGAGTGGCCCGAACTTCTTCGAGTTCGGTGACGACGTGCTGTACGAGATCCACATCGACGCGAACGGCGACGCCCGCCCGGACATCACGTACCAGTTCCGGTTCACGACCGAGCTGCGCAACGACAAGACGTTCCTGTACAACACCGGCCCGATCGAGTCGCTGGACAGTGAGAACTGGAACCGGCGGCAGTTCTACTCGGTGACCAAGGTCGACAGCCACGGCAAGCAGACGGTGCTGGCCAAGAAGCTGCCCTGCCCGCCCTGCAACGTCGGCAAGATCTCCATCGCCGACTACGAGGGGCTCGCCGCCGACGCCGTGCACAAGCTGAAGAGCCGCGAGACGGTCTTCGCCGGCCAGCGCGCCGACGCGTTCTTCGTCGACCTGGGCGCGATCTTCGACCTGGGCACGCTGCGCCCGTTCCAGGACAAGCACCTGGTCGGCCAGAAGCTGTTCAACTACGCCGGCAAGGCGGTCAACGCGACCGACCAGACCAACGTGCACAGCATCGCGATCCAGGTCCCGCTGGACATGGTCCGCCGCGACGGCAAGAAGCGCGTGAAGGCGTCCGACGCCGGCGCGGTGATCGGCATCTGGACGTCGGCGAGCCGCCGCCAGGTGCAGGTCCGCAACGGCGACGGCAAGGCCGACGACGTCTACGTGGGCCCGCAGGTCCAGGTCTCCCGGCTCGGCAACCCGCTGTTCAACGAGGTCATCGTCCCGATGGCGCAGAAGGACAAGTGGAACAGCCTGCCCCCGAGCGAGGACAAGCGGTTCGCCGAGTTCGTCGCGACCCCGGAACTCGGCGGGCTGCTGCCGGTGCTCTACCCGGGCCTGTTCGACAACCTGGCCGCGCGGAACAAGCTCAAGAAGGACCGGGCCGACCTGCTGGCGATCCTGCTCACCGGCATCCCGAGCGGCCTGATCGACGGCTTCCAGAACAACACCGGCAAGGTGCAGGCCGACGTGCTGCGGCTGAACACCGCCATCCCGCCGGCGGCCAAGCCCAACGCGTTCGGCGTGGTCGGCGGTGACATCCAGGGCTTCCCGAACGGGCGCCGGATCGCCGACGACGTGGTCTCCATCTCGCTGCGGGCCATCGCCGGTGTGACCCTGCCGCTGGTCGACAAGGAGTTCAAGCCGGACGCCGCGGCCGCCCTGGTCGAGCAGGGCCTGAGCATCAAGAACGTCAGCTCCGGCCTGCTGAAGAAGTTCCCCTACCTCGGTACGCCCTTCGACGGATTCTCGGTGCCCTCATGAGTCACGGTCATCATCACGGACACACGCATCACCACCACACCCTGGCGCCCTCGGGACAGGGGACCGTGATGCTGAACATCGGTGGGACGATCGGCGCGCTGATCATCGACACCTCGGCCAGGTTCCACGGGCACGAGATCGAGATCAGTCCGGCCGGCGCCCCGGATCAGCGGCAGCACGCCGCGGTGCGGGCCCGGTACGTGCGCGGCGGCGTGACGTACTGCGTGGTCATCGACAACCTCCCCGAGGGCCGGTACGCGATCTGGGCCGACGGCGAGGAACCGCTGACCGAGGTGGACGTGCGGGGTGGCGCGGTCGCCCAGTTCGCCTGGCCGGAGAACGCCGTACCCGGAAGGACGCTCCTCACCGTCTAGGGTGGAGCGATGGGGGGCCTCCCGGTCGACGTTCCGGTCCACGTCGCGCTGCACACCACCGACGTGGAAGAGGCCCGCGCGTTCTGCCGCAAGCTCTACTACGCACCACTGCGGATCGAACCGGTCGGTGACCCCGGCCGGTTCGACTTCAGCGCCGACGTGGTGGAGCTCGGGCCGATCACGGTCGGCGAGGTCGGCTACGGCACCGACATCCGGGTCACCATCGCCGGCCTCGAGACGGCGTACCACGTGCTGGTCCCGCTGACCGGGGTGCTGCGCTCCCGGCATCACGGCACGATGGTGCTCGCCGACCCGACCCGGGCCGCGGTCTTCCGGCCGACCGGGGACATCGAGCTGGAGTGGCCCGGCTCGTGCCGGCTGCTCAGCGTGAAAGTCGAACGCGCCGCCCTCGAACGCGAACTCGACGCCGCTCTCGACCAGCGAATCGTCTCCCCGCTGCTGCTCGGCGCCAGTTTCGACCTGGCCGACGGCCCCGGGCGCACGTGGGTGGCGCTGGTCCGGCTGCTGCTCGCCGAGCTGCGCGGGACGGACGGCCTGGCCAGCCAGCCCCGGATGGCCGCCCGCTGGCGCGACATGGTGGTCAGCGGGCTGGCGTTGACGGTCGAGCATCCGTACGGCGAGGAGCCGGCCGGGCTGCCGGGGCCGTACCGTCCGCGGACCGTGAAACGCGCGCTCGACGCGATGCACGCCGACCCGGCCCGGGCGTACACGTCGAAGGATCTCGCGGCGATCGCCGGTGTCGGGGTGCGGGTCCTGCAGGACGCGTTCCGTCAGCACGTCGGGATGTCGCCGATGACCTACCTGCGCCGCCTGCGGCTGGACGGTGTGCACGCCGAGTTGACCCGCGCCGATCCCGGCACCGCCAGTGTCAGCGAGGTCGCGTACCGCTGGGGGTTCACGCATCTGGGGCGCTTCGCCGGGGCCTACCGGGCGCGGTTCGGCATCTCCCCGTCGGTGACCTTGCGCGACCGTTCCTGATCAGCGAGCGCGGTCAGCACCCGGCCCCGGAACAACTTCCACTGCGCCCTGATCCGGCGCGGCCCGTCCACCGGTGGCGCATGCAGTTCCGCGCCCGTGACGATCTCCTCCGGGCGGAACTGGCCGGCGGTGAGGTCGACCTCCCGGCCGTCGGGCAGCCGGTTCCACCAGTGGTGCCCGACCGTGGCCCCACCGACCAGCACCTCCCCGAGCACCAGGTCGCCGCCCAGCAGTTCCTGCACGACCAGCGCGGTCACGCCGCACTGCCCGCGGGACGGGTTCCGCGGCGTCCAGACGGGCAGGTCGTGGGGGTCGCAGGTGTCGCGGGCCCACGACGTACGCACCATCGGGGTGAGGTCTTCGATCGTCAACATCGGCTCAGCGTGCGGCCTCGACCAGGTCGAGGGTCAAGCCGGACGTTGCAGGGGCGGGTTCAGCGCGGTCGCGGGGCCTCGGCGGTAGACGGCGGCCGGGCGGCCGGTGTGCGGGCTGCGCATCTCGCCGGTCGGCACCACGAAACCGGGCAGACCGGTCACCTTGCGGTGGAAGTTGCGCGGATCCAGCGCGACGCCCCACACCGCCTCGTAGACCGCGCGCAGCTCGGCGATGGTGAACTCGGGCCGGCAGAACTGAGCGGCCAGCGGCGTGTTCTCCAGGCGACGGCGGGCCTGCTCGACCGCGTCGACCAGGATCGTGTCGTGGTCGAAGGCCAGCCCGGGACTCCCCGCGCGGACCGGCTCCCAGCGGGCGCCGGCCGCGTCGGTCCCGGCGGTCGGCGCCGGCAGATCGGGCAGAATGGCCAGGTGCGCGACCGTGGCGATCCGGCCCCGCGGATCCCGGTCCGGCGCGGCGTAGGTGCGCACCTGCTCCAGACAAGGATCGATCCCGCGGATCCCGGTCTCCTCGGCCAGTTCCCGGACGGCGGCGTCGAGCAGATCCTCGCCCTCGCGCAGGAAACCGCCGGGCAGTGCGAGCCGTCCCCGGAACGGCTCGACACCCCGTTCGATGAGCAGCACCTCGAGCCGCGTGTCCCGGACGGTGAGAACCACCAGGTCCACGGCGAGTCCGACGGTGAGATGCGGCCGAGCGATCACTTCGTGGAGATTATTTCATTCGCGTACGAGGTAGGGGGCGAGCGCCAGCATCACCGTCGCGGCGTGCCGGGACGCCAGATCGTGGAACGCGTCGTCCTTCGGCTTGCTGACGTCGGCCAGGTCGGAGATGCCGCGGACGGTGAGCCACCCGTACGGCCCGGGGTCCTGGTGGAACGCGGCCGCGACCCCGGCTGCCTCGGTCTCCACCGCCAGCACCTTGTCGTGGAACGATCGCAGCCAGGTGCGGATCTCCGACCGGGCGTCGGTGACCACCGCGTTGCCGGAGCCGATCGGGCCGACGTGTGTCCGGAAAGGTACACCGTCCGGGCCGGTCAGGTCGGCGCCGGTCGCGGTGCGGAACGTGTTGAGCCGGTGGCCGAGCTGGGCCGCGACCGTCTGGGCCTGACCCCGGCGGCGCACCCCGTCCGGGGTCTCCTTGCGGGCGTCGTACGAGATGATCTCGTCGGAGATGACCACGTCACCGATCCGCAGCTTGTCGGAGATGCCCCCGGCGATGCCGACCAGCAGCACGAAACCGGGGGAGTAGCGCTCGACCAGGGTGCGATGGTCGAGCGCGGCCGTGGTCAGGCCGGGTGCCAGGATCTGCATCGCGGCGATCCGCAGGGGGCGGCCGTGCGGGGTGGTGAGGTGGGCCTCGTAGGCGGTGGCGCCGGAGGGCAGCAGGACGGTGCGGAAGCCGGAGAGGGACTTGAGAGCCTCGACCACGGCCCGGGTCTCCTGCTCCAGGACCGTCAGCACGCCGATGTCGGCCTTCTCGGCGCCGCCGGGCCCGTCGGCGGTCCGGGCCTGGTGCACGGTGATCTGATCGCCGCCGACCGGGTTGTCGTATCGATTGTTCGAGCCGCCGTAGACGCTGCCGCGGACGTTGATGCCGCTCATGACTTGTCCCCACCCGTCTTCGAGTCGCCACCGATCGGGTTGGTGTACTGGTTGTTCTGGCCGCCGTAGACGCTGCCGCCGATGTTCCAGTTGTTGACCCGGTTGCGGTACTCGGTGGTGTCCACGCCCCGGCTCTCCAGGAAGTCGAGGGTGGCGGCCTGCACGCGGCGCTCGATCAGGTTCCGGTACTTGACGATGTCCAGGTACTGCGTGAAATTGCGCGCGCCGTCGAGCCGGGTGCCCAGCTCGCGGACGCTGATGAGCGCGCCGCGGTTCAGGCCCCGCCGCATCGGGTTGCCGCCGCCGGTGAAAGCCGCGGTGGCCAGGGCGCGGGCGACGTTGCGCGGCGCCCGGCCGACCGTGGCCGGGGTGTTCACCACGGCCCATCGCAGGGCCCGCCACCAGGCGACCGGCCCGGTCCCGTCGACCGTGGAGACCTGACGGTAGACGTCGGCGGTCGGCAGCAGCGCGGTGGTGCTCACTTCGAGATAGAGCGAGCGGCCCTGCACGGCGACGTGGACGTGGACCGTGGTGACCAGCTCACCGCCCCAGGACACGACCTGGCAGTCCAGATGGTGCCGGGCCGGCGTGGTCGGGAAACGGATGACCCCGGCGACGGTCTCCGCAGGCAGGAGCGGGTTGAGGTCGGCGACCTCGGTGCCGGCCAGATAGACCCGGTCGGTCACGGTCAGGGTGCCCAGCAGGTCTTCCGGCCCGGGGTATCCGCGGCCGTCGTTCGGGCGATACATGCTCAGGTCGGTCAGGTGCGTGCGGAGGTGGTCGATCAGCTCACCGGCGGCGAACGGGACGACGTCGAACTCCCGCTCGCCCTCGCTCGCAGCGCGGCGGCCGTCGGTGGCGGCGTGGCGGGCGCCGTCACCGACGAGAGCCTCGGCCACGTCATCGGACGGGGGCCGCACCAGACGCTGCGCGAAACCCCACGTGCCGACCAGATCGCCGGCGCCGACGAACGGATCGAAATCGCCGTAGATCGCCGTGTTGCCCTGCTGCTGGGCCACGATCTCCTGCAGCCGTTGGGTGTTCTTGGGTACGGACGGGATCTGCCGGGGGCCCAGGCCGTCCAGTTGGTGCCGGCGCCACAGCGACCAGCCGACCGCGATGCCGAAGAACAGCAGGCCGAGGGCGAACACGGCGGCGAAGTTGGTGATCATGGTTTCCACCGCACGGGTGCTACCGCCGGTGAGCGCCGATCCGGCGAGGTCGGCGAACTGCTGGAACGCGCCGAGGAAGAAGATCAGGCCGGCGGCGGTCCAGGCGATCGTGAGCAGAAGGGTCCGGCCGGCGAGCGCGCCGAGATCGATCGAGGTGCCGGTGCGCATGCCCCGCACCACGTCGCGGGCCAGGCGGGCCGTGGCGACCACCGCATGGAACGCGATGAGCAGGCCGATCAGGGTGATCGTGGGGCCGCTCGCGGCGCACAGCATGATCAGGAGCGTGGCCGTGATGACGCCGTCACGCCAGATGGCGATCGACCGGGCGTGCAGACAGTGGGCCAGGACCGGGATGAGATGGAAGCCGTGTGACGGGGCGACGGCCCGGCGCGGCTGGTGGTAGACCTCCCGGAGGGCGGTCTCGCGGAACTCCTCGTCGAGGTAGGCCGCTGCGCACAGGTGCCGCGTCGCGGTGGTCGGGTCTTCCGGGAAAGGTGGCGCGGCGGCAGGTGCTTGCTCGCCGGTTCGCTGGTACGGCGGTGGCATGCTGATCCTTATCGTCGAGCTGACGATAAGGGATGCTACGGGCCGATCGGAGTTATCGTCCATCCGACGTTTAGTCGATCGGCCCGTCGATGATCGTCGTTACAGCTCGACCCGTTGGCCTTTCCCGATGACGACGACGCCGTTGTCGCTGACCGTGTAGAGCTTGCGGTCCCGATCGAGATCGACGCCGATCTGCGCACCCTCCGGAATGGTCACGTTCTTGTCGATGATGGCGTTGCGGATGACCGAGCGACGGCCGACCGAGACACCCTCCATCAGCACCGCGCCCTCCACGTGCGCCCACGAGTTGACCCGCACGTTCGGCGAGATGATCGAACGCTCGACGAGGGCGCCGGAGACGACCACCCCGGGGGAGATCATCGACTCGATCGCGCGGCCCTGCCGGTCGTCGTAGCCGTGGACGAACTTGGCCGGCGGCCACGAGCCGTAGTTCGTGAAGATCGGCCAGTCGTGGTTGTAGAGGTTGAAGATCGGCAGCGTGGCGATCAGGTCCATGTGGGCCTCGTAGAACGAGTCGAGCGTGCCCACGTCCCGCCAGTAACCACGGTCGCGGTCGGTCGCGCCGGGCACGTCGTTGTCGCGGAAGTCGTAGACGTTCGCCTCGCCCCGCTCGACCAGCATCGGGATGATGTTGCCGCCCATGTCGTGCTTGCTGTCCGGATTCTGCGCGTCCAGGCTGACCGCCTCGCACAGCGCGCGGGTGGTGAACACGTAGTTGCCCATCGACGCGTACACCTCGTCGGGGGAGTCGGCGAGACCCTTGGCGTCGCGCGGCTTCTCCCGGAAGGCCTGGATCTTCTTACCGTCCGGACCGACCTCGATCACGCCGAACTGGTCGGCCAGCGACAGCGGCTGCCGGATGCCGGCGACCGTGACCGCGGCGCCCGAGGCGATGTGGTCGTTGACCATCTGCTTCGGGTCCATGCGGTAGATGTGGTCGGCACCGAAGACGATCACGTAGTCCGGCGACTCGTCGTTGATCAGGTTGAGGCTCTGGTAGATGGCATCGGCCGAGCCGGCGAACCAGCGCGGGCCGAGCCGCTGCTGGGCCGGCACCGGGGTGACGTAGTTGCCGAGCAGCGTGGACATCCGCCACGTCTTGGAGATGTGCCGGTCGAGCGAATGGGACTTGTACTGCGTCAGCACGACGATCTTGAGATAGCCGGCGTTGGCGAGATTGGAGAGAACGAAGTCGATCATGCGATAGATGCCGCCGAACGGGACACCGGGCTTGGCCCGGTCCGCAGTCAGGGGCATCAGGCGCTTGCCTTCTCCACCGGCCAGAACGATCGCAAGCACCTTGACAGCCATGGCAAGGACGCTAATGTCCCGGGTGGCCGTTCGCCACCCAAAGCAGACCGAAGTTTGGTCAAGCGAGCGTGGCGTGGCTCTCTCGGATCAGCAACTCGATGATCTCCGGGTCGGCCGGCCGTCCGAAATGATAGCCCTGGACCAGATCGCAGCGCATCTCCCGCAGCTGCGCCGCCTGGGTGGCCGTCTCCACGCCCTCGGCGACCGTGATCAGGTCCTGGCTGCGGGCCAGTTCGAGGATCGCCCGGGTGATGCTGGCGTCGTCGATGAACGAGCGGTCGATCTTGAGGATGTCCACCGGCAGCCGCCGCAGGTAGGCAAGCGACGAGTACCCTGTGCCGAAGTCGTCGATCGCGATCCGGATCCCGTGCTCGCGCAGCCGGACCAGCACCGCGGTGTCCGCCGTGTCGATCAGTACCGACTCGGTGATCTCCAGGACCAGGCCCGCGCCCGGCATCGACGTCTCGGCGAGGATCGCGAGCACGGTGTCCGCGAACGACGGGTCGCGCAGCTGGTGGGTGGAGACGTTCACGGTCACGTAGACGCCCTCACGCCGGAACCAGTCCCGGGCCCGGGTACAGGCCAGCCGCAGCGCGTACGTGCCGAGCTCGCCGATCAGCCCGCTCTGCTCGGCGACCGGGATGAACACCGCCGGCGGGACCAGCTCGTCGCCGCGGCGCCAGCGCATCAGCGCCTCCACCCCGGTCATCCGGCCCGACACCGGGTCCACCACCGGCTGGTAGTGCAGGAACAGCGACCCGTCGGCGAGCGCCTCGCGCAGGCCGGCGGTGGTCCGGGCGCGCTCGGTCTGCTCGGCCCGCAGCGACTCGTCGAAGAGCGCGAGCGCGGCTCCGCCGGCTCGTTTGGCCTTGCGCAGGGCGAGGTCCGCGTCACCGAGCACGGCCGACGGCGGATTTCCCGGTACGGCCGTGGCCAGTCCCGCACTCGCGGTCAGCCGGATCCGCCGGTCGTCGACGACCACGGGCGCCCCGGACACGGTGTCCAGCACCCGGGCGGCCAGTTCGGCGCCCGCCGCGGGGTCGGTCAGCAGCAGCCCGAACTCGTCCCCGCCCAGCCGCGCCACCAGCGCCACCTCGGGCGCGAAGAGCAACAGCCGCCCGGCGAGCCGGCGCAGCACCTCGTCGCCGACCGGATGCCCGTAGGTGTCGTTGACCGCCTTGAACCCGTCCAGCGAGCACAGCACCAGGCTGTGCACCCGGTCCCGGACGGCCGGCCCGCTCAGCTGTTCGAGCAGCAGCTCCCGGTTGGCCAGGCCGGTCAGCGCGTCGTGCCCGGCCCGGTACTGCAGGCGCCGCTGCAGCGCGGCCTGCTCGTCGACCGCGACGCGCAGCGCGGCAGCCTGCCGGTCGGAGTCCCGGGCGTGCCGCCGGGCGATCCGGGCCAGCAGCCAGACCCGGAGTACCAGCAGCCCGCAGAGCGTGGCGGTGAGCAGCGCCGGAACCCAGCCGGCGGCGCTGTGCCGGGTGGCGAACAGGGGCAGCAGCGGCGCGACGATCGCAATCGTCACGATCGCGGCCAGCCGGCCCCGGCTGATCCGGTCGCCGCCGTGGTCATGGGTGCCGAGCCGGGCCGCGTCCGGGTGCAGCGCGGCCGCGGCGGCGAGGACCCCGGCGTACTGGATGAACAGGAACGATCCGCCGCCCGGCAGGAACGGGCCGGGCCCGGTGCCGTTGGTGGCCGCGTACCACAGATGCGCGCCGAGCATCGCCAGGCCGGACGCGCCGAGCAGGCGCGACGGTGCCCGCCAGGGGTGGGCCAGCCCGCGCAGCGCGGTGGCCAGCAGCGCCAGGTCGACCACGGCGTAGAGCGAGGCGAGCGCGTTGTCGACCTGCTGGTACCCCGGCGCGTCCAGGTACGGCAGCACCACGAACGACCAGGCCAGCATCGCCAGCCCGACGACCACCGCGCCGGCCTCGACGCCGAGCTCGGCCAGACTGCCGGGCAGCCGCCGCCGGCGGGTCAGCAGGAGCGCGGCGACGCCGAAGAGCGCGTACTGCGGGACGAGGACGAGCCCGCTCAGGGTGTTCGTCGGCGGGACCGGGCCCACCGACCACCACAGGATCGACGACAGGGCGGCCGCCCGCGCCGTGGTCAGTACCCACCAGCCCGGCCCGGAACGCACCCGGACCGTGATCACCAGACCGGCGGCCTGCACCGCCACGAACACCGGCCACGCGGCGAACAGGTGGGCGGCGGTGACCGCCACCCCGCCGATGATCAGGGCGTACTGCCACGCCGGTCGCCTGTTGAGCACTCGGACATTGCAGCCGCGGGCGGTTGCGGGCGGGGTGCGGGACCCGGTCGTGAACGGTTGCGGTCGGCTATTGTGCGGGGCGTGGCTCTGCGTGTGGACCTTCTGACCCGTGAATACCCGCCGGACGTCTACGGCGGCGCCGGCGTGCACCTGGAATATTTGACCAGGGACCTGCGACGCCTGGCCGACGTGCGGGTGCACTGCTTCGGCGCACCCCGCTCGGAGGAGGGCGTGACCGCGTACCCGGAGCCGGCCGAGCTGGCCGGGGCCAACGCCGCGCTGCGCACCATGGGGGTGAATCTCGCGATGGCCGACGGCTGCGCGGGGTCGAGCATCGTGCACAGCCACACCTGGTACGCGAACTTCGCCGGCCACACCGCGAAACTGCTGCACGGCATCCCGCACGTGATGACCACGCACAGCCTGGAGCCGCTGCGGCCGTGGAAGGCCGAGCAGCTCGGCGGTGGGTATGCGCTGTCCTCCTTCTGCGAGCGGACCGCGATCGAGAACGCCGACGCGATCATCGCGGTGAGCGCCGGGATGCGGCGGGACGTGCTGAAGGCGTACCCCTCGGTGAATCCTGACAAGATCCAGGTGGTCTACAACGGGATCGACACCGAGCTGTACGCCCCGGATCAGGGCACCGACGTGGTCGACCGGCTCGGGATCGACCGCAACCGGCCGAGCGTGGTCTTCGTCGGGCGCATCACCCGGCAGAAGGGCCTGCCGTACCTGATGCGCGCCTGCCGGGACCTGCCGTCCGAGGCGCAGATCATCCTCCTGGCCGGGGCGCCGGACACGCCGGAGATCGCCGCCGAGGTGACGTCGCTGGCCGACGAGCTGCGGGCCGTCCGCGACCCGCAGGGCGTCGTCTGGGTGCAGGAGATGCTGCCCAAGCAGGAAGTCATCCAGGTCCTCACGCACGCCACCGTTTTCGTCTGCCCGTCGATCTACGAGCCGATGGGCATCGTCAACCTGGAGGCGATGGCCTGCGAGACCGCGGTGGTCGCCACCGCCACCGGCGGCATCCCGGAGGTCGTCGCCGACGGCGAGACCGGCCTGCTCGTCCCGATCGAGCAGGTCGAGGACGGCACCGGCACCCCGGTCCACCCGGAGAAGTTCGTCGCCGACCTGGCCGCCACGCTCACCCGGGTGCTCAACGACCCGCAGCTGGCCGAGCAGATGGGCAAGGCCGGTCGCCGCCGGGCGGTCGAGCACTTCAGCTGGGCGCGGATAGCCGAGGACACCCTCGACGTCTACCGGTCGGTGCTGTGACCGGGGTTCAACGTCTCCGCCTCGGGCTGCTCCTGTCGGTCGTCCTGATCGCCGCGCTGGCGATCGGCGCGGGACTGGTCCGGGCGGCGTTCTACCAGGCCTCCGCGGCGCCGGCGATCAAGGGCGACACGTTCGCCGCGCCGGCCGCCGCGCCCGCCGGGACGACCGGTCAGTGCGCCGGGCAGCCCGCCCAGGCGACCCGGGAACTGCGCGGCATGTGGCTGACCACGGTCTACAACCTGGACTTCCCGAGCAAACCAGGACTGAGCGAGGCGCAGGTCAAGGCCGAGTACCTGGGGTGGCTCGACGTGGCGGTCGCGCAGAACCACAACGCGATCTTCGTGCACGTACGACCCAGTGGCGACGCGTTCTGGCCCTCCGACTACGCACCCTGGTCGAACTGGCTCACCGGCCGCTTCGACGGACGGTCACCCGGGTGGGACCCGATGGCGTTCATGGTCACCGAGGCACACGCGCGCGGCCTGCAGTTCCATGCGTGGTTCAACCCGTACCGCGGAACGCAGCCGGCCCCCGGCGGCGGTGTCGGCACCGATGCGGCCAAACTCGCGCCGAACCACCCGCTGCGCCTGCACCCGGAATGGCGGATCGCCTATCCGAGCGGCAAGACCGGCCGTTTCTACTTCGACCCGGGAATCCCCGAGGCCCGCAAGTTCGTCGAGGACTCGATGCTCGAAGCGGTCCAGAAGTACGACGTCGACGGCGTGCACTTCGACGACTTCTTCTACCCGTACCCGGAAGGCAGCGGGGAGGACTTCCCGGACGCCGCCTCGTTCGCGAAGTACGGTGCCGGGAAAGCCAAGGCCGACTGGCGCCGGGAGAACGTGAACACCCTGGTCCGCGAGATGCACGAGCGCATCCAGCAGATCAAGCCGTGGGTCAGTTTCGGGATCAGCCCGTTCGGCATCTGGCGTAACCGGACCACCGATCCGCAAGGCTCGGCCACCAGCGGCCTGGAAAGCTACGACACCATTTACGCCGACACCCGGAAATGGGTGCAGAACGGCTGGCTGGACTACATCGCGCCCCAGTTGTACTGGACGATCGGCTTCGACAAGGCCGATTACACCACCCTGCTGAAATGGTGGACGACCCTGATGAAGGGCACGAACGTCCAGCTCTACATCGGCATGGCCGACTATCGGGTCGGTGAGAAGGGCGACTGGAGCAGACCCGCGATGCTCGATCAGGAGATGACCCTCAACCGGCAGTACGGCGTGCAGGGCGAGATCCATTTCAGCGCCGCCCAGGTCCGTGGCGACAAGCAGGGTGCGGTCACCCGGTACCGCAAGGCGCACTACGCGTCGCCGGCGTTGCTGCCCCGCCTGGCCCGGCACGCCGCCACCGCCACGCCGGCGACCCCGCAGCTGACCGCGGCCCGCAAGGACGCCACCGGGAAACTGGTCTTCACGCAGAGCGGCGTGGCCACGACGAACTGGGCGCTGTACCGCACCACCGGCGGGCCGGCCGCGCTGGTCGCCACCGGTCGCACCGGCGCCGAGATCGCCGACCCGCACCCGGCCGCGAACAGCACGTACTGCCTGAGCGCCGTGGACCGCACCGGCACCGAGAGCCCGCTCAGCCCCGCGTTGACGCCGCCGGCGGCTTGATCGAAGTTCCGGGCGGAACGCAGCAAAGCGCCGCGCTGCCCCGGTGTCCGGGGCGCGCCGCCGCGCTGCCCGGGTGAGCGGTCAGGCGACCTGGCAGTAGAGCTTGCGGCGGGATCGCGCCAGCGCCGCCACCGCGTCGATGATCTTGCGGGCCTGCGCCGGGTCGAGCGTCTCGCCGTCCTGAGCGCGGGCGGCCACCCAGCGCCGGGTGAGGTCGGCCAGCGCCGCCGGGTTCGCCGCCGCGAGCGCCTTGGTCAGCCGCGGCAGGAAGCCGAGGATGATCGGCGACTCCTCGTCGTTGACCTGTTCCGGCCCGTCGACGTCGTCCATCGAGCGGTCGAGCAGCAGACTTTCCCACTCCTCGAGGCTGGCGAAGACGTCGAAGTTCCCGAAGACGACCTTGTCCCGGCCGGGGCCCTGATCCTCCGCGGCGGCGTCGTCGGCGGCGGTGTAGAAGGTGATGATCGTGCTCATGTTCAGCCGGTGACCTTGCCGTCGGCCACCTCGAGGTGGCGGTTCGTGTCGACCGCGGAGAGCATCCGGCGGTCGTGAGTGACCAGGAGCAGGGTACCGGTGTAGGACGACAGCGCCGACTCCAGCTGTTCGATCGCCGGCAGGTCCAGGTGGTTGGTCGGCTCGTCGAGGACGAGCAGGTTGACCCCGCGGGCCTGGAGCAGGGCGAGCGCGGCGCGGGTCCGTTCGCCGGGGGAGAGCGACTCGGCGGGCCGGGTCACGTGCGCCGACTTGAGGCCGAACTTGGCGAGCAGCGTGCGGACGTCGGCGTCGGGCCAGTCGGGCACGGCGTCGCCGAACGCGCGGACCAGCGGCACCGAGCCGAGGAACAGTCCGCGGGCCTGGTCGACCTCGCCGACGACCACGCCCGGGCCGAGGTGCTGGGTGCCCGCGTCCAGCGGCAGGCGGCCGAGCAGCGCCGCGAGCAGCGTGGACTTCCCGGCGCCGTTGGCCCCGGTGATCGCCACCCGGTCGCCCCAGTCGATCTGCAGGGTGACCGGCCCGAGCGCGAACGACCCGCGCTCGACCACGGCGTCACGCAGCGTGGCCACCACGGCCCCGGCGCGCGGCGCGACGGCGATCTCCATCCGGAGTTCCCACTCCTTGCGGGGCTCCTCGACCACCTCCAGCCGCTCGATCATCTTCTCGGTCTGGCGGGCCTTGGCGGCCTGTTTCTCGCTGGTCTCGCCCCGATGACTCTTGGCGATCTTGTCGTTGTCGGGGGCCTTGCGGCGGGCGTTGCGCACGCCCTTGTCCATCCACGCGCGCTGCATGCGGGCGCGTTCCAGCAGGTCTTCCTTCTTGTCGGAGTACTCCTCGAAATGGTCACGGGCATGGGCCCGCGCCCGCTCGCGCTCTTCGAGGTAGGAGCCGTAGCCCCCGCCGTACAACCGGATCTGGTTCTGATGAAGATCCAGTTCAAGGACCTTGTTCACGGTACGGGTGAGGAACTCCCGGTCGTGGCTGACCACCATCACGCCGGCGCGCAGCCCCGTCACGAAGCTCTCCAGGCGTGCCAGCCCGTCCAGGTCGAGGTCGTTGGTCGGCTCGTCGAGCAGGTACACGTCGTAGCGGCTGAGCAGCAGCGACGCCATGCCGGCCCGGGCCGCCTGGCCACCGGAGAGCGCCGTCATCGGCAGGTCCAGGTCGATCGCGAACTCGGCCGCCAGGGGTTCGGCGCGTTCGTCGAGATCGGCGCCACCGAGGTCGAGCCAGCGTTCCAGCGCGACCGCGTACCGGTCGTCGGCGCCGTCCGTGCCCGTGGCCAGTTCCTCGGCGGCCGCGTCCATCGCGGTCTGCGCGTCGGCGACGCCGGTGCGCCGGGCCAGGAACTCCCGCACGGTCTCCCCGGCGCGCCGCTCCCGTTCCTGCGGCAGGTAGCCGATGTTCGCGGTGGGCGGGCTCAGCGAGACGGTCCCGCCCTCGGCGGGCAGGATTCCGGCGAGGGTACGCAGGAGCGTGGTCTTGCCCGCACCGTTCACGCCCACCAGGCCGATCACGTCGCCGGGCGCGACCACCAGGTCCAGCCCGGTGAAGAGGTTGTGGTCGCCGTGCCCAGCGGCGAGGTCCCGGGCGATCAGTGTGGCGCTCATCGGGGTGACATCCTACGCATCCGGCACGCTGAAACCTTCATGACGGGCGGTCACCCGCCGATCACCTCTTCGTGACAAGGCTGGCGTACGGGCGAGAAGCGTGGCAAGCATGGCGCCGTGACCCGGCGATGCTGGCCGCGATCACCTGGACCGTGCTCGCCGGGGTGCTGCTGTTCAGCGTCGACGGCGCGAACACGCAGGTACGCCTGTTCTGGATCTTCCAACCGCCGCTGGACCTGCTGCTGGCCTGGTCGTCGTGGCAGGTGTTCCGGGTCGCGAAGCACCCGATGCGCCGTTTCTGGCGGCTGATGGCCTGCGGAGCGGTGCTTTTCACCATCGGTGACACCGTGCAGGCGGCGCTGTCGATGACCCGCCAGGACCAGTGGTCGACGGGCGGGGGCACGGTCCAGTCCGCCTGCTTCGCCGTCGGCCTCTCACTGATCATCATCGGGATGCTGATCCACCCGCACCCGAACCGGACCCGCCGCGAGTCGCTCGCCTTCTGGCTCGACTCGGCGACGGTCCTGGTCGGTGGTGGGGTGGTGGCCTGGTGCTTCGCCGTCGACTCGGCGCACCAGGACGCCAACACCAGTCTGGTCGGCTCACTCGCGGCCGGCGCGGTCGTGCTGACCTCGTCGTTCGCCGCGGTCAAGCTGGTCCTGTCCGGGAACGCGCCGATGAACAAGGCGGCCGCGATCCCGATGATCGTCTCGGCGGTGGTGAACAGCGTGGGTCTGTTCGTGGCGCCGCCCTCGGCCGGCGAATCCCTGCCGCCCTACGTCTACCTGGTCCGGCTGCTCCCGTCGCTGCTGATCGCGATGGGGCCGCGCACGCAGGAAATCATCGCCCGGTTCGACGAGACCGCGTTCGGGGCGCGGCGGCGCCGGCCGTACAGCCTGCTGCCGTACGGCTCGATCGTGGTCGTCTTCGTGACGCTGCTCTACGTCCTGCCGCACAACCAGGGGCGCACCGACGCCCAGCTCTGGGGTGTGGTGGCCGGCTTCGGGGCGATCATCGCGCTGGTCGTGGCCCGGCAGCTCGCCGCGTTCCACGACAACACCCGGCTGATCGACCAGCTCGACACCACGCTGACCGAGCTGCGCGAGCACGAGCAGCGGCTGCGGCACCAGGCGCTCTACGACGAGCTGACCGGGCTGGCCAACCGCGCGCACTTCCGCGAGGAGACCACCACCGCCCTGGAGAAGGCCGAGGCCCGGCCGGGCAGCGTCGCGCTGCTGCTGGTCGACCTCGACGGCTTCAAGGCGGTCAACGACACCCACGGTCACCAGGCCGGTGACCTGCTGCTCGCCGGGGTGGCCGAGAAGCTGCGCCAGTCGGTGCGCTCCGGTGACCTGGTGGCGCGGCTCGGCGGCGACGAGTTCGCGGTGCTGCTGCGCGACTGCACGGTCCGCGACGCCGAGCAGACCGCCCAGCGGATCCTGCGCTCGATGAAGGAGCCGGTCGACGTCGGTGACCTCGCGGTCTTCGCGAACGCCAGCATCGGCATCGCCTGCGCCGAGGAGAGCGACGACGTGCGCACGCTGCTCCACGACGCCGACATGGCGATGTACGCCTCCAAGCATCAGGGCAAGGGCACCTGGAACCGTTTCCAGGACGGGATGGTCCTCAACTGATCGGCACCGCCGTCCCGCTGACCCGGACGCCCGGCTCCCCGGCGACCAGGCGCACCGTGATCCGGCTCGGCCGCCCCAGGTCGTCACCCTGCCGCAGGTGCAGCGTCGCGTCGCCGGCGACCAGGCCCAGCTCGCGCAGGTAACCGCCGAGCGCCGCGGCCGCCGCGCCGGTCGCCGGGTCCTCGTAGACGCCGCCGATCGGGAACGGGTCCCGCACGTCGAACGTGTCCGCGCTGTCGCGGAACACCAGCTGGACCGTCGTCCAGCCGTGCTCGGTCATCAGGGACTTCAGCGCCGGCACGTCGTAATCCAGGTCCGCCAGGCGCTTGCGGCTGGTCACGGCCAGGATCGGATGGTACGCACCGGCGTACGCGACCCGGGGCGCAAGCGCCGGGTCCAGATCGCCGGAGTCCCAGCGCAGCGCGCCGAGCAGCGCCCCGAGCTCAGCCTCGGGAAGCGCGGAGACCGCCGGCGGGACGCTCGTCAGCGTGGCCACCCCCTGCGTGTCGACCGTCACGGGAACCTCCCCGGCGTTCGTCACGAAGAGGTGGTCGCCCGGGCCCAGCGCGACCGCGGTGGCGACCGTCGCGTGACCGCAGAACGGGATCTCGGTCAGCGGGCTGAAGTAGCGCACCCGGAGACGGTCACCGTCCCGCTCGGTCACGAACGCTGTCTCGGAATAGCCCAGCTCGGCCGCGATCTCCAGCATGCGGGCGTCGGTCAGGGCGGAGGCGTCGAGGACCACGCCCGCGGGGTTGCCTCCGGACGGGGTGTCGGTGAATGCCGCGTACCTCGAAATCATGGAACGAAGCGTCCCGCGCGGCCGCGGCCGGGGGCAAAAGCCAATCCCGCGGCTCTGGCCGCGTTCCCGATCACAGTCGCCGGTTGTCAGGTCTGCGGAGTAGCGTTCCAGCGGTGACAGAGGGTTCTACCGCGATCATCCTCGAAACTCCCGCCGACCTGCCGCGCACCCTGGGCGAGCTGCGAGCCTCCGGGCACGAGTTCCGCACCGTCAAGGAGGAGCTGCGCGACAACCTGCTCCACAAGTTACGCACCGGCGAGACCCGCTTCCCCGGCATCGTCGGCTATGACGACACCGTGCTGCCCGAGGTCGAGCGGGCGCTGCTCGCCGGCCACGACATGGTCCTGCTCGGTGAGCGCGGCCAGGGCAAGACCCGCCTGATCCGCGCCCTGACCGGGCTGCTGGACGAGTGGACGCCCTACATCACCGGCTCCGAGCTGCACGAACATCCCTACCACCCGCTCACCCCGGCGATCCGCCGGCTGGCCGCCGAGGCCGGCGACCTGCTGCCGATCTCCTGGCTGCACCGGTCGGAGCGGTATGGCGAGAAACTCGCCACCCCCGACACCAGCGTCGGTGACCTGATCGGCGACGTCGACCCGATCAAGGTCGCCGAGGGGCGCGCCCTGGGCGACCCGGAAACGATCCATTTCGGTCTCGTCCCGCGCACCAACCGGGGCATCTTCGCCGTCAACGAGCTGCCCGACCTGGCCGAGCGCATCCAGGTGTCGCTGCTCAACGTGCTGGAGGAGCGGGACATCCAGGTCCGCGGCTACCAGCTGCGCCTGCCGCTCGACGTCCTGCTGGTCGCCTCGGCCAACCCGGAGGACTACACCAACCGGGGCCGGATCATCACCCCGCTCAAGGACCGGTTCGGCGCCGAGATCCGCACCCACTACCCGGTCGACCTGGAATTGGAGACGGCCCTGGTCCGGCAGGAGGCGGCGCTGGTCGCGGCCGTCCCCGAGCACCTGATCGACGTGATCGCGCGCTACACGCGGGCGGTCCGCGAGTCCTCGTCGGTGGACTCGCGCTCCGGCGTCTCCGCGCGCTTCTCGATCGCCGCGGCCGAGACCGTGGCGGCGTCCGCGCTGCGCCGGGCCGGGCTGCGCGGCGAGCGCGAGGCGGTGGCCCGCATCTGCGACACCGTCTCGGTCACGTCCACGCTGCGGGGCAAGGTGGAGTTCGAGAGCGGGGAGGAGGGGCGGGAGACCGAGATCCTCGGTCACCTGCTGCGCGTCGCGACCGCCGAGACGTTCCGGGCCCGGCTCGCCGGTCTCGACCTGTCCGGCTTCACCGACCTGGTCGCCGAGGGCGCGATCATCGAGACCGGTGACCTGGTCAGTGCGGAGGAGCTGCTCACCCAGATCGGCACGGTCCCGGGCCTGGCCAAGGTCCTGGAACGGCTCGGCCTCGGCGACGCCCCGAGCCAGGGTCAGGCCGCCTCGGGCATCGAGTTCGTCCTGGAGGGCCTGCATCTGACCCGCCGGCTGGCGAAGGAGCTGACCGACGACGGCCGCACCATCTACGGGAGCTGACGATGGCTCGTAACGTCTTTCGGTACGGCGCGTGGCGGGACGGGCCCGACCCGCTCGCCCCGCCGTATGACGTGCGTGCGGCCGTCGACGAGATGGGTGAGCGCGTCATGCAGGGCGACAGCCTGCGCGACGCGCTGCGTGACCTGATCCGGCGCGGTCCGCGCGACGGCCGGGGGCTGGACAGCCTGCGCGACCGGGCGCGACGGCTCCGGCGGGACGCGCTGCGCCGGGGCAATCTGGACGGCGCGGTCACCCGGGCCCAGCAGATGCTCGACCAGGCCCTGGCCACCGAGCGGGACACGTTGCGCGCCCGCGACGACATGGATGCCCGCTTCAACGAGGCCGTCCTGGACAACCTGCCCCGGTCGACGTCTCAGGCGATCTCGGAACTGTCCGAGTACAACTGGGCGTCGCCGGAAGCTCGTGACATCTACCAGCAGATCCTCGACGGACTGAAGCGCGAGGTCGTCGAGCAGCGCTTCGCCGGCATGCGCAACGCCCTGCAGAACGGTGACTTCTCGGAAGTGTCGGCCATGGTCGGCGACCTCAACCAGCTGCTGGAGAAACACGCCCGCGGCGAGGACACCGACGACGCCTTCCGTGACTTCATGGACAAGCACGGCAGGTTCTTCCCGGACGATCCGCAGAACATCGACGAGCTGATCGACTCCCTGGCCCGCCAGGCCGCGGCGGCCGAACGCCTGATGCGGTCGCTGAGCCCGCAACAGCGCGAGGAACTGCAGAACCTGATGGATCAGGCGCTCGGCGACGGCCCGCTCCGGGGGCAGCTCGCCGAGTTGACCGACAACCTGAAGGCGCTGCGCCCCGGCATGAACTGGGGTCGCGGCGAGCGGATGCGGGGCGGGGAGGACCTGGGCTACGGCGACGCGGCCGAGGCCCTCGGCGAGATCGGTGACCTGGACGGGCTGATCGATCAGCTCGGTCAGGAACATCCCGGCGCCACCCTCGACGACGTCGACGTGGAGGCGGTGGAACGGCAGCTCGGCCGGTCCGCCGCCGACGACCTGCGCCGGCTGCGTGAGCTGGAACGCGAGTTGCGCCGGCAGGGCTGGGTCCAGCGCGACGACGAGGGGCTCACCCTGTCGCCGAAAGCGCTGCGCCGGCTCGGCCGGACTGCGCTCTCAGCGATTTTCCGCGACATCACGGAAGGCAAGCGGGGCGAGCACGACATGCGCGACGCGGGTGCGGCCGGTGACCTGATCGGCTCGTCCCGGCGCTGGGAGTTCGGCGACGACCAGCCGCTCGACGTGGTCCGCACACTCGGCAACGCGGTCCGCCGCCGGGCCGGCTCGCGCGGCACGGCCACCCTGCCGGTGCGGCTGGAGCCGGAGGACTTCGAGGTCGCCGAGACCGAGCGGCGCGCGTCGGCGGTGGTCGCCCTCTGCGTCGACCTGTCCTACTCGATGTTCGCCGACGGCCGCTGGGGCCCGATGAAACAGACCGCCCTCGCGTTGTCGCACCTGGTCGCGACGAAGTATCCGCAGGACGCGTTGCAGATCATCGGCTTCGGGAAGTATGCGATGTCGCTCTCCCAGGGCGAGCTCGCCGCGATCGAACCGACCATGGAGAAGGGCACGAACCTGCAGCACGCCCTGAAACTGGCCGGCCGGCACCTGCGGCGGCACCCGGGCGCCGAGCCGGTCGTCCTGGTCGTCACCGACGGTGAGCCGACCGCGCACCTGGAGGACGACGGCGAGGCGACGTTCTGGTGGCCGCCCCTGCAGGAGACGGTCCAGGCCACCGTGCGCGAGGTCGACCTGCTGACGCGGTACGGGGCCACGATGAACGTGTTCATGCTCGGCGACGACCCGGGCCTGCAACGGTTCATGGACGCGGTGGCCCGGCGCAACGGCGGCCGGGTGTTCAGTCCGGACGCCGCCGAGCTGGGCCGTTACGTGATCGACGACTACGTGCGCGCCCGGCGCGGCCGTCGATGACAGGTCACTCCCGCAGCGTCTCCGACGGCGAGACGGTGTACCGCTCGCGGTAGGCGGCGGCGAAGCGGCCCAGGTGCGTGAACCCGTAGCGGTACGCCACCTGGGCCACCGTCGTCGCACCCGGGTCCGCAGCCCGCAGGTGGTCGTGGACCAGGGCCAGCCGCACCTGACGCAGGTAGGTCATCGGCGGCATACCGACGTACCTCGCAAAGCTCTGTTGCAGTGCCCTCGAACCCACCCCGGCGATGCCGGCCAGATCAGCCACCGTGAACGGGCGGCCCGGCTGCGCGCGCATCGCCTCGACGACGCGCCGGATAGCGCCCGGAGCGGCGAGCGCCGGGCTCTGCCGGTCCAGCGGCCCCCGATAGCGGTGATCGGTGGCCAGCAGCAGCCCGGTGACCAGTGCTTCCTTCATCCGGGCGCCGATCACCGGGTGCTCGGTCAGCCCGTCCGGCCCGCTGGCGTCGGCGGTGATCACCTCGACCAGCCGGGCCCAGCTCGCCCCGGCCCCGCTCGAGATGTCCAGCTCGGGCCCGAGGTCGACCGGACCGCGCAGCGGACGGTCCAGCATCCGCTCCAGCTGGGTCTCCAACTCACTGCGCCCGATCTTGACGGCGAGGATCCGGCTGTCCCCGGACCAGTTGTCGACGACAGTGTCACCGATCGGCTGGAACACCGCGGCGGACACGCCGGCCCGGGCCAGACGCGTCCCGTCACGCCCCTGATGCCAGGCCATGGTGCCGGTCAGCGGCAGGTTCACGTGGTAGGCACCGAGCTCGCCGGCCCGCACCCGCACGTCCACCCCGAAATTCAGGTCACCCAGAGTGATCGACTTGCAGCCGCCGACCGCGAACCGCGCGGTCCAGTCCTCCGCGGGGCGCAGCACCTCCACATCCATCGTGTAGAAGGTCCGGCGCAGGATGTCCCGGGCCTCGTCGACGTCGGTCAGATGAAAACTCGAAGCGTGCACGCTTCACAGCTTGACCCCTCAATTGGCACCGCGCCAATCCGAACGGAATCCACCTCCCGCAACCTGATCAGGCGCTTTGTCGTCGGTCATGCGGTGTACCGCCCTGCGCCCGGCCCGGTCAGCAGACCCGTCGGGAGTCGCCGCCCGCAGACCACCATCAGCAGGTCCTGGCCCCTCCCGCGCACCGGTTCACCGTCGCCGAACGACCATTCCAGGTCGGTCGCGACCAACCGGACGCCGGATAGATCGGTGCCGAAGTAGCCGATGCTCCGCGGGGACATGCCGTCGAGCACCGCCGCCAACCGGCCGGACGGAACCGACCGTTCAGGGAACAGCGCAAGAGTGATGTCCAACCCGTGGATCACGTCGTGCGACAACGCCCCGGCCGCCCCGCCACCCGGTGGCGACCACGGATGCTCCACGTTGTCGCGTACCTGAGCCAGCAGTTCGGCCGTGCTCATCGCCGCCGCGTCCCGCCGCGCCACCCGATCCGCCATCCGGTCGAACCGGCCCCCGGCCCGCGCCAGATCCAGGAAGAAACGCGGCGCGCGCGTCCGGAACGGATACGTGATGTGCGCGACCACCTCCCGCACCCGCCACCCCTGGCACAGCGTGCCCGCATCCCACTGGTCGCCGGTCAACCCCGCGAGCATCTCCGCCAGCTCGGCCCGCTGCGCGGCGATCTCCCTGCGCACGTCGGTCTGCATCGTCGTCCTCCTCGGTCAGCTGTCACTCCGGAAGAGATACGGCGGTGCCGCCCCTGATTAATCGGTCCGATGTCCCCGTACGTCGTGAGCCCGGTCCCGCCCGGCCCCGCGCGACCCCCGGCCCGCTTCCCGCCGGCCCGCGCCTCCCGCCCTTCGGCTTCGCGTGGGCCTTGTTCGTGCCTCATTGCACCCATGAGCCAGCCGGTGGGGTGAGTCGCGTCGCGTGCTCAGCTCGGTGCGGGGCTCGCGGAGGTCCGCGCCGGGCTGAGCTGCCGGCGCGGGGAGGGCCGGGGGTGGCTAGGGTCGGGGCGTGGAGGAGGTGCTGGCGGGGCTGCGGACGGAGCTGACCGGGTACTGCTATCGGATGCTCGGCGCGGGGAACGAGGCCGAGGACGCGGTGCAGGACACGTTCGAGCGGGCGCTGCGGGCCGCGGACCGGTATGACGCGGCGCGCGGTTCGGTGCGGACCTGGGTGTACCGGATCGCGACCAACGTCTGTCTCGATCTGCTGCGCGGGGCGGCTCGGCGGGCCTTGCCGATCGACTTGAGCGTTCCGGGGAAGGCGGGGGAGCCGTTCGGGGCGTTGCTGCCGGCCGGGGCGGAGGTGCGGCCGGTCCCGGATCGGCTGGTGCTCGACCCGGCGCAGGATCCGGCGACGCTGGTGGTGCGGCGGGAGAGTGTCCGGCTGGCGTTCGTGGCGGCGTTGCAGCATCTACCGGCGCGGCAGCGGTCGGTGCTGATCCTGCGGGACGTGCTCTCCTGGTCGGCCGCCGAGGTCGCAGAGTTGCTGGACACGTCGGCGGCGTCGGTGACCAGCGCGTTGCAGCGGGCGCGGGCCACGTTGCGGACGGTCGCGCCGCGGCCCGGTGACGTGCTGGACCCGTCGGACGCGGGGCAGCGGGAGTTGCTGGCGCGGTACTGCGCGGCGTTCGAGAACCATGACGTCGCCGGGCTGGTGTCGCTGCTGCACGAGGATGCGACGACGTCGATGCCGCCGTTCGCGTGGGGTTTGCTCGGGCGGGAGCAGATCGGGCTGGCGATGGCCGCGCCGGAGGCGGCGTGCGTCGGGCACAGGCTGGTGCCGGTGGTGGCTTCCGGGCAACCGGCGTTCTGGCAGATGCGGCCCGCCGGCGACGGCTTCGTGCCGTTCTCGCTGGTCGTGCTGGACATCGCGGACGGCCGGGTGATCAACACCACGACCTGGCTGGAAGTCCCCATGGCGGCGTCGCTCTGGCCACTGTTCAACGCTTCCTGACCCGGCCGCCGGCCACTTACCTAGCCTCCTAGGAAGCATTAGGGGGTGTGGCGAGCGTGACTGGGCGACGGCACCCGGTAGGCAGGTGGTTATAGTGCTCGGCGAGCGTGTGCGACAGGCATGTCGCACTAGAGGGGGAGAGGAAGATGCCGCAGCAGCCTGCGTCGTCCATCGAGACCTCCGACCGGATCTTCACGATTCCGAACGTGATCAGCTTCATCCGGCTGCTCGGGGTCCCGCTCTTCCTCTATCTGCTGCTCGGCCCGCATCACGACGTGGCCGCGGTGATCGTCCTCGCGATCGGCGGCACCACCGACTGGGTCGACGGCTACGTCGCCCGCCGGATGAACTCGGTATCCCGGCTCGGTGAGCTGCTCGACCCGTTCGCGGACCGGCTCTACATCCTGGCCACGCTGATCGGTTTCACCATCCGCGACGTCGTCCCGTGGTGGCTGACCGGCGCGTTGCTGCTGCGTGAGGCCGTGCTCGGGGTCGCGCTGCTGGTCCTGCGGCGGCACGGCTACGGGCCGCCGCCGGTGCACTACGTGGGCAAGACCGGCACGTTCGTGCTGCTCGCCGCGTTCCCGGTGATCCTGCTGGCGAAGGCGGTGCCGTCGATCGACGGCTGGGCGCAGCCGGTCGGCTGGGGTCTGGCCTGGTGGGCGCTGGGTCTCTACTGGGCCGCCGGTGCGCTCTATCTGATCCAGGCCACGCGTCTGCTGCGTGCCGATCGGGCCGACCCGGGCCCGTCCCGGGCGGTCGCGCCGTGACTCGTCCGGCGTCGCCCGAGGAGACATCCGGAAAAGCCACGTCGAGCCCGGCCCCGCCCGAGCAGACGCTCGGCAAAGCCAGCTCGAGCCCGGCCCCGCCCGAGCAGACGCTCGGCAAAGCCACCTCGAGCCCGGCCCCGCCCGGGGGTTCATCCGGGACAGCCACGGCGAACGGTAAGTCGTCGACTCCGGACCCGGACGGGACCGCGGCCGGCAAACGCACCTACGGCCCCGACTTCCTCACCGCGCTCTTTCAAAACCCTCTCGATCCGGGGTATGCCGATGCCGCCGCCCGGCGAGCGACCGGTTACCGCCGGACCGGCGCCCGTCGCGGTGCGACCAAGGCGCTGGCCTCGGTCACCATGGTCGCGATCGGGTTCCTGCTGGTGATCGGTTACCAGCAGACGGTCGCCGACGAGCCGAGCCGCACCCAGGCCAAGGACGCGCTGATCCAGCAGGTGGAGAGCCGGCGCGAGCAGACCGAGCAGTTGCAGGTCCGGGCGGATGCGCTGGCCGGCCAGGTCGAGAAGTTGCGCGAGCAGGAGCTGGGTGGGGCCGAGACGGCCAAGCTCGACAATCTTGAGGCGGCGGCCGGGCTGGCCGCGGTGCGCGGGTCGGGGGCGCGGATCCGGCTGGTCGACGGGCCGGCGACGATGGACGCGGTGACCGGTGAGCGCACCACGGACAACCGGGTGAAGGACACCGACCTGCAGCTCGCGGCGAACGCGTTGTGGGCGGCCGGTGCGGAGGCGATCGCGATCAACGGGCAGCGCCTGACCGCGACGTCGACGATCCGGCAGGCCGGCGAGGCGATCCTGGTCGACACGAGGCCGGTGACGACGCCGTACGAGGTGATCGCGCTCGGCCCGGATCATCTGGCCGAGGATTTCCGCAGTGGGTACGCCGGCAAGTTCTTCGACAGCCTCACGCAGACGTACGGCATCTCGTTCGAGGCCGCCAAGGTCCGCAACGTCACCCTGGACGCCGCGCCGGAGCTGAAGCTGCGGTCGGCGGCGCCGAGCACTCCTCCGCCCGCTCCGTCGGGCGCCTCGTCCGTGGCCGGTTCCGGCGTCCCCTCGGGACCGGTGCCGACTCTCTCACCGTCGGAAGGCGGCCGATGATCGCCGTACTCGCCCTGATCGCCGGTGTCCTGCTGGGCATCGTGTTCCATCCGTCGGTGCCGCTGGAGCTGGTGCCGTACCTGCCGATCGCGGTGATCGCGGCCCTCGACGCGGTGTTCGGCGGCTTGCGCGCGAAGCTGGACGGCATCTTCGACGACAAGCAGTTCGTCGTGTCGTTCATCTCGAACGTGCTGGTGTCCGCGTTGATCGTCTACGTCGGTGATCAGCTCGGCGTCGGCAGTCAGCTCTCCGTCGGTGTCGTGGTCGTGCTCGGCGTCCGGATCTTCGGTAACGTCGCGGCGATCCGCCGGCATCTGTTCCGCGCGTGACCGTGACTGCCGGGTGTGACTACGTGGGGACTCGATGACCGATCGCGAGGATGACAGGCGCGACCAGACGCCGCCGGATTTCGAGCTGCCGACCGCGGGGCGCAAGCCGCCTGCCGTCGACGCGCCGGCGAGCGCCGCGGATCGCACGCCGCCCGCTACGGCCGTACCGGGAAATCCCGAATTTGATCTTGGCGGTGACGACACTCGCCCGGGTGACGTGGCCGTGGAGGAGATTTCCCCCACGTCACCCGAATCGTCGATGTCCGACACGCCCGAGCCCGCCGTCGACGGAAGTGATCTTGAAAACAGCCCGGCGAGGCAACAGAAGCCGGGGCTGAAACGTCCGGCCCCGGCCGGGACGCTGATCTGGGTGCTGCTGGCCCTGCTCGGGTTCACGCTCGTGGTGCAGCTGCGCAGCAACGACGCCGACAGCGGTCTGTCGACCATGCGGCAGGAGGATCTGGTCCAGATCCTGAGTGATCTGGAGGCCCGCGACAGCCGCCTCAACACCGACATCGAAAGCCTGGAGCGTACGCGTCAGCAGCTCACCTCGGGCGTCGAAGGCCGCCAGGCGGCCCTGGAGGAGGCCGGCAAGCGCAGCCAGGAGCTGGGCCTTCTCGCCGGGACGATCGCCGGCCGCGGCCCCGGGCTCGACATCGTGCTGGACAAGGTGAAGGCGTCCGACGTGCTGAACACCGTGCAGGAGCTGCGCGGCTCGGGCGGTGAGGTGATGCAGATCAGCGGGTCGGACGGCTCGGCGGTCCGCATCGTCGCGTCCACCTATTTCGTCGATGCGGCCGGTGGTGGCATCATCGCCGACGGTGACCGGCTGTCCGGCCCGTTCCGCCTGCTCGTGATCGGTTCTCCGGAGACGATGAGGACGGCGCTGCAGATCCCGGGCGGGGTGGTGGCGTCGGTGAAGAGCGACGGCGGTAGCGTGACCATGGATTCGCAAGCCATGGTCGAGGTGACCGCGGTGCGTAAGGCGACTGCCCTGCAGTACGCCCGTCCGGTTTCGTGACTACGGAGGAAGTGTTGATTCCTGAGGATCTGCGGTACACCGCGGAGCACGAGTGGGTGTCCGGCGACGGCACCGGCCCCGTGCGGGTGGGGATCACCCACTTCGCGCAGGACGCGCTCGGTGACATCGTCTACGTCCAGCTGCCCGAGGAGGGCACCGAGCTCGCCGCCGGCGACTCGATGGGCGAGGTCGAGTCGACCAAGAGCGTGTCGGAGATCTACGCGCCGATCGCCGGCACCGTGGTGGCCCGCAACGACACGCTGGGTGACGAGCCCGAGTTGATCAACGCCGAGCCCTACGCGGCCGGCTGGCTGGTCGAGATCGCCCCGGCCGACCCGGCGGCGCTCGAGGGCCTGCTGGACGCCGCGGCGTACCAGGCGTTGACCGAAAGCTAGTCCCGAAGCATCGACCCGCGAGTCTGGTTGCCCCGCGATATTGGCGCTGACTAGGCTCGCGGGGCACATGTAGAACTGTTATTCCTTCGCAACCGATAGTCGCGCGCCGGGCCTGACGGCCTCGGTGAGGTCGCAACATCATGACCTTGCCGGTCGAGGCGACGACCAACTGATCCGTGAGGTGGTCCGATGACGCGCCCAGACGACGAGTTCCCCCCGCTCGACGTCACGTCCACGCTGAACCTTGGCGCCCTTGACGAGGTGCTCGAGGGTCCCGAGACCGACGTGGTGCCCGCCCGGATGTCCGGCTCCCTGCCGCCCGGCATGGCTCTGCTGGTGGTCCGTCGCGGACCGAACGCCGGTGCCCGGTTCCTGCTGGACCATGACGTGACGACCAGCGGGCGGCACCCGGACAGTGACATCTTCCTGGACGACGTGACGGTTTCGCGCCGCCACGCCGAGTTCCACCGCGACGGGGGCGTGTTCACCGTCCGCGACGTCGGTTCGCTCAACGGGACGTACGTGAACCGCGAGCGGGTCGAGGCGGCGACGCTGAGCAACGGCGACGAGGTCCAGATCGGCAAGTTCCGTCTGGTGTTCATCGCCGGCCCGCGGCCGGAGGGCGAGGGCGGCCGGGCGTGAACCCGTCGGGGGCAGCCGCACACGACCCGGGGGCCTCGCGTCCCCAGGCCGGGCGCGAGGGTGCGCTGATGAGCATCGGGGAGGTGCTGGCCCACCTGCGCACCGAGTTCCCCGACACGACGATCTCGAAATTGCGGTTCCTGGAGGCGGAGGGTCTGGTCGACCCGCAACGCACCGCCTCCGGGTACCGCAAGTACTCGTGGAACGACGTGGCCCGGCTGCGTTTCGTGCTGACCGCCCAGCGTGATCAGTACCTGCCGTTGCGGGTGATCCGGGAGCAGCTGGACCGGATGGAGCAGGAGCCGGTGGTCCCGCAGCGGCCGACGCTGGTGGCGGTCGGCTCGCAGCGGGCCGCCGACCCGGCCGACGCCCGCATCCCGAAGGACGATCTGGTCGAGCGGACCGGCATCGACGAGGCGCTGCTGGCCGAGCTGGAGCAGATCGGCCTGGTCGTCGCCCGCCCGCCGGGGTGGTACGACCCGGATGCAGTGATCATCGTCGAAGCCGTGGTGGGTCTCACCAAGTTCGGTCTCGAGGTGCGTCACCTGCGTGCGTTCAAGAACGCGTCGGACCGTGAGGTGGGCCTGTTCGCCCAGCTCCTGGCGCCGATGGTGCGCCAGCAGGACCCGGCGGCCCGGGCTCGGGCCAGCGACACCGCCCGTGAGCTGCAGGCGCTTTCGCAGCGGCTGCACGCGGCGTTGGTGCGCACCGGTCTGCGCGGCGAACTCGGCCGTTGACCCGGTTCGGCCTACCCTGGGCGGGGTATCCCGCGCGGGGCAGATCGGCAGGGAGTGCGTGTACCGTGCAGGGTAAGGGGCGGGCCGTCTGGGGGCGGCGACAACAACGAACACGGAGGCGGCGGTGCGCGAGCTGAGCGTGGTCGGGGTCCGGGTGGAGCTGCCCAGTAACCAGCCGATCGTGTTGCTGCGAGAGGTCGACGGCGACCGTTATCTGCCGATCTGGATCGGTGCGGTGGAGGCGACCGCGATCGCCTACGAGCAGCAGGGTGTGAAACCGGCCCGGCCGCTCACCCACGATCTGCTGCGCGACATCCTGGCGGCGCTGCAGCAGCCGCTGAAGGCGGTCGAGATCACCGAGTTGAAGGACAACGTCTTCTACGCCGATCTGTTGATCGGCGACAACCTGCGGGTGTCCGCGCGGCCCAGCGACTCGATCGCGCTGGCGCTGCGGGTGGGTGCGCCGATCCGGTGCGCCGACCAGGTGCTGACCGAGGCCGGCATCGTCATCCCGGACGAGCAGGAGGACGAGGTCGAGAAGTTCCGCGAGTTCCTCGACCAGGTGCGTCCCGAGGATTTCGCGGGCTGAAGCGAGCGGCGCGGCGGAGGGCTTTCCTGGCCCTTACGCCGGCCGGCGCCGGTGCTGCTCGGTGCTCCGGTGACCTTTACGCCGGCCGGGGCCGGTGCGGCGGGGTGCGGCGATTTCGCTGGGGCTTTTGCTGTGTTGCGGCCGGGGATTCGCCGTTAAAGGGCGAAAACCCCCGGACGCGCCGGAGAGTAACGGCGTGTCGGCGTGTCGCTCGTCCGAACGCGGCGTGTCGTGCCGTTACCTCCATGTTTCACCCGTGACTGAGATATACGCTCGTGAAGTCCAGGTGAACCGGCACCGCCCAGATTCCTTGATCATGGGCAGCGGGGAGGTAGTCGCGTGCACGAGCAGCCTCTGGAAGGCCCACTCGTCGGCGAGGACGGCTCGGTCGGCTATCGCGGAGTGACGGCTTGCCAGGCGGTCGGCATCAGCTACCGCCAACTCGACTACTGGGCGCGCACCACACTCGTGGTCCCCAGCGTGCGGGACGCCTCCGGCTCCGGCACGTCGCGGCTCTACTCCTTCCGTGACCTGGTCGTCCTCAAGGTCGTCAAGCGGCTGCTGGACGCCGGTGTCTCCCTGCAGAACATTCGCCGGGCGATCGACACGCTGCGCTCCCACGGTGTGGAGGATCTCGCCGGGATCACCCTGATCTCCGACGGCACCACGGTCTACGAGTGCCGCTCGCCGGAGGAGGTCGTCGACCTGCTGCAGGGCGGTCAGGGCGTGTTCGGCATCGCGATCGGCGGTGCGTTCAAGGAGATCCAGGGTTCGCTGTCGCACCTGCCGGCCGAGCCGGCCGCGCCGCAGCCGGTCGCCGAGCAGCCCGAGGAGCCCGCGGCCGGCGACGAGTTGGCAGCGCGGAGGGCACGCCGGCGTGCTGGCTGACCCAGAGAGTCACCACCTGATCCAGGTCCGCGGGGCACGGGAGAACAATCTCCGGAACGTCTCGCTGGACATCCCGAAACACCAGCTCACCGTCTTCACCGGCGTCTCCGGTTCGGGTAAGTCGTCCCTGGTCTTCGGCACGATCGCGGCCGAGTCGCAGCGGCTGATCAACGAGACGTATTCGGCGTTCCTGCAGTCGTTCATGGGCAGCCCGGCCCGGCCCGACGTGGACGCGCTGCACAACCTCAGTGCCGCGATCGTGGTGGACCAGGAGCGGATGGGCGCCAACGCGCGGTCGACGCTCGGGACGGTCACCGACGCGTACACCCTGTTGCGGATTCTCTTCTCGCGGCTCGGCGAGCCGAGCGCCGGCAGTGCACTCGCCTACTCGTTCAACGCCGAGGGCATGTGCGCGAACTGCGAGGGGCTCGGCCGGGTGTCCAGCATCGACGTCGACGGCCTGGTGGACCGCGACAAGTCGATCAACCAGGGCGCGATCACCGTCCCGAACTTCACGCTCGGCGGCTGGTACGTGCGCGGCTTCGCCGACTCGGGACTCTTCGACCCGGACAAGCCGCTGCGCGACTTCACCGACCAGGAGTGGGACGACTTCCTGCACAAACCCGCGGTCAAGATGCGGATCGCGGGCGTCAACACGACGTACGAGGGTCTGGTCCTCAAAGTCCAGCGGATGTACCTGTCGAAGGAGCGGGAGTCGGCGCAGCCGCACATCCGGGCGTTCATCGACCGGGTCGCCACGTTCACCACCTGCCCGGAGTGCGCCGGCACCCGGCTCAAACCCGCGGTCCTGGAGTCGCGGATCGCCGGGAACAACATCGCCGAGTGCGCGGCGATGCAGGTCAGCGACCTCGCGGCGTTCCTCGGCACGGTCACGGACGCGTCGGTGGCGCCGGTCGTGCGCAACCTGCGGCACACGCTCGACTCGCTGGTCGAGATCGGACTCGGCTACCTGTCGCTGGACCGCGAGTCGGCGACGCTGTCGGGTGGCGAGGCGCAGCGGGTCAAGATGGTGCGCCACCTCGGGTCGGCATTGACCGATGTCACGTACGTCTTCGACGAGCCGACCGTCGGCCTGCATCCGCACGACATCCAGCGGATGAACCGGCTGCTGCTGCGACTGCGGGACAAGGGCAACACGATTCTGGTCGTGGAGCACAAGCCGGAGACGATCGCGATCGCCGACCATGTGATCGATCTCGGTCCGGGCGCGGGCCCGGACGGTGGCACCATTGTGTTCCAGGGGGACCTCGCAGGGCTTCGCGCTTCTGGTTCCTTGACCGGCCGTCACCTCGGTCATCGCATCGCACTCAAAGACACTTGTCGCGAGAAGTCCGGTGCCGTCGCGATCCGTGGTGCCACTGCGCACAACCTGCGCGATGTCGACGTCGACATCCCGCTCGGCGTCCTCACCGTGGTGACCGGTGTGGCCGGCTCGGGCAAGAGCTCCCTGCTCTACGGCTCGCTGCCGAGACGCGACGGGATCATCGTCGTCGACCAGTCCGCGATCCGCGGCTCCCGGCGCAGCAACCCGGCCACCTACACCGGCCTGCTCGACGCCGTCCGCAGCGCGTTCGCCAAGGCCAACAAGGTCAAGGCCGCCCTGTTCAGCGCGAACTCCGAGGGCGCCTGCCCGAACTGCAAGGGCATCGGCCTGGTCTACATGGACCTGGCGATGATGGCCGGCGTCGCCGGCGTCTGCGAGGAGTGCGAGGGCCGCCGCTTCACCGCCCGCGTCCTGGAGTACAAACTGCGTGGCCGGGACATCAGCGAGGTCCTCGCGATGCCGGTCAGCGAGGCGCTCGAGTTCTTCACCGAGAAGACCGCGCGGGCCATCCTGGAACGCCTCGCCGCGGTCGGCCTCGGCTACGTGACGCTCGGCCAGCCGCTCAACACCCTCTCCGGTGGCGAGCGGCAACGCCTCAAACTGGCCGTGCGCATGGGTGGCAGCCCGGCGACGTACCTGCTCGACGAGCCGACCAGCGGCCTGCACCTGGCCGACGTCGACCAGCTGTTGTCGCTGCTGGACCGGCTGGTCGACACCGGCAACACGGTGGTGGTGATCGAGCATCACCTGGCGGTGATGGCCCACGCCGACTGGATCATCGACCTCGGCCCGGGCGCCGGCCAGGACGGGGGCCGGGTCGTCTTCACGGGTACGCCGCACGAGCTGGTCGCCAAGTCGGACACGCTCACCGCGCAGCACCTCCGCGACTACGTCAGCTGACCGGCCGGGGGAGTAGAAGCGGCGCCGCCACCCACGGGGAGGCCGGGCGGCGCCGCGGTCCAGAAAGCGCCCGGGATCAGCAGGCGTTCGTTGTCGACAGGTGACTGCACCGGCCTCGGCACCGCGATCGTGCGCTCCACGTTGATCGCGTGCCACAGGCAGAACATCGCCACCGTCCACACCTTGCGGGACCGGTCGGCAACCCCGGCCCGGTGCTCGGCGAGCAGTCCCCGCGCATACTCCAGGTCCAGCAGATGGCCGGTCTGCGACGTGGCGAGCAGGTGGTCCACCCAGTCACCGATCATGCCGCGCAGCCACAGCCGGGTCGGGGTCGGGAAACCCAGCTTGGCCCGGTCCCGCACCGACTCGGGGACGATCCCGCGCATCGCCTCCCGCAGCGCCACCTTCGTCGATTTCGTGCCGTGCGGCAGTTTCAGCTCGGTCGCCAGGCCCGCGGCGGCCGCGTACACCTGCTGGTCGAGGAAGGGCACCCGCAGCTCCAGGCTGTGCGCCATCGACATCCGGTCCGCCTTGACCAGGATGTCGCCGGGCAGCCAGGTGTGCAGGTCCACGTACTGCATCGAGGCGACCTCGTCCACGTCGGCCGTCTCGGCGTACAACCGGGAAGTCATCGCCGTGTGGGGTTCGGCGGTGAACCGCATGAGCCGGGCCTTCTCCTCCGGGTCGAAGATCCGCGCGTTGCCGTAGTAGCGCTGCTCGATCGGCGTGGTGCCGCGCTCCAGGAACGAGCGGCCCCGCACCCCCTCGGGCAGCACGTGCGCGAGATGTTTGAGGCCGCGCTTGACCCCGCTGGGCAGGCGTTCGACGCCGGCCAGGGACAGCGGCTCGCGGTAGATCGTGTAGCCGCCGAACAGCTCGTCGGCGCCCTCACCGGAGAGCACCACGGTGACGAACCGGGACGCGGTGCGGGCCAGGAAGTAGAGCGGGATCAGCGACGGGTCGGCCACCGGGTCGTCGAGCAGCTGCACGATCCGCGGCAGCTCGGCCAGCACCTGCTCGTCGGAGACCACGGTCGGGGTCAGCGGGATGCCGAGCTGGGTCGCGGTGTCCTGCGCGATGTCGATCTCGGAGTAGCCGTCGGCGGCGAACCCGGCCGTGAACGCGTGGATGCCCGGGCGCGCCTCGGCGGCCAGCGCGGCGACCGCGGACGAGTCGACGCCGCTGGACAGGAACGTGCCGACCGGGACGTCGGCGTGCAGATGTGCCCGCACGCTGGCCCGCAACGCGTCCTGAATGGTCTGGTGGGCGGCCTCCGGCTGCAGGCGCAACGGTCGCAGCGACGGGCGGAACCAGCGCTGCTCGCGCACCCCGCCGCCCGGCGTCCAGGTCAGCCGGTGGCCCGGCGGGAGCCGGCGGATGTGCCGGTGCAGAGTGATCGGGTCCGGCACGTACTGGAAGGTCAGGTAGTGCCCGACCGCGTCCTGGTTCAGCGCGGTGCCGGCCGGCGCGGCGAACGGGTCAAGCGCCTTGCGCTCGCTGGCCAGCCACAGCCCGTCCGCGGTCTCCAGCAGGTAGAGCGGCTTGACGCCGAACGCGTCGCGCGCGGCGTGCACGGTGCCGGTGCGGTGGTCGTAGGCGACGAACGCGAACATGCCGCGCAGCCGGGGCAGCGCCGCCTCACCCCAGTAGTGGAACGCGGCCGCGAGAACCTCGGAGTCACCCTCGGTGGCGAAGCTCGCGTGGTGCTCGCGGATCAGCTCGTCGCGCAGCTCGCGGTAGTTGTAGATCTCGCCGTTGAACACCACCGACCAGCGGTCCGCGTAGTGCAGCGGCTGGGCCGAGTGGTCACGGTCGATGATCGCGAGCCGGTTGAAGCCGAGCGCGTAGCCGTCGCCGTACTCGATCCGGGTGTCGTCCGGACCCCGGTGCCGCATGCTCTCCAGCGCCGCGGCGAACGCCGCCGCGGTCGACTCGTCCACCGGTCCGGCATGGGACCGGCTGCTGAAGTACGCACTCAGACCACACATCGCGCGCCCCCTCGTTTCCTGTTCGAGGAGGCGACCGTAGGTTCAGGATGTGAAGAACCTGTGCGGATCCTGCGGGCTTCCGTTCACCCACGACTTCCGGTGAGACTTCTTCACAGGTTCCTCAAGATCGAGGGGCACATCATCGCCCAGCGTCACGACCCCATCTCGAGAACGACCTTGTGGACGTGCAGTGACCAGTCCAGATCCGCGGCGAACGCTTCCGGTGACTTCTCCGCCAGCTGGTGACGGATCGTGAGCGCCTCCTCGATCGCCGCGAGCGCGGGCGGTTTCTCCCCGAGCACCGCGTGCCGCACCGCCAGGTCGGTCAGCGCCGCCGCCAGCCCCGGCAGATGCACGTCCGGCCGCTGCGAGGCCAGCTGCCGGCGGATCGCCGCCGCCTCCTGCGCCGCGACCCGGCTCTGCTCGTCCCGGTCCAGGCTGCCCAGGCTGATCCCGAGCACGCTCAGCGCCGCGGCCAGATCGGGCCGGAACGTGTCCGGCCGCTGCCCGGCGAGATGCCCGAAGATCGCGACCGACTCCTCGATCGCGGTCAGCGCCGGCGGGAACCGCTCCAGCGCGCCCAGCCCCAGCGACAGGCTCATCAGGGATTTCCCCAGCTCCGGCAGGTACGTGCCGGGCTTCCGCTCGACCAGCCGGCGGTAGAGCGCGGTCGCCTCGTCGATCGCGGCCAGCGCCGGCTCCGGCTGCTCCAGCTCACCCAGCCGCACCGACAGATTCCCCAGCGACCGGGCGAGATCGGCCTCGAACATCTCCGGCGCCTCCCCGGCCAGCCGCCGGTGGATCAGCACCGCCTCCTCGATCGCGGCCAGCGCCGGCCCGTGCCGGCCCAGGTCACCGAGCCGGATCGACAGGTTGTTCAGCGCCGCGGCCAGCTCCGGCATCCGGCCGGCCCGGCGGTGCTGGTCCGCGATCCGCTGCGCGATCTCCATCGCCAGCGGGCTGAGCCGGGGCAACCGGTCGGCGATCAGCGCGAGCCGCTCCACCGGGACGTCCGGGTCGGCGACGATCTGCTGCAACGCGACGAGCAGCGGCTCCGGCCGGGCGACGCTGATCGCGGTCTCGACAGTGGCCTGTGTGAGCCGGTCGGCGTGCCGGACGCAGAGATCAGTGAGCGACGCGGCATGCCCCGCGGCCCGGGCATAGACGGTCAGCATGCGGCGCCGCTGGCTCTCCGTGACGACCGGTATCAACGGCTCCGGCAACACCGGCGACTCGGCCAGGCGCCGCCCGGCGAACCACTCCGCCAGCCGCTCCGGCTGCAGGGTGCCCCACGGCCGGCCACCCGCACCCGGGTAGAGGTCGGCCAGCCAGTTCCGGACCGTGTCACGCAGCTCCCGCGGCGCTCCGGCCAGCGCCGGGACACCGCTGAGCAGCCGATCCGCCTGATCCGGGCCGGTCGGGCCGAACAGCGCCGCGACCGCCAGCACGTCCTGCAGTACCGGCTCGTCCAAGGTCAGGCCGTGCCAGGCCGCGGTGAACGACCAGTAGCGCTGCTCGTGCGCCAGCACCCGATCCTCGGGCGTCTTGCGGACCGGCACCGCCGGGCCCGGCCACATCGCGTCGAGCAGGTCGGCCAGGGCCAGGGTCTGCACGGCCAGCGCCCGGCCGGTGGTCTCGCGCGGCTCGGCGGCCAGCCGCGCGGCGACCGGCGCCCAGTGGTGCATCGCATACCCCGGCACCTGCGGCAAGGCGGTGGCCAGCGCATATACCGAGGCGGCGTAGAACCCGGCGTCGTCCAGCGGCGCCAACTCCAGCACGGACGCGCCGTCGAGCAGCCGCTCGGCGATCAGGTCACTGCGCAGCAGCCGCCACCAGTCGCCGGCCGTACGCGCCAGCATCAACACCCGCAACGGGCGCGAACCGTCATGCCGCGCACACGCCCGCAACAGGGTGCGCAACTGCTCCGGCCGGCTCTCCGCGGCGTCGACCACGATCAGCAGCGGCGCCACCACGTCGGCGACCGCGGCGACCACCACGTCCGGCGCGGTCTCGTCCAGCCACAGGGTCGCCCAGCCGCCCGCGGTCAGGCGGCCCGCCAGCTCGTACCCGATCCGGGACTTGCCCTCGCCGGCCGGCGCGTGCAGCAGCAACGCCGCGAAACCAGCCCCGGAACACCAGGCGCCGAGCTCGTCCATCACGTCGTGCCGCCCACGGAAACCGACGACGCGCGCGCCGGCCCGCAGCAGCGCCACCGGCGAACGTGGCTGATCGGACTCGGTCAGCTGGGCCTCGGCGAGCTCGAACGGCCCGAGCGCGGAGACGGCCGCGGCGTCGACGAACCCCGCCGCCCGGCACAGCTCACCGACGGTCACCACCTCGTGGTCCTCGCCGACGAGCCCGACCAGCAGCTCCCCGCCGAAAACCACCGCCCCCACCGGCGCCGCCCCCGGCTCGCCGTCGTGCCGGATTTCATCGTTGTCCGAGTCATTTGTGGGCGGCTCGTCCTGCCCGGCACCGCTTCGGCGCAGCCCATGCTCGTCGGCACTGCTCTTCTGCGGCTCGTGCTCGTGGACGTCGCTTTTCTGCGGCTCGTGCTCGTGGACGTCGCTTTTCTGCCGCCCATGCTCGTGGACGTCGCTTTCCTGCGGCCCATGCTCGATGACGAGCCGCAGCCGGTCGCCCTCGGCGCTGACCGACCCCGCCGCTCGCCAGACCTCCACCGCCCCGAACCCGACGACCTCAACCGGCAGCCCCGGCCGCTCGGTGACAACCCGCCCGAACCTCGTGACCGGCCCGTCCACCTCGATCCACGCCGGATCGTCCACCCGGACCAGCGCCGCGCCACCCGGCCCGCGCCACGTCACCACCCCGGCGAACGGCCGCCCGGACACCACCGGACGCACCGTCACCTCCGTGCCCGCCTCCTGAACCGCGTCGGCCGTGGTCAGCACCAGCCGCCCGGCGATCAGCCAGCCGGAAACCTGGCGCCCGGGCGCCTCCACACTCACCACACGTCGGGCCTGCACGCGGTCAGCGCCCCAGGTCCGCGGCCACGACAGCATGACCCAGCTCGATCTTCACGCGCTCACTGTTCCATGCCGTACCGGCCGCCCGCACCGGCCTACCGGCCGACGTTTCCCCGCGCTGCCGTTCCCGGCGTCCGCTCGCCAGTTCCTTCTCACCGAGTCGCGGCGTACGCCCACAAGCCGCCCGCTCCCGGTAGTGCCACGACCCCAGCCCCCGGCTGGGTGTCAGTGTTGTTTGCGGCCCGAACAACGACGCTCGGCGCCGGCCGGGCCGGCCGGCGGGCCGGGCGTCAGCGTCGTATCGGGCGGTCAGCCCACCCGGGCACGCCCCGAACATGCCGCCGAAGCCGGAGATGGTGATCAGGATCGACAGCCGCACCTGCACGTTGGCGAAGACCCGGAACTCGCGCAGGGGACGGGCGTCGCGCGTACGAAGCGATGGGTACGGAACTCCTCCAGCACATGCAATATTCAGCGTCTGCAATAGTTGCATACGCGTTATACCCGCGCAAGGCGGTGTAGAGTGAGCCCCATGGGGATCGGCAACGACGCGGTGGAGATCCGCGCTCAGGGCTGGCGCCGGCTCGCCGCGCTGCACGGCCTGATCGAGGCGGCGCTGGAGAAGGAGCTGCAGGCGACCTACCAGCTGTCCGTGGTCGAGTTCACCGTGCTCGACGCGCTCAGCCGGCAGGACGGCTGGCACATGCGCATGCAGCAGCTGGCCCGTGCCGCCGCGCTCTCCAGCAGCGCCACGACCCGGCTGGTCACCCGCCTCGAGGACCGGGGGCTGCTCACCCGGATCCTGTGCGCCGACGACCGCCGTGGCATCTACACCGAGCTCACCCCGGCCGGGCAGCAGTTGCTCGCCGCCGCGCGCCCGGCCCACGACGGGGTGCTGGAGGCATCGCTGTCCCAGGCGGAGCAGATCCCCGAGCTGGAGAGTCTCGTCAAAGCGCTGACCTGACTCGGCGTACGGGAAATCGGTCTTCATAGGTTTCGCACAATTCTTGGGCTGGTGGAGTCACTGAGCCAGAATGCGAGCCGTGACCGCGCGTATCCTTGTCGCCGACGACGACCCCAAGCACGCCCAGCTCATCCGGCTCTACCTGGAGCGGGAGGGGCATCAGGTGCTCACCGTCGGCGACGGCCGGGCGGCCTTGGAGCAGACCCGCGCGCGACGCCCCGACCTGCTGGTTCTCGACGTGATGATGCCGCTGGTCGACGGCCTGGACGTGTGCCGGATCCTGCGCGCCGACGCCGACCCGGGGCTGGCCGGCGTCGCGATCCTGCTGGTCACGGCCCGGTCCGCGGAGAGTGACATGCTGCTCGGGCTGGACATCGGCGCCGATGACTACTTGAGCAAACCGGTCAGCCCGCGGGAGCTGACCGCCCGCGTCCGTGCGCTGTTGCGCCGCGTCGTCGGCACCGAGAACCGGGAGGTGCTGCGGGTCGGCGACCTCGAGGTGGACGCGCCGCGCTTCGAGGTGCGGGTCGCCGGCAATCCGGTGCGGCTGACGGCCAAGGAGTTCGCGATCCTGGAACTGCTCGCCCGCGAACCGGGGCGGGTGTTCACCCGCGGACAGATCATCGACAAGACGTTCGGCTTCGAGAACGACGTCTCCGAACGCACCGTCGACGCGCACGTCGTCAACCTGCGCCGCAAGATCGAGGAGAACCCGGTCGAGCCCCGTTACGTGCAGACCGTTTACGGTCGCGGCTATCGCATGGGTGAACGATGAGTTTCCGGCTGCGGATCTTCCTGCTGGTCCTGATCGTGGCCGGCACGGCGATCGGCGCCACCGCCTGGCTGACGCTGAGCCTGACGACCCGCGAGGTGGACCGGCTCAACGCCGCCCGGCAGACGCACGAGGCGGAGATCACCGACGAGATCCGCCAGTTCGGCATCACGAACGGCCGGTGGAACGGCATCGACCGGGTCGTCGGGGAGCTGTCGCAGCGCACCGGACTGCACATCCGGGTGGAGACCGACGGCGAAGTGCTGACCGATTCCGATCGCCTGCGCAACGAGGCGGTCGGGCCGATCCAGACCGGTTACACGACCGTCGACCCGTACCCGGAGATCGACCCGGTGATCGCGCAGGAGGCGGAGGCCCTCGCCGCGGCGGCGGTGAACGACCCCGGGGAGCAGCGGCTCACGGACCTGTACCGCAAGGATCCGAAATTGCGTCTGTCGTCGCGGCCGGTGCCGTCCCTGCCACGACTGCCGGTGAAGTTGTTCACCACCACCGCGGCCGCGGCCGGGCTGACGACCCCCGAGGCGGCCACGTTGCTGCAGGTCGTGCAGTACCGGGCGGCCCTGGTCGCGGCCCGTTGCGCCGTCGAGCGCAAGCTGCTGCCGAAACCGGCGACGGGTTCCGTGACCGCGCCCTACCTGACCGCGCCGCAGCTCGCCGCCGCCCCGGAGTGCGCCGAAGCCGGCCGCGTGAAGGTCTACGACGACACCGGCTGGCTCGACCAGTGGTGGGAGTCGCTCGGGCGGTGCCGTTCCCAGCCGATGGCGTACTTCAAGGACTGCCTGTCGTTCGAGTTCTCCCAGGCGGTGTCGTCCACCTCGGCGCAGCCGGTCCGGGTCTTCTTCGGGGCCGGCCCGGCCGGGTTCGGCGGCCTGCGTCAACCGGCGGTGATCGGCGCGGCCGGGCTGTTGCTGGCCGCCGCGATCGGCACCGCCTGGATCGCCCGGCGGGTCAGCCGCCCGGTCCGCGCCCTGACCGGCGCGTCGCTGCAGCTCGCGGCCGGGCAGCTAGACGTGCGGGTGCCGACCCGCGGCAAGGACGAGCTGGCGTTCCTGTCGTCGTCGTTCAACGCGATGGCCGAGGCGATGCAGCGCAGCGAGGAACGGCAGCGCCGCCTGGTCGCCGACGTGGCCCACGAGCTTCGGACACCGCTGTCCAACCTGCGCGGATACCTCGAAGGGCTCGCCGACGGCGTGATCGAGCCGACCCCGGAACTGTTCACCTCGCTGCACGAGGAGACGCTGCTCACCCGGCGGATCCTCGACGATCTGCAGTACCTCGCCCTCGCCGAGGCCGGTGACCTGGTCTACCACCCGGAGCCGCTGGACCTGTCCGAGCTGGCCGAGACCGCGGTCACCGCGCACCGCGCCAACGCCGCCAACGCCGGACTGGAAGTGATCATCGACGCGCCTGAGGCGATCGAGGTGCACGCCGACCCCGGACGGATCCGCCAAGCCCTGGGCAACCTGCTCAGCAACGCGATCCGCTACACCGACGCGGGCGGCCGGATCGAGGTCCGGGTGTCGCGCGACCCTCTCACCGCGATCCTGAGCGTGACCGATACCGGCGTCGGGATGACCGCGGCCGAGGTGTCCCGCGTCTTCGACCGCTTCTGGCGCGCCGACCCCGCACGGCAGCGTGCGACCGGCGGCTCCGGGCTCGGTCTGACGATCACCCGGCGCATCGTCGAGGACCACGGCGGCAGCGTGAACGCGACCAGCGAACCGGGGCTCGGCTCGACGTTCACCATCCGCCTGCCTGCTCAGATGGACTGACCGGCGCCTGTCTTGACGATCACGTTCAAGAGATTCATGTCCCCTCTCCGCTGTGGTCCGGACCGTCGCTCCCGCGGGGACCCCTGCGGGCTTCGCAGGGCGCAGGGCGCCCAGAACGCGAAGCCCTCCGGGGCGGCCTCCGTGGCCGGTCGAGCTCACCCCAACCCCTCGCCCCCGGTTCTGATCATCCGGACGCAGTGGTGAGTACCAGCCGGCGGCTGGCACTGGTGGCTGATTTCGACCAGCGGAGTCAGTCGGCCGTGGTGATGCGGTGCAGGGTGCTGCGGCCGAGCCGGGCCATCAGCGGATTCGTCTCGTGGTAGTGCCAGATCAGGCCCATGACCTGCTCGAACGCCCAGGCGCGGCCACGTTCCCAGGTCAGGTCGCCGGCGCCGACCTGCGCACGGAAGACGTCACGGGCCGGCTGGTCGAAGAGGTGCCACGCACCGATCAGGTCGAGTGCCGGATCGGCCGGCCCGAGACCGCCCACGTCGAGAACGCCGACGAGGTGATCACCCGAGGACAGCAGGTTGCCGGGGATCAGGTCACCGTGGGTCATCACGTCCGGTGACTCGCGCGGCAACTCACGGAAGCCGGCCCAGAGTTTGCGCAGCACCGGGACGTCGAGCAGGGTCTCGCTCTCGCGGAAGCACGTCTCCATCCACCCGTCGTGGTCGGGCAGATGACCGCCGCGGCCGTGGCCCCGGAACGGCCGCCCACGGGTGTCCAGAGCGCGGACGCCACGGATGAACTCGCTGAGGTCGTACGCGAGAGCCTGGTTGTCGGCATGTGAATTTTCGCTGGTCATGGTGCCGGGAAGCCAGGTCTGGACGGCCCACGGGTGGGGGAAGCCGAGCGCCGGCGACCCCATGGCGACCGGTGCCGGGGTGGCGAACCGGGTGGCGCCGAGGAGTTCGCGCGCGGCCGCCGCCTCCGCCGCGAGGTCCTGCTCCCGCATCGGGAAGCGCGCGGTCAGGTGCTCGCCGAGCCGGAAGACCGCGTTGACCGTGCCGTGCGCGCCGATCCGTTCCAGCGGCAGGCCACGCCACTGCGGGAACTGCGATGCGATCAGCGCGCGGGCCAGTTCCGGCTTCACGGCAACCTTCCGTAGCGACGAACGGCGTCCGGATCCTGCCGGGCGGCTTCGGCGAGTTCGTCGGCCATCATCACCCGGAGGGCGGTCGACGCGGACGGCCCGAACGCGTCGAATTGCGGCGGATCGCCCGGCCGGCCGGCCGCGGCCCACGCCAGCCACGCCTCGTCGAGTGACCGGTCTTGTTCACCGGCGCGCTGGGCCGCACCCACGAACGCGAACGCCGCGATCAGCGACTCCTGCGCTTCCGGCCCGAGGTGATCGGCGTTGCGGACCAGGTGGTAGTCGTGCGCGATGTCGAGATCCCACAGCTCGCGGTGCAGCCGCTCGGCGCCGTCGTGCATGTTGAAGACGTCCCGGTCGCCGCAGCGCAACAGGATCGGCAGGTCACTGGCACGGACCGCGTCGGCGTTGGCCCGCAGCCGGCTGACGATCGTGTCCTCGGGGCGCATCTCCGCGGCGAACTGCGCGAGGACACTGAGCGTGTTCCGCGGCGACGGGCCGGCGGTGAGCAGGGCGGGGGAGACCGCGGCGACGGCGGTGAACCGCTCCGGCTCGGCGAACGCGATCCGCAACGCTCCGTAGCCGCCCATCGAGCTGCCGAGCAGGGCGATCGGCCCGGCGCTGAACTCCGAGGCGAGGTGCGCGGGGAACTCGGCGGCGACCAGGCGCTCCCAGCGGCCCAGGTAGAACCCGCCCACGGTCGGAGTGGAGATGCAGGCCACGAGCGTACGAGGAAGGTCGCTCTTCTCGATGATCGGCTGCATCATCGCCAGGACGTCGGCGGACGAGTTCGCCCCGTGCAGCACCAGGATCAGCGGGAGCCGTTCCGCGCGGGTCCAGCCGTCCGGAGTCAGCACGGTGTAGTTGTGGTCGTCGAGAGCACCGCGTACGAGGTCCATGGTGGGCAGCCTTTCAAGTGGGCAGGATCGGGGTCGACCGAATAAACTCCGCCGGATGTGGCTGAGGCGATTGTGGGAAAAGCATCACGAAGCGGTGAAGTTCCTGGTAGTGGGCGGGGTCTGCTTCGTCGCCACGGTCGTCGTCAACTACCTGCTGAAACTCACCGTCCTGCATGAGAAACCGGTCACGGCGCTGGCCTTCGCCACGATCGTCGCCACGATTTTGTCGTACGTGCTGAATCGCGAATGGTCGTTCCGCAGCCGCGGCGGCCGTGAGCAGCATCACGAGGCCGCGCTCTTCTTCGCGGTCAGCGCCATCGGCGTCGGCCTGAACCTGGTCCCGCTCGCGATCTCGCGCTACGTGCTGCACATCGAGGTGCCGGACGTCACCCGCCCGGTCCAGGAGATCGCCGACTTCGTCAGCGGCAACGTCCTGGGCACCCTGATCGCGATGGTGTTCCGGCTGTGGGCCTTCAAGAAGTTCGTCTTCCCGCACGCCGGCGCCCGCCCGGCCCGGCCGTCGCGCCGTGGCCCGCGCAGCAACCGGTTGCTGCGTCACGAGACCCGCTCGCGCACTCGCCGTCGCTGACCCGCACCGCGCTCCGGGCGTTCCCGGTGCCGCAGGCCCAGCGCGGTCTCCAGCAGCGGTAGAGCCCGCAGCACCTGGCGCGAGCGGATCAGCGCGTCCCACAGCGGCTCGAACTTCTTCCAGCCGCCCGCGTACGCGAGGTGTCGCAACCGGTCGGGCAACGGCTTGCCCTTCGCGCCCCGCCAGATCGCCGGCCAGCGGTAGAAGTCGCGATAGGCGCGCCAGTAACCGTCCTCCAACTGCTCCGGTGTCATGCTTCTCGGGCGGAAGACGACCTGGCGCGTGTCGTAACGATCCCAATCACGGTGGACGATGCGTCCGGCGTCGTCCATGCGCCGGAAGAGGGCCGTTCCCGGGTACGGCGTCATGATGTGAAAAGTGGCCGTCTCCAGGCCCACGTTCACGGCCCATTCCACCGTGCGGTCGAAGACGTCGGGGCGGTCGTCGTCCATGCCGAACACGAAACTCGCGTTGATCATCGCGCCGGCGGCGTGGACCCGGCGGGCCACCTCGGCGTAATCGCGGTCGACGTTCTGCCGTTTGCGCTGCGTGGCGAGATTCCCGGCATTGATCGTCTCGAAGCCGACGAACACGCTGCGCATCCCCGACTCCACCGCCTTCTCCAGCAGGCCGGGGCGCAGCAGCGCGTCGACCGTGCTGGCCGCCTGCCACACCCGGTTCATTCCCCTCATCCCGTCGAACAGCGCCTCGGCGAACCGGCGATTGCCGAGCAGATGATCGTCCAAGAAGTAGAGATGCTTCCCGGGAAGACGGTCGATCTCGGCGAGCGCGTCGTCGACCCGCTGCGTGTAGAAGCTTTTCCCGCCCTCGAAGAAAGCGTCCTTGTAGCAGAAGTCGCAATGGTGCGGGCAACCCCGGGAAACCACTATCGAGTTGGGTACGAGATAACGCTCGCGCCTGATCAGATCCCGACGCACCGGGGGCAGGCCGGCGAGGGTCCGCTCCTTCGACACGTACCGCCGGGAAGGCTCGCCGCGGCGGAAGTCGTCGAGGAACGCCGGCCAGGTGTCCTCACCCGGGCCCAGGAAGATCGCGTCGGCGTGCACGGCCGCCTCCTCGGGCAGCGACGTCACGTGCAGACCGCCCAGCGCCACGAAGACGCCCCGCGCCCGGTAGGCGTCGGCCAGCTCGTAGCTGCGCCGCGCCGACGTGATGTAGACCTGGATGACCACGATGTCGGGCTGATCGCCGGCCACGACGTCGTCAATGCGTTCCACGTGCTCGTCGAGGATCCGCACCTCGTCGTCCTCACGCAGGTAGGCGGCGAGGGTCGCCAGCCCCAGCGGCGGGAACAGCGAGTACTTGATCGGGCGGAACAGGGGGCTGGTCGCTTCGGTCAGCGCCGGGAGGATCATCGTCACGCGCATGGTCCTGGACGCTAGGGACGGGGTGTGGAGAAGTGGTGCCCGCGCCGGTCAGATGCGGTGAAAGCGCGGCGCGCGCTCGATGTCGCGGGCTGCTCAGATGCGGTGAAAGCGCGGCGCGGGCCCGATGCCGCACGCCGTGAACCCGTGGTCGAGCAGCGTGCGCCGGCTGCGCTCCACCGCCTGGCGCCCGCCGATCGCCACCGGACAGCCACCGGTCCGGTTCGCGTAGAGCACCATCGTCACGGCGTGACCCACCGTGACACCCGGCAGTGCGGACCAGACCGCGGTCACCGCCGAGTCCAGCGAGTGCGCGGGATCGGCACCCAGGTGCAGCACGTCGGTGACCGCGCCGTCCAGCAGGTGCGGCGCGGGCGCCGGCGGGTCGTCGAGCTGCACCGTCGGCCACAGCTCGTCGACCAGGCGCGGGACGTCGACGTCGGCGCGGAAGTCCCGCCCGGCCGGGCGCGGGCTGCTCGCCACCGGGTTCTGCGCGGGGAACCGGTCACCGAACAGGTGGTTGCCCTGCCGCGCCAGCTCGCCGGGACGTTCGGCGGCGTGCACCAGGTTCGCGAACGGGCCGTTCGCATAACGGGAACGGATCACGCGCTTGACCCGCCGGGCCGCCTCGAACGCGTCCGGGCCGGTCACCAGCCACGCCTCCGAAGGGCCGTCGCACAGATAGCGGTCCAGGAAGGCGCGCATCAGGACGTGACCGTCGTCGGTGTACTCCGACCACAGGACACGCACGTCGTTTCCGGTCAACTGCACCGGGCGGCGGTACGCGACCCGGAGCCCCTCGGCGGTGACGGCGGCTGCGACGGGGGCGGTCCGGGCCGTACGCAAGCAATCGGGTTTGAGAAGGAGAAAGGCCGCACTCACCGGGCAATTCTGCTCTCCACGAGCACGATCATGTCGGTCAGGTTGGCCCGGAACTCGGCGTCCCAGTCGACCGGACCGTCCAGCTCGGCGGCGAGCGCGTGATGACCGGGCAACTCGCCGGGCGGCAGCTGGGCCCGCCGCGCCGCCGGGTCCAGGAGGCCGGCGCTGAAGCGGCCACTGACCTCGGACAACACGTGACCGATGACGAACGTGCCGAGCGAGCGCTCCAGCCGCGGAACCTCGGACGGCGGCACCCCGGCGCTGAGCAGCGCCTGGTAGAGCCAGTCGATCAGGCGCAGCGTGGCCGGGCTCACGGCGGGGCGGGTCAGGATCAGCGGCATCACGGTGGGGTGACGCTGGGCGACGGCGCGCATCCCGTACCCCAGATGGGTCAGGGTCTCTCGCCAGCCGGCGCCGTCCGGTGGTGCGTCGATCTCCTCCAGTAGGCGGCCGAGGATCGCGTCGAGCAGCTCCTCCTTGCTGCGGAAATAGCCGTAGAGGGCCATCGGTGTGAGCCCGAGCCGCTGGGCGACCGAGCGCATCGAGAGCGCGTCGAGACCACGTTCCGTGACGATCGCCAGTGCCGCGTCGAGAATCTCCGGGCGGCGGGCGTCCTTGAGTTTCCGCACCCGTGCAGTCTACGGTGTAGACCTCAGTCTACGCCGTATACCGGAGGGTCACGATGCTCTGTGCGCAGAATTTGATCAAAAGGTATGGCGAGGTCCGCGCCCTCGACGGCTTCACCCTCGACGTCGCGGCCGGCGAAATTGTCGGACTGGTCGGGCACAATGGCGCCGGGAAGTCGACCTTCGCCGACGTGATCGCCGGCCTGGTCCGCCCCGACGCCGGCACGCTCTCCGGCGTCGGCCGCGGCGACATCGGGATCGCGCCGCAGCACCTCGCGCTGTACCCGAGCGCGACCGCCCGCGAGCACCTGCGGCTCTTCGGGCGGCTCGCCGGGCTGCGCCGCCGGGCGCTGGACGCCGCCTGCGACGAGGTCGTCGCCGACCTGATGCTCGGTGACTTCCTCGACCGACGGACCGGGCTGCTCTCCGGCGGGCAGCAGCGGCGGGTCCAGGCGGCGATCGCGCTGCTGCCGCATCCCCGGCTGCTCGTCATGGACGAGCCGACCGCCGGCGCCGACCCGCAGACCCGGCAGTCACTGCTCGCGGCCCTGCGCCGCCGCGCCGCCGACGGCTGCGCCGTCCTCTACACCACCCACTACCTGCCCGAGCTGACCGAGCTGGGTGCTTCGGTCGCGGTCGCGGCCCGGGGCAGAATCATTGCCCGGGGTACGGCGCCGGAGCTGCTCGGCGACCTGCCGAGCGAGCTGCGGATGCGCGCCGGGACGGCCCCCACGATCTGCGTGCGCACCACCGACCCGGCGACGGCCCTGGTCGGCCTGCTCGGCTCGGCCACCGGCCCGGTCCACGAGATCGACATCCGCCGCCCGACCCTCGACGACCTCTACCGGTCGCTGTCATGATCGGCCCGCTGTCCCGGATAGCCGCACTGGCCAGGCTCAACGCGGTTCTGCGGCTGCGGGACCCCGGCCAGTTCCTCAGCTACCTGCTGATGCCGATGCTCGGGATGATCGCGCTCAAACCGCTCTACCTGCGCGCGATGCCCGGCGGGACGACCCAGGTCGCGACCGGGCTCCTGGTGATGTTCTCCGCCCTGGCCCTGCACATCGTCGGCGCCGCCATCCTCACCGAGCGCGGCTGGCACACCTGGGATCGGCTCCGGGCCACCCGGGCCACGACCGCCGAGTTGCTCCTCGGCAAAGCCATTCCGGTGTACGCCGTTCTGCTCCTGCAACAGGCGATCCTCGCCACGTTCGGCGTCCTCGTCGTCGGCCTGCGGGCGACCTGGCTGCTCCCGGTCGCGGTCGCCGCGTGGGGCGTGACACTGCTCGCCATCGGCTCCGCACTGGCCGCGGTCGTCCGCAGCCACGGCGAACTGCACGCCATCTGTGACATCGGCGCGCTGGTGGTCACGACGATCGGCGGGGCGCTGGTCCCGGTCGCGCTCTTCCCGCCGTGGCTCCAGGCGGTCGCGCCGTTCTCGCCCGGCTACTGGGCGCTGACGATGCTGCAGTCCGCGGCCCGTGGAGACGCGCCGTCGACCCTTACGTCGGCCGCCCTGCTCCTGGCCGTCGCGCTGGTGGCCGGCACGTTCGCATGCCGGCGCCTGTCCCGCGGCTGGACCCGGGCCACCCTCCTGTGACCCGTCCCGGCCGCTGTGACCCGTCCCACGACGGCCGCGTGTCTTCTGCGGCGGGAGGTTTCTGCGACGGGTCGTTACGCGAGACGGATCACGTCGGTCCGGCGCTGCCCCAGGTACCAGTCGCTGACCTCGGCCAGGTCGATCGTGTGCCGCAGCAGGCCCGGCGCGCCCATCGGCAGGTCGGCGACCACCTCGCCGCGCGGGGACACGATCATGCTCGGGCAGTGCTGAGCCGGGTCCGGGATGTTCGCGGAGACCACGAACCGCTGGTTCTCCGCGGCCCGGCTCACGAGGTGGCTGCGCCAGACCCCGTCCGGCTCGCTGGGATTCGCCGCGTTGGTCAAGTAGAACAGCACCCGGGCTCCACTCGCCGAGAGGTGCTGCCACTGCTCCGGGAACCGGATCTCCCGGCACAACTGCATCGCCGCCACCTCGGACTTCCCGCCGCTCCGAAGCCCGAACGTCGTCAACCGATCCCCGGCGCGCAACGTCTTGCGCTCGTTCATCGCCAGGTTGATCTTCCGGTAGACGTGGACCGGTCCACCGTCCGCGGCGAAGTACAGCCCCGCGTTCACCCAGTCACCGTCCTCCGGCAACAGCGAGCCGCACAGGATGTGCACCTTGCTGTCGCACGCCAGTTCCCGAAGCTCGCCGACCGCAGCCGCGAGCTCCCGCGCGTCGAGACCGCCGAGCGGGCCCAGGTCCTCGCCGTACCCGGAGAGCAGCCCCTCCGGCAGCACGACCACGTCCCCCTGTCGCGCCTCGCTCACCACGTCCCGGGCGGTAGCAAGATTCACCCGAACGTCCCACACCGCAGGCACCTGACCCACCAGGATCGACAGTCGCATCTCCCCATCCTGCCCGCCCGCGCAACCCTGTCGGACCGCCCGGCGGTGAGCGGGCCACTACCGAGCCCGGCTGCGACCGCCACCCGCCTCGCCCCGCGCCCGCCCCGCCTCGGGCCCGCCCCGCCTCGGGCCCGCCCCGCCTCGGGCCCGCCCCGCCTCGCGCCCGCGCCGTGCCGCCCCGCGCCGTGCCGCCGGGTGCCGTGCCGGGCCGGGCTGTGCCGTTCCGGGCCGCGCTGCTCCGGCTCCGCGCCGCGGGGCTCTGTGTCGTGCCGTGCCGGGCCGCGTCTGAGCTGGGTCGCGCCGAAGCGGGACCGCGCTCTGAGCGCCGGGCGGGCTTGCGCGAGGTGGCCGGGGTGGAGCACGTGGCGCGGTGCTGGGTGAGCCGCGCGAACGACGGGTCGGCGGTCATGCCCGGGAAACCAGCGGGACCCTCCGGCGAAATCCGGCCCGGGTCCCGTACGCGAAAATCGCCGACAGACAAGGCATCGCCAACGCTCTATGTTCGAGCCGTGGAAACGACGTTCTACGCCCGCATCGGCGGGCGGACGGCGGTGACCGCCGCGGTCGACGCGCTCTACCGGGTCGTGCTGGGTGACGACCGTCTCACCGATTACTTCGACGGAATCGACCTGGCCCGTCTCAAGGAGCACATGGTTGCGCTGCTCAGTCAGGTTCTCGGCGGCCCCGCCGAGTAATCGGGGCGCGATCTGCGCGGCGCGCACTTCGGCCTGGGCGTCATCGCGGAGCACTATGACCTGGTCGGGGCGTACCTGATCGGCATCCTGGCCGGTCTCGGCGTGGACGACGTGGTGCCGGCCGCGGTCCGCGCGGTGCTGCGCGAGTCGGCGGCCGACGTCATCGAGTGACGGGAGGCTGAGTAAAGTTCCGAGACATGTATCGCCCGGTTCCCGCTCAGGTCGACCTTCCCGCCCTTGACCACGACATCCTGCGCTTCTGGCAGGAGCGTGACGTCTTCGGACAGAGTCTGCGGCAGTCCGCGGGCCGTCCCGAGTGGGTGTTCTACGAGGGGCCGCCGACCGCGAACGGCATGCCCGGCGCGCACCACATCGAGGCGCGCGTCTTCAAGGACGTGTTCCCGCGCTACCGGACGATGAAGGGTTTCCACGTCGCCCGCAAGGCCGGGTGGGACTGCCACGGTCTCCCGGTCGAGCTGGCGGTGGAGAAGGAGCTGGGCTTCTCCGGCAAGCAGGACATCGAGGCGTTCGGGGTCGCGGAGTTCAACGCGAAGTGCCGCGAGTCGGTCACCCGGCATACCGACGCGTTCGCGAACCTGACCCAGCGTATGGGCTACTGGGTCGACATGGACGACGCCTACCGCACGATGGACCCGGAGTACATCGACTCGGTCTGGTGGTCGCTGAAGCAGATCTTCGACAAGGGCCTGCTCGTCGAGGACTTCCGGGTCGCCCCTTGGTGCCCGCGGGACCAGACGACGCTCTCGGACCACGAGCTCGACCAGGGCTACGAGATCGACGTCGACCCGTCGGTCTACGTGCGCTTCCCGCTGACCTCGGGCCCTCTCGCCGGCACCGCGTCGCTGCTGGTCTGGACGACCACGCCGTGGACGCTCGTGTCGAACACCGCGGTCGCCGTGCACCCCGACGTGACATATGTGGTGATCACCGACGGCAAGGAGCGGCTGATCGTCGCCGAGCCGCTGATCCCCGAGGGCTGGACGCCGACCGGCGAGAAGTTCCAGGGCAAGGAGCTGGAGCGGTGGACCTACACGCCGCCGTTCGCGCTGGTCGACGTGCCGGACGCGCACATCGTCATCCTGGCCGGCTACGTGACGACCGACAGCGGCACCGGCCTGGTCCACCAGTCTCCGGCGTTCGGTGCGGACGACCTCGCCAGCTGCCGCGCCTACGGCCTGCCGATGGTCAACCCGGTGCGCCGTGACGGCACGTTCGAGCCGGAGATCGACCTGGTCGGCGGCATGTTCTTCCGCGAGGCGAACTCGCCGCTGGTGGAGGAGCTGAAGGAGAGCGGCCTGCTCTTCAAGCACGAGCCGTATGAGCACAAGTACCCGCACTGCTGGCGCTGCCACACCGCGCTGATCTACTACGCGCAGCCGTCGTGGTATGTGCGGACCACCGCGGTGCGGGACGCGCTGCTGCGGGAGAACGAGAAGACGAACTGGCAGCCGGGCAGCATCAAGCACGGGCGCTACGGCGACTGGCTGACCAACAACGTGGACTGGGCGCTGTCCCGGAACCGTTACTGGGGGACGCCGCTGCCGATCTGGCGCTGCGCCAACGATCACTTGACGTGTGTCGGCAGCCGGGAAGAGCTGGGCCGCCTGACGAATCGTGACATGTCCGGTCTCGATCCGCACCGGCCGTTCATCGACGAGGTCACCTTCGACTGCCCGGAGTGCCAGGAGCAGGCGACCCGGGTGCCCGAGGTCATCGACGCCTGGTATGACAGCGGCTCGATGCCGTTCGCCCAGTTCGGCTACCCGTACCGGAACAAGGAGCTGTTCGAGAGCCGCTTCCCGGCCCAGTTCATCTCCGAGGCGATCGACCAGACCCGCGGCTGGTTCTACACGCTGATGGCGGTCAGCACGCTCGTCTTCGACAAGTCGTCGTATGAGAACGTCGTCTGCCTCGGCCACATCCTCGCCGAGGACGGCCGGAAGATGTCCAAGCACTTCGGCAACATCCTCGAGCCGATCCCGCTGATGGATCAGCACGGCGCCGACGCGGTCCGCTGGTTCATGGCCGCCGTCGGCTCCCCGTGGTCGGCCCGGCGCGTCGGTCACAACGCGTTGCAAGAGGTGGTCCGCAAGGTCCTGCTGACCTACTGGAACACGGTCGCGTTCCAGGCGCTCTACGGGCGTACCGCCAACTGGGTCCCGTCGGCTGAGCCGGTCCGGCGCACCGCTCTCGACCGCTGGGTCATCTCCGAGTTGCAGCAGCTGATCAAGAAGGTCGACGCCGCGCTGGCGGCGTTCGACCCGCACGAGACCGGCAAACTGATCGCCGCGTTCATCGACGATCTTTCCAACTGGTACGTGCGTCGCAGCCGCCGCCGCTTCTGGCGCGGTGACCCGGCCGCCCTCGCTACGCTGCACGAGGCGCTACGCACCGTGACCCTGCTGATGGCGCCGATCACGCCGTTCGTCACCGAGCGCGTCTGGCAGGATCTGATCGTCCCGGTCGACCCGCAGGCCCCGTCGTCGGTGCACCTCGCCGCGTTCCCCGAGGCCGACGAGTCGTTGATCGACCACGAGCTCTCCGCGCAGATGGCGACCACCCGCCGGCTCGTCGAGCTGGGCCGCACCGCGCGCGCCGAGTCCGGTCTCAAGATCCGCCAGCCGCTCGCCCGGGCGCTCGTCTCCGGCGGCGCCGACCTGCCCGCCGAGCTGCTCGCCGAGATCTCCGCCGAGCTCAACGTCAACGCCGTCGAGGCCCTGGCCGGCTCCCTGGTCGACACCACCGCCAAGGCCAACTTCCGCGCGCTCGGCAAGCGGTTCGGCAAGGCGGTCCAGCAGGTCGCGGCGGCAATCCAGGCGGCTGACGCCGCAAACCTCAAACACGATTTGCGTACGACCGGAGCCGCCACCCTGACGGTCGGGGAGGAGCAGATCGTCCTCGCACCGGACGAGGTCGTGATCACCGAGACCCCGCGCGAAGGCTGGGCCGTCGCCTCCGACTCGGGCGCGACCCTCGCCCTCGACCTGCACCTGACGCCGGAGCTGCGCCGCGCCGGCCTGGCGCGGGATGCGATCCGTCAGATCCAGGAGGCCCGCAAGGCCAGTGGCCTGGAGGTCTCCGACCGGATCCGGCTGCGGTTCCGGGCCGGGGAGGACACCGCGCTGGCCCTGCGCGAGCACGGTGAACTGGTCGCCGACGAGGTCCTGGCCACCGACTTCGCCGCCGGCGAGCCGGACTGGGCCGACGTGCGCGAGTTCACCGACGAGTCCATCGACCTCGTCTTCTGGATCACGAAGGCGTAAGCGCCACGATCGCGCGTTCCCGCCTCTCGCGGAACCGCGCACGCTCGTCGTGACCGAACGCGGCGGCCGTCCGGGCCTCACCCCGGACGGCCGCCGCGTCGGCTCACCCCGGACGGCCGCCGCGTCGGCTCACCCCAGGCGGCGTTGCCGGCCGGTCTGAGCAGGTCGATCACCAGTTTCTGGTGCAGGGGCGAGGGCTCGCGGGCGATCAGCCCCTTCGCCTCCAGGTCGGTCAGGACCGCCGCCGTGGTCCGCGGCGTGACCATCGACTCGCGGGCGAGCTGGGGCGGCGGCACAGGTTCGGTGGGTAGTTTGCCGGTATGGCACGCCCGCGGTCCCTGCTCGCCGTCATCGTCACTACGGCGTTGGCGCTGGTGACCTGGCCGGGGACGACACTCCCGGCCGCGGCCGCCGCGCCGACGCCGCCGATGGGTTTCAACGACTGGAACGCGTTCGGCTGCGACGTCGACGACCAGGTGATCCGCGAGACCGCGGACGCGATGGTGGTCAACGGGATGGCGGCCGCCGGCTACCGCTACGTCAACATCGACGACTGCTGGTCAGTGCCGGAGCGCGACACTGCGGGGCGTCTGACCCCGGACCCCCGGAAATTTCCGTACGGCATGAAGGCCCTCGCCGACTACGTCCACGCCCGGGGGCTGAAGCTCGGGATCTACGGCGATGCCGGTACCAAGACGTGCGCCGGGTATCCGGGCAGTCTCGGGCACGAGCGGGTGGACGCGCAGACCTGGGCGCAGTGGGGGATCGACTATCTCAAGTACGACAACTGCTACAACCGTACGGACGGCTCCCGGGCCGACTACCTCCGCCGCTACACGAGGATGGCAGCGGCCCTGCGCACCACCGGGCGTCCGATTCTGTACTCGATCTGCGAGTGGGGCGAGTCCCAGCCGTGGACCTGGGCACCGGGCGTCGGCCAGCTGTGGCGCACCACCGGCGACATCACCGACACCTGGGTCTCGGTGAAGTCGATCATCGCGCGGAACCTGCCGCTGGCGAAGTTCGCCGGGCCGGGGCGCTGGAACGACCCCGACATGCTCGAAGTCGGCAACGGCGGGATGACCGAGACGGAATACCGCACGCACATGAGCATGTGGGCGATGATGGCCGCCCCGCTGATCGCCGGCGCCGACCTGCGGACGTTGAGCCCGTCCGCGCTGTCCATCCTGACCAACCGTGACCTGATCGCCATCGACCAGGATCCGCTCGGCGAGCCCGCCGTCGCAACCGGGAACGTGCTGGTCAAGCCGCTGGCCGACGGCGACCGGGCGATCGCCCTCTACAACAGCGGCGACACCCCGGCCCGCCTGACGGCTCCGATCAACCGGCCCGCGGCCCCGGCCTACCGGCTGCACGACGTCTGGACCGGCACCGACGTCACGGTGACCACGTCGATCACCGTCACGGTTCCACCCCACGGCACCGCCGTCTACCGGGTCCACCCACTCCCGTTCTGAGCTTCGCGCACGCGAGGCCCGGCCGCGACCTGCTCTTGCCGTTGTCGTGGGGCACGAATGACAACGGTGGGAACCGGCCGGGGCGGGGCGCGGCGGCAGCGGCGATCAGCTGCCCACCCCGCGGACTCCGGCGGACGGGACTCCGGCCGGGGCGCTCGAGCGCGTCGACGGGCGACGGCGACGGGAGCGGGGCCGAGAGGTGGGAGCTGTGGACGGAGGGCTGCTACGGGAGCGGGGAGGAGGCGGGGCGGGGGAGGGGTTTTGCTCTGGGCCTTACCCGCCACGGAGGCCGCCCTTCCGGGCCTCGCGTTCTGGGCCGCCCGCGGCCCTGCGAGGACCGGAAGGGTCCCCGCGGGAGCGGCGGACGGTGACCACGGCGGACATGGGACATCAGGATCTTGAATGTGATCCTGGGTCAGACGTGTTCGGGCTCCCGGACTGCGGGCGGGGAACTGCGGCGGGTGGTGATCAGCTCGTCGAGGGACCAGGCGCCGGGGCCGAGCACGGCGATGAGCAGGAACGTCCACGAGTAGAGGGCCGGGGTGACGCCGCCGTTCTGGATCGGCATGAGGCCGTGCGGCTGGTGGACGACGAAGTAGGCGTAGGCCATCGAGCCGGAGGCCAGGATCGCAGCCGGGCGGGTGAAGAGGCCGACCAGGACGAGGAGGCCGCAGACGAGTTGGATCAGGGCCGCGTACCAGCCGGGCCAGGTGCCGACCGGGACGGATTCGCCGGTGCCGCCCTTTCCGCCGAAGAAGCCGAACAGGCTGGACAGCCCGTGGCAGGTGAACAGCAGGCCGATGACGATCCGGAACAGCGGCCAGACGATACGGGTGACGCGCGGGGATGACAATTGACGCTCCTCTGCCTGATCGGGGCTAATCAGACATCCGAGATTATGGATGGATTCTGAGAGAAATCTCAGAGTGGCCGACCGGTTACGGCTTACGCCGGACCGACCGCTGTTCCACGCGACGTAAACCAGCGAGAACTCGCCGGGGATGCGGGTGGTTCGCCATGTCCCCACGGTGACCGGGAGGGCCGGGCCGTGCCGCGCAGCTGGATGGGCGACCGGGCCGTCGGACCTCAGCGCCCGAGAACGCGGCGGGTGTTGGTGACGGCCATCGTCCGTACCTCGTCGTCGGTGAATCCGGCGTCGAGCAGCCGGTCGGCCAGCAACGCCAATCCGTCCTCCACCGGTGGATTGAACGGCTGTCCGAGATCACTGCTGAGAATCGAGTTCTCCGGCCCCGCCTCGCGAATGTGCCGGAAGAGCAGTTCCCAGGAGACCTTCTTCGTGTACGCCGTGGTGAAGCACCGTTCCAGCAGGGCGCCCCGCGACGCCAGGTGCCGCTGGGTGTCCGGGTCGAGCTGCTGCGAGGTGAACTCGGGGTGGGTGACGATGATCCGCCGCACCCCGGCGTCCGCGGCGGCGTCGACCGCGGCGACGATCTCCGGCGCGCTCAGGTGCCCGGTGGCCAGGACCATGTCGTGCCGGGCGATCACCGCGAAGACCTCGTGCAGCGCCGGGACGATCTGGCCGGCCCCGTCGACCACCTCGATGGCCGGCGCGACGATGCCCTGCGCGGCGAGTTCCTCCTGCAGTGCCGCCCACATCGGCAGCGTGGCGCCGGGCGGCAGCGAGGAGACGCCGGCCCGCTCGTTCGCGCAGTCCACGGTCGGCAGCCAGACCACGCGCGCACCCTGCCGCCCGGCGATCTCCACGGCGACCGGGTTGAGGCCGCCGACCGAGCCGTTCAGGGTCAGTGCGCCGAGTGCCTCGACCTCGGGCACGACGCCGCGCACCACCTCGGCCCGCTCGGCGGTCGGGACATAATGCGATTTGAGTACGAACCCGGCCAGCCCCACCTCGGCGAACCGCCGGGCGAGGGTGACGTCGTCGATCCGGCGTTGCATCACGTCCGGCGCGACGTGCACATGGGTGTCGTAAGCGCCGGTCACGAGCGCACGGGCGTGGTCGGTGGGGGTCGGATGATCAGCGGCCATGCGTCATCTCCCGTCGTCGTCCCGACCCTGGCAGTGATTGACATCATTGTCAACAATCGAGCAGGATCTCTGTCGGTTGACTTCGAGTCGCCTTCATGTCCGAAGCTGTACAGGTGGACGTGAACGCATACCTGGACCGGATCGGAGCGGCCCGCCCGGTGACCGCCGACGACGCTGCACTCCGTGAGCTGAGCCGGGCGCACCAGACCGCCGTGCCCTTCGAGAACCTCAGCATCCACCTCGGCGAGCGGATCTCCCTCGACCCGGGCGCGCTGTTCGACAAGATCGTGCGGCGTCGCCGCGGCGGGTTCTGTTACGAGCTGAACGGGCTGTTCGCGCTGCTCCTCGAGGAGCTGGGGTATCCGGTCGAGCGGGTCGCCTCACGGGTGCACCGCGGGGAGGCCGGGTTCGGGCCGCTCTTCGACCACCTGTCGCTGATCGTGGACGGGCGCTGGCTGGTGGACGTGGGCTTCGGGCGGCACTCGTCGTATCCGCTGCGGCTCGCGCCGGGCGAGCAGGTGGACCCGGGCGGCCGGTTCGAGGTGATCTTCGGCGACGGCGGTGACCTGGACGTCCATCGGGACGGCGAGCCGCAGTACCGGATCGAGCGCCGCACCCGGACCCTGGCCGACTTCGAGCCGACCTGCTGGTGGCAGCAGACCTGGCCGGAGTCGCACTTCCGGGCCAAGCCGGTCTGCTCGCGCCTCGACGGCCGGTCCCGGATCACGCTGAGCGGCCGTTCCCTGATCCGGGACGGCGTCACCACCGAACTGGCGTCGGACCAGGACGTGCTGGACGCCTACAAGACCCACTTCGGGGTCGAGCTAGATCGCGTCCCGACGCCACCAGGAAGTTGATACTTCAACCATTTGCTACCGTGACGGCATGGCCTTCCCACCGGCGGTGACAGCGAGCGCGGGCTCGACCGACCCGGCGGCGCCCCTGGTCGTGCTCCTGCACGGGCGCGGCGCCGACGAACAGTCGATCCTCGCGCTCGCTCACCACCTTCCCGATCATTTCCGGTACGTCGCGGTCCGCGCCCCGATCGCCGAGGGCGGCGGCTACGCGTGGTTCGCCAACCGCGGCATCGGCCGGCCGTTACCCGGCTCGCTGCGCGCCACCATGGACTGGTTCCGGGCGTGGCTCGACTCCTCGGACCAGCCGGTGACCCTGATCGGCTTCAGCGGCGGGGCGGCCTTCGCCGGTGGCCTGCTCCTCGACGACCCGGCGCGGTGGGCGGGTGCGGCGATCCTTTACGGGACCCTGCCGTTCGACGCGGGTGTGCCGACCACTCCCGGCCGGTTGGCGGGCGTGCCGGTCTTCCTCGCGCACGGCACGCACGACACCGTCATCCCGCCCGAGCTGCAGGCCCGCACGTGGTCCTACCTGCACGAATCCTCGTCGGCGGAACTGACCGCCCGGCGCGACCCGGTCGGCCACGGCCTGGCCGAGCCGGCCGTCACCGCCCTCCACGACTGGCTGGTCGCGAACAGCTCACAGGTGTCGTAGGGCCAGATGCCAGGGAAAGTCGGCGGGCTGCGGATAGAACTCCCCGTCGCCGGGCAGCACCTGAACACCCTCCGAGCGCAACTGGTCGACACTGCGCCGGAACGGTGCTCGCCCGGCGAGGGCACCGTTGACGAAGGGCAGGACGACCACCGGGATTCCCAGCCCCGGTGCTTCGGCGAGCAGCCCGAGAGCGTACGTGTCGGCGATGCCCTGCGCGAACTTGTTCACCGTGTTGAAGCTGGCCGGGGCGGCGACGATGGCATCCGCCCGGGAGGGCTTCGGCTCGGACGGCTTGCGGTAACGGCTGCGCACCGGGCGGCCGGTCTGCGCCTCCAGAGCGGGCACGTCGACGAAGTCGAGCGCCGACGGGGTGGCGACGATCTGGACCGTCCAGCCCTCGTCCTGCGCCAGGGCGACGAGCCGGCCGACGTCACCGGCGGGGCCGGCCGCACACACGATCACGTAGAGATCCTTGCCCACCACGGCGTGCCCCCTCCCGGCTGATCGGCGCCCACGCTACCGGTGGCTGGGCGGTGGTGCTCACGGCGTACCCGATCGGGAATGTGATCCTCAGGGGTTCGCCGGTGGCCGGCCGAGGCCGAGGCGGTGCCGGCGGCCGGGTCGCCGGGCCGATCCGGCCGGCCCGCAGCGCGGCCAGCTCGGGATGCGCGGCGGCCGGGTCGAGGAGCACATGGTCGAAGGACACGCCGGAAGGATCCGTCCGTGCGGTTGCGAAACGGGTGCGATCGATGGATTGCCCGGTTGCCCCGTCGCTCTACGTTGACCATGTGGTGACGATCGCAACGATCGGCTTCTGTCTCGGCGCGCTGCTCCTGGGCGGTGCCGCCGTCTTCCTCCTCCTGCACCTCGGCACCATCCGCGAGGCCCGTACGCTGCGCCGGGTCACGCCGTCGCCGATCGGCTCGTGGGGCCGTGGCCGGGTCGCCGCGCAGGCCCGCACCGAGTACGGCACGGCCGGCCCGCAGGTCGGCCCGGTCAGCGGCGAGGACTGCGTCTGGTACCACGTCCGGCTGACCCGCGAGCCGAGCCGCCGCAGCTCCGACGACAGCCACGATCTGCTGCTCGACATCAGCGCACCGGCGTGGCCGGCGATCGCCGACGCCACCGGCCGGGTGCCGGTCGACCTGGACCGGCTCGACGGGCGGCTGCGCGCCGACCCGGCGGCGGTCGAGACCACCACGGTCGTCTACCGCCGGTCGGCGCCGGTGCCGCTGCCCGCGGTCGTCCCGCCGGACATCGTCGACGGGCTGAAGAAGAACGAGGTCCTGGAGCTTACCGAGGCCCGGCTGTCGCGCGGGGTCGAGGTGTTCACGCTGGGCCGGGCCGGCGGCGAAGGGCTGGCGCCGGTGTGGTTCACGACACACACGCACGCCGAAGTGCTCGCCGCCCGCGCCGACGACCTCGGGCTGGGCCGCCGCCTGATCGTCGGGTTCGGGCTGGCCGGGCTGCTCCTGGCCGGTGCGTCGGTCGCCGTTCTGCTCGCCCTGTCGTAGGTTCGGACCCGTGCATCGCGAGGGACCGCCACCGGAACACGTGCCGGTGGTGATCGTCGGGGCCGGCCCGACCGGGCTGACCGCCGCGATCATGCTGGCTCGCCGCGGCGTCGAGTGCGTCGTGCTGGAACGCTTCGCCGAGCCGTATCCATTGCCCCGCGCCGTCCACTTCGACGACGAGGTGTTCCGGATCCTCGCCGGGCTCGGGCTCGCCGCCGGCCTGCGGGAGATCTCCCGGCCCGCTCCCGGCATGCAGCTGGTCGACCCGGCGCTGCGGCCGCTCGCCACGTTCACCCGCGACCCTGTCGGCCCGCACGGGTTCCCGCAGGCCAACATGTTCCACCAGCCCGATCTGGAACGCGTGCTCCGCGCCGCGTTGCGCGAGCTGCCGCGCGCCCGGCTTCGATCCGGGATACAGGTGTACGCCGTCGAGCAGCCCCCGTCCGGCCCCGCGCTTGTCCGTTACCGATCAGCTGCGGGCGACGGTGTGCTGACCGCCGCCGCGGTCCTCGGCTGCGACGGGGCGAACAGTCTGGTCCGCGCCGCGATCGGCACCGGCTGGGAGGACCTCGGCTTCACCCAGGAATGGCTGGTCGTGGACGCGGTGTCGGCGGAGCCGCTCGACGTCTACGACGGCGTGCAGCAGGTGTGCGACCCGGTCACCGCGGCCACGTTCATGAGGGTCACGCCGGGGCGTTACCGCTGGGAGTTCCTGCTCCGCCAGCCGGTTGACGCCCGCGAGCGGATGCGGCCGTGGCTGCGCGGCGCCGCACCGGAGATCGTGCGGGAAGCCGCCTACACGTTCCGCGGCGCGGTCGCCGGGCGGTGGCGTGACCGGCGGGTGTTCCTGCTCGGCGACGCCGCGCACCTGACGCCACCGTTCATCGGGCAGGGCATGTGCGCCGGGATCCGCGACGCCGCGAACCTGACGTGGAAACTGGCGATGGTGCTGACCGGGGACGCCGAGGAGCGGCTCCTGACGACGTACGAGAGCGAACGGAAGCCGTACGCGAGAAGCATGATCCGCACGGCGGTACTGGTCGGCCGGCTGATGACCGGCGGACCGGTGCCACGGCGTCTGCTACGGACCGTGAGCAGGCTGCCCGGCGTCGAACGGCGCGCCACCACGATCGTCCGGCCGGTGCTGCGCCGCGGTCCGCTGGTCGGCCGCGGCGGGGGCCGGTTGTGCCCGGCCGCGCTCGATCCGGTGCTCGGCGCCGGCTTCGCACTGCATTCCCCGGGTACGCCCGAGGCCCTCCTGATCCGCCCCGACCGTGTCGTGGCAGCGGCCGGCCGCCGGGCCGACCCACGGATGCTGGCCGCCGCGGGAATCCGAATTTCTGGCCTCTGAGCTGCTTCTACTCGACCGGCGACACGATCGCCGCCGGTTCCACCGACGTTTTTGTCGTAGGTCTCCGATACAACTACCTCCACTCGACGCCACGAGGGAGGGACTGTTGTGACAACGGATGGCATCGCCTACGAGCGGCGGAGCGCGGCACCCGTGATCGCGCCCGTGCAGCCACGGAAACTGGCCAAGGTGCCGTTCGTGGAGCTGGCCGGCGGGCGCCTGCAGGGGGTGGTCTCCAGCGGCTCCGACGCCGAGCGCGTCTACGTCTCGTCGATCACGGCCGGTGACCACGGGTTGAGCTGCAACACCAACAACAACCGCCCGTGCGGTGGCCTGGCCGGCGGCACCCGCGCCTGCGGCCACCTGCGCGCGCTCGCCGACGCCGCCGTCGCGCAGTACGGGGCGGAGCGCGTCGCTCGCTACCTGAAGGCCGACCTCGGGGAGACCGGCGACGATCTCTGGGCCGGCCTGCACCCCACCACCGCGCCGAACCGGGCCGCCGAGGTGTTCGCCGGCTTCCTGCGCCACCTCTCCTACCTGGAGGTCGCGCCCAGCACCGATCCGCTGCCCGAGCTGCAGTGGTTCCCGGCCCCGGCGGCGGTGCGCTGATGCTCGCCGATGCCCTGAGAGCCGAGCCGGCCGGTCTCGCCGAGGCCCTCGCCCTGGTCGACGCGGTCGACGACGCCCTGGTCCACGGCCTGGCCCGCCTCGACGAGGAGCGCGCCGCGGCGTGCGAGTCGCTGGCCGCCGCGTTCGCCGGCTCGCCCCTGGCCGAGCGGGTCGCCGACGCCGTCGGCAAGATCATCGCGGGTACGGTCACCGACGAGCACCTGGCCGCCCTCGCCGGGGCGCGGGCCGCGCTGCTCGGCGCCGCGCACGACGCCCTGCAGTCCGCCCTCGACACCGCGCTGGGCCGGTCCCGCGACACCGCGCCCGCCGCCACTGTGACCGATTCCGGTCATCTGCTGGCCGGCAGCCGGTCGTGGCTGCGGGAGCTGGCCATCGCCGGCTGGCGCGGGGTCGGCCACGAACTCGCCGACGGCGCCGCCCAGCCCGTGCAGGCACTGCTCGCCGACCCCGGCACCCGGCGCCTCGCCGTGCTGCTCGACGGGTTCGCCGCCGAGCTGCGCTCGGCCGCCCCGGTCGCCACGCTGCCGCACCTCCCGGTGCGCCGCTGGGCCGACCTGTGGACGCGGGCGATGCTGCTCTCGCAGGACGGTTACCCGGCCGTCGGGACCACCCCGGTCGACGGGCGGCTGGTGATCCTCGGCGCCGACCTGCACGAGCACCCCACGGTCTTCCGCGCGCAGGCGCACGCCCTGCTGGAGACCGCCGGCGGCCCGGTCCGGCTGGTGCGCACCAGCGTCGCCGCGGCCAAGGTCGACACGATCAGCGGTCCCTCCGCGTGGCGGATGCTCCGCGCCTTCCCGATCTTCCGCGGCGCCCTCGCCGAGCACCGCACGGTCGAGGTCACCGGCATGGGCCTCACCCCGGGCGGCGACCTGATCTGGGACGAGACGAAGGCCGCGGCCGGTGAGCCGGCCGACCCGTTCGCGGCCGCCCGGGTCCGGCTCGGGGCGGCCGGCGCGCTGCCGGTCGCGCCGCTCGACCGGCACCCGGCCACGCTCGCCGAGCCGGTGCTGCTGGAGGGCTACGGGCACGCCGACGGCGCGTTCGACCTGGGCGGCGGCGTGACCCTCGCGCTCGACCTCGACCGGCTGCCGGCCGCCGGGCCGCTCACCCCCGCCCTGGCCGGGGCGTCGACCGCCTGCCTCGGGCTGCTGCGGTGGGACGGGCGGTGGCTGCTGCAACCCCTGGCCGTGCAAACCCTGGTGAAGAAGAAACCGGTCACCGTCCACGGCGGGGACTGGGCGCTCGGCCCCACCGAGGCGAAGGCCGCGAAGGCGGAAGCGGCCGCCGGCACCGCCGTCGACGTGCTGCGCGAGCGCGCGGGAAGGTTGCTGCGCAAATGAGCGACCAGGCATCCGCGACCCAGCGGCAGATCCTCTACTGGCGGCTGCTGGCCCGGCTCTTCGACCCGGAGGAGCAGGCCGCCCTCGAGTCCGGCAGCATGGCGATCGTCGACGACCTCGGGCTGCCCGCCGCGCTGCTCGACCCGGCCGTCTCGGTGGACAACCTCGTGCAGCGGTTCCCGCAGCTCGCGGCCGAGTTCGACGGCCTGATGAGCGACCCCGGCGTCGACCGTGACGGCGAGGTCCGCCGCGCCGCACTGGTGTCGAAAGTGCTGCTCAACGTGTTCGCCACCGGCTCCGGCAGCGTCACCGCCGGCCAGTTGCAGGGCTGGCAGGCCGACGCCGGCTGGCTCGAACGGGCCATGGGCTGCGAGCCCGGCCAGTTGCGCGGCCGGGCGACCGGCGACGAGGACGGCCTGGGCAAGGTGCTGGCCGGCATCGAGGGCGACCTGGTCAGCCGGATGCGGCTGCGCGAGGTGCTCGCCGACCCGCGGCTGGCCAGACAGCTCACCCCGAGCATGTCGCTGATCGAGCAACTGCTGCGCGACAAGGACAACCTGGACGGGCTGGCCCTGGCCAACGCCAAGGCGCTGATCCGGCGGTTCGTCGACGAGGTGGCGCAGGTGTTGCGCACCCAGGTCGCGCAGGCCAGCGCCGGCACGATCGACCGGACCGTCCCGCCCAAGCGCGTCTACCGCAACCTCGACCTGGACCGCACCGTCTGGAAGAACCTGCCGAACTGGAGCCCGGAGGACGAGCGGCTCTACGTCGACCGGCTCTACTACAAGCAGACCGCCAAACGCGTCCAGCCGGCCCGGCTGATCGTGGTCGTCGACCAGTCCGGGTCGATGGTCGACTCGATGGTCAACTGCACCATCCTCGCCTCGATCTTCGCGGGCCTGCCCAAGGTGGATGTGCACCTGATCGCGTACGACACCCGGGCTCTTGATCTGACGCCGTGGGTGCACGACCCGTTCGAGGTGCTGCTGCGCACCAACCTGGGCGGTGGCAACGACGGCCCGATCGCGATGGCCCTGGCCCGTCCCAAGATCACCGACCCGCGGAACACCGTCCTGGTGTGGATCTCGGACTTCTACGAGTTCGACCGCTCCCAGCCGCTCTTCGACGGGATCGAGGCCGTGCACCGCTCCGGGGTCAAGTTCATCCCGGTCGGCTCGGTCAACAGCTCCGGCACGGAAAGCGTCAACCCGTGGTTCCGCCAGCGGTTCAAGGACCTGGGCACCCCCGTGATCTCCGGTCACATCCGCAAGCTCGTCACCGAGCTCAAGAACTTCGTCACCAGCTGATTGCTTTTGAGGAGAGACCTTCGATGTCTGACATGCTGCGCGCCCCGGCCGAGGTCAAGTACGCCGAGGAGCTGGACTGGCTGGAGTCGGTCGACGACGGCCCCAAGCCGTTCTCCTGGCGCCTGAGCCCGAAAATGGTGCGCCTGTTCATCCTCGGCTCCGAGCGCGCCGACGGCCTCGACCGCCGGATCGAGCAGAAGTGGTACGGCGACCGCAGCTTCGTCGAGCGCTCCATCGTCACCCTCGCCTCCGACCGCGGCCTGCTGCTGATCGGTGACCCCGGCACCGGCAAGAGCTGGCTCGCCGAGCTGCTCGCCGCCGCCATCAGCCGCAACTCCACCCTGGTCGTGCAGGGCACCGCAGGCACCACCGAGGACCACATCAAGTACTCGTGGAACGTCTCGATGGTCATCGCCAAGGGCCAGTCCCGGGCCTCGATGATCCCGTCACCGATCATGACGGCGATGGAGGGCGGCGTGATCGGCCGTTTCGAGGAGCTGACCCGCTCGACCGGCGACGTGCAGGACGCGCTGATCTCCATCCTGTCGGAGAAATACGTGTCGATCCCGGAGCTCGACGACGACAACATCGTCTTCGCCAAGCCCGGTTTCAGCATCATCGCCACCGCCAACAGCCGCGACCGCGGCGTCAACGACCTGTCCTCGGCCCTCAAGCGGCGCTTCAACTTCGTCCGCATCCCGGTCGTGACGAACAAGAAGAGCGAGGCCGAGATCGTCCGCTTCCGCACCGAGGAACTGCTGCGCCGGCACAACATCGAGCTGGAGGTTCCGCCCACCCTGCTCGACGTGCTGCTGCAGAGCTTCGCCGACCTGCGCGCCGCGTCGGCGTCGGCGACCAGCGACGACGAGCGCCTGGAGTCGGCGCTGTCCACCGCCGAGCAGATCGGCGTCCTCGAGGACGCGATCCTGCACAGCAACTTCTTCGGCGCCCGCGCGCTCACCGCCGAGACCCTCGCCTCCTCGCTGGTCGGCTCGCTCGCCCGGCGCAGCCCGGAGGACCTGGCCATCCTCAACAAGTACTGGCACGGGATCATCGAGCCGCGCAGCAAGGAGCAGTCCGGCGAGTGGACCGGCTTCCTGGAGGGCGGCCGCCAGGCGATCGCCACGTTGTCATGACGTTCGAGTCACTGCGGGAACAGCTTCTGAGCGCGGCCGAGGCGCTCGGCGGTGGGCCGGCGGTGCTGCCGGAAATCCTGGCCGGGCTCGTCGACGACGTCGACCACGCGCTGCGCGAGCCGCTGGAGATCTTCCCGGTCTGCCACCACTCACCGGCCTCGGCGCTGGCCATGCTGCGGCGGCTGCGCGAGAAACAGCCCAAGGTCGTCTACCTGGAACTCTGCGAGGACCTGCGGCCGCTGCTGACCGAGCTGCGCAACTGCCGGCTGCCGGTCGCGCTGCAGGCCTTCGCCTCCCAGCTCGACGGCTTCCCGAAGGAGTCGGCGCCGCTCTCGGTGATCGCGCCGGTCACCGAGTCGTCCGCGGAGTACCAGGCGATCGCGTACGCGCTGGACACACCCGGCGTCGAACTCGTCCTGGTCGACCGTTCCACCGACCACGTCTTCCAGTGGCAGCCGGAGGGCCCGGGGGGGAAGACCGAGGCGGAGGAGGATCTGCACGGCGACGCGGTCGGCGTCGAGATCGGCGACCTGCGGCCACGCTTCGCCGAGCTGGAGGAACACCTGCTGCACCACGGGCGGGTGCGGCACTGGTCCGAGTGGTGGGACCAGTACGTCGAGCAGCCCCTGGCCGGGGCCGACCACGAAACGTACCGGCAGGTCATGACCATGATCGGGAGCCTCTTCCGGCGGCTCGCGCCGCACGACACCCGGCGGTTCGCCACCGACGAGGACCGGGAACGCTACATGTGGACCCGGATCCGCGAACACCTCGCCGCCACCGGCACCGACCCCGCCGACGGCCTCTACATCTGCGGCGCCTTCCACGCCGCCAGCCGCCTGCCCGAGGTCGGCTCGGCGCCCGGCACGCCGGGCTTCGCGATCACCCCGCGCACCGGCACCACCTGGCTCTACGGGCTGATCCCGTCCAGCCACTCGGCGATCGAGGCACAGTTCGGTCTCGCACCGGGCTCGGTGTCGATCGCCGCCACCACGTGGCAGAAACAGCTGACGAGACTGCGGCTCACCCCGTTCCGGCTGGAAGGACAGAAAGGCGGCAAGAAGGGCAGGAAAGCGCTGCCGCTGCCGGTCGCCACGGACGGGCCGGTCACCGACCACCTCACCGGGTACCTTGCCGGGCCACCCGTGCTCGACGGGCTCGACGAGGAAGAACTGCGCGGCTGGTGCGTCGACATCGTCCGGCTCGCCCGCCGCAACGGATACCTGGCCAGCACCGCCGACGCGATCGCCATTTTCGAGACGTCGGTGCTGCTCGCCGGGATGCGGGGGCGGGCGCGGCCGACGCCGTACGACTTCCAGGACGCCGCGATCACCTGCATCGAGAAGGACATCGTCCCCGGCCGGCGTGACGTGCGACGCCTCTGCGAGATCCTGCTCGGCGGCGACCGGATCGGCCAGGTCGGCTACGACGCCCTGCCGCCTCTGGCCCGCGACGTCTACGACCGGCTCGCCCCGCTCGGCCTCAACCTGGAACAGCGCAGCATCCAGCGGGCGCTGCTCGACCTGGCCGCCCACCCCGAACTGGCACCCTGCTCCCAACTGCTCTGGATGCTGCGCTACCTGCTGCCCGACCAGGCCGTCCGGCCGATCATGGGCAGCCGCAAGCTCGGCGAGAAACACATCCAGGAGAGCTGGGACCTCGACCTCGGCCGCCACCAGCGGACCGTCATCGAACTCGGCTACGAGGGCGTCACCGTCGAACAGGTCCTCGAACAACGGCTGCGCCGCGACGCGTGGCACCCCGAGGCCACCGCCGCCACCGCGCTCAAAGCCGTCGAACATTCGATGCTGTTCCTGCAGAGCCCGCGGCTCACCGACGAACTCGGCGCCCGCTCGGTGGAACTGCTCGCCGCCGAACGCACCGTCGACGACGCACCCGACGTGCTCCAGCGGATCCGGCGGCTGCTCGGGCACTACCGGGCCACCGCACCCGTGCTGCCGGCCTGGTGCGAGCGGTTCGTGACCGCGGGCTACGCGCACTACTGCACCCTGCTGCCCACCGCGTTCGTCGAGGACGAGACCGGCGTACGGCAGGTCGGCGCCATGCTCGGCTTCCTGTTCAGCCTGGAGAGCCTGGCACTGTCTCTCGGCTGCGACCGCACCCAGCTGGAGATCGCGGTCCGGCAGTCACACCCGGAGAGCCCGGCCAAGCTAGCCCTGCTCTGGGCCGCCCGTCACCAGCTCGGCGACCTGCCCCTGGCCGAACTCCGCGCCCTCGTCGACGACCTGCTCGGCAACCCGCTCGTGATCCCGGCGGTCCCGCAGTACGTCAGCGGCTTCGTCCAGGCGCTCGAACCGGTCCCGCGGATGGCGCCGTTCGTGGTGGAGACACTCTCCAAGGCGTTCGGGCAGCTGCCCGACGCGGTGCTGCTCCCGTGGCTGCCGACGCTGATCACCACACTGCAACGGCAGGGCGCCGACCTCGTGCCGGTGCTGACCAAGGAGGCCGGGCGCACGTTCCCGGGGACCCTCGCCGCGATCGACGGGTGGACGCCGCCATGGCATTCCCGTCGCAGCCCGGCCGTGACGACCGGTGGGCCGGCCCCCGCCCCGGGGCCGGTCACCGGACTGCTGGCCGCGCATCCGGCGGGCACCGATGCGGTGGCCGGGCTGCTGGGGTGCACGGGGGAGTGGGTGGCCGTCGGCGACGTACCGGGAGCGGGTCCTTCGCCCCTGATCACCGCGTTTCCGGTCACTGCTGGGGCCGTGGCGGCGCTGATCGGCCCCTGACCCGGCGGGTCCGGCGGCTCGGCGCTCGACCGGGCGGCTCGGCTCACCGGGCGCCGGTTCGGTGCCGGCTTGCCGGCCGGCTCTCAGGGGTGCTTCAGAAGGCCGGAAGGACCTCCGGGAGCCGGCGCGGGTCGTCGCGCTGCTCGCGGTCGGCTGGAAACAGCGCGTCGCCTCGGTCAGCGACCTGCCCGCCCGGGCGGTCGCGCTGCTCGCCCGGGCGGTCGCGCTGCTCGTCCGGGCGGTCGCGCTGCTCGTCCGGGCGGTCGCGCTGCTCGTCCGGGCGGTCGCGCTGCTCGTCCGGGCGGTCGCGCTGCCCGCCCGACGAGACCGCGCTCGCCGTGCAACACGAGCGGCTGCTGTCCCGGCCGGAGCAGATGGCTTACACCGACACGCTGACCGGCCTGTCGAACCGGCGCGCCCGTCAGTCGCGCTTCGCCGAGATCATGCTCGGCTCGAAGGTCGAGGGGCACCCGCTGACCGTGGCGATCGCCGACCTGGACCGGTTCGAACGCTACAACGACACGCACGTCACCTGGCCGGCGACGACCTGCTGGCCGCGACCGCGGCGGCGTTCCGGGCCCAGCGCCGCGACGGTGACCTGATCGCCCGGTGGGGCGGGGAGGAGTTCGTCGTCGCGCTGCCCGACTGCGGCGACGCCGAGGCCGCCGTGATCCTGGACCGGTTGCGCGCGGCGACGCCCGGGCGGAGACGTGCCGCATCGGGTATGCCGTGCCGTGTGGAACGGCTCGGAGCCGGCCGGGCGGCTGCTGGAGCGGGCGGACACCGCGCTCCACGCCGCGAAGTCGGCCGGCCGCGATATGGTCCTCGGCGCCGCGGCCCTCGCCGTGGCCTCCTGAGCGGCTGCGCGCAGTCAGTCCCTGTCTCGGCGGGGAACGGGTCAGGGCAGCCGGCGCCGGCCGGCGATTCCCAGGTCCGGCCGGTGATACCAGCCCAGCTCGGCCTCGCCTTCCAGCCAGCACAACAGCACCGGCACGCCGTCCAGATCGGAGGAGAAGTCGAGCAGGAGCGGCGCGACGCCCTTCAGCTCCGCGCCGGACTCCTGCACGACCGTCATCAGCTCGTTGAGCCGGGCTTCGGCCGCTTTGCGCTCGGGCAGGCCGCCCAGCCCGGTCGGCTCACCGCCCGGGACCAGCGCCGCGGACAACTCGACCATGTCGGCCCGCCGGGCGATGATCTCCTCCAGCACGGGCCGGAGCCGCTCCAGCTCGGCCTGTGCTTCTTCCCGCGTGAACAGCCCCATGGCGACAGTTAACCAACCGCCGCCCGGCCGTCGCTGATCAGGGCGGCGACTCCTCCGGCCGGGTCACCCGCTGCTGATAGATCCACAACTCGATGTCCTCGATCAGCCAGACCCGGCCCATGGCCAGCTCGTCATACGGCTCCGGCCAGTCGTCACGCTCGGCGAGTTGCTGGACACGCTGCCGGCTGAGCCCCAGCCGTTTGGCGATCTCGCCCGATCCCATGAGATGTCGTGGCACGCGACAAGCATAGTCAGGCGTCACCTTGTCGTACGATAGCTAGTCACGCGATCGATACCTCATCGTCATCCGGCGCGACGCGTGACGGCGAACATGAAGCAGCCGTAGGCGACGTTCCGGCTGTGCACCCGAACTACGTCCGGGTCGGCGAAGACCGGGGTCAGCGCGCCTTCCGGGTCGGTGCCGTCGTGCACCCGCGTCCCGGCCGGCCGCGGCCGGCGGGACCAGCGGTAACAGGTGCCCCTGCAGCGGAGCGGCGACGAACACGATCCGCACGACGGGTCTCCTCGAAGCCGGGCCGCCTCAGCGCCGGCGGGCTCACATGCCGGCGGGTTCAGCAGCGGTGAACTCAGTGCCGGCGGGCTATGTCCTGCAGATGATGGACGATCTCGTGGACCGTGTGGCGGCCGACCCACAGCAGGTCGCGGGTGGTGGTCCCCGGCCGGTTGTCGACGCACGGGCGGGCCAACTCCGCCGGACTCAGCGCCGCGAACGCCGCCGCCAAGGACTCGGCGGCCAAATCAAGATCAGTCAGGACGACGTACGGATCCTGGCCGTTGCAGTCGTCGCGCAGCGCACGCTCGTCACGGCCCATCGGCGTGAATGCCGGACTGTCGGTGCGCAACGCCGGATCGAGCCGGTCGCGCTGGACCCGGAGCATGTCACGGACGTGGCAGGTGTACTCCAGCGGCGACCACACGTCCGGCTCCGGGCGCCGGCGCAGATCCGTGGCAGCGAGCAGGGCGGCCGCGTACAGCGAACCGGCGGCACGCAGCCGCGCGGGCAATTCGGCCGGCGGCACCGACGTATACGTGAAACCGCACTCCGCGCAGTGGTCCGTGCCCAGCGAACGGATCAGCTCGTCGTGCGGCGTCGACGACAACTCCGGGCGGGCGGTCAGGAAATGCAGCGGACCCGACGGGGAATCGACGATCCCACGGCCCGGCTGATGCGCGGGAACGGTCACGGCCGCCGCCGGATCGATCGCGGAGACCTCCACCCGCAACTCCAGGCGGGACCCGAAACGGTCGGCCAGGCGCGGATCAAAATCGGACCAGCGGGTGGCTGCCGCGATCAGGTGCACACCCCGGGACTCGCCGCGGCGAGCGATGTCGACGAGCAGATCGTGCCACTCCGGGCGAGTCGCCCAGAAGTCCGCCCAGTCGTCGATCAGCACCACCGTGTCGCCGCTCGGGGCGTCCAGACGGGCATGCAGGTCGCGCATCGCCTCGACGCCCGGATGCGACCGGCCGACGACGCCGTGGACCAAAGGAATCCGCAGGTAGTCGGCGGGGACGGACTCCGGGGCGACGATGCGGAGCTGGGCCGGGGAATGCGACAGGGCGAGCGCGGCCATGGCCGTACGCAAGAACGTGGATTTGCCGCTGCCCGGACCGCCGGCGACCGCGACATGACCGGCGACCGGAAGCCAGATGGTGTCACGGCGGTGCTCGCGAGGCTTGTCGAGCGCGGCGATCGGGATCTGCAACGTGCCGTGCAGAGACCTGTCGGCGAAACGGGGGAGCTGATCGATCACTACCGGGCCGGCGAGGTCGTCGAGAGCAGGGGAGCCGTCGAGAGGCGGCAGCCAGATCCGGTGCGCAGGCGGGGGCTCGGCGGCGGACGGGAACGGCGGCTCGTCCGACAAGGTGAACCGGCGCGGAGGCTCGTGCGGGCCGGCGCTCAGCCGACCCGGCGCCTCCGGCGACGGAGCGACGATGCGATAAGCGAGGTAGCCGGCCAGGCCCTGAATGTCCGGATCGGTGAGCTGGGACGCGGTGAGGATCAGGTGGATGCCGCGGGCGCGGCCCAGCCAGCCGATGCGGCGCAGCAGATCCAGGAGCTGCGGGTGGCGGTCGAGCAGGGACAGGACCTCGTGGCAGACCAGGATCAGCGCCGGCATCGGGGGGCGGGACGCGGGGTGGCGGAGGTACTCGCTGTGGCTCGAACACTTCGCGGCGGCGAGGAGGCGTTTGCGGCGGGTCAGTTCGCCCTCGAGGACCTCGATCAGGCGGGGGACCAGATCGGGCCGGTCAGGAGTGAGGACCAGCTCTGTGTGCGGTAGGCGGCCCAGGTCGGTGAAATCGGGGAGGTGCTGGGGGAAGGCGGTCGGGGAAGCGGGGGGAGGGGCGGTGAGCAGGACGAACGAGGCCTCGTCGGGGGAATGGGAGGAGGCCAGGTTCAGGATGATATTTCGGATCAAAAGGGGTGTGGAGGGGCCTGTGATCAATCCATGAGGGCCGATTCCTTTGTCCGCAGCCTCCTTCAAGTCCAGGAGAACCGGCGTAAGGTCGGGGGCCAGACCGATCACCGTCCGAAGACGGTCACCAGCAGGGATCCGGCGCCCGTCCCCGCCGGTGAACCGCTGCGGATGGTGGGCTGTCGCTGAGGAGTCGCCCTGGTCGCCGGAGCCGGAGGCGTCCTGATCGTCGTGGCTGGGGACGGGCACGGGGTCAGGCGGCCGGCGAACAGGCGGTCGTGCGGAAAGGGGGGTGGGGGTGGGCCCTTCTTGATGCACCACCGCACCGTAGCCCAGAAAATCGGGGATGCCGGTCCCGCTCGGATCCGCTAAGCTCCCCGCGATGCTTACCTCATCTTCCGGAGAGGGGGCCATGTCCACAAGAAGTGAGTGCTGATGCGCTCCGTTGTGGACGGCGACCCCCGTCTTCTTGCCTGGCAGCGCGTGCGCGAGTTCGCCGTGCCGCCCTCGATGATCGACACTGCTACCGCCCGGCGGCTCGCCGGGGACTGGGCCGGCGCGTGCGCGGCCGCTCGGCTGGATCCCAGCTTCGGTTCGTGCCCGACGACCGTGGATCCGGATCTGCGGAGCATTTTCCGCAGGCACGGCGCCGAGCTTGCCGCAGCGCTTCGAGCGGATCTCCTTCACCTTGCCCCTGAGCTGCTGCGATGGCATCTGCCCCGGGTCGAGAACGGGCTGTTGCGACCGGGCTTGACGGTGTCGCTGGCGGTCTACGGGCCGGGCCTGTATCTGGTTGCGCGCACGGCTCCCGGCTGGGCGGACGCGGATCAGCGGATCACGCTGGCGCTGTGGGACGGCGATGTGACGGGGGTGCATCCGCATCCGCGGCCGCATCGACGGTTCCGCTTCGACCTGCATCGCCACCTGTGGGACGTTCGGCACGCGGCTGAGCTGCGGGAACGTTCGGGTGCTGAGGCCTGGCCGGGGGACGGGACCGCGGCTGTCCACCGGTGGCGGGCGGAGGCGGAGATCGTTCGTGAGGCGGAGGGCAGGTCCGGCGACACCGTTTTTGTGCGGGTGAATGCGCGTGACTACTTCGCGATTCCATCTGCTGATGACGTTCCGGAATGCCGTGGCGGAAGCAGCCACGGCGGTCCGGCGTATGGCGGCCCTGGTGACGGTGGGCCGGGAGACGGCCGTGACCCGGGTGGTCGCGGCGGGCGGACAGGTGGCCGCGCGGGCGGAGCCGGCAGACGGGGGAATGGTCGCGGCCTGCCGCGGGGTTCGCTGCTGCTGCCCGACGCGGCCACCTGGGTGCTCCCGGACCTGGAGCTGCTCCGGGCCGGCCTGATCACTCCCGGTCAGCTGCACCCGCTGGTCGCCGACGCCCTCGTGCCGGGGCACGCCCGGACGCGGGCGGATCGGGATCCGGCCGGCCCGCGGTTCGTCGACTGCCGGGGGCAACGGCACCGGATCGGCCTGGTCGACGGGGTCCTCTCCCCGCTGGATCACGGCCCCGAGGAGCTGCGCCGCGAGGCGGTTCTGCTGGCGTTCGGCGGCATTCCGTTGCCGTGCCTGCGGGTCATCGACGATGCCGTTCGCCGCCCGGAGTCACTCGACGACATCCGTGCGCGGCTCGACCACGGCGATCTACCGGGCGCGCTGCAAGCCGTGGAGGCGCTGCTCGGCCCGCGCGCGGTGTTGCGCGACGGGCCGCTGCGGGACGAGCTGGCCCGTGTCGAGCAGCGGCATCACACGTACGAGCTGTACCGCTCCGGGCTGGCCGGCCCGGGCCCGACCAAGCTTCCCCGACGCCGCACAAAGGTGAATTCATGACTCTTGATGTTGCCGCCGACCTGATCGGCCTGCTCGCCGACACCACCACCGAGCCGCACCCCGACACCCAGTTGGAGGCGCTGACCCTGGCCGTCGCCGCGGATCTGCCGGTGCTGCTCTGGGGTGAGCCGGGGATCGGGAAGACCGCCGCCCTGACGCAGCTCGCCGACAGCCTGGACCTGCCGCTGACCACGGTGATCGCGAGCGTGCACGAGCCGACCGACTTCTCGGGGCTGCCGGTCATCGGCGTTGATCCGGCCGTGCACGGTGTGCCGATGGCCCCGCCGGACTGGGCTGTGCGGCTCGCGCGGACCGGCCGTGGCCTGCTCTTTCTCGACGAGTTGTCGACCGCGCCGCCGGCCGTGCAGGCCGCGTTGCTGCGGCTGGTGCTGGAGCGGCGGGTCGGCGCGCTCACCCTGCCGCCGGGGGTGCGGATCGTCGCGGCGGCGAACCCGCGCGGGTCGGCGGCGGACGGCTGGGAGTTGAGTGCGCCGCTGGCGAACCGGTTCGTGCACCTGCAGTGGACGTTCGAGCATGCGGTGGTGGTGCGGGGGCTGGGCGGGACGTGGCCGCGGGCCGCGTTGCCGTCGCTGGACGCGGGGCGGCTGACGGACGCGGTGGCGTACGCCCGTCGGGGCGTGACCCGGTTGCTCGACGGCCGCCCGAGGCTGGTGCACCAGTTGCCGCAGTCGGAGACGAAGCGCGGCGGACCGTGGCCGTCCCCCAGGACGTGGGAGATGGCGGTGCGCCTGATCGCGTTCGCCACCGCGGCCGGTACGTCCCGTGAGGTGCTGTCCATGCTGGTCCGTGGCGTGGTCGGCGACGGACCGGGGCTGGAGTTGCTGGCCGTGCTCGACCGGATGGACCTGCCCGATCCGGAGGACCTGCTCGCCGACCCGTCCCGGGCGGTGTTCCCGCAGCGCGGGGACCTTCGTCAAGCCGTACTGGAGGCAATTGTCGAAGCGGTCCGGAGGGAAGCGGGCCGTGAGCGTTGGGAGGCGGCCTGGACCCTGCTGGTCCGGGCCTTGGCCGGCGGCGCGCCGGATCTGCTGGTGGTGCCGGCGCAGGAGCTGGCCGAGTTGCGGCGCGACGACTGGCCGATGCCGGCCGGGATCGAGCGGCTGGCCGGAGCGGTGAGCGTGGCGAAGCTGGCGGCATGACCTTGGACTTCGAGAAGTTGTACGCGGCCCGTCTCTTCGCCGTCCGCGCCCGTCCCTACCTCGCGTCGGCCCTGTTCGCCCTGCATGTCGTCGAGTCGCCGCGGACGCCGACGATGGCCGTCGACCGGCACTGGCGCTGTTACGTCTCCCCGGATTTCGTGGCCCGGACCGCGATGCAGGACCTGGCTGCCGTCTGGGTGCACGAGGTCTCCCATCTGCTGCGCGACCATCACGGGCGCGGGGACCGCTACGCGCGCAAGCACGATCTTCGCGGCCCGGGGGAGCGGTTGCGGATGAACATCGCCGCCGACTGCGAGATCAACGACGACGTGTACGGCGACGGCCTGCCGTTCCCGTCGGGCGCGGTCCACCCGTTCCAGCTGCGGATGGATCCCGGGCAGCTGATGGAGGACTACCTGGGACTGTTCCGGCTGGGCCCGTTCACCGACGGGTACGCGTGGCTGGACTGCGGCAGCGGCGCGGACGGCGGCGAACGGGAGTGGGATCTCGGGCCGGGCGACGCGCACGGGCTGACCGATCAGGAGCGCGACGCGGTCCGGTTCCGGGTGGCGGAGGCGATCAACGGGCGTCCGGGGCGGGCGCCGAAGGGCTGGCAGCGCTGGGCGGAGGAGGCGTTCCACCCGCCGCAGCCGTGGCGGGAACTGCTCGGCTCGGCGGTGCGGGCGGCCGCGGGGGCGTCCGGGTCGGGCGGCGACTACTCGTACGGGCGACCGGCCCGGAGGGCGGCGGCGCTGCCGGGCGTGGTCCTGCCGTCGTTGCGCCGCAACCCACCCCGGGTCTGCGTCGTGATCGACACGTCGGCGTCGGTCAGCGACGAGGAGCTGGGCACCGCGCTGCTGGAGGTGAGCGCTGTCGGGCGTGCGGTCGGCGGCCGGTCCCGGGTCAGCGTGGTCTCCTGCGACGCGGCGGCCCGGGTGGCCCATCCGCTCTGCCGGGCCGAGGGGATCACGCTGATCGGCGGCGGGGGCACCGACCTGCGGACCGGGTTCCGCCAGGCGGAGCGGACCCGGCCGGACGTGATCGTGGCGCTGACCGACGGCTGGACGCCGTGGCCGTCGGCCCGGCCGCCGTGCCGGACCGTGGTGGGCCTGTTCCGCCGGGAGATCGAGGACGAGGAGGACTTCGCGTTCCCGCCGCCCTGGGCCCGGACGGTCAGGATCGGATGAGAGCGAGACGCCCCGCATCTGCCGCTGGACGGGCGAGGCGTGGCATCAGGTCGATCACGATGAGTGCGCTGCGCGCGGCCTCGATGGTCACGGCCGCGAGCGTACGCGTCGTTGTCGTACCGCTGAGGCAGGATGGGCCTGTCGAAACGACGAGCGGGGGCGTGGATGGCGAGGACTTCACGGATGGCGTTCGCGACGCTGGCGTCGCGCGCGGCCGGGTTCGTGCGTGTGCTGGTGCTGACCGCGGCGCTCGGGCTCGGCACCCGCCTGCTGGACGCCTACAACGTGGCGAACACACTGCCGAACGCCGTCTACGAGCTGCTGATCGGCGGGGCGATGGCGAGCGTGATCGTGCCGCTGCTGACCCGGGCTGCGCTGACCGATCCCGATCACGGCGTGCTCTACACCCAGCGGCTGTTGACCCTGATGGTGTACGGGTTGAGCGCCGTCACCGTGCTGGCCCTGCTGCTCGCGCCGTGGCTGGTCGATCTCGTGGCGCCCGGCTTCACCGCCGAGCAGCACGAGATGGCGGTGGTCTTCAGCCGGTACTTCCTGCCGCAGATCCTGTTCTACGGGGTGAGCGCGACCGCGGGCGCCGTGCTGAACATCCGCGGGCGGTTCGCGGTGGCCGCGTGGGCGCCGCTCGGCAACAGCCTGGTGGTGATCACGGTCGGCCTGCTCTACGTGGTGTCGCGCAGCTTCACGCTGCTGGCGATCGGGACCAGCGTGGGCGTGTTCGCGCAGATGGCGCTGGTGGTGTGGGCGCTGTCCCGGTCCGGTTTCCCCGTGCGGCTGCACCTGGATCCGCGCGGCATCGCCGTCCGGCGGATCGGTGCGCTGGCCGGCTGGGTGCTGCTCTCGGTGCTCGGCGCGCAGGCGTTCCTGGTCGCGGCGACGCGGGTGGCGTCGTTGAGCGGGCCGGGCGGCGTCACGGCGTACCAGAATGCTCTGGCGGTCTTCCAGGTGCCCTTCGCGGTGATCGCTCTGTCGGTGATGACCACGATGCTGCCCCGGCTCAGTCGCAGCGCCGCGCGGCGGGACCACGACCGGATCGTCCGCGACCTGTCCCTCGCGGTCCGGGTCGCGGTGGCCGTCATGGCACCGATCGCGGTGGCGATGGTGCTGCTCGGGCGGCCGATCGCCACGGTGCTGTTCGATCACGGGAGCAGCGCGCCGTCGACGGTGCGGACGCTCGGGACGGTGCTGGCCGCGTTCGGCCTGGCACTCGTGCCGTTCAGTGCGTATTCGATTCTGCAGCGCGGCTTCTACGCCATGCAGGACACGCGGACGCCGGCGCTGATCACGGCCGGGGTCGCGGTGACCGGGATCGCCGGGTGCACGGTGTCCGGGTTCGTGCTGCCCGCGGCGTCGATCGTGGTCGGGGTGCCGGTCGCCTACGCGATCGCGTACACGGCCGGGCTGGCGGCGACCGTCGTCGTGCTCCGGCGCCGGCTCGGCTGGATCGACGGCCGGCGCCTGATGCGGACCCACGTCCGGGTCACGCTCGCGGCCGTCGCCGGCGCCGTCTGCGCCTTCGGCATGACCTTCCTCGTGGGTACGTCGATGCCCCTGCTCACCATCGGCGCCGCGGCCGGGATCGGCGCCCTGGCCTACCTGGCCAGCGCGAAACTGCTCCACATCGGCGAGCTGCGCCTGGTCCTCGCCACCACTCTCGGCGGTCTTCGTTCCGGCCCCGCGGGGTGACCCGCGCCGCCGGTGGCTACGGTGAGCCGTGCCCATCGAACGTCTCGGATTCAGCGTCGCCGCCGCCCGCGCCACCCCGGACGGCTGGCATCTGACCGGCGAGCCGGAATACCATCCGCGGCACCGGCCCCGGCCGGGTGAGCGCTTCGACCGGGTCCGCAACGACGGCGACCGTGAGCTGCGCGAGGTCGACCTGGTCGTCACCGAGTGCTCGGCCGGGCACGTCCTCGTCACCGGCGCCGGCGGCGACTTCCTGGTCCGTCATCAGGACCGCTACCTGGTGGTGACCGGTGAGCGCACGGTGCCGTCCGTCCCGCTCCCGCAGCCCGGCGCCGCCGGCCTGGCCGCGATCCTCGGTGCCGAGCCGGAGCCGGTCGAGGTGGACTGGCCGTCGCTGGAGCAGGCGTTGAGGGCCGAGCTGCCCGCCGACTACAAGGAGTTCGTCGGCACGTTCGGCGCCGCCTCGATCGACGACCACGTCAGCGTCTGCGAGCCCGGCCGGCTGCTGGAACACCATGCCTGGGTGCGGGAGTGCCTCGCGATCGACGAGGACGACCGGCCGGACTGGTTCGCGCCCGGCGACCGCGTGATCTCCTGGGGCTCGACCGAGAACGGCGACATCCTGGGCTGGCTGGTGTCGCCGGGTGCGGCGCCACCGGCGTGGCCGGTGGTGTTCAAGGAGGAGGGGCCGCTCTGGCAGCGGTTCCCGGCCGGCTTCACGACGACGATGGCCGGGCTGCTCACCGGTGACCTGCAGTCCTGGTACCTGAGCTCCCGTCTCGGCGGTGACCACTCCTACCGGTAGGGCGTGTCGCAGCCCTGGTCGAGTGCCGGGAACAGACCGCGCGCTACCGCGGGACGGTCTGCCGGTTGAGGGCGCTGACCAGGCGGTCCACCTGTGCGCGGATCTCCGGGACGGCGGTCGTCTCCCACGAGTGGCCGCGCCGCAACGGGCCGGCCAGCCACAACCCGTCCTGGATCCGGCCGTCCCGGTCGGTGTCGACGCCCAGCCCGTACGGCCCGGGCCGCACCACTCCGTCGCGGAACAGCGACGCCAGGAACGGGTTCGCGGAGCCGGGCAGCGCGCCCGGCCCGGTACAGCTGATCACCGCGCCGAACCGCCGCGGCTCCTGACCCTCGACCGTTACGACCAGGCCGCCGCGCGGGTCCGGTTCGATCGACCGCAGGCGCCCGGCGGCGAACCGCAGTGTGCCCCGGTCGCGCAGCTCGGCGATGCGGGCAGCGATCGGCGGGGCCATCCGGTGCCGGTGCACGTCCCAGAACCGGACCACGTGCCGCAGGAATCGCTGCCGGTTGCCGTCGTCGAAGTCGTCCCACAACCGGTCCGCCTGGTGACGCAGGGTGTCGATCACGGCGACCCAGTCGGCGCCGGCGACGATCGAGAGGCGGACCCGGCGGAGGAGTTCGCGCAGGCTGAGCCCGCCGTCCAGGATCAGGTCGGGGTGCGCCGACGACGGCGGCAGCTCCGGGTGCGCGAGGGGCAGCAGGCCGCGGCGGGACAGGGCCTCGATCGGGCCGCGGTGACCGGCCTCGGTCAGGGTCAGTGCGACGTCGACCGCGGTCAGGCCGGTGCCGAGCAGCAGGACCGGCTCGTCGGCGTCCGGCTGCGGGTAGGCCGACCACGGGTCGGTGACCAGGTGCGGGCCGGCGTAGGCGGCGTCGCTGATCCCCGGCAGGCGCTGCTGCTGCGGGTTGCCGACGGCGAGGATCACCTGCCCGGCGCGGACCGGGCCGTTGTCGGTGAGCACCGCGTACCCGTCGTGGTCCTGGTGCAGCGCGGTCGCCGTCGCGACGTGGTGCCGCAGCCGGCCGCCGGACGTGGCGAGGATCGTGGCGAACTGGTCGGCCAGGTACTCCCCGTACAGCGCGCGCGGCAGGAAGTCGGTGCCCTCGATCGCGTGACCGTGCGCCCGCGCCCAGCGGACCAGGTGCATCGGGTCGTCGGGGCAGATGCTCATCGAGCCGGCCCGCGCGTTCAGGACGTGCCACGGCTGGGCCGCGCCGTAGGCCACGCCACGCCCCGGGGAGGCCTCCGGGGAGATCAAGACCACTTCCCGGTCCGTACGGAGGATCAACGCCCGTGCGAGCAGCGCGCCCGTGGCACCACCGCCGATGATCGCCACCGTGCGGGCGCCCGCGGCGTCCTGGTTGGTGGACGCTACCAATTCGACGAGGCTCGACATCTTACTCTCCCGCAGGTCGACGCTGTGGCCAGCAAACCACAATACCTACAGAAATTGTAGGTTGAAGCGGCGCGCGAAGCAGACTCTACGGCCTGTCGTCCACCTCTGCTGACACCTGCGGTTGCAGCTTCCGTCACAGCCCTCGGCCGGCGCCCGGCAATGCCTCCACCCCCGCCGACCACCCGCTGAGCCCGGCCGGCCAGGGCGGGCCGCAGCGGTGGTTCGAGGTGTGGTCAGGCGGGGGTGAACAGGAGAGAGACGTTCTGGCCGCCGAAACCGAACGAGTTGCAGATCGCGGCGCGGATCTCCCCGCGCCGGGGTTCCCCCGCGACCACGTCGAGCTCGACCTCCGGCGCCTTGTCGTCCAGGTTCAGCGTGTGCGGGATGACCCCGTTGCTGATCGACAGCATCGTGACGATCCCCTCGACCGCCCCGGCCGCCCCGACCAGGTGCCCGAAGCTGGACTTCGGGGCGGTGAGCACCACGTCGTCCCCGAGCGCGGCCCGGATCGCGACGGCCTCGCCGACGTCGCCGACCACCGTCGACGTGGCGTGGCAGTTGACGTGGTCGACGTCGGACGGGGACAGGCCGGCCGTCCGCAGCGCGGTCCGGATCGCCCGGATCTGCCCGGCGCCGGTCGGGTCCGGGCCGGTGATGTGGTGAGCGTCGGCGGTCACGCCGTACCCGGCGAGCCGGCCGAGAATCCGGGCGCCCCGGGCCGCGGCGAAGCCGGCGCGTTCCACGATCACGACGCCGGCGCCCTCGCCGAGGACGAAACCGTCACGACCGGTGTCGAACGGGCGGGAGGCGCGTTCCGGGTCGTCGTTGCGCTTCGAGAGCGTACGGGCCTGGGCGAACCCGGCAATGGTGAGCGGCGCGATGCACGCCTCGGCCCCACCGGCGATCACCACGTCGGCCTCGCCCGCGCGGATCAGGCGCGCGGCCATCGCCAGGGCCTCGGCGCCGGACGCGCAGGCCGACACCGTGGCGTACGCCCCGGCTTTCGCCCCGAACTCGATGCTCACCCAGCCGGCCGGCCCGTTCGGCATCATCATCGGCACGACCAGCGGGGACACCTTGGACGGACCTTTCTCCTCGATCAGGTCGTCCTGCCCGAGGATGGTGGAGACACCGCCGATGCCGGAGCCGATCACGGCCGCGAGCCGTTCGCCCTCGACCTCCGGGCGGCCCGCGTGCTCCCAGGCCTGCCGGGCCGCGACCAGGGCGGCCTGTTCGCAGCGGTCGAGGCGGCGGGCCTGTACGCGGGGGAGCACGCTGTCGGGTTCGACGGCCATCGGGGCGCCGATCAGGGTCGGCAGCTGCTCCCAGTGGGGGTAGTCCTTGAGCCGTTCGTCGATCCGGCGCACCCCGGACCGGCCGGCGAGCATGTTGGTCCAGAGGGTCTCCACGTCCCCGCCGAGCGGGGTGGTGGCGCCCCATCCGGTGATCACGACTTCGGTGGCACTCATCCGGTTCCCCCTCACAGCGGCGACCTGGCACCCGTAGTGGAACGCATGCAAATCCATCATGTCCATGTCCACCTGCCGACAAACCGGAACGGCCGGCGAACGGGATCGGCAATCGTGGTTTCCGGCATCTGGCCTGACCACCGTCGGGTTACAGAGATTTGAGCAGCTCAGGAATACTGGTTCCGGCATCCGGGCGGTCCGGGGCCGTGGAGGGGGCTGACTGATGACGCAGACGGGGGAGCCGGGCGAGGGCATGCCGGAGGCCGGTGGTCGCCCGGCGACGGGGTCGGCGCGGGTGCCCGGGCCGCGACCCGGTGACAACGCGGTGCAGCACAGCCCGCCCGTTCCCGGGTCGCGTCCGGTGACACCGGGCCGGGCGTCAGTGCCGGTGCCGCAACAACAAGGAGCGCCACCACAAACGCCCCAGCAACAGCTGCCTCAGCAGTCCGGGCGCGCGTCCGTTCCGGTCCCCGCGCGGCCCGGGGCGACATACGATGCGGCGACCCGACAAGCGTCGTTCTCCGTGCCCGTGACCGATCAGCCGCCTCTCACCCCGCCCCCGCCGGCGACACCGTCAGGTCCGGCGACGTATCAGGGCGGCCAGAACGCCGTACCGGACCAGAAGCGGGGAAGGCGGCGCCTGACAGCGGTCCTGGTCGCCCTCTTCCTGGTTGTCGCCCTGCTCGGTGGCGGTGCGGCGGCGCAGCTCAGCCGGGATCTGCCGGCCGCGACGCTGACCACGGCGATCGCGTCGACCCTGAAGATCCCGGGCACGTTGCCCAAGATCCCGTGGCCGGCGCAGGGGTCGGCCGAGCTGATGGTCGAGGGGCTGGGCCGGATCGGCGGTTCGGGCGGTGACTCGGCCGAGCCGATCGGCAGTGTCGCCAAGGTGATGACCGCTTACGTCATCCTCAAGGAGCACCCCATCCAGGGCGATGACGAGGGCCCGGACCTGACCGTGACCAGCGCGGACGTTGCCGACTACCAGTCCCGGATCCCCAGTGGCCAGTCGCTGGTGCAGGTGGTCGCGGGCGAGAAACTGACCGAACGTGACGCCCTCGAGGCGCTGATGCTGCCGTCCGCGAACAACATCGCGCACCAGCTCGCGGTCTGGGATTCCGGCAGCGTCGACGGCTTCCTGAAGAAGATGAACGCGGCCGCCGACGAGCTGGGCATGACCACGACGGAGTACACCGACCCGTCCGGTTTCCTGCCGACCACCACCAGCACCGCCGCGGACCAGGTGAAGCTGGGCCGGGCGGTGCTGGAGTTCGACGTGTTCGCCGAGATCGTCGAGCTGAGGAGCGCGCAGATCCCGGTGGTCGGCACCATCAAGAACTACAACGACCTGCTCGGCGTCGACGGGGTCTTCGGCATCAAGACCGGTTCGACCACGCAGGCCGGCGGCAACCTGCTGTTCGCCTCCCGGATCCAGGTCGGCTCGAAGACGCTGGTGCTGGTCGGCGCGGTCTTCAACCAGCCGGGCGCGCACACCCCGGAGCAGCTCGCCGCCGTCAACAAGGTGGTGCGCTCCCTGCTGGCCTCGGTCCGCAAGACCGTGAAGGAGTACGAGCTGCTCGCCGCGAAACCCGTCGGCAGTGTCGAGACCGCCTGGGGCTCGACGTCGACGGTGTCACCGGTCACCGCGTTGAAGGTGATCGGCTGGCCCGGCCTCGCCGTGAAGGTCACGACCACGACGACGAAACCGGGAGCGCAGGTCACGGCCGGTCAGCCGGTGGGCCAGGTTCAGGCTTCGGGGGAGCGGGTGGATCTCGCCACCGACGCTGCCACGAGCGAGCCCTCACTCTGGTGGAAGCTGACCCGCAAGCCCTGACGCGCCCGCTGGGTCAGGACCACGCAGCCCAGCACCACGACCGCCGCCACCAGGGACGCGGGCGTGACCGGCTCGCCCAGCAGCAGTGCCGACCAGACGATGGTCAGCACGGGCTGGGCGAGCTGGATCTGCCCGACCGTGGCGATGCCACCCTTGGCCAGTCCCGCGTACCAGGCGAAGAACCCGAGGAACATGGAGATCACCGTCAGGTAGCCGAACGCCGCCCAGCTGCGTGCCCCGGCCGGCCCGGGCAGCGTGACCAGGGTGATCGGCAGGGTGACGGGCAGCGCGGCGAGCAGCGCCCAGCAGATGGTCCGCGCCCCGCCGAGTTCACGGGCGAGCACCCCGCCCTCGGCGTACCCGAGCCCGCAGAGCACCACGGCGGCCAGCAGGTACAGATCCGACAGGGTCAGCGCGCCGCGCACCGCCCCGGTCGTGATCAGGAATGTCAGCACCGCGGCCAGCCCGGCCGCGCTGGACAGCCAGAACACCAGCGGCGGGCGCTCGTGCGCGCGGATCGCGGCGAACACCGCGGTCATCGCCGGCAGCACGGTGACCACGACGGCACCGTGCGACGAGGTGGAGCTGGTCAGCGCCAGCGACGTGAACAGCGGGAACCCGACGACCACGCCGAGCGCGACGATCGGCAGCCGCCGCCACTGCGCCCGGGTCGGCCGCGGCGACCGGGTCAGGAGGAGGAAGGCCGCGGCGAGCACGGCCGCGCCGACGGCCCGGCCGAATGCCACGAACCACGGGTCCAGCTCGTGCACCGCGACCCGGGTGGCCGGCAGCGACATGCTGAACGCCAGCACGCCCACGGCCCCGAGGGTCAGACCCGCTGTTACCGTACTGCGGTCAGTAGCGCTACTGTCGTCTCTCATGAATGACGGTAACGCAGCGGCCCGCGTTATCCAAGATCTTCGGATCAGGGTCACCGGCGCGGTCCCGGGGACCCGGCTGCCGTCGGTGCGGGAGCTGACCGCACACCACAGCGCGTCGCCGGTCACCGTGGCCGAGGCGATCCGTTCCCTGGTCGCGCAGGGTCTGGTCGAGGCCCGTCCGGGCAAGGGGACGTTCGTCGCGGCGCGCCCGGAGCCGGTGCGCGTGCCCGACCTGTCATGGCAGACGGTCGCGCTCGGCCCCGGTCGCTTCGGCGAGAGTGAGATGCAGGCGTTACTGGCGTTACCGCCGGAGGGCGCGATCCCGCTCTCCGGGGGCTACCTGCACGCCGACCTGCAGCCGACCGCCGCGCTCGGGACGGCGCTCGCGCGGGCCGCCCGGCAACCGGCCGCCTGGCAGCGCGGGCCGGCCGAGGGTCGCGAGGACCTGCGGGACTGGTTCGCCCGTTCCTCCGGTGCCCAGCTGCGAGCCCGTGACCTGGTGATCTGTCCTGGCGGGCAGGCCGCGCTGTCGTCGGCGTTCCGGGCGCTGGCCGCGCCCGGCGACACGCTGCTGGTCGAGTCGCCGACCTACCTGGGGGCGCTCGCCGCCGCCCACGCGGCCGGCCTGCGCGTGGTGCCGGTCCCCGCCGACCAGGACGGCGTGCTGCCCGGCCAGCTGGCAGCCGCGTTCGCCCGGACCGGGGCGCGGATCTTCTACTGCCAGCCGCTCTACGCCAACCCGAGCGGCGCGACCCTGGCCGCGCACCGGCGGGACGCGGTGATGGCCGCGGTGCGGGACAACGGGGCGTTCCTGATCGAGGACGACTACGCCCGTGACCTGGTGATCGACGGCGAGGCCCCGGCGCCACTGGCGGCCGGCGACCCCGACGGGCACGTGGTCTACCTGCGCTCACTGACCAAGTCGGCGGCGCCCGGGCTGCGGATCGCCGCGATCGGGGCGCGCGGGCCGGCCGGGGCCCGCCTGCGATCCGCCCGGCTGCTCGACGACTTCTTCGTGGCGGGGCCGTTGCAGCAGGCCGCACTCGAGTTCGTCACCGGGCCGGGGTGGGGGCGCCATCTCCGTACGCTCCGCCGGGAACTGAAAATTCGACGGGAAGCGCTCCTGGCCGCCCTGGAGCGCCGGCTGCCGGCCCTGGTCCCGGCCGCGATCCCGCGCGGCGGGCTGCACCTCTGGGTCCGGCTGCCGGACGGGAGCGACGACGTCGCGCTGGCCGGGCGCGCCGCCGCCGAGGGCGTGGTGGTGTTTCCGGGGCGGCCCTGGTTCGCGGCCGAGCCGACCGCCGCCCACCTGCGGCTGACCTACGCCGCGGCGCCCGCCGAGCTGATGGACGAGGCCGTTACGCGGTTGACGCGCGCGTTTCAAAAATGACACGCCGACAGATTTACAAATCCACAACGCATAGCCCCTACGATGCGCGCGTGCAACCGAATTTCGGCCTCGGGGCCGGCATGCGACTGGGCGGCCGATACCGCCTGGACAACCGGCTCGGCGCCGGCGGGATGGGCGAGGTCTGGCAGGGGTTCGACGAATCCCTGAACCGGGTCGTCGCGATCAAGACCATGCTGCCGGCGGCAGCCCAGGACCCCGACTTCGTGCAACGCTTCGCCGCCGAGGCGCACGCCATGGCCCGGGTCAACCACCCGAACGTGGCGGCGATCCACGACGTCGGTCAGAACGGTGGGCGCACCTACCTGGTGATGGAGTTCATCGACGGAGAGTCACTGGCGCAGCGCCTCGTCCGTGAGGGCCGGCTCAGCCCGGCCGAGACCAAACGCATCGTCATCGCCGCCGCCGAAGGCCTGCAAGCCGTCCACGACCAGGGCATCCTGCACCGGGACGTCAAGCCTGCCAACATCATGCTGCGCAGCGACGGTGGCGTGCTGATCACCGACTTCGGCATCGCCCGGCACCTCGGGTCACCCGGCGTGACCGCCACCGGCGCGGTCCTCGGCACGCCCGGCTACCTCGCCCCGGAACAGGTGCTCGGCCAGCCCGCCGACCGGCGCAGCGATGTGTACTCGCTCGGCCTGGTCGCCTACGAATGCCTCGCCGGGCAGAAGCCGTTCGTCGGCGACAACCCGTACGCGGTCGCGCTCCAACGCATCCAGCAGGAGCCGAGAACGCTCGGCGCCGACGTGCCGCCGGCCGTGCTCGCCCTCGTCGAACGGGCCTTGCAGACCGACCCGGAGAAGCGTTTCCCGTCCGCACTGGCCATGGCCGAAGTGGCCCGGCAGGCCGACCTCGCGTCGCCGAGCGGCACCGGTCGTACCGCGGGGAAGAAGAACCCCCGCGTGCTGATCGGCGCCGTCGCCGCCGTCGTGGTCATCGCCCTCATCGTCGCCGGGATCGTCGCCCGCGGCGGCAACGACGACCCCAGGGGCGCCGCGGCCGCCGGCGAACCCACCGCGACCGCGGCCGCCGGCGGCGCCCCGACCGGCTTCACCGCCTGCGGCGACGCGTTCTGCCCGGACGAACCGCTCTGCTGGGCCGGCCTCACCCAGATCGGCACCCAGGCCGTCGCGCCGGTGTCCCGCTACTGCCCCGGCTCCCACGTGTGGGAGACGTTCGCCGCGATCACCCTGCCCGCCGGGCCACCGGTGCTCGACTCCACGTCACCACTGATCAAGCAGCCCGACGTGGCCAAAGCCTGCTCGGCGCAGGTCATGGCCGCGCAGAGCCTCGACCCGGCCACGACCAAGGGCTGGCGGCGCGACGCGTGGCCGGTCCAGGGCAGCAACGGCTGGCTGCTGCACTGCATGGCCCAGCCCGCCAAGGGCTCGTCGGTCGGCGCCGCTTTCAAGAAGTGACAGACGCCCGGGTCCGGGAAGCCCTGCATCCGGGCGTTTCCTCACTTCGAAGTCAGGATCTTCATGTCCTGCGTCCGCTGTGGTCCTTCTCCGCCGCTCCCGCGGGGACCCTGGTGGGCTTCGCAGGGCCGTGGCCGGCCCGGAACGCGAAGCCCACCAGGGCGGCCTCCGTGGACGGTCCCGCTCAGAGCAACAAACCCGTCGTGAAGTAACCCCGCCGGGAGAGTCCCGCGCGCGTCGCAGTTCGCAAGCCGGGCTTGAGGGGTTCTCGCGCTGGTCGAGGCACTGCTGGGAGCGAGCCGGCCGGCGGTGGCCGGGGGGGGTGTCTCGTGGGGGTCGGGGCACCGCCGGGGCCGGCCGGTGGGCGTGACTCGTGGCTGGGCCGTGACGGGCAGCGGGGCCGCGTCGTGCAGGGCGGTGGAATCGGGGGACGGCGCCCGCCTGGGGATGGGTGGCGGGCGCCGTCAGATGTGGAATGTCAGATCTTGCCGGTGCCGGCCCCCGCGGTGACCGTGGCCTTGACGGTGCTGTTCGCCTCGGGTGAGTACGAGTACGGGATCGCCGCCACGGCGGCCCCGTTGCGCACCTGCTCCGTGCCCGAATTGACCTTGTAGTTGTTCAGCACCTTCAGGTTGCCGGAGGCGGAGTCGCCGGTCTGCGTGACGGTGGGGTTCGCCACGTTCTCGAAGTAGTTGCGTTCGACGTAGACGCCCGCGTTCTCCGTCGACGCCACCCCGTACGACCCGATGTTGCTGTAGTAGTTGTTGAGCACGTGGACCGGGTTGGCGAACCGCACGCGCGGGTGCCGCTGGTTGGTCCCGTCGAACCAGTTGTGGACGTAGGTGACGCGCAGATGCCCGAGGTCCTGGGCGCTGTTGTCGTCACTGTGCCCGAGCAGCATGGACTTGTCGTGGTTGTGCAGGTGGTTCCAGGAGACCGTGAGGTAGTCCGAGCCGCGCTTGATGTCGATCAACCCGTCGTACCCGTTGGACAGGTCGTTGTGGTCGATCCAGATGTTGGTGCTGCCCTCCTGCACGTTGATCGAGTCGTCGCCGGCATTCTTGAACACCAGGTTCCGGATGATCACATTTTTGACGCTGGACAGGTTGAATCCGCCGCCGGTGACGCCGGAGCCGGAGCCGACGCCGAGGATCGTCTTGTTCGAGGCGACGCTGTACATGCCCGAGATCGTGATCAGGCCGGAGATCTTGACGGTCTGTGACGTGCTGGAGCTGAGCGCCGACTTGAGGGCGGACGCCGTGGTGACGGTGACGACGGTGCTCGACGATCCGCCGGTGGTGCCGCCGTTGAGGCTCGCGAATCCGACCGGGCTGGACTCGGCGGCGAACGCCGGCCCGGCCTGGGCGGCGACGAGGCCACCGGCGGACGCGAGGACGCCGGCGGTGGCCGCGGCGAGGACGGTGCGACGTGACGGGGACATGGGGATTTCCTCCGTTGGGGGACGGGGTAATGGGTCCACGTGCAGGTAAGCGCTTTCCTCGGGCTGAAGCTAGGCCTGACATCCAACTCTGTCAATAATTGATTTCCGGCATGTTCTTAACCGGTTCACGCTGACCTGCGAGTTCATCACCCGGCAACACTCGCCCCGCTCGTGCAGCATCTGTAGAACGGGGAGCATGCTGATCTACCTCGACTGTGACACCGGCATCGACGACGCGATCGCCATCGCCTACCTGCTCGCGCACCCGGACGTGACCCTCGCCGGCATCGGCACGGTCAACGGCAACACCACCGCTGCGCAGGCCGCGGCCAACACGCTCGGCGTCCTCGCACTGGCCGGCGTCACCGGCATCCCGGTCGCGGTCGGCTCCGGCGAGCACCCCGGGTCGGTGGTCCCGGTCCACGGCGGCAACGGCGTCGGCGGGGTCACGCTTCCCCGCGGAGAAGATCCGATCTCCCGTACGGCCGTGGAACTGCTCCTCGATCTCGCCCGGCAGAACCCGGGTGAGCTGCATGTCCTCGCCACCGGCCCGTGCGGGAACCTGGCCGCCGCGCTCAGCGGCGAGCCGCACCTGCCCGGGCTGCTCGCCTCGGTCACCGTGATGGGCGGGGCGGTCCGCGTCCCCGGCAACCGTCAGCCGCACGCCGAGGCGAACATCGCCCACGACCCGGCCGCCGCGGCCACCGTCCTCGCCGCGCCGTGGCCGGTCACGCTGGTCCCGCTCGACGTCACGATGCGTCACCGGTGGACGGTCGCCGACGTCGACGCGCTGCGCACCGCGGGGACCCCGCTGCAGCGGGCACTCGCGGACATGACGCCGGTCTACTTCGACAGCTACGAGCGGCGGCTGGGCGTGCGCGAGATCCCGCTCCACGATCCGCTCGCCGCCGCGATCCTGCTCGGCGACGTCACGCCCGACGAGGCTCCGCAGCTCACGGTCGACGTGCAGGGCAATGGCCGTACGGCGGAAAGGGGTGTGGGTTCGGTCCGGGTGGTTCTCTCGTTGACGCAGCCGGCCGGGCCGATCCTGTTGGACCGGCTCCTCGCCCGAGGAGTCAGGGGCCGGCCGGCAACCGGGTGACGCCGTGCTCGAAGCGGTCGTCGAACGACTCCTCGGTCAGGAACGGGAGCACGCGCTGTAACGCCGGCCGGTCGCCCACCCGCAGCTCGTGGGTGAACCGGCCGGGCGCGGCCCGCTCCTCCTGGGTCACGCCTCAGTGGGCGTGGACCCGGTTGCGCCCGGCCCGTTTCGCCTCGTAGAGCCGCTGGTCGGCCAGTCCCATCCCGAGGTCCGCGCCGGTCGCCTCGGCGATCCCGAAACTGATCGTCACGCTCAACCCCTCGGCGACCTGCTCCCACGGGTACGCGGCCACCCGCGCCCGCAGCAGGTCGCAGGCCGCGCGGGCGTCGCCCAGGCCCGAGCCGCTCAGCGCGACCAGGAACTCCTCGCCGCCGAGCCGCGCCACCATGTCGGTGTCCCGCACACCGTCCAGGAAGATCGCCGCGATCCGGCGCAGCACCTCGTCGCCGACCGGGTGCCCGAACCTGTCGTTCACCTGCTTGAACAGGTCCACGTCGGCGACTGCCACGGCGAGCGGCGCGGCGCCGGCGGCCAGCACGGGCAGCCGTTCGTCGACCGAGCGCCGGTTCGGCAGACCGGTCAGCGCGTCCTCGGTCGCCTGCCGCTGCCACACCGCGTTGGCCGCGGCGAGTTCCATGTTGGACGTGCGGTGCAGCTCGGCTTCGAGGCGCGCGTTCTCGGCCTCCAGGCGGGCGTTGTCCAGCTCGAAGTAGTGCGCGGCCATCCGGGCCTTCGCCGCGGCGACCTGATTGTGCAGCTCACGCTCCAGGTCGTGGAACCCCCGATAGCAGCGCAGGGCCTCCCGGAAGTCGCCGATCTGCTCGTACGCCTCGGAGAGTTCCCGCAGGATCTCCATGACCATCGGCTTCTCGCCGGCCTGCCGCGCCCGGTCCAGCGCCAGGAGGAGCCCGTCCACGGCCGCGTCGCACTCACCGCGCAGCAGCCGCAGCCGCGCCTGGTGCTGCAGCGCCGACGACTCCAGCGACCAGTACCCGGCGTCGACCGCGATCACCCGCGACTGCTCCAGGTGCCCGGCCGCGGCGTCCAGATCCCCGGCCAGCCCCAGCAGCACCCCGTAGTTGTCCAGGCTCAGCGACTCCCGGAACGGGTTCCCGGCCGACCGCGCCAGCCGCAGCGCCTCGGCGACCCAGATCAGGGCGTTGCCCAGCATCTGCTCGGCGCGGTCGGTCTCACCGAGGCGGCGCAGGCGCGGCACCTCGTACGTGGCGTTGTCGCCGATGTTGTTGAGGATGCAGAACCGGGCCTCGTCGTCCATCCCGGTCGCCATCGTCAGCGCCTGCGACAGGTACACGTTGCTCAGCTCGTGATCGCCCATGCTGCCGTGCACGACCCCGGTCCGGTTGTGCACCCAGTAGAGCAGGTCCCGGTTCCCCAGCGCCTGCGCGATGTCCCGCGCCCGCGCCAGTACCTCCAGGGCCTCCTCGTGCATGCCCAGGTCCCGCAACGGCATCGCCTGCAACGTCAGCACCTGGCAGAGCCCGGCGCCGTCGTTCAGCGCCTCCAACTCGGCGACCGCCTGCCGGCACGCGGTGACCGCCTCCTCCTGCCGCCCGATCCGCAGCAGCTGGTTCGCCAGCGACCGCAGCGCCTCGGCCTGCCCGGCGCCGTCCCCGCCGGCCCGCGCCAGATCCGCGGCCCGCTGTGCCGTCTCGCACCCGGCCCGGTAGTCGCCGGCCCGCCGCAGCTCCTCGGCCCGGGCCAGCAGCAGCTCAACGGTCATCCGTGCCTCCTCCTGCGAGCTGTGATGACCATCGGTCCGCTCCCTGCGATTCTGAGAACAACCGGATGCTAGCCAAAGATCAACGTCAACAGCATTCCTCGGTACGACCGTTGCCCACCCCCTGGGAAGCAGTCCGCGATGCCCAGCCGGTGCCGGCCCCACCCCGGCGCCGCCGCCACCCCGGTCCCACCGCCCCCGTCCGGCCCGGACCTCCGGCAACCGCTCACCCGGGTGCGCGCCGCACCGCCGTCCGCTGTCGTGAACGGGGAATCAGTCGAGGGTGATGAGGACCTTGCCTACGATGGACTGTTCAACGGCGTCGTGGGCGGCCGCCGTCTCGGCCAGCGGGAAGTGGTGCAGGGGGAGGCCGTGCTCGGCGCCGACGGGCAGGGCGCCGTCGCGCAGTGCCGCCCCGATGTCCTCGGCCGCGGCCTGCAGCGCCTCTTCGCCGACGGTGTAGAGGATTAGGAACTGGACACGGGCGTTGATCATCATGTGCGGGCGGATGTCGAACGCCGCGGTGGCCCCGCCGTTGTCGGCGTAGATCGCGATCGTCGCGTGGTTCGCCGCGACCGCCTGGTTCAACGCGCCGTTGCGGGCGGCGGCCACCTCGACGATGATGTCGACGCCGTCCGGGGCGATCGCCCGGATCTCCGCCGCGGCGTCACCGTGCTTGTAGTTGACGACGTGGTGCGCCCCGGCCGCGGTGGCCAGCGCCGCCTTCTCCGGAGAGCTGACCGTGGTGACGACCGTCGCGCCGGCCCAGCGGGCGAGCTGGATCGCCGCGTGCCCGACCGCTCCGGCGCCGCCGGCGACGAGCACGGTCCGGCCGTCGAGGGCACCCGGGCCGAGCCGTTCCGGGCCCGCCTCGGCGACGGTCAGCGCGCGGTGGGCGGTGACGGCCGGGACGCCCAGGGCGGCTCCCACGTCGTACGGGAAAGGCTCGGGAAGTGGAAAGGCGTGCGCGGCGGGAACGATCGTGAACTCGGCCGCGGTCCCGTGCGGGCCGGTGTGTGCGGCCAGCATGACCCAGACCCGGTCACCGGCGTGGTGGGAGAGTACGCCCGGCCCGACCGCGTCGACGAGCCCGGCGCCGTCCATGTTCGGGACGGCCCCGGCCTCGCTCGTGGGCCGGCGTTTCCAGTCGGTCGGGTTGACGCCCGAGCGCAGCACCCGGACCCGGATCTCGCCGTCGCCGGGCTCGGGGACGTCCTTGTCGACGAGTTCCAGGCCGGTGCCGCTGATGGTGATCGCCTTCATGCCCCCGACTCTACGAGCGTGCCCGCGGTGAGGGGCGCCGACTCCACGAGCGTGCCCGCGGTGAGGGGCGCCGACTCCACGAGCGTGCCCGCGGCGAGGGGCGCCGACTCTACGAGCGCAGGACCTCGTCCATGCCGCCCTCGGCCCGCCACGTGCGCAGCAACTCGTGGAAGACGACCGGGCCGGGCCCGAACGACGTGTTCACCGGGCGCGGCTTGCCCTCCCCGTTGTAGTACCCCGGCGTACATTCGGCCCGGAAGTTGAAGTTGACCGGCGCGGTGTCGCGGATCGTGTCGACCCAGGCCTGTTCGGCCTCCGCGGTCGGTTCGATGCGCTGCGCGCCGCGCTCGGTCGCCGCCTTGACCAGCTCGCCGATGTGGGTGGCCTGTTCCTGCAGCACGTGGGTGAAGTTGACCGCCGCGGCGTTCTGCAGCGAGCCGAGGTGGAACAGGTTGGGGAAGCCGTGGCTGTAGAAGCCGTGCAGCGTGCGCGGCCCCTTGGCCCAGTGCCCGAGCAGCGGCAGGCCGCCGCGGCCGGTCACCGGCAGCGTCCCGGAGACGACGCCGGAGATGCCGACCTCGAAGCCGGTCGCGAAGATCACGCAGTCGACCGCGAACTCCTGGTCGCCGACCTTGACGCCGGTCGCGGTCATCGCGGTGATCCCGCCGAGGTCGGCGGTGTCGACGAGCGTGACGTTGGGCCGGTTGAACGCCTCGAGGTAGTGGTCGCTGAACGTGGGCCGCTTGCACATGTAGCGGTACCACGGCTTGAGGATCTCGGCGGTCGCCGGGTCCTCGACGATCTCGGCGACCCGGCCGCGGATCTCGTCCATCTTGCGCGCGTCGGCCAGCTCGTCGAGGTAGTCGCGTTCCTCGGCGGTCAGGTTCTCGTCGACGGTGCCGGTCAGCATCTGCCGCTGCAGTTTCGCGGTGGCGGTCCAGCCGTCGTCGATCAGGTCCTCGGCGACGTGCCCGCCGGTGACCAGGGTCAGGAAGTTCTCCATGCGTTCGCGCTGCCAGCCGGGCTTCAGCGTGGCCGCGAACGACGGGTCGATCGGGCGGTTGCCCCGCACGTCGACGGTGGACGGGGTGCGCTGGAAGACGTAGAGCTGCTCGACGTCCGGGGCGATCGACGGCACGATCTGGATCGCGCTGGCGCCGGTGCCGACGACCGCGACCCGCTTGCCGGTCAGGTCGTAGTCGTGGTCCCACCGGCTGCTGTGGAACGTGTGCCCGCCGAACTCGTCGAAGCCGGGGATGCCGGGCAGTTTCGGCTGGCTGAGCGTGCCGGAGGAGATCACCACGTACCGGCTGCGGTACTCGTCGCCGCGGTCGGTCGTGACCGTCCAGTCGGCGGTGTCCTCGTTCCAGCTCAGGCCGGTGACACGGGTGTGGAACATGGTGTCGTCGTACAGGCTGAACTGTTTCGCGATGGCGACGGCGTGCTGACGGATCTCCTCGCCCGGGGCGTAACGCCACTTCGGGACGTAGCCGACCTCCTCCAGCAGCGGCATGTAGACGGTGGCCTCGATGTCGCAGTGCACACCGGGGTAGCGGTTCCAGTACCAGGTGCCGCCGAAGTCGCCGCCCTCGTCGACCATCCGCAGGCTCTCGACGCCGGCCTGGCGCAGTTTGGCCCCGGTGACCAGGCCGCCGAAGCCACCACCGATCACGGTCGCCTCGACCTGGTCGCGGACCGGTTCACGCTCGGCCCACGCGGTGTAGGGGTCCTTGGCGTAGGAGCCGAACTCGCCGGCGGCCCGCCGGTACTGAGCGGTGCCCTCCGGGCGGATCCGGCGGTCGCGTTCCGCCTGGTACTTCGCGCGCAGCTCGGCGAGGAGCGCGGGCGAGTAGCGGCGCGGCTGAAAGGTCGGGGACATGGGTGGTCCTTATGGGTGGAACCGGAGGGATGGCCGGATCAGCTAAGCCGCGTCGGGTTTTTAAGTCAAGTGATTGCCGAATGAATGTTGATCATTGTGGAGGCTCACGCCGGGTTGCCGGTGCCTGATACAGCCCCTCGATCGCGTCGATCAGCCCGACCGTCGTCGCCGACCACACCGTGGACGCCTCGGCCGGATCCTCCGGCAGGCTGCGTTCCCGCTGCGCGCACAGATGCGTGATCAGCGTGTGGGCCATGTCGTCGCGCTCGTTGCACACGGCCGGCGGCAGGCCGGGCAGGCAGGCGTGCAGCGACTCGGTCACCTCGATCAGGTGCGTCGCGCCGGCGAACTCCAGCGCGGCCAGCTCCCGCAGCTGCGGCTCGGTGATCAATTGCGCGGCCAGCCGGGCGTAGCGGCACGGCGACCCCAGTGAGGCCAGATGATCCGTGTACGGCCGGACGACGCACGTCACCCAGTCCCGCAGCCGGGTGCTGCCGCGGTGGCGGTCGAGCAGCTCGGCCCGGATCTGTTCCATCGGCTCGGCGTGCCGCTGGATGATCGCCCGGACCAGGTCGGCCTTCGTCCCGAAGTGGTAGTTAACCGCGGCGTTGTTGCCCTGCCCGGCGGCCTCGCTGACCTGCCGGTTGGAGACGGAGAAGACGCCGTGCTCGGCGAAGAGCCGCTCGGCGGCCACGATGATCCGCAGGCGAGTGTGCTCCACCTGCTCGTGCCGGCGGCTGCTCTGGTGCGCGGTGACTCCCATGTCACGGCCAGGATAACGGTTTGCCCGGATGCGGCCACCGGCAGACGATGGCGGCGTGCGATCACCGTTGCAGGGCGGGCTGCCGCCGTCGGGCGTGCCGGCCGGGGACGTGGTGGAGATCGCCTGCGACGAGTCCGGCTTCTCCGGCACCAACCTGCTGAACTCCGGCGCGCCGGTGATCACGCACGCCGGGGTGGACCTGACCGGGGAGGAAGCCGCCGCGCTGATCGCCGGGCTGCCCGCCGGTTCGCCGCACGAGCTGAAGTCCGGCCAGTTGCTGCGCCGGCCCGGTGTCGCGCTGGACCGGTTCTTCGCCGCGCTGACCGGCCGCGCCCATGTGCACCGGATCGACAAGAGGCGCTTCCTGCTGACCCGGATCGTGGACCTGCTGCTGGCCGAGCCGTCCTACGCCGCCGGGACGAGTCTCGCGCGCGACCCGCGGGCCGACGCCCTCGCGCGTTATACCGGGCCGGGCTGGGACGCGTTCCTGACCGCTTTCACCGAGCTGGCGCGGACCAAGCGCCCCGGCCCGATCGGTCCCCGCGTCGACCGTTTCTTTCAGACCCGGGATCTGCTCGTACGGGGCACGCCCGCCGACCCGGTTCTCGACGCGCTGCACCCGGCCCACGTCCGAGCCGTGGTGACCAGGCTGGACGCCGAGGACAGGTCGATCCCGCCGCCGCTGGAGCCGCTGCTCCCGGCGCTGGCCGAGACGGTCCTGTTCTTCTCGCGCGGCGCCCGGCGCGTGCTGGTCGTGCACGACGAGCAGAGCGCGCTGACGGCCGGCCGCCTGACCCGGTTGCAGCGCGCGCTGGCCGGGCCGGACGGGGTGTCCCCGCTGGCCGGCCTGGTCACCGTCGACTCCCGGGACGACCCGCGCGTCCAGGTCGCCGACCTGCTCGCCGGGATCGCCCGCCGGTCAGTGCCCGACGCCTTGATAGAAGCGCAGCTGATGGCGCCAGAAACGGTAGGCCAGCGCGAACAGCCCGGCCCCGACCAGCGGTGAGAGCAGGCCGAGCCAGGCCGGCACGGCGAGCTGACCGGTCCGGCCCAGCACCACGCTGGCCGGGAGGAACGCGATGAACGCGATCGGCAGCGCGTACGTCAGCACCCGTTGCACCCCGGTCCCGAAGACGCTCAGCGGGTACGACCCGAGCGTGTCGATCGTGTCGAGCATCATCATCCGGTACGCCCACGTGTCGAGCACGCGCACCGACAGCCCGGCGATCACGATCACCGCGGACCCTTCGAGCAGCGCGCCGCCGATGATCGCGAGCACCAGGAAGACGATCGAGGCCGGTGACCACTGCACGTCGGCGACGACCAGCGCGACGCCGAACACCACGATCGCCATCGACAGGTCGCCGAACGGCAGCAGCGACCGCGTGTACGTGGACATCTGCGACAGCACGTTCGCGGGCCGCAGCAGCATCCGGTCGAGTTGACCCTCGCGGATCAGGAAGTCGGCCTGACCGACGCCGTCGATGGTGACGAGCCACAGTGCGTGGGAGAGCAGCCGCATGCCGTACAGGAAAGCGATCTGTCCTAATCCCCAGCCGGCCACGGTGCCGAACGTGTGCAGCAGCACCCAGACGAAGGCGAAACCACTTCCCTGGTACGCGGCGCCGGCCAGCACCATCATCAGCAGATTGCCGCGGTACTGGAAGACGCTGCGCAGCGACGCCCCGCGCAGCAGCAGGTAGAGCCGGAACTCACGCTTCAGGTCAGCCACCGTGCACCACCACCCGTCGATGCGAGCGCTGCCAGACCAGGGCCAGCAGACCGGAAAGGATCACGATCCAGACGAGGGCGAGACCGAACCCGGTGACCGCCTCGCGCGCCGGGATCTGACCGATGTAGATCGCGGCCGGCTCGTAGACGATGAACCGGAACGGCAATGCCTCGGCGACCGCCCGCAGCGGCCCGGGGAAGAACGCCAGCGGCACGCCGGCCCCGGCCAGGAACGTTGCCACGAACCGGTACAGCACCGAGATTCCCAGGTTGTCGACGGTCCAGAACGCGGTCAGCCCGACCAGCAGCGTCAGCAGCGCGTTCAGCACCCAGCCGAACAGCAGCGCCACCGGGTACAGCAGCCCAGCGGCGGCCCCGGCCGGCGCGGACAGCCCGCCGAGCAGCGCGGCGAACGGCGCGACCACCACCGTCACCGCGATCTGGATCATCGACTGGCCGGCCTGCAGGGCCAGCATCTGACCGGGATAGCCCAGTGGCCGGCTCACGTCGAAGAGCACCTCGCCGGAGCGGACCCGGCTCGCCATGATCCAGGTGATCGGCGTGTTGACCACGACGGCCTGCAGGTTGGCGAGGGTCAGGTAGACCACCGTGCTCTCCAGGGTCAGCCCGGCGACCGTGTCCCGCCCCTGGTAGGCGGCCGACCACACACGCGTGACCAGCACGATCCACAGCAGGGTGACCGCCGTCGACGCGAAGATCATGCTGCGGTACTGCAGGCGCATGGCGATCGCCGTCCGCACGTACGCGGTCCAGGCTCGCGTGCGGACCCTCACGCCGGCCGCCGCTCGCGGTAGAGCTCCTTGACCACGCTCTCCAGGTTCGACTCGACCACCGACAGGTCGCGGATCCGGTGCCGGTCCCCGGCCGCGGTCAGCAGCCGATGCACCGGCTCGTCGCGCCCGACCCGGAACCGCCACCGCCCGTCGTGCTCCCGCTCGCCGACGAAACCACCCAGGTCCAGCCGCTCCCCGCCGGGCTGCTCGCCGTCGAGGCGGACCAGCACGTCGCGGTACGGCGCGTACCGCGCGATCAGCCCGTCGACCGCCCCGTCGTAGAGCACCCGTCCGTGATCGATCAGCAGGATCCGCCGGCACAGCCGCTCCACGTCGTTCAGGTCGTGCGTGGTCAGCAGCACCGTCGTGCGCCCGCTGCGGTTCGCCTCGTCGACGAACGACCGCACCGTCTCCTTGGCCAGCACGTCCAGCCCGACCGTGGGTTCGTCGAGGTAGAGCACCGGCGGGTCGTAGAGCAGTGCGGCCGCGAGGTCACCGCGCATCCGCTGCCCGAGGCTCAGCTGCCGCACCGGCGTGTGCAGGAACTCGTCCAGGTCCAGCAGTTTGCGCAGGCGCGCCAGATTGCTCCGATAACGATCATCCGGTACGTCGTAGAGCGCCCCGACGAGGCGGAACGACTCGACGAGCGGCAGGTCCCACCACAGTTGGCTGCGCTGGCCGAACACCACACCGATCCGGTACGCCAGTTGCTTGCGGTCCCGCCACGGCACCACCGGCCCGTCCGGCCCGGCCACCTCGACCGTCCCGCTCGTCGGCCACAGCACCCCGGTCAGCAGTTTGATCGTGGTCGACTTGCCGGCCCCGTTCGGCCCGAGATAGCCGACGATCTCCCCCTCGTCGATGTCGAAGTCGATGTGGTCGACGGCGAGAGTGCGTTCCTTCTCCCGGGTGAAGAGCGTCCGCACCGCGGCGAACCGGCCCTGCACCGGTTGTGCCCGCACATACTCCTTGGTCAATTCCCGTACCGTGATGAGGGCCATGGGACGGGTCTACCGAAACGGCCGAATCCGGGTCAACCGGATTCCCGGCCCGCCATGATCAGTGGCATGAACGTGATCGACGCGGTGTGGAAACGAGCCTGCGCCCACCAGGGCGGCGGCCCCGGCGACCGGCACCTGAGCGCGTTGCTGCTGGTCCACGGCACGATGCTGAACGGCGGGGCGGCGGCCGCCGCGGTCGGCTTCGAACCGGACGACCTGGACGCGGCCGTCGAGGCCTGCGAGTACTTCGGGCTCAACGGATTGGCCGGCGTCTTCCGCGAGCTGCCCCTGGCCGCCGACTCCGAGTGGGACGAACGGCGCCTCGACATGGCATTCCAGGACATGGACCCGGAAGGCATCATGATTCCCGCCGCCTTCGAGGACCGTTACGACGCGACCCCGGAGGACTTCGACCCGGTGCCCCGGCGCCGATTCGGCCTGGGCCGGCTGACCCGCCACTGACCGGCGCCCGGCTCGGCGGGACCCGGCTCAGCGGGACCCGGCGGCGAGGGCCGCACTCACCTCGCGGCGGTGGCCGGTCCACCAGTAGAGGTAGCCGCCGCGCCGGGACAGCAGGTGGTCGCACGAGGAGTCGCCGGCGAAGTGGCGTTCCAGCTGCCACGTCTCGGTCGCCAGGGTCCACCAGCGGCGGTCGGCGGCGTCGTCGAGCCCGATCGGGACGCGGCCCCGGTACCCCTGCGCGAACGCGGCGATGCGGTCCAGATCCTGGCCGAACAGGATGGTGGCGGTGCGGACGACCTCCAGCCCGTACGGCCGGACGCCGAGCCGGTCCCAGTCCAGCAGGCCGACGACCGCACCGTCGCGGACCAGCAGGTTCAGCGGATTCAGGTCGCCGTGGGTCCAGCCGCACGGAGTGACGTCGCCGGCCGGTGGCTGCTGATCCTCGACGGTGTCGAGCAGTTCCAGGCGGCGGGCGATCTCGTCGCGGGCGAAACCGTCGGACTCCGCCGACAGGCGGGCGAACCGGTGCAGCTCGGCCCGGGCGTGAGCAGCCGTGGACGGCTCGTCGGGCAACTGCCGCGGCGCGGGCGGGCACAGCTCGGTCAGGGCCAGGTGCAGCCGGCCGACCAGGTCACCGAGCGCCGTGCAGGCGGCGCGAGGCAACTCCGGGCCGGTGGGATGGGTGCCGAGGATCCAGTCGTTCACGGCGTACGCGGCATCGCCGATCGTGAGAATGGCGTCGCCGGAGCCGGTCAGGCGGGGTGACGCGACCGGGAAGCCACGCTCGGCCAGCCGTGGCAGCAGACTCTGGCCGACCCGGACGGCCTCCGGTGAGCGGTCGGTCAGGCGCTTGACGGCGAACGTGCCGCGGTCGGTGGTGAACTGCCAGTTGAGGTTCATCACCCCGGTCTGCACCGCCGAGCAGCTCACGACCCGTCCCAGCCGGAACTCGTGCGCGACCGCGGCCTGCACCTCCGGGGCCAGCGGCGGCACCCGCGACGACGTCATCGGCCTCTCAGCCCCGCTGGCGGGCGTGGAAGGCGAGCACCCGGTCGGTCGGGTCGGCGCCGTGCGGTGTCCGCAAGCGATCAGTCAGCACGAAATCCGGCAGAGCGAACGCGTCGGAATGCTGCGTCTCGGTCAGCGCGAACGTCCCGCCGCGGCGGGACGGGTCCCACCCGGTGCGCAGGGCGAACAGGATCAGCGCCCGCACGTCGGCCGGAGTGGGGTAGGAACCGTCGGTGGCGCAGCCCCACGGGCCCACGAACAGCGACAACAGGTCGGCCTGCAGTGCCTGCCCGGCTTTGCCGGTGCCCCAGACCCGCACCCGGACACAGCGGTGCCAGTCCCGGTCGCCGCGGACATGGTGGATCTCGGCCCGCCAGGTGAAGACCCGGGAGCCGTGCCGCAGCTGCCGTAGCCGAGTCCTCACACGCCTCACCTCCCGACCGATCCTGCCACAGCCCGCCGGGCCGGGTCCGCCCGCAGGCCCGCCCGGGCGCGACCTAGTGACGGAAGGTGGTGACCAGTCCACTGAGCTCGGTGGAGAGCCGGGCCAGTTCATCGGCCGCCTGCTGGGACTGCGCCACGCTCTCGCTGGTCACGCGGGCCGCCTCGGCCACGCCGCTGATCGTGGTCGCGATCTCCGACGTGCCGTTCGCGGCCTCGCCCACGTTGCGGTTCATCTCCGCGGTGGTGGCCGTCTGCTCCTCGACCGCGGACGCGATGGTGGTCTGGAAGTCGCTGATCCGGCCGATGACCTGACTGATCTGCTCGATCGCGGTGACCGCCCCGGCGGTGTCGGTCTGGATCGTCTCGACCCGCCGGGAGATGTCCTCGGTGGCCCGGGCGGTCTCCTGGGCGAGATCCTTCACCTCGGAGGCCACCACGGCGAAGCCCTTGCCGAGCTCACCGGCGCGGGCCGCCTCGATGGTGGCGTTGAGCGCCAGCAGGTTGGTCTGCTCGGCGATCGCCGTGATCACCTTGATGACGTTGCCGATCTCGGCCGAGGACTCGCCCAGCTTGCTCATCGTCGTGGTGGTGGTGGAGGCCAGCCGGACGGCTTCCCCGGCCACCTGCGCCGCCTCGGCGGCGTTCTGCGAGATCTCCCGGATCGAGGCGCCCATCTCGTCGCTGCCGGCCGAGACGGTGGCGATGCTGCGGGAGATCTCCTCGGCCGCGGCCGACACCGACTGCGCCTCCGTGGCGGTCCGGTCCGCGGACGCGGCGATCTGCACCGCCACCCCGGACATCTGCTCGGTCGCGCCGGCCAGTGAGGCGGCCGACTCGTCGATCGTGGACACGGTCTGCCGCAGCCGGCCGATGGCGGTGTCCAGCGCCCGGCCCATCTGACCGGGCTCGTCGCGGGAGGTGAGCCCGCTGGTGTGGGTGAGATCGCCGGTCGCGAGGGCGTCGCAGACCGTCCGGACCCGGGCCAGCGCCCGCATGATCGCCGAGGCCACCAGCACGCCGAGGCCGAGCGCGAGTGCCAGGCCCAGGACCAGCAGCGTGATGGAGAGCATCCGGCTGGACGACGACCGGGACCGCGCGGAGGCGGCCGAGGCGGACGCGTCGTCGCGCTCGGCCTTGCTCAGCGCCGCCACGTCGGCTTCCAGCTTGGCGGCGAGCGGCCCGATGGTCTGCTCGTTGATCTGCGTCCAGGCGGCGTAGTCGTTGTTCGCCGCGGCCGCGGCCTGCTTGTCCTGGGTCGCGGTGACGAACGCCGCCCAGTTCGCGTTCAGGTCGTCGACGACGACCTGGTCAGCGGCGAAGGTGCCGGCGACGTAGCTGTCGATGGCGGCCTGCACCGTGGCCAGGTCCGCGGTGTACGCCTTGTTGTACTTGATGCTGGTCGCGTCGTCCGGCGCGACCGCCGCCGTCGCCAGGTCGAGCCGGGCCCTGGTGATCGCCGTGTCGATCTGGCCGACCTGATCGATGTTGGCGACGTTGTTGTCGTAGATCGCCTGCGCCGAATCCGCGGCCCGCTTCAGGGCGACCAGCGTGACCAGCCCGACCACGAGGGCCACCAGGGAAGCGGTGACGATGGCGGTCAGGATCTTCGTCCGTACGCTCAGATCGCCGAACAGCCGGCGGGGCGATGCGCTGCTCATGATCTTACGGTAGGGCGCACCCGGCGGGCCGCGGTGAAGGATGCGGCAGACTGATGCCGATGTGGCGTGAGTGGGTGGAGAGAGAAGCGCTGCCCGGCCGGCGGGTCGTCGAGGCCCGCGAGCTGACCGGCGGCTACAGCAACCAGAACGTCCGGCTGACCATGGACGACGGCAACGCCTACGTGCTGCGGACGATTCGCGGCGCCGACACCGGTCCGGTCGAGGCGGCGCTGGCCCATAGACTGGCCGGGGTCGTCCCGGTGCCCGAGGTGATCGCCACCGGCGACCGGATCCTGCTGGCCCGCTTCGTGCCGGGCCGGATGCTCGGCGAGGCGCTGGCCGGAGACGGCGATGCCGCGGCGCTCGGCCGCGCGGTGGGGCAGACCCTCGCGCGGATCGGGACGGTGACGTTCGGGGCGCCGGGCTTCTTCAGCGGCGCGACCCTGGAACCCGACGGGACCGAACCGGCCGAGGGGCTCGACCGGTGGGTCGACCGCTGCCTGGCCGAGGGGAACGCGGACGGTCACCTGACCGCGGCCGAACAGCGGGCGCTGCGCGATCATGCCGCCCGGAACGCCCCGTTGCTGGAGGCGGTGCACGGCTCGCGACAGCTGGTGCACAGCGACTTCAATCCGAAGAACCTGCTGGTCGTACGCAATGAAGTGGTTGCTGTTCTGGATTGGGAGTTCGCCTTCAGCGGACCGCCGCTGACCGATGTCGCGAACATGCTGCGCGACCCGCGGCCGCCCGGCTTCGCCGAGGCGTTCCTCGAGGCGTTCCGGGGCGAGGGAGGCTTTCTGCCGCCGGACTGGCGGGAGCTTTCCCGGACGATCGACTTGTACGCCGTGGCGGACTTCCTCAGGCGTCCCCCGTCCCACCGATACTTCCGGCGGTCGATCGCCCGGATCCGGGATCTGCTCGCCTGACCGACCGCAGACCGCGGCTCGTCGCCGCGACGACGGTGGCGACGGCGACCGCGAGGGTGAAGACGAGCGTCGACGCGGCGCCGCTCGCGTGGGTGACCAGGGTGCCGGCCAGCAGCGGGGCGGCGGCCTGCGCCGAGCCGGCGCCCAGGAAGATCACGCTGAGCACGCGTCCCTGCAGGTGGTCGGGGGTGGTCGCGGCGAGATGGCCGAAGAGCGCGGCGTTGGCGGCCGGCGCCAGCAGCAGCGTGACCGCGACCGGTGCGGCGGCCGTGACGCTGCCGGTCAGCAGCGCGCTGACCAGGAAGAGGGCGGTGGCGGCGGCGCAGATCGTCCGGGCCAGCGGGGCCAGCCCGAACCGGCGCTGCAGGACCGGGGCGACGAACGCGCCGACCAGCCCGCCGACGCCGATCACGGTCTCGGCCAGGCCGATCACCGCCGGGGCGATGCCCTGGCGCTGCAGGGACACGACGATCGTGAAGATCACGCCGGTGACCGCAAAGTTCAGCGGCGCGGCGATCAGGAGCACGGCCCGCAGGAACGGCTCGCGGGCCACGAACGCGACCCCACCGGCCAGCGCCGACCGGAGACGCTCGGGCTGCGGGGGCCGCTCGTCCTGGAGCGGGCGGCGGATCAGGGTGACGCCGACCATCGAGGCCAGATAGGACACCGCGTTGCCGACGAACGGGAGCGCGTGACCGATCCCGAACAGCAGGCCGCCGAGCGGCGGGCCGGCCAGCGACACCCCGTAGCCCCGGGCCTCGTTGCGGGCCACCGCGCCCGGCAGCTGGTCCGCCGCGACGATGCTGCGCAGCGCGGCCTGCTCGGTCGTGCCGAAGACGGTGCCGGCGCCGGCGTCCACCACCGCGACCACGATGATCACCCACAGGTGGGCGTGACCGGTGACGATCAGCGCGGCCAGGGCACCGCAGGCGAGCAGCCGGGCGGCGTCGGCGGCGAGCATCGCGCGGCGGCGGTCCACCCGGTCGGCCAGCACGCCGGCCGGCAGGCGGCAGACCAGTGAGGTGACCTGACCGACCGTGCCGACGACCCCGGCCTGCACCGCGGAGCCGGTCAGGAAGAGCACCAGCAACGGCAGCGCGAACCGGGCGACCGCGTCACCCAGCTCGGAGAGGACCTGGCCGCCCCAGAGCAGGTTGAACTCGCGGTTGCGCCAGAGCGAGGTCACTCCGCTGTCCGATACGGATAGGCCTGCACGGCGAGCACGACCGTCTCGGCGCCCGGCGCGTCCGGCCCGAGGTCGTGCTCGTCGATCACCCGGCGCACCTCGGCGCGCAGCGCCGCCAGCCCCTCCGGGGTGGTGCGGATCGCCTGGTCACCGAAGCCGGCGGCCTCCTGCCACGGGGCCGGCCAGTCCTGCGCGTGGAATGTCTCGGCCAGGTCGCTCCAGACCGCGTGCGCGGCGCGATTCAGCGCCGTCATCAGCTCGTCGCCCTGACCCGGCAGCGTGGTCGTCGGCTGCGCGGCCTTCCACCAGCGCTCCCGGCCGCGCACGCCCCGGCCCAGCTCGGGCGCCTCGTCGACGAACCCGTGCTTGTGCAGCATCCGCAGGTGATGGCTGGTCTGACCGGAGTCGGTGGTCAGCCGCCGGGCCAGGATCGCCGAGGTGGCCGGGCCGTCGAGGCGCAGCGAGCCGAGGATGCGCATCCGCATCGGGTGGGCCAGCGCACGCAGCGCCTCGACCGGCCGGACGTCCGTCATGAATGCAAAGTAATTGATGCATAGGACGCTCTGCAATGACCGATCGACTTTCCGACATGTCTTACGGAAAGGGGATACCGGTCGATAGGCTCGGGCCGTCCACAAAGGTCCCGACGATCAAGGATCTCGATGTCCGGCAACGGGGTGGCCGTGCTGGCGGTCGCCGTTCTGCTCCTCGCCGCCTGCTCCGAGCCGCAGGTCACTCCCGAGGTGGCCACGACGGCACCGGCGCCGCCCGGGGCCTGCGGCGTGACCGGGTCCGTCCCCGGCGGGGCGACGCTGGTGGCCGCGGACGTGCCGGTCGACGGGCGCACGAGCGTGCAGTACACGGTGCTCGGCGCCGACACGTGCGGTGGCGGGGTCGCGGGGCGGCCCGACCGGTGCGGGACGTTTCCGTGGACGACCGAACGGAACCTGTACGCGCTCGGCGGGCGCGGATGGTTGCAGGTGGCGGTGGGCTCGGCCGTTCGCGAGCAAATCGTCTTCTCGGCGGCGGGAAGCAGTTTCGCGGATGCCTATGCGCAAGCCGCCCAGGACTGTGGGTTCTCGACGTTGACCGTGCTCGACGGTGATCCGGTCACTCTGGAGCGCAGCCGGGACGGGCGCGCCGAGATCGTCTATCTGACCGGGCGCTCGGTGATCTGGACGGCCAGCACCGATCCGGCCGTCGACGTCGCCGGGCTGGTCCGTCTCGCCGGGGTTGCCGAGCAACGATCCGCCCTGGTCACGACGCCGTCCTAAGTTTTGTCAGACCCTCTCGCTACGGTTTCCGCATCTTCCGGCCGACCATGGCGAAAGGTGGCACCGATGCCTGCCGACACGACGTACCTCGAACTCTCCGAAGACGGCGGGAGTGCGCACAAGTTCTACGAGGTGACCGTCGACGACACCGAGGTGACCATCCGCTACGGGCGGATCGGTGACCAGGGCCAGACCAAGCGGTCGTCGTTCACCACACCGGAGAAGGCGAAGGCCGAGGCGTCGAAGAAGATCGGGGAAAAGGTCCGCAAGGGGTACGCGACGGCGGTGCTCGGCGGCCGGCAGAAACGTTCCGTGTCACGGCGGCACATCGTCAGCACCCGCTCGACGGCGACGCGCGCGCCGATCCTGTGGCGCTACGCGTCGGGCAGCCCCGCGTTCGGCATCTTCGTCGACGACGACGTGTGCATGGTCGGCAACGAGAGCGGCCTGATCACCACCCTCGGGCACGACGCCACCGTGCGGCAGCAGTTCCGCCTGCCCGACGGGGTGAAGTGCATCGTCGCCGACGACGGCTGGATCTACGCGGGCTGCGACGACGGCAACGTCTACGACCTGTCGGGGAAGGTGCCGCGCCTGGCCTACCGGATCGCCCCGGAGATCGACATCTACTGGCTGGACATCCATGACGGCGTCCTCGGGGTCTCCGACGCCAACGGCGGGATCTCCGCGATCGACCACGAGGACGAGTTCCTCTGGCAGCGCCCCGGCCGCGGCAACTCCGCCTGGATGGTCCGGTGCGACGCGACCGCCGTGCACCACGGGCACTCCGGCGGGGTGACCAGCTACGACTGGCGCACCGGCAAGGAGAGGTGGCACACGAAGACCGGGCCGGTGCTGTTCGGCTGGCAGGAACGGGACACGCTCTACGCCGGCACGTCCACCCGGCAGGTCGTCGAGCTCGGCAAGGACGGGCGGGAGCGCCAGGTCTACCGGTGCGACGCCGCGGTCTACTCCTGCGCCACCGTGGAGGACGGGCGCTACGTGTTCGCCGGCGACAACTCGTCGTCGATCTACTGCTTCGACACCAACGGCACCCGGCTGTGGAAATTGTCCACGGGGTGCGGGTCCGCGTTCTCCATGCAGTATCGGAACGAGCGGCTCTACATCGTCACCACCGACGGCACGCTGGCCTGCATCGACGCCGGCGAGGCGGCGATCCGGGCGGCCGTCGACGGCACCGTCCCGCAGGCGGTGGACGTGAAAGCGCCGCCGCGCATCGAAGCGGTCGCGCCGTCGACGACGGTCGAGGTCGTCCACGACGCGGCCGACGGGGTGCTGGTCGAGTGCGTCGAGGTGGGCGGGCGGCTGCGGATCCGGGTGCTGTCCGCGGGTTACCACCAGGACTGGCAGGTGCAGTTCCCGAAGGGGATCCGCGAAGCCGGCAGCCGGTTCGTGGTGAGCGGGGTGCGGGAGGCCGCCCGCGGTGGCTTCTACCGCGCCTACGGCGATGTCCGTCGCCTGCTCTGACCTTTGTCGTTCGGCCGTGCGTCGCAGCCTCTTCGTCGATGTCACCTTCGAGACCCTCGCCGGCCTCGCGGCCGTCCTGGCGGCGCTCGGCGCGGGCGGCGTCACGCTGGAGGTCGACGTCGAGCGGGACGGCACGGCCCGGCCGGCTGCCGGGGATGACCGCGTGCTCTGTGTGAGCACCGACGGCGACTACACCTGGGCGGTCCGGCGGCCCGGCGAGCGCGACGCCGTCCTCGCCGAGATGGTGCGGACGATCGGCGCGGGGCTTCCGGTGACGTTCCGCCCGGCGTGACCCGGCGGTGAGCCGGGCGGCAGCTTCCTGCCGGCGCCCGCCCCCGCCCTCATCTCGTTCGCGCCCTACGCCGACTCGCCGGTGGGCCTGGGCTGGTATCTCGACGAGCTGGAAGCGCTGCTCAAGCCGCTGCGGCCGGTGCCGATACGGGGCCGGGAACGAGCCTCGACTCAGGAGACGGCCGGAGCCTGGAGGGTGAAGGTGCTGTCGGCCTCGAAGGAGTCGCCGGACGGTTTGTCGATGTAGAGGTCGGCGTCGCGGCGGTGCAGGAAGTAGTCCGGGTAGTTGATCGAGCGGACGCGGAACGAACCGGCCGGCTGGTCGTCCTCGGCGCAGAACGTGGCGTCCTTGCGGAACAGGTCTGAGTCGTCCTTCGCGTCGAAGCGCAGGCGATAGTTGAAATGCCGGAGATACTTGCCGTCGCCGTCGCGGAACGTGAAGCACGAGTCGTCGGCGAGACCCGCGACGATCGTCAGCGGCTCGGCGACCTCGGAGAACGTGGCGAACTCGCCCTTCACGGTGAGGTAGGACTCCTTGTCGCCGGCCGGGGAGACCAGCCACGAGCCGGTGGCCAGCCCGCCCGGTGCGGTCCGGCTCGGCGCCGCGGCCGGTGACGACGCGACCGGGGCGGAGGAGGCGGCGGCCACAGGCGTCGGAGTGGAGGGCGGCGAAGGGGAGCGCATGACGAAGTAGACCCCGGCCGCCACGACAGCCACCGTGGCCGCGGCCACCAGGGCCAAAACGCCGGGGTGCAGGCGGCGGCTGTCCCGGGCGTTCACGCCGCCTTGGCCGTAAATGGTCATCGCTGTTCCTCCTGGTGCATGCGCGACCGACCACTCTACGGTCCCGCCGCGAGCCGGCCTGCCGTGAGTCGGGCCTGCCGTGAGTCGGGCCTGCCGTGAGTCGGGCCTGCCGTGAGTCGGGCCTGCCGTGAGTCGGGCGGTCGTGAGCCCTGCCGCCGTGAGCCGGGCGCCTGCGAGGTGGGGCAGTGCGGGGTCGTGCAGTGCGGGGGTCGGGGTGGCGCGGCCGGGGTGGCGCGGCCGGGGTGGCGCGGCCGGGCTGGCGACGGTGGGGCACCTGGGGGATACCCCACCGCGGGCATCAGCCGGCGTCGGCCAGGACGGCGAGGGCCCGGGCCGCCCGTGAGGGGGCTCGGCTCAGCTGGCGTCGGCGAGCGCGGCAAGCGCCTGCGCGGCCTTGAAGTATTTGTTCCGGCCGAGCTCGCCGATGGTCTTGACGCCCAGCGCGTCACGGATCGACTTGCCGCCGGCGGCGCTGACGCCGGCCAAAGCCTCGACCGGGGCGTCGAGGATCTCCTCGAGGGACTTGTCCTGCCAGGCCTTGTCGAGAACCTTGTGCAGGTCGGCGTTGATCGCCATGTTTCCTCCGCGTATGGGACCGATCCACTCCATAGTGGATCTTGCTGGCCGCGGAGTCTAACGGATCGGATTCCCCGGTTGCCCGGGGCGGCGCGCAGTCGCCACGGTTCGCCGGAAACACCTCGGCCGTGCCGTCGGCGAAGGTCACTGCGAACACCGGACGCCTTCGCGGACCCCATGCTCGTCGCGTTCTTTCCGGTCGCTGTGCGGGGCAGGCGCGCGGCGGGCCTTTCCTCCGGGGCGAGATCGCGACGGTGCTCCACCCTTTCGGCGTGATCATCGCCGAGGTCAGCGGCGACCTCACCGACGACGGGCTCACCGATCTCGCCCGGGCCGGCGCGAACTGCGCCTCGCCGTGTCGCCGGGCGGCGGCGCGTTCACCCACTTCGGCGTGGTGTTGCCGGACTTCGCGGGCTGGGCGCGCCAGACGTTCCCGGACGTGCCGACCCGGCAGCCCGCCCGTTCGCGTGGTGCCCACCGCGACGAGTCAGTACCGTCGCAGGATGAACTCGGTTGTGCGTGGCCTTCTGCCCGGCATCGCCGGGCTCGTCCTGGTCGGTTGCACCTCCACGTCGGCCGCTCCGGCGGCCCCGACGCCCCCGGCGGCCGGCCCGCTGACGACGATGACCGTCCGCGGGACCGATCACCGGATCCAGGCCCCGGCCGGCTGGTCGGTCGCGCTCTGGGCGAGCCTGCCCGGGGCACGACTGCTGGCCTGGGCGCCGGACGGCAAGTTGCTGGTGTCGCGCCCGAAGTTCGGTGACGTCGTCGCGTTCACCCCGGGTGCGGCGCCGCAGCAGACGACGCTCGTGCAGGGGCTGAACCAGCCGCACGGGCTGGCGTTCCAGGGCGACACGCTCTACGTGGCCGAAAGCGATCAGGTCAACGCCTTCACTTACGCCGCCGGTGCGGTGTCCGGGCGCAAGGTGGTGGTCGGTGGCCTGCCCGACGCGAAGAGCCCTGAGCTGGGCGGCGCCTACGCGCACGCGTTGAAGAGTGTCGCGATCGGCACGGACGGCTCGATCTACGTGTCGGTCGGCTCCACCGGCAACGTGTCGGCGCAGGATCGTGCGGCCGGCCCGGAGCGCGCGACGATTCTCAAGGCCCCGCCCGGCGGTGGCACTCCCACCGTGTTCGCCCGGGGCGTGCGCAACGGGACGGGGCTGGCGATCGCCCCGGACGGCGCGGTGTGGACGGCCGTCAACAACCGGGACAACATCGCCGACCCGGCTGACGGCAAGGTGAAGCCGGACTATGTGAACGACCATCCGCTGGAACCGCTGGCGAAGTTGACGCAGGGGCGGGACCTCGGGTGGCCGTACTGCAATCCGGATCTTGATCTTGACTGGGACCGCGATGTTCAGCTCAACCGTGACGGCTCCGAGCTCGACTGCGCGGCGCTCCCGCGGATCGAGCAGGGGATGGGGGCGCACTCGGCCCCGCTCGGGTTGAGTTTCGCGTCGCTGCCGGCGCCGTTCGGGGCGGGCGCGCTGGTCGGCGTGCACGGCTCGTGGAACCGGAAACCGCCGCGCGCGCCCGAGGTGTCGTTCTTCGCCTACGCGGACGGGAACCTCGGCCCGCAGCGCACACTGCTCGGCGGGTTCCAGGATGCCGGCGGCAACCGCTGGGGCCGCCCGGTCATGGCAGTGCAAGGCCCCGACCGGGCCATCTACGTGAGTGATGACCTGGCCGGGGCGATCTATCGGGTCAGTCAGGACATCGCCACGTCGTCGAAGTAGACGATGCCCGAGTTGTCGGCGGACTTCAGGTGCAACTGCACGCTGGCGGCCCCGGCCGGGGCGACCGTGTCGACGACCAGCTTGGTCCAGGTGGTGTTGCCGACCGGCAGACGGTTCGAGGTGGTCTCGCTGAGCCACTTGCCGTTCGCGTCGAACCAGCTCAGCGAGATCTCGGTGATGCCGGTCGCGTTGAAACCGCGGGCGTAGGCCTCGGCCCGCCACTTGTAGTTCGGCTGCACCGGCGTGATCGGGGCGGTCCGCATCGACGGCAGGCCGGCGCTGGTCCGGGTGGTGCCGGCGAACTTCAGCGAGTACGTGCCGGTGCGCGCCGTGCCGGTGACGACCGTGCCGACCCCCGCGTCGGGCTGGTTGACCTTCCAGGTCAGCTCGTTCGCCGGCGCCTCGAAGCCCAGGTTGAGGTAGGAGTTCGGCATCGTGCCGGTGGTCCACGCGGTCCGCACGACCGAGGCGGCGAGCTTCGCGGTGCCGTCGGCGCGGTACAGGCCGAACGTGTACTGCGCCGGGATCGTCGACACGATCGACTGTGCCGGGATCGCGCCGTCCGAGAAGTCGTTCAGCGTCCACGGCGCCACCGAGCCGACGCCCGCCTCGGTCGCCGCGCGGAACACCCGGGCCAGGTAGGCGGCCTGCTCGCCCTCACTGGTCGCGCCGCTGCTCACGCCGGTCTCGCCGATCACGATCGGGCTGGGGGAGACGGCGGCCTGCGCCTTGCGGATCTCGGCCAGCGAACGCTCCGAGTTGCCGTAGAAGTGGAAGTCGTAGTAGTCGAGCGGAGTACTGACCAGCGACGACTTGATCTTCGCCATGCCGGCCGCGCCGGTGCCGCCGTCGACCGAGAGCGTCAGCGGCATGGTCGGGGCGACCGCCCGCACCGCGGGAATGATCTGCTTGACCCAGGTGACGGCGGCCGTGTCGTCCGGCTGGAACTCGTTCTTCACCTCGACCGCGATCACCCGTGGGTCGTCGGAGTAAGGGCCGAGGATCGCCTGCGCCCAGGCGACGCTGCGGGCGACCTCGCTGTAACCGGCCCACCAGTCGAAGAGGGTGAGCTTGACCGTCATGCCGTAGGAGTCCGCGATGCTGACGAACTTGCGCAGCCTGTCGGTGTACTCGACCTTCGGCGTCGGGTAGCCGAACGCGTCCGGGAAGACGATGACCCGCACGTTGGTGGCGCCCAGCTCGGCCGCCTCGGCCAGGTCGGCGTCGACCTTGACGGCGTCGAAGTTCGTCCACATCGCCGACCAGCCGGCGTCCGACGGGTAGTAGTTGATGGTCTTGGCGACCTTGACCGCGGCCAGGCGATCGGCCAGGGTCGGCGCGGCGGCGTCGGCGGTGACCGCGGCCTGCGCCGGCGAGGCGATGCCGACGGTGCCCATCAGCAGCGAGGACGCCACGAGCGAAGTCGCCAGGAGGGTGGCACGGAGTCGGTTGTGCATCGGGGGGAGCCTCTCGCCAAGGTTGCTTTTCGGGGGCGCCCTTTTCGATCGGCGGGTCTCACCCCGGTTGCAGACCTTGGCTGAGGGCAAACAAGTTGCAGAAGGGGAGCGTGGATTCCGGGCGACGACCCGGATCGGGGCCCCTGTGGACCCTGGAGTTGCGACTCGGTTGCGACCGTTTCAGATCAACATCAAGATCCGCTTACGGTACGACCGTGACCGGCCACTTCCCACATCGGACGAGCTTGCCGGCGAGCGACCCGGCGATCCGGTGCAGCATGCCCGCCGAACGCCCCACGATCACCGCGTCGGCCCGCGCCTCGCACGCGGCGGCGGTCAACTCCGTGAACGGCTCGCCGGTGCGCACCACCAGCTCCGCCTGCACGCCGAGCTGCGGAAGGTACTCGTCGAACGTGCTGCGCAGCTCTTTCTCCACCGCGTCCTGCGCCTCGATGGCGGTGGTCGTCGCGCACCCGCCGGCGTCGCCCAGCGGCAGCAGCGCCGGGGGATTGGCCCGCACGTAGACCGCGATCAGCCGGCAGCGCTGCCGGCGCGCCATGCCCACCGCGTACGCCGCCGCGCGCAACGACGGCGTCGACCCGTCGATGCCCACCAGGATCGATCCCGGTCCGTCCCCGCCCATAGCCGGCCACCTATTAAATGAACGTGCAGCGTTCAGTTAAACAGACTGTATCCCGACGGAAACCGTTCAGCAAAGAGCGGGAGCAGCATCACGCTGGTGACAGGGCCGTTCGTCACGCGATCACGGGCGGCCTAGCCTGGGGGTGAACCGAGCGCCAGGAGGAGCCATGGAGTCACGCACCGACCTCATCGAGGACTTGATGAGCCGCTTCCCGCACGTCCCCCGGGAAGCGGTGATCAAGGAGGATCTGCTGCGTGGCGGGCTGGCGTTCGACGACTCGGCGCTGACCGACAACGAGAAGGGCGACGTCAAGCCCAAGTCGTACTTCATCTTCTCGTTCGACCACCGCACCCTCCCCGAGCTGGGCGAGGCCGCGCTGCGCCGCCCGCCGGAGGAGATCGTGCTCACCGGCGGCCCCTATGACCTGCGTCGCACGGTGGTGTCGGTGCGGACGAACCCGTCCTCGCCGTACCGGGTGAAGCCGGACGCCGACGGCCGGCTCACCCTCTTCCTCGACGACCGGCCCATCGCCGAGGTCGGCCTTCCGCCGATGCCCGAGTACTACCGGCACACCCTCGCCAACGGCAAGCAGGTGATGGAGGTCGCACCCACCATCCAGTGGGGCTACCTCGTCTACCTCACGGTGTTCCGCGTCTGTCAGTACTTCGGCGCCAAGGAGGAGTGCCAGTACTGCGACATCAACCACAACTGGCGCCAGCACAAGGCGGCCGGCCGCCCCTACACCGGGGTCAAGCCGGTCGACGAGGTCCTCGAGGCGCTCGCGATCATCGACAAGCACGACACGCTGAAGACGTCGACGGCGTACACGCTGACCGGCGGCAGCATCACCTCGCAGGTCGGCGGCAAGGCGGAGGCCGACTTCTACGGGCAGTACGCGCAGGCCATCGAGGAGGCGTTCCCGGGTCGCTGGATCGGCAAGGTCGTCGCCCAGGCCCTGCCCAAGGCCGACGTGCAGCGCTTCAAGGACTACGGCATCCAGATCTACCACCCGAACTACGAGGTGTGGGACAAGCGCCTGTTCGAGCTGCACTGCCCCGGCAAGGAGCGTTACGTCGGCCGCGAGGAGTGGCACCGCCGCATCCTCGACTCGGCCGAGATCTTCGGCCCGCGCAACGTCATCCCCAACTTCGTCGCCGGCATCGAGATGGCCGAACCGTTCGGCTTCCGGACCGTCGACGAGGCGATCGAGTCCACCACCGAGGGCCTGCAGTACTTCATGTCCCGCGGCATCACCCCGCGCTTCACCACGTGGTGTCCGGAACCGACCACGCCCCTGGGCAAGACCAACCCCGACGGCGCCCCGCTGGAATACCACATCCGGCTCCTCGAGGCGTACCGCGCGACGATGGAAGCCAACGGCCTGACCAGCCCGCCCGGTTACGGCCCGGCCGGCGCCGGCCGCGCCGTCTTCTCCGTCAGCTCCTTCATGGACAGCCTCCCGGCCGAGAACTAGATCAAATTCAAGACCCTTTTTGCCTATCTCCGCCGGGGTACGGACCGTCGCTCCCGCGGGGACCCTTCCGGGTCTCGCAGGGCCGCGGGCGGCCCAGAACGCGAGACCCGAAAGGGCGGCCTCCGTGGGTGGGCACGGTCAGAACGCCACACCCGGACGACCGGTTCAGGCTGTCCGGACCCCGTGGGCGAGGCCCGAGCCCGTCGACCGGTTCGGCTGTTCCCGGGTTCGTGACCGGGCGCGGTCACCCCGGCGCGAGGTCCGCGGCTGGGTCGCGGAAGGCCCGCGCCGGCCGGGACCGGGACCCGCGCCGGCCGGGACCGGGACCCGCGCCGGCCGGGACCGGGACCCGCGCCGGCCGGGACGGGGACCCGCGCCGGGTGCTCGGGCCGGGCCGGAGCTCGCGGACCGGGTGGAGGCGAGCCGGTGCGGGGTGGGGGAGCAGGGCGGGCATGATGGCGGGCGTGAGTGATGACCTGATCTGGGCCGAGGCCCGCCGCTGGCGTGCGCACCTGGACGCCAGCAACGGCACCGACCCGAACGAGCTGACCCTGCGCATCCTGAAGATCACCGAGGAGGCGGGCGAGGCGGCCCAGGCGTGGATCGGGGTGCAGGGCCAGAACCCGCGCAAGGGCGTGACCCACACCGTCGACGACGTGGTGGGTGAACTCGCCGACGTCGTGTTCAGCAGCCTGGTCGCGATCGCCAGCCTGGGCGCCGACCCGCATCAGGCCGTGACCGCCGTCGTGCAGAAGGCGTCGGGGTACCTCGAGTGATCACCCTGCAGCCGTTCGACGGCGAACTGGAGCGCGACGAGGACTACACCGGCATCCACCTGGACGGCGGCGAGTTCGACGACGCCGAGGCCGGCAACACCCGCTTCGACGAGTGCGCGTTCACCGCGACCACGTTCACCGGCGGCGACCTGGGCAGCGCCCGTTTCGCCGACGTGCGGATGACCCGTACCCGCTGGATCGGCACGACGTGGTCGGAGGCGGACCTGCTCGACGTCACGATCACCGACAGTGTCCTGGCCGGCGTCCAGGCGCACGGCGGCACCTGGCGTCGCGTCGTCCTGCAGGGCTGCAAGCTGGACAGTCTCAACCTGCGCGCGACCCGCCTGCACGACGTCGATTTCCGTGACTGCGACCTGACCGAGGTGGACTTCGGCTCGGCGACGCTGACCGGGGTCACCTTTCCCGGTTCGACGATCTCCCGGGCCCGGTTCACCCGCGCGGCCGTCAAGAAGCTCGACTTCCGCAAGGCCCGGTCGCTGGACGTCGCCGAGGGCTGGGACTTCCTGCGCGGCGCCGTGATCGACCATGACCAGCTGCTGGAGTCCGCCGCGGCACTGGCGCAGACGCTGGGGATCCAGGTCCGGGATCGTTGACCGCCCGGGATCGTCGGCTGCGATGATGGTCGATGTGAGCAGGGCGGCCCGATCCTCGCCGCCGCCCACTTCGACACCGCTCTGACCAGCCTCGACGAGATGCTCACAGCGCGCCGGGACCACCGGTCGCGGTGACGTCCCCGCGAATCCGGGCGAGCGTGGCATCCGGGTTCAGCGCCCGCACGACCGCCTCGGTGAGGGTCGCCGTCGATCCGCGACCGGTCGTCCGGTGTGACCGCGAGCAGGCCGGTCAGGGGTCGCCGTCGATCCGCGACCGGTCGTCCGGTGTGACCGCGAGCGGGCCGGTCAGGGGCGGGCGAGGACGACGACGGGGGACGACGTGGGGGCGTACGCGGTGAAGTGCTCTTCCGGGGTCTGCCGCCGGAACTGCTGCGGGCTGACGCCGTGCTCGCGCTTGAACGCCGCGCTCAACGCGAAAGCGCTGCCGTAACCCACTTGCCGGGCCACCGCCTCCAGGGTCGCGTCGGGGGAGCGCAGCAGGTCGGCGGCGAGGGTGAGGCGCCAGCCGGTCAGGTACGCCATGGGCGGCTCGCCGACCAGTTCGGTGAACCGCCGCGCGAGCAGCGAGCGCGACACCCCGGCCCGCGCGGCGAGGGTGGCGACGGTCCACGGCTTGTCCGGTGCGGAGTGCAGCAGCCGCAGGGCCGGCCCGACGATCGGGTCGCGCCCGGCGCGGTGCCACGCCGGGACGCCGTCGTCGGGGCCGGCCAGCCAGGCTCGCAGGACCGAGACGAGCAGCAGGTCGAGGAGTCGGTCCAGCACCAGCGCCTGACCGGGATCATTTCCGGACATCTCGGCGGTGAGCAGCCCGACCAGGGTCCGGTCGGTGCCGGCGGCCGGCTGGACCAGGACGGCCGGCAGCGCGCCGAGGAGGCGGCGGCTGACCTCGCTCTCCAACTGGTACGTCCCGGTGATCATCTCGGTGCCGGTGCCGACGGGGTCGCCCCAGCTGCGCACGCCCAGGTGTGCTTTGGGCACGCCGTCCACGGTGGTGCAGACCTGACCGGGGCCGATGATCGTCTGCCAGGGTGTCGACGGGTCGTCGGCGACCGTGTACGGCTCCGGCCCGCGGATCACCGCCACGTCGCCCGGGCCGAGGCGGACCGGCGAGTCGTGGATGATCTGCGCGGATCCTCGCACGAGTGTGACCAGGGTCAGCGGCGCCCGATCCTGGATGCGCAGCGCGAACGGCGGCTCCAGCACCGTGCGCAGCAGGAAGGCGCCGCGCGCGCGTGGCCCGTCGAGCAGCCCGGTCAGCGTGTCCACCTCGCAACCATCGCACAGCCCAGGCCGAGCAGCGCCAGCGTGCTCAGCACCGTGCGAGCGTGGTTGACCGGCACCCACGTGCCTTCGAAGTCCTGCCGGGCGCGCGTCGCGTCGGCCAGCGACGCCGCGGCGAGCTGGTCGTTCAGCGGCACCGCGACCGCGACGGTGAGGATCAGGACCATCAGGTAGAGCCCGGCCGCGGCGATCGTCCACCACATGGCGGCGCGGTCGCCGGAGCGGTAGAACAGCGCGGCGGCGACCACCGGGAACACCAGCGCCCCGAAGAAGACCAGGAAGAACACGCCGTTCTGGATGGACGCGTTGAGGTGCTGCATCGCGGTGACGAACGTCCGGTCGTCCACGGTGCGCAGCCCGGGCATCACCGAGGTGGAGAAGGCGAAGAAGACCCCGGCCATCAGTCCTGTGGAGAGCAGCGCGGCCAGGAGGAACAATCGCTGTGTCATGTCCCCAGTCCACCGTCGTCCGGCCGGACGGACCATGGCCGCGCATCCCCGATGCATACGCGAGCGTCCACGGGGCGCTAGCGCGCCGCGACTTCCTGATCGTGGTGCCGGCGCCCGGCCAGGACGTCGGTGCCGGCGGCGACCAGCGCGGCCAGGACGAAGGCGATCGTCACCGTCAGCGACGTCCGGAAGGCGAGTCCCCAGTCCCCGTCGTGGTGGGCGAGCCGGTTGAAGAAGACCGCGCCCACCCCGGCGATCCCGATCGCGGCGCCGATGCGCTGCCCGGTCTGCAACACCGCGGCGGCGCTCCCGGCCCGGCGCACCGGCACCTCGCTGAGCGTCAGCGTCTGGTTGGGGCTGATCACCAGTCCGCTACCCAGGCCCGCGACCAGCAGCGGGACCACCGTGGCCCAGCCGGCGGCGCTGCCCGTGACGACGTACAGGACGACGACCGTGCCGGCCAGGCCGAGCGCGACCGTGATCAGGCCGGCGGCCACGAGCGTACGGCCGGTGTGGTCGACCTTGCGCCCGCCGATCGCCGCGGTGACCGCGGATCCGAGCGCGAACGGCGTGATCGCCAGGCCGGCCTGCAACGCGGTGTAGTGCAGCCCGTTCTGCAGGAAGAGCGTGTACGTGAAGAAGATCGACGTGAAGCCGCCGAAGTAGAGCACGCCGACGAGGGCGCCGAGCGCGTACGACCGTACCCGGAAGAGGTCCAGATCGATCACGGACGTGGAGTGCCGTCCGAAGCGCCGCTCCCAGGTCCAGAAACCGGCGAGCACCGCCGCCGCCGCGACGACGAGCAGCCACTTGCCGTTGCCCGGCCACTCGCGTTCCTGCACCAGCGGCAGGAGCAGCAGGAAGACGCCGACCCCGAGGAGCGCCACGCCGATCGGGTCCAGCGAGTCGTGGGACCGCTCCTGGCGGGGCCGCGCCGGGATCCACCGATGACCGAGAACGATCGCCGCGAGCCCGATCGGCACGTTGATGTAGAAGATCCACCGCCAGCCCTGCTCGGCGCCGAACACCTGGATGAGCAGGCCGCCGAGCAGCGGTCCGACCGCCGTGGAGATCCCGATCGTGGCGCCGAGCAGGCCGAACGGCTTGCCCCGTTCGTGCGGCTCGAACAGTTGCTGGATCAGGCCGGAGACCTGTGGGTTCACCACTCCCGCGGCGGCGCCCTGGACGAGCCGGGCGATGATCAGCCACAGGGCGCTGGTGGCCAGCCCGGCGGCCGCGCTGGCCAGGGTGAACACGGCCAGGCCGAGCATGAAGGCGTTGCGCCGGCCGCGGGCGTCGCCGTAACGGCCGGCCGGCACGAGCAGCAGGCCGAACGTGAGGGCGTAGCCGGAGAGCACCCACTGCAGCTCACCGGAGCCCAGCTGGAGGTCGGCGCGGATCGACGGCAGCGCCACGTTGACGATGCTGACGTCGAGCAGGGTCATGAAGCCGGCGACGAGGGCGACACTCATCGCCTGCCAGCGGTTCTGCGAGGTCACCACCGGCGGGTTTCCCGGCTCCGGCCCCGGCAAACGAATATCTCCGTTGCTCGATGTCATTAGGGTGACGCCCATGACTTCCAACGCGCGATGGCGCCTCGTCGCGGCGCTGGTCGCCCTCGGTATCGGGTGGCTCGGCTGGCTGATCGTGAGCAGCAACACCCATTCCCGGGATGAACTCGTGCGTGAGTCCCGGCAGCTCATCCAGGAGTATTCGCCGCAGTGCGACGGCAAGGTGATGAGGCCCGGCGACAACTGCATCGCCTGGGGCCGCGGCTCGGACGCGGTGCGCGGCACCTACGAGGAGCGGGTGCAGCGGTTCTCCGACGAGAACCAGCCGGAGGACCTGGCCCGCGGCGACAAGTACTGGCGGTGGGCCGGTTACGTCCTGCTCGGCATCGCGGGGCTGCTGCTGCTCTCCGCGATCCGCCGGATGGTCGTGGTGCTGCGGACCCCGGCCGGCCGGCGCGCGGTCGCCGGCCGCCACAACTGGGTCTACGTCAAGTCCGACCCGATGGGCGCGGCGAACGCGCATCTGCCGGCCTACGTGCAGGGCGACCCGGCCGCGCGGGACATCGTCACCGGGCAGCGCGACGCCGTACCCTTCCAGCTCTTCTCCTATCTGCGGCCCGGGCGGGAGGAGCAGGAGGCGTGCGTGGTCACGCTGCCCGTCCCGGTGCCGCGGATGGTCGTGACCCAGGGCGAGAACGACCCGTTCAGCGCTGACACCGGGCCGGAGGCGCGCGCGTTTCTCATCGCCCGGTTCGGGGTCAAGCCGAAGGACTACTCGGTGCCGGCGTTCGCGGCGGACGGCAACCGGCTGGTCCGGGCCCGCGCGCCGCAGTCGTCACCGGCGCGGATCGAGAGGTTCGTCGACGAGACGGTCGAGCTCGGCCGGCGGCTGGTGACCGCGCTGACGACCGAGGACCCGGCCGCCGAGCAGGCCCGCGTCGACGACTACCGGCGAGCCTCGGCCGGCAGCCCGGCGACGCCGATCGCCCCGCCGGCCACCCGGCCCGCACCGCTCGGCGTCACTGAGCCGCAGGCACCGATCCGGGCCCGGATCGTCTGCACGGTGATCGGCGCCGCGGCCCTCTACGGCGGCGTCAGCCTCGTCCTCGCCGATCACCCGGTCTGGGGCACGATCGTCTCGCTGGCCGGCGCACTGTTCTTCTTCTGGGGCCTGGCCTGGATCGTCTCCAGCGTCCGGGTGCGCCGCGGCCGGCCCCGGTTCGCCGCCGCGCACGCCACGACGTTCCAGCGCCGCGACGCCGATCTGATCACCCGGCTCGGCCTGCCGATCCTCGACGCCGGCTCGCCCGGCGCCGCCTACCTGGCGTCGGGGCAGCGCAACAGCCGCGAGTTCCACGTCTTCGAGTACGCGGAGACGGGCGGCTCGCCGGGCACCGCGTTCGCCGTCCGGCACCCGACCGCCGGGCTGCCGCTGCTCTCGATGCGCGCGCTCGGCGACCGCCGCAAGGAGAGCTCGGAGGAGGGCCGGTTGCTCCTCACCGATCAGGTGATCGCCCGGCTCGACGAGGTGAAGGCCGGAACGTTCTTCGCCGCGGGCGACTGGATCGTCGGCAAGAATGACGACGTCCTCGCTCCCACCTCAGAAAAGACGCTGTCCAGATTGGATGCACTCGCCCGGGCGGCGGACATTCTGACCGCCGAGGCACGTCGCCGGGTCGCCGGATAAAGCGGAGACACATACCCCGAAAAACAAAGACCACTCCATTTAGTACGTCGTGAGAACTGCCAAAAATAAGCCGGATTGAACTCCCTGCCGGTGGGCATTCGAGTTGTCGAATGACCCGCTTACAGGGAGGCATCGTGAGTGATCTGAGCATCGGCGCCCACTCTTCGACGGCGAAGCAGGTCGCCACGGAAGGTACGCAGGCGGCCGGCCAGGCAGCGTACGAAGTGAAGGACACCGCCAAGGAGCAGGCGCAGCGCGTCACCGCCGAGGTCGGCGCGCAGGCCCGCAACGTGGCCGGCGAGGTCCGTGACAAACTGAGCGAGCAGGCCCGCTCGCAGAACGACCGGCTGGTCAGCGGCATCCGGGAGACCGCCGACCACCTCGACGAGATGCGCGGCGACCGGTCCGGCACCCCCGCCGCGGCCGTGGTGTCCCGGGTCGCCGACGGCGGCCGTCAGCTCGCCGACTACCTGGACCGCAACGGGCCCGAGGGCGTGCTCGCCGAGGTGCAGGACTTCGCGCGGCGTCGTCCGGGCGCGTTCCTGGCGACCGCGCTCGCGGCCGGGTTCGTCGTCGGACGTCTCGGCAAGGGCATCGCCAAGGCCGAGTCCGGCACCGACAGCAAGCCGGTCGGTGACGCCTACTCGGCCGCGCCGACCCCGGCTCCCACCCCGGCACCGCTGACCACCCCCGTGGTGCCGCCGGTGACCGCCCCGGGCTCCGACTACGCCGCCACCACCGGCGCCGGCGCCGACTACATCGGCACCGGGACCGGCACGCCGCTGCTGGTCGAGGAGGAGTACCCGATCGGGACGCGGGAGCCGCGGCCGTGACCACCCCCTACTCGCAGGATCACTCCGATCAGGTCGAGCAGACCTCGATCGGTGAGCTGATCGGCAACATCAGCGACGACCTGTCGCAGCTGTTCCGCCAGGAGGTCGAGCTGGCCAAGGCGGAGATCAAGCAGGAGGCGGCGAAGGCCGGCAAGGCCGCCGGGATGCTCGGCGGCGCCGGCTTCGCCGGTTACCTGGCCCTGCTGCTGCTCAGCTTCGCCGCGGTCTACGGCCTGGACGCGGTCATGCCGGCCGGCTGGGCCGCCCTGATCGTGGCCGCGATCTGGGGAATCATCGGCGCCGTCCTCTACACGAACGGCAAGAAGAGGCTCAAGACCGTGGACCCGATGCCGCGGCGCACCGTCGACACGATCAAGGAGGACGCGCAATGGCTGAAGAACCCGACCGGCTGAGGAACGACATCGAGCGGACCCGCGCGTCGCTGACCCGCGACGTCGACCTGCTCGCCGAGAAGACCAGTCCGAAACGAGTCGCTGCGCGGCGGTGGACCGCGGTGAAGGAGAAGGTCATGGGAAGCGCCGATCACGCCCGGCACGCGGTCAGTGACACCACCTCGTCGGCGTCCGGCACCCTGCACGAGGCGGCCGGCACCGTCCAGGAGAAGGCATCGCAGCTCGGCAACACCGTCAGCGAGAAGACCCACGACGCGGCCGGCGCCGTGAAGAGCGCCCCGCGCATGGTCGCCCAGCAGACCGCCGGCAGCCCGATCGCGGCCGGGGTCATCGCGTTCGGCGTCGGCATGCTCGCCGCCGGCCTGCTCCCGGTCACCGAGGTGGAACGGCGGGCCGGTGCGCAGCTCAAGGAGAACAGCGGCGACCTGACCGACAAGGTCAAGGAGGTCGCGGCCGAGGTGAAGGACGAGCTCACCGGCACCGTCCAGCACGCCGCGCAGGAGGTCAAGGGCACCGCTCAGGAGGCCGTGCAGGCCACCAAGGAGCAGGCTCAGGACTCGGCGCACCGCGCCAAGGAACAGACCCGGCAAGCCGCTTCCTGAAACACCCCTGCTGCCCGCCGGTGACTCCCGGCGGGCAGCATCGGTTTTACCCGCATCCCCGGAGGAGAACCATGAGCCGCCGTGACCACGAGACCGGCGTCGACGCGGCCGCGACCACCCGCACCGGCGAGGACAAGCCGACGCGGCTGTCCACCGTCCCGCCCGAAGCGGGCCCGGACAGCCCGGCGCAGCTGCGCGGCCGGGGACTGTTCGCGGCGTTGCGCCGGACCGTCAAGCAATTCTCGGCCGACAACCTCAGCGACTGGGCCGCGGCACTGACCTACTACGGGGTGTTGTCGATCTTCCCGGGCATCCTGGTCATCGTCTCGCTGCTCGGCATGCTCAGCGACGACGGCCAGAAGGTGGTGCAGGACGCCGCCCGCCAGCTCGCCCCGAACGCACAGCTGCAGCAACTGGTCGACACCGTCCTGACCCAGGTCAAGGACCCCGGAGCGGCCGGGCTCGCCGCGATCCTCGGTCTGCTCGTCGCGTTCTGGTCGGCGTCCGGTTACGTCGCCGCGTTCATGCGCGCGTCGAACGCCGTCTACGACGTGCCGGAGGGCCGACCGATCTGGAAGACGCTGCCGATCCGCGTCGCGGTGACCGCGGTGGTCGGCGTGATGCTGATCCTCTCCGCCGCCATCGTGATCTTCACCGGCGACCTGGCCCGGCTCGTCGGCGACCGGATCGGGCTCGGCGACGCGGCCGTCACCACCTGGAGCATCGTCAAGTGGCCGGTGCTGCTGATCCTGGTCAGCCTGATGTTCGCGATCCTCTACTGGGCGTCGCCGAACGCGCGGACCGGCGGGTTCCGCTGGGTCAGCCCCGGTGGGCTGTTCGCCGTCGTGCTCTGGATCCTGGTGTCCGTGGCGTTCGCGATCTACCTGGCCAATTTCGCCGACTACAACAAGACGTACGGCACGCTGGGCGGCGTGATCGCATTCCTGGTGTGGATGTGGATCACCAATATCGCGATTCTGCTCGGCGCCGAGCTCGACGCGGAACTGGAACGTGGCCGCGCTATCGCGGCCGGACACGATCCGACCGACGAGCCGTTCCTGGAATTGCGCGACGACCGGAAGATCAAAAAGGGCAGCGAAAAGGGTCTCAGCGTCGATTGATTCCAGGGCCCGCAGTGCCGCCGGTGATCAGCGGCCCGGCAGCCTCGGGCCCGTTGCCAGGTCGAAAATGGTTCACCGATTGAAAATCGGCCCCGCGGGGAATGCGTGCCGCCATGAAACGCACGCTGATCATGGCGGCCGCTCTGCTCGTCCTCGCGGGTTGCGGTGACGCCGGCGGCCGCGCCGAGGCCGCCACCACCGTCGCGACCCGCCTGCTCGACGCCGCCGCCGGGCACGACGGCGCGCTCGCCTGCTCCTACCTGGCCCCGAGGACCACCTCCGCACTGGAGGAACAGGCCGGCAAGCCGTGTCCGGAAGCGATCCTCGACGAAGACCTGCCCGCGCCCGGCCCGGTCGCGGGCACCTCCGTCTACGGACAGTGGGCGCAGGTCACACTCTCCACCGGCACGCTCTTCCTCGGTGTCTTCCCGTCCGGCTGGCGCGTCGTCGCGGCCGGCTGCACCCCCGACGGCGACGGGCCGTACGACTGCACCCTGCAGGGGAGCTGACCATGCGCGCACTGTTCATCCTGCTCCTGCTCGTGATCACGGCCGGGCTCGTCTACTTCACCGCGCTGGGGGTGTTGCACCGATGAGGCGTTTTCTGCGGGAGAACTCGCTCGGACTGGTCTTCGGCGGACTGTTCCTGATCGTGCTGATCGGTGAGGCCCTGGCCGGGCACGCCGACTTCAACCAGCAGCAACTCGTCGAAGGCCTGCCGCCGATCACCCTCGGCCGCTACCTCACCTCGGCCAGCTTCGGCGCCGACGTCCTGGAGAACTGGCAGTCCGAATACCTGCAGTTCTTCCTCTACATCTGGTTCACCGTGTGGCTGCTGCAGAAGGGCTCGCCCGAGTCCAAAGAGCTCGGCAAAGCCGGCCGGGAATCGGATCGGGATCAAAAAATTGGGATGTACGCCGGTGAGGACTCGCCGAAGTGGGCCCGTGAACGCGGACTCCGTCTGTGGCTGTACTCCAACTCGCTCGGTCTCGTGATGGGCGTGATCTTCCTGCTCTCGTGGCTCGGGCAGTCGATCGCGGGGCACGCCGCGTTCAACGAGGAGCAGCTCGGGAACCTGGAGGACCCGGTCTCGTGGCCGCAGTACCTGACCGAGCCCGACTTCTGGAACCGCACCCTGCAGAACTGGCAGTCCGAACTCCTCGCCGTCGCGTCGATGGCGATTCTGGCCATCTACCTGCGCCAGCGAGGCTCCTCCCAGTCCAAGCCCGTGGGTTCGCCCCACACCGCCACCGGCGTCGAGGGCTGATCCCGCTCCGGCGCGTCATGCGCGTCGGCCTCCCGCCCCGCGCCCGTCCGCGCCAGCCGAACGCGGCGCCGCCGCGCCTTGGCGCTGCGGCGCCCCGGCGCCCCCGCGCCCCGTGCTCCGCGGACCCGAGCCCCAGCGCTGCGCGCCCTCGCGCTGCGCGCCCTCGCGCTGCGGACCCGAGCCCCGCGCTCCGCTGTGGCCCGGGCCGCGCCTTGCGTGCCGGCCGGGTGCAGTGCCGACGTCGCGTGCGGCCGGACGGGGCGGGCGGTGCCGTGGGCGAGATCATCAGCGGCCATCGCGCGAGGTCTGACAGGAGAAGGGGCCATCCGCTCGGGATGATCCCTTTTTCGGTGAAGTACCCGACAGTGCCGTTTGGAGGGCAAACCTCCGGGTACCCCGGTGCGCCCCGGCACGGGAAGGCCGTGATCGGGGCGCGAGGAGGCACGACCGATGGACCAGCATGACCTGCTGACCCGTATTCAGGAGAGCGGCCGCTTGCACGGCCGCAACGAGAGCCGCCGGGTGACCGCCACGGTGCTCGGTGTGCTGAGCGAACTGCTCCCCGCCACGGCGTACCGCCGATTGATTCTGAATGTGCCGGAGGAACTCCGGCGAGCCCTGCCCGTGCCGGAGACGAACCGGATCGTGGAGATCGTCGACTGCCGCCGTTTCCTGGCGCGGGTGGCGGACCGGCTCTACACCGACAGCGGTGACGTGGCGTTCCTGGCCCGGGTGGTGCTCTCCGAGCTGAACGCGGGGGAGCGCGGGGTGACCCCGGCCGAGCTGGCGCATCTGGTGCCGATGGATCTGCGTCCGCTGTTCCGGTCCCGGCCGTTGATCCCGTGGACCGGCGACTCTCGGGTGGACGTGCTGGTGCCGGCGACGGTACGGCCGCTGGGCGCGACGGCCGAGTCCGGCGTGCCGGGGGCCTGAACGTTTCCGGGACGCCACTGGCCCGGATCGTTCAGCAGCGAAGCGGCCGGCCGGTGGCGGGACGCGCCGAGAAGGCGTACTGAGGTAGGGCTGTTCTCAGTCCAGGCTGAGGCGCCCGAACGAGGAGCGGTGGAACACCAGCGGCCCGAGTTCCTCGGCCTGGTCCGCCGGGTGGTCCACCCCGTGCAGCCGGAGCAGCACGATCGTGTGGTCCCCGGCCTCCACCTCGCGGTAGATCGAGGTGTCGAAGCGGGCCAGCCCGTCGTCGATGGTGACCGCGCCGTCCTCGTTGACCGACGCCTGGATGCCGTCGAACCGATGCTCGACCGGCCCGGCGAGCTGGCGGCAGATCGCGCCGTGGTGCGCGGCGAGCACGGTGACCCCGAGGTGGCCGGCGCGGCGCAGGTCGGGCCAGGTCTTCGAGGTGTTGGCGATGGAGAAGGACACCAGCGGCGGGTCGATGCTGACCGAGGTGAACGAGCTGGCGGCGAGCCCGACGAGCCGGCCGTCGACGGAGGCGGCGACGGCGACGACCCCGCTGGGAAAGACGCCGAAGGCCCGGCGCAGGCGGATCGGGTCCAGGTCCTGGTTGGTCACGAAGGCCGCGGGGGTCTGCGAGATGGTCATGTGAGGTGTCCTTTCCGACGACCGGCCCAAATCTATACTGGGCCTATAGGTTTTCGGAAGTATCGGAGACGTCACAGTACGCATCGATCACGCCGACTGGCGGCCCACCAGGGTCGGCTCGTATATGACCGAACTTACCCGGCCCGCCGGATCCTCAACCCGGGCCATCAGCAGTCGCGCCGCCTCGGCCGCCATGTCCTCCAGCGGATGCCGCACGGTCGTCAGCGTCGGCCGGGCCGCCAGCGCCGCGCTGCTGTCGTCGAAACCGACCACCGCGACGTCCTCCGGCACCCGCCGGCCCGCGTCCCGCAACACCAGCAGCGCACCGAGCGCCATCAGGTCGTTCGCCACGAAGATGCCGTCGAGCCGCTCGTCCAGGAGGGTGCGCATGGCCCGTTCGCCGCTCTCCTGTGTGAAGTTGCCCGCCGCCGACGGCACCCAGGCGTGCCCGTGCCGGGCCATCGCGCGGTGGAACCCGGTGATCCGGTCCTGGCTGGCCGGCACGCCGGCCGGGCCGGAGATCATGCCGATCCGCCGGCAGCCCCGCGCGACCAGGCACTCGGCGGCCAACGCGGCGCCGGTCTCGTTGGCCAGGTCGACGTAGCTGATCGGGACCGGCTCGGCCGGGCGCCCGATCAGCACGGCCGGGATCCGCGCGTCGGCGAGCAGGCCGGGCAGCGGGTCGCGGGCCGGCAGGGACAGCACCACGGCGCCGTCCGCCTGACCGTTGCGCAGGTCGCCGACCAGGCGTTTGTGCCCCTCGACGCCGACCATTTGCAGCCCCAGCTGGATTCCGGCCGGTCGCAGCACGCTCATCAGGCCGCCGACCACCCGCCCGAAGTACGGATCGACGAAGAACCGGCTCATGAACGGGTCGTCGTCGTGCGTCTCGGAGTCGGAGACGATCAGGGCCACCGTGCCGCTGCGCCGGGTGACCAGTGATCGGGCCAGGCGGTTCGGCACGTAACCTGTCTGCTCGACGGCACTCCACACCACCTCGTGCAGCTGCGGGTCGACGTTGCGGACGCCGTTGACGACCCGCGAGACGGTGGCGCGCGAGACGCCGGCCACGCGGGCTACGTCCTCGAGCGTCGGTAGCCGCTGGCTCTGCATGCCCGTGTTTATAGCACGGGCGGAGAGCGCTTTCCGCCGCTGCCTCGCGACGGGCGATTCGCCACGTTCCGGAACCCCAGACCATTGACGTACGTGCCCACGCGCTCGAAGACTGGAAAGCGCTCTCCAAGCGTTCCGTCCTCCAAGCGTCGGGAGATCCCCCGTGCACAAGAGAACCCTGCTGGCGCCGTTCGCGACGCTGGCACTGGTCAGCGCCGTGCTGACCGTCACCCCGTCCGCCTACGCCGCCGACACGCTGCTGTCCCAGGGCCGGCCGGCGCTCGCCTCGTCCACCGAGAACGGCGAGTCCCCGGCCATCGCCGCGGTCGACGGGCGCTCCGACACCCGCTGGGGCAGCCAGTGGGCCGACCCGCAGTGGCTGCGCGTCGATCTGGGCGCCACCGCCACGATCACACAGGTCAGACTGCAGTGGGAGGCGGCGTACGCCAAGGCGTACCAGATCCAGACCTCACCCGACGGGAACAGCTGGACCACCGTCTACAGCACCAGCGCGTCGACCGGCGGCGATCAGACCCTCGCCGTCAGCGGATCCGGCCGCTACGTCCGGATGTACGGCACGCAGCGCGGCACCGGCTACGGCTACTCCCTGTACGAATTCCAGGTCTACGGAACGTCCTCGGTCACGCCGCCCACCGACGGCCCCGGCTACGTGACGGCGAACCCGCCGGTCACCGGCGTCGTCCCGTCGACCAAGGTCCCGCCCGCACAGAACCCGCCCGTCACCCACCGCGAGTTCCAGGCCAACTGCTCGGTGAGCCGGACGAACCTCAACGACGACCCGATCGTCCTCCCGAACCTGCCGGGCGCGTCGCACTCCCACACGTTCCTGGGCAACCGCACCACGAACGCGGCCACCACCCTCGCGTCACTACAGGCCGGCACGACATCGTGCATCACACCCGGTGACCGCACCGGCTACTGGATGCCGACCCTGCTCAACGGCGACACCCCGGTCCAGCCGGACGGGCCGCAGGTCATCTACTACAAGAGCGGGGTGATCGACTACACGAGCGTGCGGCCGTTCCCGCCCGGCCTGCGCTACGTCGTCGGCAGCCCGAGCGCGACCATCGACGAGTTCCGCAACAACCCGGGCGCCGTCGAAGGCTTCGAATGCGGGGACTCCACTCGCAACTGGGACATTCCGGCCACGTGCGTCGCCGGGTCCCAGCTCAACGTCCGGCTGCAGGCCCCGAGCTGCTGGGACGGGTTGCACCTGGACACACCCGACCACAAGAGCCACATGGCGTACCCGATCGTCGGCGTCTGCCCGGCCTCCCACCCGGTCGCCGTCCCGATGATCGAGTTCAAGATGGCGTGGCCGGTCAGCGGCACCATGTCCGGCGTCCACTTCGCCAGCGGCCGGGGCTACTCGTTCCACTACGACGTCTACAACGCCTGGGACCCGGCGGTGCTGGCGGCGCTCACCACCCACTGCATCAACGGCGGGTTGCAGTGCAATCCGCGAGGCTTCGACCAGTACAAACCCGACCGTGGGGCCGCCCTCAACGAAAACTACGAACTCCCCTGAACCGCTGACCGGGGTACGCCGTAAGCGTCCCACTCCGTTCCACCCCCGGCCGGGGCGCCGGCACCGACTGCTCCTGGCCGGGGGTGCCGGCACCGCCCGCCCCGCCGCCGGGCGTCAGCACCGACTGCTCCCGGCCGGGGGTGCGGCACCGCCCGCCCCGCCGCCGGGCGTCAGCACCGACTGTCCCTGGCCGGGGTGCCTTCCCGGCGAATCGCCCGGCGACCCGAGCCGCTGCCGGCACATCCGATGCCGGCCGCAGGGTTGTCCACACTGGCGCTCTGTCCACAGGCCACCCGGCCAAGATCGCCACCGTCGGTCACACTGGCACAGGGATCGCCCCCCTGGGAGCGGCGGGGACTGTTTTGGGGTGGGGGGACGTCGCGGGCGAGGTTCGATAACGGTTTTCTTGAAATTGGTCAGAAATCTTTTGGCAGGTTCTTCAGGGTGGACTTGCGGGTCTCGATAATGCGGCCTGCCAGTTCCTTGGTCCGGGATTCTGTGCCCGCGGACAGTTCGCCGGCGGCCAGCTTCTGGCCCTGCTCCAGATGTTCCCGGATGCTGTTGGTGAGCACCTCGTCGAATGCCTTTCCGCTCAGCGCCTCGGCGGAGGCGAGCACTGCCGGTGTCACCATGCCGGGCATCGGCATCCCTTTGTGCGGGTTCTCCGCGGGCAGCGCGGCTTCGGCGTGGAGTTGCCGCAGCGTGCCGAGTTCGTCGTTGGTGAACGCCCTGACCTGCTCTGATGCGGCTTTCAGGCTTCCGGAGCCGGCGTGGCTGGGGGCGAGGTCGAGCAGGGGTAGCAGTTCTTCGTCCATGGCGATGATGATTTCGATCCATGCGGCGTCGGTGCCGCCGAACGCCGGGGTGGTGGGTGCCGGTGGGGTGGGCGGGTCAGGGGTGCCGCAGGCGGTGAGTCCGAGGGCGAGGGCGGCGGCGAGTAGGTGGGGATTCGCTTTCACGAGCGGGAGCTTGCAGTTCCGGAACCAGTTGTGTCAATGGTATGTATTGACCGTCGGCAACATAAGCGAAACAATCACCTTCTCTTGGAGAGCGCTTTCCATGTTTCCGGAACCACCTTCCCCGTCGGGGTGTGATCATGAGTCAGCCACTCGCGCCCGCTCGGCGCCGACCTGTCGCCGCGGCGGTCCTCGCGCTGCTGCCGGGTCTCGCCGCGGTCGCCGTCACCACAGCCGCGCGCGCCGCCGACACGCTGCTCTCGCAGGGCAGGCCGGCCACCGCTTCCTCGCAGGAGGGCGGTAACGCCGGCCCGGACAAGGCGTTCGACGGCAACGCCACCACCCGCTGGTCGAGCCGGTTCGCCGACCCGCAGTGGTTCGCGTCGACCTGGGCGTGACCGCCACGATCAGCAGGGTCACGCTGCAGTGGAAGGCGCCTATGCCAAGTCGTACCAGATTCAGACCGCGGTCAACTCGTACGGCGCGATCGACACCGTCAAACGGGACTGGGTCGCGGGCGGGCACACCAAGCCGTACATCCTCACCGAGGGCGGGCCGGCCGGTGAGTGGGAGGTGCCGAACGACGCCAACGGGGTGCCGGACGAGCCGTCCGACCTGCGGAAGAAGGCCGGTTACACGGACAGCTCCCGTCACCGCCTCCACCTATCAGCCGGCCGGGACGAACGGGCCGCAGCTGCCGGCGTACGCGGGCGACGGTGGTTCCGACACGCTCCCGGTCTCCGGTTCCGGGCGTTACGTCCGGGTCGCCAGCACCGCGAGAGCTACTTCTTACGGTTGTTCGCTCTACGAGTTCGGCGTGTACCGCTCCTGACGAGCCGGGATGCGGCGGATAGTCTTGACCGGTCATGGACCTCCTGGACATCCGCCGCATCTACGTCGAGCCGGCCGCCGCGGAGCTGCCGCGCGGCAAGGAGATCCTCGCCCGTTTCCCCGATGCGGAACGCGTCGAGGTGGAGAGCCACCACCGGATCCCCGAGCTCTACGGCGACGAGACGAACGTCAACCGCTGGGTCCGCATCAAACGCGAAGCCCTCGTCCTCGGTGTCAAGAAGACGCTGACCGCGCGGCCGAACGGGCGTTCCGCCGATTTCATCGCCCCGTCCACCGCGAACGGCTGCGCCATGGCGTGCGCCTATTGCTACGTGCCCCGCCACAAGGGATACAGCAACCCGATCACGGTCTTCGCCAACATCGACAAGATTTGCGCGTACGTGTCGAGGCACGCCCACAAACAGGGAGTCAAGTCCACCCCGAACGAGTGCGATCCGGCCGCCTGGGTCTACGACATCGGCGAGAACTCGGACTGCAGCGTCGACGCCCGGCTCAGCGACAACGTCTACGACCTGGTGGACCTTTTCCGGTGGCTGCCGAACGCGAAGGCGTCGTTCGCGACCAAGCACGTGAACCGTGACCTGCTGGACCGGGACCCCCAGGGCCGTACGCGAATCAGGTTTTCCTTGATGCCCCAGCGCGACGCCAAGATCCTCGACATCCGCACCTCACCGATCGCGGAGCGGATCGCGGCGATCGACGATTTCGTGGCCGCCGGCTACGAGGTGCACGTGAATTTCAGCCCGGTCGTGGTGCGGGACGGCTGGCTGGCGGACTGGGCGGAACTGCTCGACCAGCTCGACGCCGGAGTCGGCCCGGCCGCCAAGAAGCAGCTGGCCGCCGAGGTGATCTTCCTGACCCACAATCGGGACCTGCACGAGGTGAATCTCGGCTGGCACCCGAAAGCCGAGGAACTGATCTGGCGCCCCGACCTGCAGCAGCCGAAACGCTCGCAGAACGGCTCGTGGAACGTCCGCTACCGCACCGGCGAGAAGGGTCGTCACGTCGCCGCGCTGCTCGACGTGATCGCCACGCGCACGCCGTATCTCCACGTGCGCTACGCGTTCTGACGTGCACACCGTCGAGCTGCTTCTCGATCAGGAGCTGGAGGACGCCGTACGGCGGCAATGGTCCTGGTTGAGAAATGCCGGATTGCCGAGCCTGGCGGATCATCCGCACCCGACCAACCGCCCGCACCTGACAGTGATCCGGGCGCCGTCGCTGACCGGGCTGCCGTCGCTCACGTTGCCGCTGGTCGCGGAGCTGGGGCCGGTGCGGAGGCTCGGCCGGGCGCTGGTCCGGGAGGTCGTCCCGACGCCGGAATTGCGCGAGTTGCACCACCGGATCCGGTCGGCGCTGCCGGACGCCTGGCCGCCGCCGCAGGAGTGGACTCCGCACGTCAGCCTGGCCCTGCGGTTCCCGGGGACGACGACGCCCGCGATCCCGGCCGGTCGGGATCGCGGGCAGTTCGCCGCGGCGAGAACCTATGACACCGTCACCCGCATGGTGCGGGAGCTGGCCTAAGCCGTCTGCAGTTCGGCCTCCACGGCTTCCGGCTTCGGCGCGTCGGCGAAACCGCGCAGCGGCACGTGCTTGATGAACAGCGAGACGATGATCCCGGCCGCCGCCACGATCGCCGCCCAGACGAACGCGTTGTGGACGCCGTCGGACACCCCGGTCTGGAAGGCGTGCCGGATCGGCTCGGGCAGGGCGCGCAGCATGGCCGGGGTCATCGCCGCCGCCGATCCGGCACCGGTCGCTCCGGCCGCGGCCGGGCCGGCGCTCCCGGTGAACGAGTCGAGCAGCGTGTTGATGTAGAGCGTCGAGAGCAGCGAGACGCCGAGCGAGCCACCCATGTTGCGCAGGAAGGTGGCCGCGCCGGTGGCGGCGCCGATCGCGTTGAGCGGCGAGCTGTTCTGGGCGATCAGCATGGTGGTCTGCATCAGGCAGCCCATGCCGGCGCCGAGCACGACCATGAACAGCGCGGTCGTGGTCCGCGAGGTGCCGGTGTCCATGGTGGCGAACAGGGCCAGGCCGCCGGCCATCAGCACGGTGCCGATGATCGGGAGCGCCCGGTAGTGCCCGGTGCGGGTGATCACCTGGCCGCCGATCAGGGAGACCGTCATCGCGGCGAGCATCATCGGCATCAGCAGCAGGCCGCTGTTGGTGGCCGAGGCACCCTGCACGTACTGCTGGAACTGGGGCAGCAGGGTGATGCCGCCGAACATGGCGAACCCGACGATCAGGCTGAGCGCGCCGGCCAGCACGAAGTTGCGGTTGGCGAACACCGACAGCGGCATGATCGGCTCCTTGGCGCGGCGCTCGACCATCACGAACGCGGCGAACGCGGCGACGGTCAGCGCGGTCAGGCCGAGGATCTGCGGGGAGGCCCAGTCGTATTCACTGCCGCCCCACGTGGTGATCAGCACGAGCGCGGTGATCCAGACGCTGAGCAGCGCCGCACCGAACCAGTCGATGGTCGCCCGGCCGGCGCCGCGCGGCAGCTTGGCCAGGACGAACCAGCAGACGGCGAGCGCGACGACGCCGAGCGGCAGGTTGACGTAGAACGCCCAGCGCCAGTTCAGGTTGTCGGTGATGAAGCCGCCGACCAGTGGGCCGCCGATCATCGCGACCGGCATCACGGCCATCATCACGCCCTGGTACTTGCCGCGCTCGCGCGGCGGGACGATGTCGGCGAGGACCGACATGACGCCGACCATCAGGCCGCCGGCGCCGAGGCCCTGCAGTGCGCGGAACCCGATCAACTCGCCCATGTTCTGCGACATGCCGCAGAGCGCCGAGCCGACCAGGAAGATCGCGATCGAGGTGAGGAACGTGATGCGCCGGCCGAGGAGGTCGCCGAGCTTGCCCCAGATCGGGGTGGCGACCGTGGAGGCGAGCACGTAGCCGGTCGTCACCCAGGCCAGGTGGTTCAGGCCGTGGAGATCACCGACGATCGTGGGCAGCGCGGGCGCCACGATCATGTTGTCGAGCATGGCGAGCAGCATCGCGATCACGAGACCGCTCATGGTCACCATGATTTCGCGATGGGTGAAGCGGGCGGGTTGGGTCACGGCGGACTTCTTTCGGTAGTCTTACTTACCGGCCGGTCAGTAGCCTACTTGCCGCCCGGTAAGTTTGGCAAACGAGAGGGGACCGACAGCGATGGCTACGGCAGGGCAGCGGCGGGGCGGCGACACGAAAGCGGAGATCCGCAAGGTGGCCATCGAACTCTTCACCGAACGCGGCTACGAGGCGACGTCCCTGCGTGAGATCGCCGAACGCCTCGGCATCACCAAAGCCGCGCTGTACTACCACTACAGCAGCAAGGAGAACATCGTCCGGTCGATCTTCGACGCGCACATGGACGCCCTCGCGGAACTCGTCACCTGGACCCGCGAACAGCCCCCCGGCCCCGACCTGCGCGCCAAAGTCGCCGACCGGATGATCGAACTCACCGCCGGCAGCGGCATGGCCGCGATGAAATTCGCCATGGCCAATCAGCACGTCGTCCGCGAACTGCACTCCGACCAGGGCCGGCAGAGCGCCTTCGACCGCCTCGGCGAACTGTTCGACCTGCTCATCGCCCCCGACACCCCGATCGAGGAGGCGCTGCGCGTCCGCTCGGCGCTGCTCAGCATCAACGTCGTCCTGATGTCCGCCCGAGGCCTCAAGGCCACCGAAGCCGAGATCACCGCCGTCGCCCGCGAGATCGCCCACACCCTGATCGACACCAAAAACCCATAAAACCCGATTCGCGCGTACGGCATGAGCGCGCGACCCCGTCAAAGCCCCTGGCGCAACCGGGTGGGAGCGTTGATAACCTCCGCCCCATGTCGATCAAGGTCACGCTGCTCGGGTCCGCGGTCTCGCACTGGGGTGAGGACCCGTGGGCGCGCGGCTCGTGGAGTCTGATCGGCCGTCACGGCTCCCCACAGGACCGGATCGCCCTGGGCCGGCCGGTGTCCGACCGGCTGTGGATCGCGGGGGAGGCCACGCACCCGACTCGCGCCGGGATGACCCACGGCGCGTTCGAGCAGGGCCGGGCTGCCGCGGCCGAGGCGATCGAGCGGGGTCACGCCACCGTCGTGGTGGTCGGCGCCGGGATGGCCGGGCTCGGCGCGGCGGGCCTGCTCGCCGAGCACGCGCTCGAGGCCGAGATCTGGGAGGCACGCGACCGGATCGGTGGCCGCACCGCCGGCGTCGAGGTCGCCGGTGGAGCGTTCGACCTGGGCGCCAACTGGCTCCAGCAGTACGACGAGAACGTCCTGGCCCGGCTCGCCGAGCGGTTCGGTCTGCGAACGTTCGTCACCGACTTCGACGACCCGGCGGTCCTGACCGGCGAACCGTTCCCCGGCGGCCTCGAGGACGACCTGCGTAAACGGCTCGCCGCGGCCGCCCCGGACGCGAGCCTCGCCGACGTTCTCGACGACTGGCTGCGGGACCCGGCCCCCTGGTCACCGGCCGAGATCCACCGCTTCGTCGACGCCGAGATCGTCATGGACACCGGCGCCCCGCTGTCCTGGCTGAGCGCCCGCCACGGCTTCGAGCCGGGCGTCGGCGAAGGCGACCGCTGGATCGCCGGCGGTTACCGCCGGCTCACCGAACACCTGGCGAAGGGCCTGCGCATCCTGCTCAACCGACCGGCCGCCGGCATCCTGATCGCCGACGACGGCGTCACGGTGTCCGGCGACGATCCGGAAGGCGGGCAGTGGTCGAGGAACGCCGACGCCGTCATCGTCACGGCGCCGCTGCCGGTTCTGGCGGCCGGCGCGATCACCTTCGACCCGCCGCTGCCGGAGCCACACCGAGCTGCCCTGACCCGCCTCGGCGCCGGGCGCGTCGAGAAGGTCATCCTCCGCTTCGACCGGCGTTTCTGGCCGGAGCACGGCTACTACCGCGTCCACGGCCCGGCGCAGACCTGCATCAGCGAGTGGCTCGACGCGACGGCCGCCGACGGCACCCCGACCCTGGTCGGCCTCTTCGCCGGCGACTGGCTCGGCACTCTCTGGACCGGCACCGACGCCGAGATCGCCACCCGTGTCGCCGGCATCTTCCGGAATGCGGTAGCGGAGTCGCAGGCGGTGCACTGCCGGCCGCCCGCGCCGCCGACACCTCCCGGAACGCGATAGCGGAGTTGCCGGCGCGTCCCGGCCCGGTCCACCACCTCGACGGCACCTGATGGCGGCCCGCCACCTGCACCTCGCCTCGCTCAGGCGATCGGCCGGACACGACCGGCCGCGCGAGGTCAGAAGAGCGGCTCGGCTCCCATCGACGGCACCGGGCGCCACCGGGACTCCCGCCGCGGTGGCAGCCGGCCCGGGGCGGTCGCCGGACCGGTCACCAGCGCCTCCAGCGTGGCCGCCGACTCCGGGGCCAGCCGGTAGATGCCCTGCACGCTGAGCGCCCGGGTGAGCATCCCCTGGTCGTCGACGTGTTTGATCGGCCGGGGCCCGCGCCGCGGCAGGTAGGTGATCGTCTTCAGCGTCGCGCCGGGCACGGCTCGGTCACCGAGGATCCGGGTGCCGTCGTCGACGTGCACCACCTCCGTCGTGCAGGTCGGTGCGAGGAACCGCCACCGCCGGAACCGGTCCCGCTCCGACCCGTCGGCCTCGGTGATCTCGCGGACCCGGGCACGGCCGAAGACGTGGAGCACCTGCTGCCAGACGCCGATCGGGTACAACACGTCCCCGGCCTTGACGGTGGCACGCACGAAGCTGGGCAGCGACGTGTGCGGACCGCCGAACAGCACTTCGAGCGGCGCGGTCGTGTGAAGCGCCGCGAGCCACCGATCCTGCGGCCAGTAGACCGTGAATGCGTCTCCCACGGCCCGGACCGTACCGGCACCCTCCGACAGAATCGCGGCCCCGGGACAGGGCACGTTCCCGGCGAGGCCGTCAGTCGTCGGCGGGGACGGTGTCGAGCAGGGGGGTGGCCAGTTCGGCGGCGGGTTGGGCGAGGCGGCTGTTGAGGTCGAAGAACAGTTCCTGGGCGGTGGCGGCCGGCCAGTCCGGGGGCAGGTGCGGGATCGGCAGCCGCGGGTCCTGGCGGATGATCTGCAGCCAGTCGGTGACCAGGTGCAGTTTGGCGGCGAGCGGATCGTCGGGGAAGGCCGGTGACGCCCACCGCCGGCGGAAGTCGGTGTAGCGGGCGGCGAGCGCCGGCAGGTCGTACGCGTGGGAGATCATCTCCGTGATGTCGGTCGCCGGGTCGGCCGAGGCGCGGAAGACCCGGATGTGTGGCCCGAGGCCGAGGTCGGCGAGGACGGGCGTGACGTCCGGCGTGCCCGGCGCGATCCACAGGCCGCCCTGCACCGGCCCGAATCCGGCCCACGCGAGTTGGGCCCGCAGGTCGTGGCGTTCCCGGCGGCGTTCGGCGGGCAGCGAGAAGGCGAGCAGCGTCCACGTCCCGTCCCAGTCGTGGTTGACCGCGCCGGTCTTCCAGAGCCGGACCGATCCGTCGCGCAGGATGCGGGTGGACCGGTCGGTCAGCCCGAAGTACATCCGCCGCCCGTGCCGTTGGCGGCGCAGCAGCCCGCGTGCGGTGAGCCGGGTCAGGGTGGAGCGGGTGGCCTCCTCGGAGATCCCGGTCCGGCCGAGGACGTCGATGACGCTTCCGGAGTAGACGCAGACGCCCCGGTCGAGCAGGTGGTCGCCGAGGAACGTGAGCATGAGCGAGGTCGAACGCACGTACGCACGCTACCGCCGCTGTTGGCGGCATGTGAATCGATGTCGGGCAATTTCTTGACCAGCGTCAGATCCGCGCCTAACTTGACGACGAACAGGCATCCATCGGCCTTGATCAATAAAGTGAAAGCGGGCGACATGAAACGTCTCCTGTCATCCCTCGCCGCGCTCCTCCTCCTGACCACCGCGTGCAGCGGCGACAACAGCGGCGACAGTGCGAAAACCCTGAAGGTCGGCGCGATCCTGTCGCTGACCGGCAACTATGCGCCCCTGGGCAGCGAGGACAAGAAAGCCGTCGAGCTCGCCGTCCAGCAGATCAACAGCGCCGGCGGCTTGCTCGGCCGGCAGGTCGAGCTGCTCGTCCGCGACGACAAGAGCCAGCCCGAGCAGTCCGTCCTCAGCTTCAACGAGTTGAAGGGCGGCGGTGTGGCCGCGGTGATCGGCTCGCCGTTCTCCAACTCCGCGCTCGCGACGATCCCGCAGGTGGACCGCGCGAAGATCCCGTACGTCTCGCTCACCCCGGCCGACGAGCAGGTCACCCCGATCCATCCGGACGTCTTCGTGGTCCCGGCGACCTCCGCCACCTACGCCGACCGGATCCTGCAGTACTACCAGGCGCAAGGTTTCACCAAGGTCGCCGTCGCGCACGACTCCCGCAGCTCCTATGCGAACGCCGGGACGGCCGGCATGAAGAGCAAGGCCGCGCAGTACGGGGTCACGCTCGTCGCCGACGAGGAGTTCCAGACGACGACCACCGAGTTCAGCGCGGTTCTCAACCACGTCAAGGCGTCCGGCGCGCAGGCGCTGACCGTCTGGTCGACCGGCGCGCCCGCGGTCGCCTTCGCCAAGCAGTACGCGACCGCCGGTGCTGGCCTGCCGCTGATGTTCACCGGCTCGCAGGCCAGCACGCTCTGGCTCAAACCGACCGGGCCGGCGGCCGAGGGCGTCTTCGTCGCCAGTTCCATCGCCGTCGTCGGTGACGCGCTGCCGGCCGGCCCGCAGAAGACCGCGATCGAGGAGCTTTCGAAACCCTTCACCTCGCAGTACGGGTATCCGCCGCCCCAATTCGCCGCGGACGGCTACACCGGCGTGAAACTGCTGGCCGCGGCCGTGACGAAGGCGAACAGCGCCGAGCCGGAGAAGATCCGCGCGGCGTTCGAGGGCCTGACGTTGCTGACCCCGAACGGCACCTACAAGTACAGTGCCACCGACCACGCCGGGCTGACCGCCGACCACATCTCGATCAACGTGGTCAAGAACGGTCAGTTCGTCGCCACGGACTGGGCCAAGCAGAAGTTGCCGGCGTGACCGCGCTGCTGACGGTCGAGGGCATCACCCGCCGGTTCGGTGGCGTCCACGCGCTGCGCGACGTGCACCTCGACGTGCGCGAGGGGGAGACGCACGCCGTGATCGGCCCGAACGGCGCCGGCAAGTCGACCCTGTTCAAGCTGATCGGCGGCCAGCTCGCGGCCACGGCCGGCACGATCACCTACGCCGGTCGGCGCATCGACCGGCTCGCCCCGCACCGGCGGGCGCGGCAGGGCATCGCCATCGCGTTCCAGGACGCCCCGGTCTTCCACGGCATGACCGTCGCCGAGAACGCCATGGTCGGCACCCACGCGATCACCTCGGCCGGGCCACTCGCCGCGGTTCTGCGCCTGCCGCGCCATCGACGAGAAGAAATTCTTGCCCGTACGGCGGCCGCCCACGCCCTGCGCCGGGTGGCCCTCGACGGGTTCGCCGACCAGCCCGCCGAGTCCCTGCCCCTCGGCCGGCAGCGCGCGCTGCAGGTGGCCCGGGCGCTGTGCGGGCGGCCGCGGTTGCTGCTGCTGGACGAGCCGGCGTCCGGGCTGCGCGGTCCGGAGCGGTCGGCCCTGGCCGCCCTGATCGAGGATCTGCGCGGCGAGGGGATGTCGATCCTGCTGGTCGAGCACGACGTCGCGTTCGTGGCCCGGCTCGCCGACCGGGTGACCGTTCTCGACCTGGGCCGGGTCATCGCGACCGGAACCTACCAGCAGGTGCGGACGGATCCCGCGGTGATCGCGGCCTATCTGGGCGGACACGGATGATCGCCGAGGTGCGGGACCTGACCGTCCGCTACGAGGCGGCGACCGCCCTCGACGGGGTGAGCCTGCACGTCGGCGAAGGGGAACTCGTCGCGCTGATCGGACCGAACGGGGCGGGCAAGTCCACCCTGGTCAACGCGGTGTGCGGGATCCTGCGCGCGGCGGGCGGCTCGGTCGCCGTACGGGGGAACGTGGCTCTTGTTCCGGAGGGCCGGCATCTGTTCGGGTCGCTGAGCGTCGACGACAACCTGCGGCTCGGGGCTTGGCGCCGACGGCGGCGGGACACCGCGCACATCTACGGTTTGCTGCCTGAGCTGGAGAAACTGCGTGATCGCCCGGCCGGTCGGCTCTCCGGCGGGGAGCAGCAGATGGTGGCGCTCGGCCGCGCGCTGATGGCCCGCCCCGACCTGCTGGTCATCGACGAGATGTCGCTCGGCCTGGCTCCCAAGATCGTCGACGGTCTCGCCGCCCACCTGCGCGAACGCAACACCGTGGACGGCCTCGCGGTGCTGCTCATCGAGCAGAACGCGCGGCTGGCCCTGGATCTCTGTTCCCGGGCGTACGTCCTGGAGGCCGGACGCGTCGTCGCCGAGGGCCCGTCCGCGGAGCTGGCCGGCAGTCCCGAGGTCGCCGCCGCCTACCTCGGTCTGGAGGCGTGATGACCGAACTTGTCCAGTACCTGATCACCGGGGTCGGAGTCGGGTGCGCGTATGCGCTCCTCGGCAGCGGACTCGTGGTCGTCTATCGGGTCACGCGGGTGGTCAATTTCGCCCAGGGGAGTTTCGCGGTGGTAGCCGCGCTGACGGTCACCACGCTGCTCGCGGCGGGCCTGCCGCACGGGCTCGCCGAGGGGCTGGCCGTCCTGCTGGCGGCCGGGATCGGGCTGCTCACGGGACTGGTCGCGACGGGCAAGCCGGGCACCACCCCGCAGTCGGCGCTGATCGTGACGCTGGGTCTGGGCGTGTTCGCGTACGCCGTCGACATTCTCTTCTGGGGTGATCAGCCGCGGTCATTCCCGGGGCTGTCCGGCACCGTCGCCGGGGTGCAGAGCCACTACCTGCTGATCGCCGCCGTCACCGCCGTGGTCCTGGCCGGCACCGCGCTGCTGTTCGCCCGCACCGACCTGGGCCGGGCGCTGACCGCGACCGCCGAGGACCGGTACGCGGCCCGCGTCGTCGGCATCGACGTGGTCCGGATGGGGCTGCTCGCGTTCGCGGTCGGCGGCGCGCTCGGCGGTCTCGCCGGGGTGCTGATCACACCGGTGCAGCAGGTCACGTTCGACAGCGACGTGGCGCTGGTCGTCAACGGGTTCTCCGCGGCCATCCTCGGCAACCTGACCCGGCCGGGTCTCACGCTCGCCGGCGGGCTGCTGCTCGGCGTGGTCCAGGCCCTGGTCGGCGGCTACGGCAGCACGTCCTACCAGACCGAGGTGGCGCTGGTCCTGATGCTGGCCGTGCTGATCGTGCGGGCCGGCGCGACCCGGGTGGAGACGGCATGAAGTGGGTCCCGTTCGTCGTCGCCGCCGCGATCGTGCCGGTGTTCCTGGGGCCGGGGCAGCTCACCGTCTACGTCCTGCTCGGGCTCGCGGCGATGGCCGTCGTCGGGTTGTCGCTGCTGATGGGCTACGCCGGGCAGGTGTCGCTAGGGCAGGCGTCGTTCACCGCGATCGGCGCCTACACCGCCGGGCTGCTCGCCGTGCACGGCGTCCCGCCGCTGATCGGGCTGGCCGCGGCGCCGGTCGCGGCGGCTCTGGCGGCACTCGTCGTCGGCGTGCCGATCCTGCGGCTGCGCGGGCACCAGCTCGCCTTCGCGACGCTCGCCCTGCAGCTCATCCTGCTGTCGGTGCTCGGCGACGCGGACTGGGCCGGCGGCGCGATCGGCCTGCAGGGGCTGCCCTACCTGTCGGTCCCCGGCTTCGAGCTGAACCAGGACCGCCACTACGCCTACCTCGTGCTGGCCGGCGTCGTGCTGACCGCGGTGGTCGCGTCGGCACTGGTCCGGTCGCGCGTCGGCCGCGGGTTGCGCGCGCTGGCCACCGCTCCGGTCGCCGCGCAGGCCAGCGGGGTGCCGGTGGGCGCGTACCGGCTGCTGGTCTTCGCCGTCTCGGCCGCCTTCGCCGGCCTCGCCGGCGGCATCTACGCCTTCTTCGTCGGCTACCTCGCGCCGGGCTCCTTCCCGGTCCTGCTCTCCATCGAGTACGTCGTGATGGCCGTCGTCGGCGGCCTCGGCAGCATCGCCGGGGCGATCCTCGGCGCGACCCTGATCACGCTGGTCGTCCAGGCGCTGACCAGCCTCGCCACGCAACCCGGCATGCCCGGTTACGCGCCGGGCGTCCTCTCGTACGCGGTCTACGCCGTGCTTCTGATCGTGACCGTCCTCTTCGTCCCCCGGGGCGTCGTCCCCGCGCTCAGCCGGAGGTTCCGCCGTGAAACGTCTCCTGGCCGCCCTGCCCCTGTCGATCGCGCTCCTGCTCGGGCCAACCCCGGCGCAGGCCGCTGACACCCACTACACGGGTTCGCTGCCGGACGGCGCGACCTGGATCGCCGACATCCCCGCCGACTGGCACGGCACCCTGATTCTTTTCAGCCACGGCTTCGGCTCGCTGACCGCGGCGGACGCGCCGGGCGAGGAGGCGAAGCGGGCGCTGCTCGACCGCGGGTACGGCCTCGTCGGCTCCTCCTACGACCCGAACGGATCGCTCTGGGCCCTCGAGAGCGCGGCCCGCGACCAGTTCGCCGCGCTCGCCGCCATCGAGGGCATCGTCGGGCCGGCGCGGGTCACCATCGCCTACGGCCAGTCGATGGGCGGGCTGGTCAGCACGCAGGAAGCCGAGAACGCCCGAGGCGGCCTGGACGCGGCGGTCTCCACGTGCGGGCTGCTCGGCGGCGGCATCGACCTGAACAACTACCAGCTCGACGGCGAGTACGCCCTCGCGCGGCTGCTCGCCCCGGACGAGGACATCCGGCTGGTCGGCTACGCGTCCCCGGCCGACGGCGCGGCCGCCGCCGCCCGGCTCGTGTCCCTGGCGACCGACGCCCGGGGCACGGCGGCCGGGCGGGCCCGGGTCGCGCTCGGCACCGCCCTGCTCGCCATGCCGACCTGGTCGGCGGCGCAGGCCACGCCGCCCGCGGACGCGGAAGGGATCGCACAGGCCCAGTTCGACTGGTTCACCGCCGCGGCGCCGTTCATCATGCCGTCCCGCTACTTCATCGAGCTCAGCGCCGGTGGCAACGCGTCCTGGAACACCGGCGTCAACTATGCGGAGCTGCTGGCTCGATCGCCGTACCGGAAAACGGTCCTGGATCTTTACCGCGCCGCGGGCCTGGACCCGCGCGCCGACCTGGCCGACCTGACCCGGCACGCCTCGACCCGCGCCGACCGGGCCGCGGTCGCCGACCTGACCCGCAGCTCCACGCTGACCGGGCGGCTCGACGTGCCGATGCTGACCATGCACACCGTCTACGACCAGCTGGCGCCGGTCGAGTACGAGAACCGGTACGCCGAGCAGGCGCGGACTCCGCTGCTGCGGCAGTCCTACGTCGCGCGGCGCGGTCATTGCGCGTTCACCCCGTCCGAGCAGATTGCGGCAATCCAGGCGGCCGAGCACAGAGCGGTCACCGGGCGCTGGGACGGGACCGCCACCGCACAAAATCTTCAGAAGGCCGCCCTCGCCCTGAATCTCGGCGACACACCCGCGTTTACCGGCTTCCGGCCTGGGCCGTTGGTCAGCCATCGTCGACTGTGGATCGACTGAACGAACCCGGGCGGCTCGGCGAATCGCCGTCGACATCCCGGCTCGGGGCTATTACCTGCAACAATCTGGCCCTACAGTACGCGCGTGGCAATGATGGACATCAAGAACAGCGGCACCGGGTGGCTCGTCATGTGGCTCGAGCCGCTCGGTGAGGACCGCTGGCTCAAGCCCGGTGAGAAGTTCCGCGTCCAGGCCGACTACACCGGCACGGAGTCGCCGTTCACCGTCGACCACTGGACCGACCCGGCCGACCGCGCCGCCGGCATCGAGCACATGTCGGTCTGGATCGAGTACGGGGACTGCTACGCCAAGGTCACCGACGAGGCCGGTGCCGTGATCGAATGCGGACACCAGCGGCCGGCCGCCGTCGACCACGAGTGGGCCGACGCGCGCGCCGCATAGCAGACTGGGGCCCATGGTCCTCGACGTCGCCGCACTGCGGTCCCACTTCCCTTCCCTCGACCACGGCCTGGCCTTCTTCGACGGGCCGGGCGGCACCCAGACGCCGCGTCCGGTCGGCGAGGCGATCGTCGCGACGATGACCGGGCCGATCTCCAACCGCGGCACGATCAGCACTACCGAGCGCACCGCGGACCGGGTCGTCACCGAGTTCCGCGCCGCCTACGCCGACCTGCTCGGCGTGCCGGCCGGCGGGATCGTGCACGGGCGCAGCGCGACCCAGCTCACCTACGACTTCTCCCGCCACCTGGCCAGGACGTGGCAGCCCGGGGACGAGATCGTCGTCAGCCGGCTCGACCACGACGCCAACGTGCGCCCGTGGATCCAGGCCGCCGAACAGGCCGGGGTCACGGTGCGCTGGATCGAGCTGGACGGCGCGTCGCTCGATCTGGACACGTACCGGCCGGGGGAGCGCACCCGGCTGGTCGCGGTCACCGCCGCCTCGAACGTGCTCGGCACGAAACCGCCGCTGCCGGAGATCGCGGAGCGGGCCCGGGCGGCCGGTGCGCTGGTCTGGGTCGACGGGGTGCACTACGCGGCCCACGACCTCGTCGACGTGGACGCGCTCGGGGCGGACTTCTTCGTCTGCTCGCCGTACAAGTTCTTCGGGCCGCACTGCGGCGTGCTGGCCGCTTCGCCGGCGCTGCTGGAGACGCTCCGGCCGGACAAGCTGGTGCCGTCGACGAACGCGGTGCCGGAGCGCTTCGAGTTCGGCACGCTGCCCTACGAGCAGCTGGCCGGTGCGACCGCCGCCGTCGACTTCCTCGCCGCCGTCGCCTCGGTCTCGGCCCGCCCCGCTCCCGCCTCGGTCTCGGCCCGCGCCGTTTCCCGCCCGGCCCCGGCGGCTGGTGGCGCCGGTGGTTCGCCGGCCGGTCCCGGATCGCGCCGGGATCGGCTGGCCGCGTCGTTCGCGGCGATCCACGAGCACGAGCTGGCGCTGCGGGCGCGACTGGAGGAGGGGCTGCGCTCGCTCGGCGACGCGATCACGGTCCACTCGACGGCGCCCGACCGCACCCCGACGACGCTGATCACGCTGGAGGGGCGCGACGCCCGCGAGGCCCAGATCCACCTCGCCGGGCTGGGGGTGCTGGCGCCGGCCGGTTCGTTCTACGCCTACGAGCCGTTCCGGGCGTTGAAGCTGACCGACCCCGCGCTCCGGGTCGGCCTCGCCCCCTACAACACCCCGGAGGAGATCGACCGGTTCCTCACCGGGCTCGCCGGCTTCCTGCGCTGACCAGATGGTCCTCACCGTGATCATGAGGCACGAACGACCACGGTGAGGGCCGGCCGGAGGCGGGACCGTCGGCGCGGGACTCGCGGCTCGGCCTTGCGTGCGGGGCGTCGGGGGTGCCGGGGCGTGCTCACGACGTACTGAGGAAGGGCCTCGACTGTGGTGGGGTCACCCCGCGTGCTGGTCGGCGGGCGGGACCAGCGGGATCGAGGCCAGCGGCGTCAACGCGACGAGTCCGAACGTGATCGGGTAGCCGACCGCCGCCACCAGCGCGCCGATTCCCGGGCCGACCGCCGCGGCGACCAGGAACTGGCCGGTGTTCTGCACGCCGAGCGCCTTGCCGGACCAGCCCGGCCCGGCCGCCTCGGCGACCGACGTGAACGCGAGCCCGTTGTCGGCGACGCTGACGGTCGCCGCCGCGATCAGCACGATGCCGGACGCGACCGGCCAGTGCAGCGCGTCCGCCGCGGCCAGCGCCAGCATCACGACGACGCCGGAGACCGCGACCCAGCGCAGCACCCGCACCCGGCTGCCGACCTTGTCGCTGAGGTGCCCGACCGCGATCCGGCCGAGGGCGCCGACCGCCTGGGAGGCCGCGACGACGGCACCGGCCACCCCCGGCGCCCAGCCGGGCCCGGTGATCAGCCAGACCAGCCCGAACGTGGCCAGGGTGAACTGCGGCACCACCAGCAGTGCGGAGATCACGTGGATGCGGGCGAGGAAACCGTTGCCACGGTACGGGTTCGGCGCGGGTTCCGCGGTGGCCGGTGGGCGCGGCGGGTCGGTGATGCCGACGGCGCACGCGGCGGCCAGCAGCGCGGTGAGAACGGCGGCGACGACGAACGGCGCCGGGATGCCGAAGTGCCCGGCCAGCGGCGGGACGATCACGGCGGCGATCGCCACGCCCAGCGGCTGGGCCATCTGCCGGATGCCCATCGCCAGCCCACGCCGTGACCGCGGGAACCAGCCGGCCACGACCCGCCCCGACGCGGCGTTGCTGCTGACCGACGCGGCGCCGCCGAGCAGCAGCGCGGCGCCGAGCAGGGGATAGCCGGTCGCGACGGCGGCGAGCAGGGCGAAGCCCGCGGTCAGGGTCAGCCCGCCGGCGATCACCCAGCGCTCGCCGTAGCGGTCGGCGAGCGCACCCCAGAGCACCAGCGTGAAGACCGTCCCGAAGTTCGGCGCGGCGGCGAACAGCCCGGCCTCGGCGAGTGTCAGCCCGCGGTGCAGATGCAGCAGTGGAATGAGGTACGCCGGGGTGCTGACCAGCATGGCACCGGCGGCCTGGGCGGCGACCGAGAGGGCGAGCATCCGCCAGGCGGCGGGTGGGACGGTGTGCGGCATGACGGTCCCCTTCTCCTGGGATACCGAAGCAGGATACCAATCTGGTATACCAGTAGGCATGACCCGTCCAAGCAGTGAGAAGGACGCCTACGAGCGGCTCCGGTCGGCCATCCTCACGCTCGACCTCGTCCCTGGTGAACGGCTCAGCGAGCGCGGCCTGGAAACCCGGCTCGGCGCCTCCCGCACCCCGATCCGGGCCGCGCTGTCGCGCCTGCAGGGAGAGGGCCTCACTGAGCGTGCCGGTTCGGGCTGGCAGGTCACGGCGATCGACATGACCGAGATCCGGGCCGTGGTCGAGTACCGGGCGGCGATCGAGACCGCCGCGGTCGCCCTCGCCGTCGAGCGCGCCTCAGCGGAGGAACTCGCCGCGCTGCGGACACTGGCCGAGACCCACGGCGACACCCGGGACGACACCGCCGACCTGCGTGAACGCACCGACTTCCACGTCATGCTGACCGGGCTGGCCGGCAACCGGTTCCTGGCCGCCGCGGCCGTGGACGCGCTCACCCGGCTGGCCCGGACGCGCTGGCTGGGCGTGCACACCGCCGAGTCGCGGGTACGGTCCCGAGCCGAGCACCTGGAGATCGTCGCCGCGGTCGAGGCGCGGGACGCGGGGCGGGCGGTGGCGCTGCTGACCGCGCACAGCCGGGACTCGGGGGAGCGGCTGCTGGCCCACCTCGCCGAGGAGCGGCGGCGGTTGCGCGGTCACGGCCTGTCCATCGTCGACTCGAGCGGCGCCTGACCGCATCGTACTCAGCTCACCGCCAGCCTCCCCACCTCGCAGTGGCATGCCGCGCCGAGTGCTGATGCAGCTGGACGACGGCTTCGAGATCACCGCTGAGCCCGGCCGGGGGCGGGTGCGCCTTCGTGCCTAGGCATGACCTCGCCATTCGCACAGGATGGCCCAGCCCTCGACCGCATGATTCACCCACCGGTCCTTCCTGGCGCCCAGCTCGCGTTCAGCCGTCGACAAGGCTTCGGCCTCGTCGTGGGCGACGAAGTTCATCGGCAGGTCCGCAGCCGCGACCAACTCCGGCACGCCGTGCTGTTCAAGCGCCCGGATGTCGACCGCGAGGTCGTCCTCGTGGGCCGACACCAGGACGCCCGGTGCATCGGCGAGTGGGTCGACACGGACCCATCGGACTCGCCATACCCCGTCGCGCCGGACCGTTCCGAGGCACTGGTCCACCGCGGTCATCCACATCAGTGCCATGACGGGCGAGGTCGGCTCCAGATACCTCACGGACTTCAGGATGACCCACGGAATGGTCAACGCGGAAGCTCCATGTCGCCGGCCAGGCACCAGAAGAAGGGCGCCGAGCCCCGCCGCACTGGTCGAACGACGGACGGGACGGTGGCACACTTCGGGGAATGGATGAGGGGCTTCGCGCGCACGGCGGCGGCACCGGCGAGCCGCTGCTGCTCCTGCTGCACGGTCTCGGCGCGACCGGCGACGTGTGGTCGGCCTGGTCTCCGCTGCTGGAGAAGCACTGGCCGGGCCGCTGGCTGGCCCCGGACCTGCCCGGTCACGGCAACTCCCCGCCGCTGCCGGAGTACTCGTTCGACGCTCTCGCCGAAGCCGTCGCCCCGCTCGTCGAGCCCGGCCGCACGGTCCTTCTCGGCCATTCGCTCGGCGGCGTCGTGGCCTTGGCGCTGGCCGCCCGGGTGCCGGTGACCGCGGTCGTCGGGCTCGGCGTCAAGGCCGTCTGGACCGCCGGCGAACTGGCCCGGGCGCAGGCTCTCGCGCAGCGTCCGGTCACCTGGTTCGGCACCCGCGAGGAGGCGGTCGCCCGGTATCTGCGGGTCTCCGGGCTGGCCGGTCTGCTTGCCGAGGACGACCCGGCCGCACTCGCGGGCGTCCACGAGCGGGACGGCCAGTGGCGGCTCGCGCTCGACCCGCGCGCGTTCGGGGTGGGTGCGCCCGACCTGCCGGCACTGGTGGCCCGCGTGCGGGTGCCGGTGACCTTGGCGCGGGGCGAGCACGACCCGATGAACTCCGATGAGCAGTTGGAACAGCTCGGGGTTCCGGCCGTCACGGTGCCCGGATCGGGTCACAACGCGCATGTCGAGGACCCGGATTCATGCGTACGCCTATTGATGAATTTTGATTCCTGAAAGTCTCCATCGTCACGGTGGGCCGCCTGTTCCTGCCTGTTCCCGCCTGTTCCTGCCTGTTCCCGCCGGTGAGCGACGCGGTCGCGGAACTCGCCTCGATCGACCGGTGGACCGGCGTACTCCCGCCGGCCAGCCGTGCCCTGCCCGGTTCTGATCGCCGGGGTCGACGCCACGCCGCCACTCCTCCTGGAGTACCACCCCGGATCCACCGGCTCGTCGCCGCCGGCTGAACCGGTTCGCTCCACACGGTGTAGTCGTCCATGGCTGGGTTTCCACCCTTGGAGGCCATGATGATGACCGACCTGATCACCAACCTGCGAGACGTCTTTCCCGACCTGCGGATCGAGCGACTGCCGGTCATCGGACGGCGGGCCGACGACGACACCGTCTGGTACCTGGGCCGCCGCGGCCACCGCGACGAAGTCGAGGTCGACACGAAACCGGGCGGCGCACTGCCGTTCACCCTGGTCAGCCGACAGGTCCGCATCGACGCCGAGAACGTTCGCGACGCCGTCCTCAAAGTCACCGAATGGCTGGACGTCGACGCCTGATCAGCGTTGCAGCATCACCGTCACGGTGGTCTGCTCGATCTGCGAGAACGGGCAGCCCGGGCTCCCGGTGACCGGCGCCGGTGTCGATCTCCTCCCCGGCTGCGCCCCGCCATCGCGGCATGGATCTGTCCTTCCTGGCCGAGCGCTCCCTCGCGGCCGACCCGGTAGCGCCCCGGCCCCTGCGGCGGCTGGATGCCCCCGATGGTGTTCCCCATGTCGTCGCCCGCTTGGAGACGCCCGGACGAGCAATCCCACAGGCCCGGCCTCGACAACCGCGGTGCGGGCCGGTGGAAACCGCCGCGCAGTCACCTGCTGGATCATGGGGGCCACCTGTGCCACCGGCCGGCACTCGAACCGGAATCTCAGCAACCCGTCACCCCGAGGTGCCGGAGAGCGGAAACGTAACGGTCGGTGACGAATGCCTGGACGAGCCGCGTGACCGGTCCGCCGGCCCGTGCCAGCAGGGTCGCCGGCCGGCTGAAGGCGCGGATCCGTGCCCGGACGTCACCGTTCTGTTCCAGCGTGACGAGGAACGCCTCTTCTCCCTGTTCGGGGTGGCCGGGAAGGGTTCCGTAGGCGAATCCGCGGCGGGTGTCCGTCTCTTCGAGATAGACCACCTGGCAGGGAATGGTGAGGCGCAGCGGCCCGAGACCGGCGTGCAGGGTGACGACAGCGCCGACGACGGCTCGCGGAGCGTCACTGACCGGTGCGAGGCCGGCTTCACGGTGCATCTGCCACCGGAACAGCCCGTCGGCTGCTTTCTCGAAAGTGGCCCGGCCGCGCCCGATCACGACGTCGCGGGCCGCATGGCCGTATCCGCTCGGCAGCGAACCGTCACGCGTCGCGCCGACCTCGGGATACGTCAGGTCGGGGAGGGTCTTGTCCGACGGATCTCGCATCGGACCCACGATACTGGCGGATCAGCCTCGGGGCTGAGTCGCGGCGGGTTCAGTGGAAGGTGAGGCCGGCGCGGAGCTGGGCGAACGCCCGCTCGGCGGCCTCCACCGCGACCGGGTGCAGCGCGTCGGCCGATTCCCCGCCGGACAGCCGCCGCCAGTTCTCCCGGGCCAGGACCCGCTGCACGGCCAGGATCTGCGCCGCCGCCAGCCGCGCGGTCAGCGCGTCGGCAACGGCCGGGAGCAGCGCTTCGGCCAGGCTCTCCTCGTCGCGCGCCTGGAACTCGTGCACCCGCGTCGCCAGGCTCGGCGTGGAAAAGACAAGATCATGAAAGGCCAGGATCTCCCGTACGTCGTTGAGCCCGGTCACCGGGTCGCGGGCGTCGAGCCCGGCCCGGAAGTGCCGGTGCAGCGCGTCGACCGGCGACTCGCCCCGGGCGCGGGCGGCGACGACGCGCGCGGGCTCGCCGGAGTGGTCCGCGATCCGGTGCAGGACCAGGTCTTCCTTCGACGCGAAGTAGCGGAAAAGGGTCGGCTTGGAGATCTCCGCGGCGGCGGCGACATCGTTCACGGACACGCGGTCGAAGCCCTGCTCCAGGAACATCGCGATGGCTGTCTCGGACACCGCGTCGAACGTCCGCCGCTTCTTCAGCTCCCGCAGACCCGGCCCGGCCGCACCCTGCTCACTCACGGCGCGACTCTATCACTCGGTTAAATTCGTAACCGAGTAACGTTTATGACTGAGTTACGCTATTGTCGGCGGCTCAGGCCGTACGCGGGAAGGGTTGTGACGTGGATCTGGATCTCGAGTTGGCCTTTCTCGACCGAGTTCATGCAGCTCAGAGCTGGATGCTCGACCACGCTCGGGTGCGCGTTGCCACCGGCGCGGAGGTGGCCGGCGATCGCTACACGGCGGAGACGCTCGGGCGGATGCTGAAGAGCCACGTGAAAGAGCTCGCCGAGGAGCCGGACGGAGCTCCCTATTTCGGGCGGCTCACCTTTGACGACTCGGACAGCGCCGGTGATCATCGCGGGCAGCGGTACCGCATCGGGCGGCGGCGGATCACCGAGGAGCAGGGGTCGCCGCTGGTCATCGACTGGCGCGCGCCTGTCTCGTCGCTCTTCTACCGGGCGAGTCCGAGCGATCGGCGCGGCGTCGCGGTGCGCCGGCGCTATGGCTGGACCCCGCGTCCGCCGATCCGCCTGACCGGTTTCGAGGATGAGCACCTCGACCTCGGCGAGCAGCTCGGCACGTCCAGCCGGCTGCTCGCCGAGGAGATCGAACGTCCCCGTGTCGGCCCCATGCGGGACATCGTGGCGACCATCCAGCCGGAGCAGGACGAACTTGTCCGGGCCCATCTCGATCAGTCACTGTGCGTGCAGGGCGGCCCCGGCACCGGCAAGACCGCGGTCGGGCTGCACCGCGCGGCGTACCTGCTCTACGCCCACCGCCGCCAGTTGAAACGCACCGGTGTCCTGGTCGTCGGCCCGAACCCGGAGTTCCTGCGCTACATCGCCGCGGTGCTGCCCGCGCTCGGCGAGGTCGACGTCCAGCAGAGCACCCTCGAAGGTTTGCTCGCCGAACAGGCACCCGTCGCCACCGACAGTGACCAGACCGCCCGCCTCAAACACGACGTCCGGATGGCTGAGGTGATCCGGCGTGCGCTGAGCGGCCTGATCAGCGACCCCGCCGAGGGCATCGTCCTCGCCGACGGCTCGTTCCGGCTGCGCCTCCCGGCCCCGGCGCTGCTGCGGGAGATCGCCAGGATCAAGACCGAGAATTTGCCGTACGGCGTGGGCCGTGACCGATTCCGCACCCGCATCGTCGCGCTGCTGCAACGCCAGTCGGAGTACCACGGCGAGTCACCGAACCGGAAGTGGCTCGACCGGATCGGCCGGGCCCGTCCCGTCGCCGACCTGCTCGACGCCTGCTGGCCGCGGATCCGTCCGGCCGAACTGCTGACCCGGCTGCTCGGCGACCCGGCGTTCCTGCACCGCGCCGCCGACGGCCTCCTGACCGATTCCGAGCAGTCGGCGCTGCTCTGGGCCAGGCCGCCGCGCAGCTTCAAGAGCGCCAAGTGGACGGCCGCCGACCTGGTGCTGCTGGACGAGATCGCCGGCGCGATCCACCACCCCGACGGGTTCGGGCACATCGTCGTCGACGAGGCGCAGGACCTGTCACCGATGCAGTGCCGGGTCCTCGCCCGGCGCAGCCGCCACGGGTCGCTGACCGTGCTCGGGGACCTGGCCCAGGGCACCAGCGCGTGGGCCGCCGCCGGTTGGCGGGCGCAGCTGGCACACCTCGGGAAGCCGGACGCGCCGGTCACGGCGTTGACGCTGGGCTTCCGGGTGCCGGCGGTCGTCCTGTCGTACGCCAACAAGCTCTTGCCTGATCTCGGTGCCGACGTGCCCGAGGCACGATCGGTGCGCTCCGACGGCGAGCTGTGCGTCCGGGCGGTCACGGATCTGGCGACGTCCGTTGCCGATCATGTCGCGGCGGCGCTGGAGGCGGCGGGCTCGGTCGCGGTGATCGCCGCGGACAGCCGCGTCGCGCGGCTCGGGCCGTTCGGCAGCGACCGGGTGACGCTGCTTCCCGCGAGCCTCGCCAAGGGGCTGGAGTTCGACCATGTGATCGTCGTCGAGCCGGCCGAGATCGTCGCCGCCGAGCCGCGCGGGCTGAACCGGCTCTACGTCGTGCTCACCCGGGCGGTCTCCCGCCTGGACGTCCTGCACACCGGCCCGGCCGGCCCGGTCTGACGCTCACCGCCGGCTTGCCGGCACCGCCGGCCCCGCTTTCGGGTCGGCCCGGCTCTGGTGCCGGCCCGGCCCGCGGTTTCAGCGACGTGGATCGGCTTGGAACTTCGGGCCGGGGCCGGCGTCACGCGGGCGTTCGCCGGCCAGGACGTCGACGATCTCGTCCAGGCCGACCGTGGCGGCGACCAGCGGACGAGGGTCGGCCTGCCTCTCCGCGTACGCCGTGATCGCGCCGGCCAGCCCCGCCGACGCCCCGAGGATCCCGACCGTCGTCACGTCCTTCAGCACGATCGCGCGCGTGTCGACCATGCTCGGCGCGCCCGAAAGTCCGATATAGACCACCGTGCGGCCGGGTTCGACCAGGTCCACCGCGAGCCCGGGCATGACCGCCGCGTTGGTCGCGTCGACCACCCCGTCCCACGACAGGCCGGGCAGTGTGTCCCGGGTCCAGACCGGCGCCTGGGCCAGGGGCTCGGCGGTCAGCCCGAGCAGATGGACCTCGGCGCCGAGCGCCGTGCCGAACATCGCCGCGAGCAGCCCGATCGTGCCCGTGCCGAGGATCAGCAGCCGCTCGCCGGCAGCCACGCCGGCGGCCCGGACCGCCCGCAGCGCGTTCCCGCCCGGCTCGACCAGCGCGCCCAGCGTGGCGTCGACCGAGTCGGGGAGCGCGTGCAGGTACGCCGCCGGGAATGCCAGCCGCTCGGCCAGCGCCCCGGGCAGGCCGTCGCGGCAGCCCAGCTCGTGCCGCTGCGCGCAGACGTGGTGGCGCCCGCCCCGGCACCGCGCACAATGACCGCAACCGATCATCGTGTCGCCGGTGACCCGCCGTCCCCGCCAGCTCTCGTCGACACCGTCCCCGGTGGCGATCACCGTGCCCGACCACTCGTGGCCGGGCCGCAGCGGGTAGGAGGCCAGGCCGGTGTGCAGGTAACTCATCGCGCCGGTGAACAGCTCGACGTCGGTGCCGCACACGCCCGCCCGCTCGACCTCGACGATCACCTGCCCCGGGCCGGCCTGCGGCTCCGGAACGTCCCGGACCTCGGCCCGGCCGGGACCGGTGAAGACCAGTGCGCGCATCGTGGGCCTCCGTTGTCAGGGTGCGGCACACCAGCGTAGAACGGAGATCATGACGAGAATCGACAGCACTCCGTTCGGTGCGTTGGCCGACGGCACCGTGATCGAGAAGTGGACGCTGACCAACGCGGGCGGGGCGTCGGTGTCGATCCTCACCCGGGGTGCCACGATCCAGTCCGTGATCGTCCCCGACCGGGACGGCACCCTGGGCAACGTGACGCTCGGCTTCGCCGATCTGGGTGGGTACACCGATGCCGCCAACCCGTACTTCGGCTCGACCATCGGGCGGTACGGCAACCGCATCGCCGGCGGGACGTTCACGCTCGGCGGGCAAGTGCACAAACTGACGCAGAACGAGGGTCAGACGACACTGCACGGTGGGGTCCACGGTTTCGACAAGCGCGTCTGGTCGGCGGAGGCGACGGCTGACGGCGTACGGCTCAACTATCTTTCGCCGGACGGCGAAGAAGGCTTCCCGGGCACCGTCGACGTGGCCGTGACCTTCGGTTTCGACGACGAGAACCGGCTGCGCATCGACTACCGGGCGACGACCGACCAGGTCACCGTGCTGAACCTGACCAACCACGCCTACTGGAACCTGGCCGGGGAGGGCAGCGGCACGATCAACGACCACCGGCTGCGGATCAACGCCGGTCGCTACACGCCGGTCGGCGAGACGCTGATCCCGACCGGTGAACTGGCCCCGGTGGACGGCACGCCGTTCGACTTCCGGACCGCCCACGCCATCGGCGAACGGCTGCGCGACGACCACCCGCAGCTCGGCTTCGGCCTCGGGTACGACCACAACTACGTCCTCGACGGGCCGGCCGCCGCCGTCGTCGACGACCCGCGGACCGGCCGGCGGCTCACCATCGAGACGACCGAGCCGGGCCTGCAGTTCTACTCCGGCAACTTCCTCGACGGGAAACTGCGCGGCCCGTCCGGCCGGCAGTACCGTCAGGGCGACGGGTTCGCGCTGGAGACGCAGCACTTCCCGGACAGCCCGAACCAGCCCGGCTTCCCGTCGACGGTGCTGCGGCCGGGGGAGACGTACACGTCCAGCACGACGCACACCTTCTCCGTACACGGATGACCCCGGCGGAACGCTTCGCGAGCGTCCGGGTCGCGCGCCTCGCCTCGGTCACCCCGGACGGCGCGCCGCACCTCGTGCCGATCGTGTTCGCCCTGGTCGGCGACGTGATCCACACCGCCGTGGACGCCAAGCCGAAGCGGCACCGCAACCTGCAGCGGCTCGCCAACATCGCGCATGAGCCCCGCGTCAGCGTCCTCGCCGACTTCTACGACGACGACTGGTCCCGGCTGTGGTGGGTCCGCGCCGACGGCCGGGCCGCGGTCACCGACTCGGTGGAGCCGGCGCTGATCGCGCGGTATCCGCAGTATGCGGTCCAGCCGCCGCCCGGCCCGTTCCTGCGCATCGGCGTCACCGCCTGGCACGCCTGGTCCGCGTGACGCGTCCGGGTGCTGTCACGTAACGGCGACAGCACCCGGGCGCGTCAGGACGCGGGCGGTGACAGCACACCGATCTGCTCGTCCAGGATGCGTATGTCGTCGCCGGAGTGCGGCGTGCCGTCGAGCTCGTCACGCAACCGTCGCACGGCCGGTGACCGCCGAGCTGAGCACCGGGAGCGGAAAGTCCGTCCAGTCCCGGTCCGGGAAGTCGGCGCCGTGCGGGGTCAGTCACACCGCGCCGGTGACCACCCCGTCGGCGCTCCGCCGCGCCGTCACCCCGGCGACCTGCCAGACCGCCGTGTCACTCACGTGGTGCTCTTCGGATAGATCGTGCGCATGATCGCGGTGTCCATGTCGATGATGAACTCGTCCAGCTTGCCATTGACCCGGGCCTGGGCCGACGCCGCGTCGAGCACCGACCGGCGCATCACCAGAAGTTATACAAAGTGGTCAATAGGTAATGGCGACATGCGTTGACCGTCGTAAATGGCGGGTCATAGGCTGCGGAAATTCGACAATTCCCGGGAAGGGAACGAGCACACGATGCGGATTCCGAGACGCCTGGCCGGTGCCACGGCGATAGCCCTGGTCACCACCTTGAGCCCGGCCCCGGCGAGCGCCACCCCCGCGCCCGCCGGTTGCGCCGCCGACCCGTCCACCCACCTCAGCACCGTTCCGAGCCCGGAGACGTTTCTTGGTTTCCCGCTCGGCACCGGCCAGCCGCGGGTGGTCACCAACACCGAGATCCGGAACTACCTGAGCGCCGTCGACCAGTCCTCCGACCGGGTCGTCACCGGCACGATGGGCACGAGCGTGCTGGGCCAGCCGCTGAACTACGCGGTGGTCGCCAAGCGGAAGACCGACCTGGACGAGGTCGCCGCCGAGATCCGCGGCCTGCGCGACCCGCGGCGGTCGAGCGCCGACCGGGCGCGCCGGATCGCCGCCGGCAAACCGGCCATCGTCTGGATCGCCGGCAACGTGCACGGCGGCGAGACGAGTGGCGCCGACGCTTCCCTCAAGACCCTCTACGAGCTGGCCGCCGGGCTGTCCTGCGCGGTGCAGCAGCGCAACGACAACCTGATCACGGTGATTCTGCCGACCCAGAACCCGGACGGGCGGGACGCGCTGCGACGCCAGAACGAGTTCGGTTTCGACCTGAACCGGGACTGGTTCGCCCGCACCCAGCCGGAGACCGACAGCAAACTGCAACTGCTCCGGAAATACCCGCCGCAGGTGTTCGTCGACGCCCACGAAATGGGTGGGCAACGGTACTTCTTCCCGCCGAACGCCGACCCGATCCACCACGAGATCGCCGACGCCCCGGTCGACTGGATCAACCGGATCGGGGAGGCGAACAAGGCCGGTTTCGGCTACAACGGCGCCTGCTCGGAGACCGTCACGACCGAGTGCTATTTCAACTACGACACCTACGACCTGTTCTACATGGGATACGGGGACACCGTTCCGGCGACCGGGTTCGGGGCGGCCGGAATGACGTACGAGAAAGGCAGTGCCTCGGCCGTCCAGGACCGGGTCCAGCAGCAGTTCAACACCCAGTGGGCGACACTGGGCTGGGCCGCGGCGAACAAGCGCGAGGTCCTGACCGGCTATTACAAGATCTGGGTGGATGCGCCGGCCGAGGGGCGGGCGGGTGCGCTCGAGCCGAACGAGGTGGTGCAGCCGGAGAACACGGTGCAGTTCCCGGTGCCCGACGTGACGATCCGGTCCTATTTCCTGCTGCCCGGTCGTCAGCTCGGCGACGTCCGGCAACTGGTCGAGCGACTGCGGAGAATGGACGTCGAGGTCTATGAGATCCGAAAGCCGATCACGGTACGGAACGCGCACGTCTTCGGCGGACGAAACGCCAAGAACGTCGCCGTGCCGGCCGGGGCGTACTGGATTCCGATGGCGCAGCCGCAGAAGCACTGGATCCAGGCGACACTGGGCGAGGACCCCTACGTGCCGTTCCCCTATTTCTACGACGTCTCCTCGTGGAGCAACCCGCTGCTGATGGGCATCGACGCCATGTACACCGGTGACGCCGTACGCCCGAAAGCCGATCTGGTCCGTCGCATCGAGGGCGGCAAGTCGGCGACCGCGCGCCGCAGCGGCTCCTACACCTACGCCCTGGACTCGGCGGCGGCCGCGCAGCTGACCTTCCGCCTGCTCGGCCAGGGCGTCGCCGCGGTCCGCGACGGGGGCCTGGTCCGGTTGCCGGCCACCGCCGTCACCCCGGCCGTCGACCGGCTCGCCCGATCACTCGGCGTCACGCTGTCCGTTTCCCGCAAATCCTCGTCCGGGACGGCCCTGAGCCGCCCCGACGTCGGCCTGTTCCGCGGCACCGGCGTCTCCACCACGGCCGGGTCCTACGGCGAGGCTCGTTACGTGCTCGGCCAGAAGTGGGGGCTGAACCTGACGCCGATCACCACCGCCGACATCAACGACAACACGCCCGCGTTCACCGGACGTACCGTCCTGATGGTGCCGGACGGCAGCAGCGCCACCGGCGGCCTGACCACTACCGGGCAGGCGAACCTGCGGAACTGGATCGCGCAGGGCCACACCTACATCGGGTTGCGCAACGAGGGCACGCGCGTCGCCCGCGCCGCCGGGCTCACGTCCACCACGGAGAAGGCGAAACCGGCCGACTACCTGGTGATCGGCTCGCACCTGCGGGTCGACGTGGACACCACCAGCCCGGTGGCGGCCGGCCGCCCCGCCGAGGACTTCCAGTTCAACAACGGAGACCCGATCCTCACGCCGAGCAGCACCGGGACGAACGTCGTCACGTACCCGGGCGACGACACGTTCTGGCACAACGGCTACACCGTCCAGGCCGACACCCTCAAGGGCACGTCCGTCGTGGTCGACGAGCCGGCCGGGGCCGGGCACGCGGTGCTGTTCGCGTTCAACCCGCTGTTCCGCGCGTACAACGAAAACGGTCTCGAGCTGGTGGCGAACGCCCTGCTCAACCCAGCCGGAACCCAGTCGGCGCAGCGCACGCTCGGTCCTGACCCGGCCCGCGCGGCCGCCGCGGCCCAGCCGATCCCGCCGAACCTGGGCGGCGAGTGGCGCCCGGCCCGGATCGAGGTGGCGGTGACCGACCTGGCTCGCACTCAGGCCGTGGTCAGTCGCTTCACGGCCACGGCCACCAGTGCCATCGCGGGTGACTCCGCCTACCTGACGATTCCGAACCCGGACGGCCTGCCGGCGGACGAACACCCGTACCTCCGGGATCTTGTCTCTGCTCTGACCGCGGACCGGATCCCGCTGCGTTCAGTCGTGGGCTGACCACATCGGTGATGCCGGCCGATCAGCCGGCACCACCGGTGACCGTCAGGGGAGCAGCGTGTCGAGCGCGCCGGCCGGCAGGGCGATCCAGCCCTCGGTCCGAGCGGCCGCGAGCTGATCGGGCGCGGGCCGCGTCGCCACGCCGATCGCGGCCGCCCGGGCGGCGAGAGCGGCCACCACCGCATCGAGAACGTGATCGCTGCGGACGCACAGCCCGGCGAGATCGCCCAGGTCCAGCCACGGCGCCACGGCCCGCAGCCGATGGACGAGCGCCTCACGGACCGTGGCGCCGGCCGGCCCCTTGTAGCCGCGCACCGGCAGACCCCAGATCTTCAGCGACGCCGCCGGATAGACCTCCACCACGACCCCGGCGCCGCTGCGGTCGACGGGTTCGCCCAGGTCGGCGAGCCGCGCCTGGACGGCCGCGCACCGCATCGCCGTGTGCGCGATCCGGTCCGCCGCGACGCTGAGCGGCACGATCCCGGTCGCCTCCCGGACCACCTCATCGGTCAGGCGCCACGCCAGACCACGCCGCCACGACTTGTCCCGCGCCTGACCGACACCGGCGACCGCACCCGCACGGTGCCCGGCGACGAACGACACGAACGCGTCCGGCCAGCCCAGCGGGCAGTCGACGCCGGCCTTGCCCGCCGACTGGATCGCCGCCACCACCGCGTCGTCGTCGGCCGGATGAACCACCTGCCGGAGGCGCGCCGCGGTGGCGGACCACTCCACGGCGGCGATCGCCGTGCCGGGCGGTTCCGCGGCCAGATCAATCCCGACAGTCAGCACAGCCCACGGTATCCCCGCCGCCGCCGGACATCTTCCCGGTAGGTAAGGGTGTGCCGTCCCAGGGGTCGCCGGTTGCGGCATCCCAGCGGCGGACGGTGGAGCCGTCCGCACTGAACAGCGTGGGTCTCCCGTCGACCACGCCGGCGGTGACGCCGGTGATCTGCCTGCGGTGGCCGTTCAGGGGCGGCCCGGCCGGGAGGCCGGAGCAGGCGTCGAAGCGGTGGACCTGCCGGCCCTCCCCGATGGCCAGGAACGGATGACCGTCGACCTCGTAGGCGCAGCCTGTCCCGGCCCGCGGCGCCGGGATCGGGGCGCCCGCCTCCTCAGCGGTCTCCGCGTCGATCCGGCGCAGACGGTCGCCGGACCGGAGGACGAGGCCGCCGCGATACCAGGTCAGGAAGCCGTCGACATTCTCGATCGACGGTTCCAGGACGACCCCGCGTGTGAGGTCGAGCCGATGCGCAGTCTTGTCCGCGAGCAGTACCACGCAGCGGCGGTCCTCGATCCGGAACGGGTGCAAGCGGTTCCGGTATCCGCCGGGCACCTGGACCGCGGGCCCGAGTTGCTCGCCGGTGCCGGCGTCACACCGGGCGACATCGCCGCGCGGCGTCCGTACGTACAGGTCGCCGCCGTCGACGGCGAGCGCCGTGACCACGCCGCGGACCCGCCCGGCCGACCAGACGCCGTCCCGGTGATGCCACACCCGGACCCGTTCACGGTCGCAGGAGAACCATCCCGGCGTGGCGACCACGACGCGGAGGCCGTCGAGCGGCAACGCCCGCGACTGCCGTGGACGCGCGGGGAAGTCCGCGACGACCGCACCGCTCCGCGGGCTGATGAACCTGTCGACACCGCGGAACGTCCCGACGGCGATCAGCGCCCCGACAGCCGCCACCTCAGATCCGGACCCCTGCTGGAGAGGTCGTGCGATTCCTCGCCAGCGCGGCTCGTGAGCACCGGATCCCCGCGGCAGCGCGAGCCCCGCGAGAGTCGTCCCGTTCTCCTCCAGCGCCGCCCGCACCGCGTCGACCTTGGCGTCCAGCTCCGCGTCGGATGCGCCGTGCCGCTCGATCGGGGCGTTGACCAGGGTCTCGATGAGCTGGAAGCAGGCCCCGCGGGTGAGGTCGGAGACCGGCGACGCGGCGATCCGTGCCAGGAACCGGATCACCAGTGCCGCGTCGATGCCGTACCCGCTGTCCTGCCCCCACTCGGTGGAGGAGTAGTCCGCATCCTCGATCAGCAGGTCGTCCAACGCCACGGTGCTACCGCGGTCGGCGGCCAGTTCCCGCAGCTCGGCGACGACCGCGGCACCGTCTACCGACGACCAGGTCACGTCATCGAGACCGTCCAGCGGCCGCTCGCCCGTCATGATCGCCATCATGCCGGGCGCCCGCATACGCCTCGGCGACGGCTTCGAAGGCGGCTTTCGGTGACCAGTTCCGGTCGTCGACGGCCTCGACGATGCCGTAGCTGGCCAGGTCCAGCTCGCCGACGTGGTCGAAGAGGGCGAAGGTGAACACGAACGCGCTGTCTATGCCGGCCGCCTCGAACTCGGCCAGGTTCTCGCGCAGGTATTGGGCCTGGCCCTCCTCGTCGCGCTCGAACTCGCCGTTGAGGAGGACCGGCGCGCGGTTCTCGTCGTACTCGACGATCTCCAGGCCTTCGGCCCCGCGGTCGGCGGCGCCGCGGTACGTCGCGCAGCCGAACTCGGTGATCGCCACCGGTTTGCCCTGGGCGACCAGGTGACGCAACGCGCCGGCGTACTGGTCGGCGACGGCTGCCGATCGGTACAGGTCGACGGAGAGGAAGTCGAAGGGTGCCCAGTCGACGCGTTCGAACGGCACCGAGGCGTACGTGATCGGCCCGTGGAAGTGTTCCCGGACGGTCGCGACCGCCCTGGTCAGGAACGCGTTGACGGCCGCACCGACCGTGCCGAGGTGTGCGCGGATCCCGGCGATCCGCTCGTGGATGTCCTCGCCGGGCAGGAAGCCCCGGTTCATCAGGCTGATCTCGGCGCCCGTCACGAACACGACCTCGGCACCGCGTCGTCGCAGCCGTTCGGCGCGCCGGGCGCAGTCGGCGAAGAGGTCCAGCATCTCGCGGTCGTTCAGTTCGAGGGGGTACGGCGACAGCCACACCTCGAGCCCGAGGCCGGCCGCGACCCCGGCGGCCAGTTCGATCCGCCCCGGGTCACCTCCCATCACCCGGACGGCGGTGCAGTGCAGGTCGTCCCGGACGGCGCGAAGGTCCCGCTCGCAGGTCGCGTGGTCGAAGCCGGGCCGGCCGATCCGGTCACCGACCACCCAGCCGGTGTCGTAGCTGATGCCACGGGCGCGCATCGCCCACCTCCTTAGGGTACGGAACGTACCCTAAGCGCACGTCGTCGCCGGAAGCGAGCGCGATCCTGAAGGTACGATCCGTACCGGAATCCGGCGGGAGGCAAGGATGACGGGACAGACGCGGCGCCGTGGCGCGGCGCTGGAGGACGCGATCCTGCGGGCGGCCGCCGATCAGCTCGGCGAGACCGGGTTCGCCGGGCTGACCATGGACGCGGTGGCGCGGCGGGCCGGCACCAACAAGAACGCCATCTATCGCCGCTGGCCCGACCGGCTGGCCCTGGGCATCGCGGCGTATCGGCAGATCGCCCGCGCGGTCGACCCGCCGGACATCGGTGACCTGCGCGAGGACACCCTGGAGATGCTGCGCCGGGCCAACCGGCACTGGAGTTCCCCGCTCGGCCTCATCCTGCGGGAGTTGATGGCCGCGGCCGGTGGCGCCCAGGAGCTGATGGGCCGGCTCGGCGACCAGTCGGCCGAGGCGGTGGCCGCGCCGTGGCTGATCATTCTCGGTCGTGCGGTGGCTCGTGGGGAGGCCTCGCCGGAAGCGCTGCACCCGCGGGTCGCGACCGTCGCGATGGTGCTGCTCCGCAACGAGTTCGTCACCCGGGGCGCGCCGACCGCCCCCGACGAGACGCTGGTCGAGATCGTCGACGAGGTCTACCTCCCGCTGATCCGCCGTCGCGGCGAGCAGGCCGGGCGGTCATGAGCGTTCTCTTCGACCGGGCGGTGCGGGACGTCGAGGTGCGGGCCGGCGGGCCGGGCAACTGCGGCGGCGTCGCCCGGATCCTGGCCGATCTGGAGCCCGCGGACAGTTTCGCGTTCGTGGACGCCCACGACGGCGGGTGGACGAGAGGCTGGAAGGACGAGCTGGCCGGCTGGTGCGTGGCCGCGGTCCGGCAAGGCGTCGAGGAGGAGCTGATCCGGATCGGGGCGGGCGAGATGCCGCCGGTCCGGTTCGTGCTCCGGCGGATCATGCTGAATCTGATCGACTCGAACGAACCGTGCAACCGGGAAGCCGGGCGGAAGGCCGTCGCCGAGGCGGTCCGGCGCCTGACCGCGACGACGGAGTAGGCGGCCGGCGGCGGACAGCCTGACCGCGACGACGGAGTAGGCGGCCGGCGGCGGACAGCCCGGCCGCGACGACGGAGTAGGCGGCCCAGCGGCGAGCCACCGGGCCGTGAGCGGCGAGGATCAGGAGTCGAAGGAGAACCCCAGCAGGTTGGCGGTCTTGAGGATCACGCCGTCGCGCCCGCCGTTGCGGTCGGCGCGGGCGATGGCCCGCCGGATCACCTGGACCGCAGGGTAGGCGATCGGCTCGGGCGGGATCGGCAGCGGCCGCTTGGTCGCCATCCGCAGCCGGGTGCGCGGCGTGTCCGCCCCGGCCAGCAGGTCCAGCATGACCGAGCCGGCGAAGCGGGTCGCGGCCACGCCGAGGCCGGTGAAGCCGCTGCTGTAGGCGACCTTGCCGCCCATCGCCAGGCCCTGGAACGCGGCCAGCTGCGTCGACATGTCGATCATGCCGCCCCAGGCGTGGGTGAACCTGATGTCGCCGAGCTGCGGGAACGTGCGCAGGAAGTGGTCGGCCAGGCGCGCGAAGGTCTCCGGGCGCTGGTCGAACTCGGGCCGGATGCCGCCGCCACGGTGGTAGACCGCGTCGTACCCGCCCCACAGGATCCGGTTGTCGGCGGTCTTGCGGTAGTAGTGGAACTGCCGCGAGCAGTCGCCGATGCCGAAGTTGCCCTTCCAGCCGATCTCGTCCTGCTGGACCGGGGTGAGCGGCTCGCTCATCAGCACGTAGTCGTAGATCGGGATGGTCAGGAACCGGTTGCGCCGCAGCAGCGACGGGAACCCGTTGGTGGCCAGCACGACCTTGCGGGCGCGGACGGTGCCCATGCCGGTGGTCGCGCGGACCGTGCGGCCGCGGTCGGCGAGGCGGGTCACCGGGGTGTGCTCGTAGATGCGCACGCCCAGCTTGCGGCACGCCTCCTTGAGTCCCCAGGCCAGTTTGGCCGGGTGGACGAGCGCGGCACCGGTCTCCCGGTGCACGCCGGCGCGGTACAGCGGCGAACGTACGAGCGTGGCCAGCTCGTCCTGGTCGTAGAAGCGGCCGGGAACGGCCCGCAGCTCGTCGACCTGGTGACGTTCGGTGGCGACCTCCAGGGCGCCCTCCTCCTGCCACTCGGCGTCGATGCCGTGCTTGACCAGCGAATCCCGGAACGCGGCGAAGTTCTCCTCGGCCAGGGTGCTCAGCACGTCCAGTTCGCCGGCGAAGTTGCGCTGCCCGTTCTCCGGGCCGTGGGTCAGGCTGGCCTCGACGAATCCGCCGTTGCGGCCGCTGGCGGCCCAGCCGATCTCCTCGCCCTCGACGAGCACGACGTCGCGGCCGGGATCGTTCTCCTTGGCCTGCAGTGCGGTCCACAACCCGCAGTAACCACCGCCGATGATCAGCAGGTCGGTCTCGATGGCGCCGATCAGGGCGGGCAGCGGAGCGGGGCGTCCCGGGTCCTCGAGCCAGAACGGCGTCCGGGCGGCGTCGGCGAGAGCCGCGCGGATGCGCTTCTCGTCGGTGCGGATATCGAGGTCGTAGGCCGGTGTGTCCGCCTGCATGCTGATCCTCCCTGGTCAGGGCCATAGGAAAGCGCGTGCGGTACGCTTAGGTCAATGCGTTGACATAACTAGGTCAATGCGTTGACATAAGGAGCGTCGAAATGACGACCACACGAGGCGCCGCCGATCGAGTCCGGCGGCGGCCGACGCGCAGCGGCGTGGTCCTCGAGCCATCCATGATCATTGATGCGGCACTGCGGTTGATCGAGGCGCCCGGCGGCAACGCGCTCACGGTGCGTCGCCTCGGCGTCGAGCTGGGTGCCGACCCGTCCGCCGTCTACCGCTACTTCCGGGACATGGACGCGCTGCTGATCGCGGTCGCCGACCGGCTGATCAGCGAGACCCTGGCCGACTTCGAGCCGGGGGCCGACTGGCGCGAGTCACTGCGCGAGATGGGCCGCGGCGTGCACGACTCGATGCTGCGGCACCCGCGCCTCGCGCAGCTGCGGGCGATCCGGTTCACCGCCGGCCCCAACGAGCTGCGGGCCGACGACATCGGCATCGGCCTGCTGCTCAGCGCCGGGTTCGCGCCGGCCGACGCGGTCCGGCACTTCCGCGACTTCATCGACGCGGTGCTCGCCCTCGCCGCGATGGACGCCATCGAGCTCGGCCCCGGCCAGGAGGAGGCGGACAAGCTGGCCCTGGCCGACGTCTACGCATCCTTTTCGGACGAGGATTATCCGAATCTGGCTACCGTTCGCACCCACCTCACCCAGATCACCGCCTCACCATTTCCGGGCGTGCTGGACAAATTGATCGACGCGCTGGCCGCGGCCGCCCCGAAGAGGAAGCGCAAGAAGTCTGATCATTGACGTGATCAAATGGCTGCCATATCTTGCGGTGACACCGAAGAATGGGGTTCCAGCATGCCTCGATCCCGGCTCTCCGCGGCCCTGGCCGCCACGATTCTTCTCCTCACCGCCTGCAGCGACTCCGGCGGCCAGAGCGACACCGGGGAACAGCTCGACAAGGTCAACGCCGGGGTCATCGCGATCGTCGACGTGGCGCCGATCTTCGTCGGCCGGGCACTCGGCTTCTTCGAGGAACAGCACATCGACCTCACGCTGACCACCGCGCAGGGCGGCGCGGCGATCGTCCCGGCGGTGGTCGGCGGCGAATATCAGTTCGGCTTCAGCAATACGATCTCGCTGTTGCTCGCCGCGTCCAAGAAACTGCCGATCAAGGTCGTCGCGAACGGCACGAATTCGACCGGCGTCGACGGCAAGGACTACGCCGGCCTGTTCGTCGAGGCGGACAGCCCGATCACATCGCCCAAGGACCTGGCCGGCCGCACGGTCGCGGCCAACACCCTGAAGAACATCGTCGAGACGAGCGTACGGGCGTCGGTGCGCAAGGGCGGCGGCGACGCGGCGGCCGTCAAGTTCACCGAGCTCGCCTTCCCGGACCAGGTCCCGGCGCTGGAGAAGGGGCAGGTCGACGCGATCTTCGTGGTCGAGCCGTTCCAGCAGGCCGCGGTGCTCGCCGGCGCGCGCAGGATCGCCTCCAGTTACGTGGACGCCGCACCCGACCTGACCGTTGCGATGTATTTCACCTCGAACCAATTGCTGTCCACGAATCCCGATCTCGTCCGGCGTTTCACCGAGGCGATGAAGAAATCGCTGGCTTTCGCCGACAGCCATCCCGACCAGGTGCGCGAGGTGATCGGCACGTACACCAAGATCGACCCGGCGGTGCGGGCCGCGCTGGTGCTGCCGAAATGGCCGGCGGAGGTGAATCGGGCCTCGGTCGACACCCTCGCCGGCCTGGCGGTCACCGACGGACTGCTGACCGAGAAACCCGACCTCACCGCGTTGTTGCCCTGACCGATCGGATCAGAGGAACAAACCATTCCTGAGGTACGTCGTGAGCGTCCCGGCCAGGATCGCATGGTCGTGCAGGGACGGATGCCAGTCGCAGCCGAGGAGGTCGAGACCGAGCGCGTTGTTGTCGTAGTAGAGCGCGCTCACCCGGTCGTGACGCTCGCGCACGATCTGCTGCACGGATTCGGCGAGCGCCGTCGTCCGATAACTCAGGTCGGGGTAGGTGAGCACGAAGTGCGTCGCCGGGCCGTACCGTTCCCGCAGCTTGTCCAGGAACCCCTGATAGGCGGTGACATAGTCGGCGGCCAATGCGGCCTCGTCGGCCCACTTCTCACCCGGGTTCAGCGGCGTGGAGAAGTCGTTGATGCCCAGACCGATGACGACCACCTGCGGGTGCCAGGACGCGGGCCGCTTCCACACGGACTCGTCGACCGCCTGCAGGGCGCGGTCGTAGTACGTACGGTAATCGGTTCCGGGGCTGCTGCCGTTGTAGTTGCGGACCATGCCGATGCCCGACCAGGCGTTGATCTGGTAATCCGCCCGCAGAGCCTTGGCCGTGCGCGCGCCGAAGGCCTGGTCGGCGTTGCTGCTGCGGGTCAGCACGCCCGCGCCGGAACAGTCACGGCTGCTCGACATGTCACCGTAACCGGCGGTCCAGGAGTCGCCGATGAACTCGATCTGCCGGTGCCGCGCGGCCGGCGCGGCCAGGATCCGCCCGCCGGGGCCGGCTACCAGGCCGCCGAACTGCGCCCGGTTCCACGGGCTCTCGGTGCGCTTGACCAGCCGTACGGTGTGATCGCCCCGGGACAGCCCGGTGATCCAGTGCGTGGTGTCGCCCGGAGTCACCAGCGTCGTCGGCGCGCCGCCGTCGATCTGCACGTCGTAGTCGTTGACGGCGTCGTTCAGCGCGAGCCCGACGCTCGTGCCCCGGAACCGTCCCTCGAAGTAGACGCCCGGCCAGGTGAACGCCACGCCCGTGCCCCCTTCGACGGTCCGGCCGGCGGTGTGTACCTGACGGGAGACCGGCACGACCCCGTGCCCGGTGGCCGGGGAGTTGCGCCCGGAGCAGGTGGGCGCGTCGTCGAGGAAGAGGGCGGTGTGCCCGTCACAGCGTGGAGTGGCGGCGGCCGGGGCGGTGATCGTGAGCAGGCTGCCGCCGAGCAGAGCGATCGTTGCGAGGCGGGTGAGGGACGTGAGCGGCATGTAGTGACTCCTGACCTTGCAGGACATATTTAAGTCAATCGATGAACAATCTAGGATCCCGGAGCGCCGGGCGCAATGCGGGTGGACCCCCGGTCGGGTGATTCCGCGCGATTTTCTGGCACTGAGCGGACTTATGGTTCAAAATCGGCGCACGATGGACTTTTCTCCGCTTCCCCCAGTGCCCCGGCCGCGGCCGTGGCTCACCGTGCTGTTCGCCGCCGTGCTGACGTTGCTGGCCGGCCTGCCGCTCGGCATCCTCCCGCTGGCCCGGGCGTCGTTCGAACCCGCGGCGCCACCGGACGGGCACATCCCGCTGGCCGCGCTGCGCGAGGCGGCACTCGACGTCCCGCCGTGGCCGGCCGACAACGTGCAGGGACCGTCCGGGCCGCTGCACTTCCACGACGGGGCCGTGCCGGTCGAGCCGCACACCGTGCCGGACGGGCAACCGCCGTACGGGGATGCGGTCCTGATTCTCTCGGTGACCTACGGTGACGTCGACCATGACGGGGCGGACGAGACGCTCGTGCTGCTCGGCTGCATGATCGAGGGCGGCAGCAAGCAGCTCGTCGCCTACGACCGCGACCCGGCCGGGCACATCGTGTCGCTCGGCCCGATCGTCGCGACGACCGGGCAGATCCGCGACATCCAGAGCTCCGGCACGAAGGTCGCCGGTGGGGTCGTCACCGCGATCGTCGGCGACTACCAGCGATGCTGCGCCGACCGGACCCCGCAGATCTGGCAGACCCGGGGGTACGCGCGACGAGCCGGCCGGTTCGAGCAGGTCAGCGGCGAGCGGCGGATGCCGTTGAACCCGCACGTGACCGAGATGCGGGTCACCGCGGGCGACCTGGTCCTCGGGCCGGCGCGCGGCGGATACCGCACCGGGAGCGTCGACGTGACGGTGCGTCACGTCCGTGGCGGTCACCCGGCCAAGGTGACGATCCTGTTCTACGCGCCGGAAGGGCTCGAACGGGCCGGGAACAAGTGGCCGGCCGTCAAGGCGCAGGCGGGCTCGTTCTCCGTGACCGAGGCGGCGCCCACGGCCGGTGGCAGCGTGACGTACCGGTTCGCGTTCCGGCGCAAGGCGGCCGTGTCCGGTGGTGAGCTGTCGATCGACCTGGCCACGGTGCCGTGGATGAGCGAGGCGGTGCCGTGGAGCAGCGCCGTCACGGTCCCGGTCCGTACCGGAAAATGATCCTCTGACCGGCAGAGGTTCCCGGCTGGTTCGCACCGTGGCCAGACCGACCATCTCCGGCAGCATGTTCACCCGCGCGCGGCTCGCGCCGGCCGGCATCGCCTGGGTCAGCAGGTGTGCCCGGCCGAGCTGCCCCCGGGTGGCTGATGCCCTGCTCCTGAACGGCGCCGACCTCGCGCAAGGGTTTTTCAGCTCGCCGAACGGCCGGCCGTTGATCAGCGCGGTGCCGGACGTCGGCCGGGTCAGGCCGAGCAGCATGCGCAGCGTCGTGGTCTTGCCCCGACCGTCGATCCCGAGGAATCCCGTCACGCGGCCCGGCTGGGCGGTGAAGGGGATGCCGTCGACCGCCCGGACCCGGCGGTACGCCTTGGTCAGGTCAACGGTCTCGATGATGGTCGGGAACTGTCCCGCACGCCCACGACATTCCGCGCTCCGTGATGGTCCGGGTCTGCGGAACCTGCAGGTCAGCGGGGCTGTGACCGAGTGTGCTGACGAAGACCCGGCCCGATCCGAAGTGGCGCGTCCACGCGACCGGCATGACGGCGCCGGCCGTCTCCGGGGCGCCGTGGTCACCGGTGAAGGTGGTGCTGGCCAGGACGTCGAGGGTGGGATCGACGTGCATGAAGTACTGCTCGGTGTGGACCGGGTAGGTGCTCAGGCCGTACGCAAGCGGATGCCGGGTGTTGATCTTGATTTGATGATCGACGAAACCGCCGGGATGACAGAGGAATCGCCCGCCGACCATGAACTGGTAGGCGGGCGCCTCGTAGCCGGTGGCGACGACCCCGCCGTGCCAGCCGGCGAACCCGGCGCCCGCGCGGACCCGCTCGACCAGGGCCCGCTCCTGCTCCTCGGTGAAGCGGGCCCCGGTCCAGCACTGGACGATCAGGTCGAAGTGGTCCGGGTCGAGATAGGCGTCGAGCGTGTCGGCGGTGCGCAGGGAGAACCCGTTGCGCTGCAGGAAGTCCCGGAACAACTCGGTGCAGGCGACCGGCTCGTGACCCGCCCAGCCGCCGCGCACGATCAACGCCCTCATCCGGCCAGCTTAGGGCCGACCGGCCCGATCAGCAGGTCGCGGCCGCGCCGTTCGCCGGCTTGTGGGTCGCCGCCGCCGCCACCGCGTTGTACTGCTGGACGTAAGCGGCGTGCACCGCCGGGTCCTCCATCTGCAGCATCACCTCGTCGGAGCCGCGCAGGCTGCCACCCTTCCAGTTCAGGCTGCCGGTCCAGACGATCTTGCGGTCGCCCTTGCCGTAGTAGTTGCCCTCGATGGAGAAGTTCTTCGAGTGGATCCAGATCGGGTCGCTCTCGCAGTAGTAGCGGACGATGACCCCGTTGTACTTGTCGGTGGTCTTCGCCAGCAGGGTCTTCAGCGCGGTCGTCTGGTAGGAGTTGTCCGGGTCGAAACGCAGGTTGACCAGGACGTAACAGCCTTCCTTGTCCAGCGCGACCAGCCTGTCGGCGATGTAGTCCAGCGCGAACTCGGTCACCGTCACCCGGATGATCGTGCGGTGCGTGCCGTCGCTCTGCACACCGACCGTCGTGTTGCCGAAGCACTCGGTGTTGTTGAGGATCGTCATCACGGTGTCCTCGGACGGATCGCCGTAGAGGGTGTCACCGGCGCGCGGGTAGTAGAACACCTTGGCCGCGCCCGACTGCACCGGCACACGGGTGTCGTAGTAGTTGTTGTTGATCTTCTTGGCCACCAGGTCGGTGAAATATCCGGTGTACGACGTGAACAGCGCCGCGTTCCCGGTCACCTCCAGCGCGTCGTTCCAGCCGGTCCCACCGTCCCGCCACGCGGTGCCGCCCATGTTCGCCGAGGTCTGCACCACCACGTTGCTCACACCGAGAGTCCGGCTGAACAGGAAGAACTTGTTGTGGTTGATCGAGTAGTCGTAGCCGGCGATGCAGCCACGGCCGCTCGGGCACGTCGTGAAGAACGACCCCTGCGAGGTGTCGGTGCCCAGCCCGGTGCGCAGCACGTCGTAGCTGGCCGTGTTCGCCACCGTCTTGACGTCCGCGACCACGCGCACGTTCACACCCCGGCTCTTCGCCGCGACCAGCGCGTTCGGGATGGTGGTGGCGAAGAAGTAGTACATCGACACGCTGATCGTGGAGCCCGCCTCGGCGCCGTCGACCAACTCCTTGAGCCGGGTGTAGATCCGGTCCTTGGCCGCGGTGTCGCCCGTCGGATCGGTGAAGATCCCATGTGTGTACGGCGTGTCGGCCGCGGCCGCCGGACCGGTCGGCACGGTCGCCACGGTGATCCCCGCGAGGACGGCCGCGGCGACCGCGAGCCAGCGCCGCAGACGTTGACTTTTCTTGATGTTCACGCGATGCCTTCCTGACATCCATGGAAATGCCCCCGGTCGATGCCACCGCAGCGTCGATCATCGATCGCTCGCTGTCAAATGAAGGTGACGGACCCGGCCGGGGGCCGGCGGATGTCAGCGGCCGCGGATCAGGCGCGACCCCGCGGCAGGCAGCACTTCTTGTACTTCAGGCCCGAACCGCACCAGCAGGACCCGTTGCGCTCCGGCGGCCAGGTGATCGACGACGGCTTCACCGCCAGCTGGCGGGTGTAACCGGCGCGGGTCTTCGCCTCGGCCGGGTCCTCGTTCAGACCGGCGAACGCGGCCAGACCGTCGGCGGTGCCGGGCCGCGGCGCCGGGTTCGACGCGGCCTGCCGGAGCAGCTCACGCTCCAGGCGGGCGCGGTGCTCGTCCCACGTCGCACCGTAGGCCGCGGTGAGCGCCGGCCACTTGGTGATCACGCGATCGAACTCGGCCTGCGGGAAGAAGAGCAGCTCGTCGCCGACCGCGGCCGCCGACGCGTTCGCCAGCCGGGTCTCCAGCCGGTCGGCCAGGTTGTCGTGCGCGTCGTGCGGCAGGTTCAGCGCGTGCCGGATCCCGTGCCGCTGCTGCAGCAGGAAGAACAACAGTCCGGCATCCTCGGCCGAGGACGGGTCCGACGAGCGCTCGGCCAGCGCTGCCTGGACCGCCTCGGTCAGCCACTCCTCGGCGAGCCGGTGGCGGCCGCCGACCGCCAGGGCCGCGGCAATGTACGCCGGGGCGTCGTTGCTGCTGGTCAACTGCGCGCGCAGCGGCTCCAGCTCAGCCATCGCCTCGTCGGCGCGGCCGGCGCGGAACAGCAGACGGGCATGCAGGGCGCGCGCCTTGGTGTCGTCGCGCTTCGCCTCCGCGTCGAGGGCACGATCGGCATAGCGCAACGCGGCGTCGTGCTTGGCGCGGCTCTCGGCGATCTCCGCCGCCAGGATCAGCGCCTCACCGGCGATCTCCGGGTCGGCCAGGCGACCGGCCTCCACCGCATCGGCCAGCCCGGCCGCGAGGCCGAGCGGATCAGCCTCGCCGAGCGCGGTCTTGCGGATCCGGTCGAGGTCGGCGCTGGTCAGGTCCGTGGTTGTCAACACGCCGTGACGATACTGCCGTGCAAACCCGCGCGGCCCTTGATCTGAATCTCATTTCTCGAACGTGTCGCCGGGAATAGTTTCGGCTCGAAGAAGTCAGATGTCCGCTCCGGCGGCTCCGTGGGCGAGCCCGGTGCCGTGGGCGGAGGTCGTTCGACCGCTCCGCGGACGTGCCGCGGGGCGCGGTCAGGAGTCCGCCTCGACGGCGAACGTGTTGCCGTCCGGGTCCTGGAACCAGGCGATCCGGCCGCCGCCCGCCCGCGGAGTGATCCCGCGAGCGTCGTGCTCCAGCCCGTCGTAACGGGCGAACTCGACGCCGGCCGCGGACAACTCGTCGACGATGCCGTCCAGGTCGTCGACATACCAGGTGGCCAGCGTCGCCCGGGTCGCTCCGGCAGTCGCCGACTGGTAGACGTTGAGCGCCGGGCCGCCGCCCGAACCGTAGACGCGTCCGCCCTCGGGGATCGTGGCGCTCGGGCCCGACCACAACGGCTGCAGGCCCAGTCTCCCCTCGTAGAACTCGACGGCGCGGGCGATGCCGGAGACGGCGATCGAGGTGCGGAGGTGATAAGCGCTCAACGGCATGAACCACCATCTCACGCCGGGACGATCAGAGCCGGTTCTTGAACAGCGGCGCGGAGATCTCGACCGGGCTGTCCACCCAGTTCCGCAGCGAAGCCGAGAGGCGCCCGTCGCGGACCGCGCCCTCCGGCTCCGCGACCACCACCACGTAAGCGATGAGGACCTGACCTCCGCCCGCCATTCCCGCGGGAACCCGGCGCTCCGCCAGCACGACACGCTCGTCCCGGCCGGAGAGAAGGACGAATTCCTCGTACGGCGTACCGTCCAGGAAACGCAGGCGCCGGAAACGGTTCACGACCGTGCGGAGGAAAAGGTCCTCGATCTCCGCCGATCCGCGACAGTTCTTCTTGTCGCTGCGCCGGGTGAACTTCGCCACCGGAGCCGCACCGACCCCGAGCTCGCGACGCAGCAGGCCGCAGACGACGCCGAGCTCGCCGGCCGAGGCCAGCGGGGCCACGCACACGGCGTGAGCCGACCCGTGCCGGTGACTGCCGGCCGCGTTCGCCATGGATCGGAAGACCTCCGCCACCTCGTCGCGGGCATCGACGCGCGGCGGTGGCAGGGGAGCGCCGTAGCCGAACTCGTACTCGCCGGCGAAGCGCCTTCCGCATTGACGGGGCGAGCCACTTCGTATGGTGGTGCGATGGAGTATGTGGATGCCGGCGTGTTGTCCGTCGCCTGTCTGCAGGACGGCCCGGCCGACGGCTGGCCGGTGGTCCTGTCGCACGGCTTTCCCTACGACGTCCACGCCTACGACCGGGTCGTCCCGATCCTGACCGCGCACGGTGCCCGCGTCGTCCGCCCCTACCAGCGCGGTTTCGGTCCCACCCGGTTCCGCTCCACGGGTACCGTCCGTAGCGGCCAGCAGGCCGCGCTCGGTTCGGACCTGGTCGCGCTGATCGACGCGCTCGGCCTTCAGGCCCCGATCGTGGCCGGCTTCGACTGGGGCGGCCTGGCGTCCTGTGTCGCGGCCGCGTTGTGGCCGCAGCGGGTGGCCGGCCTGGTGGCGCTGGCCGGCTACGACATCATCGACGTCGAGCGGCAGCGGCACTCGTTCGACCCGGCCGTCGAGCACGCCGTGTGGTATCAGCACCTGTTCCAGACCGAACGGGGCCGGGAGACGCTGGCCGCGCACCGCCTCGACCTGTGCCGGATGCTGTGGCGGCAGTGGTCGCCGCGGTGGCAGTTCGACGAGGCGACGTTCGCCCGGACGGCGGGCTCGTTCGCCAACCCCGATTTCGTCGACGTGGTCGTCCACGCCTATCGGCACGCGCTGGGCCAGGTCGCCGGCGATCCGGCCTACGACGATCTGGAGGCCCGCCTCGCGACCCGCCCGAAGATCACCGTGCCCGCGGTGACCCTGGACGGCGCCACCGACACGCTGAAGCCGGGCGGCACCGCCGGCCACGCCCCGATGTTCGTCGCCGGTCACGAGCACCGGCTGGTCGACGCCGGTCACAACCTCCCGCAGGAGGCACCGGAGGCCTTCGCCGACGCGGTGCTGACCGTGCGCCGACTATGACAGGTAACCGGTGGCCCGCAGCAGCGCCCGGCCGAACCTGTTCAGCTCGATCCCGGACAGTTCGGCCGGCGTGAACCAGCCGAGTTCGCTGATCTCCTCCTCGTCGGGGGCAGGCGTCCCGCCGATCATCTCGGCCCGGTAGATCGAGGTCACGTAGGCGACCCGGTCCCCGTTCGGGTAGGTCACCTCGAAGTCGGTGCCGCCGAGCACGTCCACCAGCCGCGGCGGCCCGATGCGGATCCCGGTCTCCTCCCGGATCTCCCGCACCGCCGCGTCGACCGGGGACTCGCCGATCTCGACCGCGCCGCCGGGCACCGCCCAGCCTTCCCGGTGCCCGGCGTGCCGCACCAGCAGGAGCCGCCCGTCCTCGCCGGCGACGAGGACCGCCACCGACGGCAACTGGATGAGCTCGTGGCCGATGATCGCCCGGAGCCGGGCCAGATGCGAGGACATACCCACCCGGGAAGGGTAGCTAGGCCGCGGCGAGCAGCGAAGCGGTGATCTCCTGGGCCGGGACGGGCCGCGCGAAGTGGAACCCTTGCGCGAACCGGTATCCGAGCACGTGCAACCGGTCGGCCTGGTCCTGCGTCTCCACCCCTTCGGCGACCGCCCGCAGCCCGAGCGTCGACGCGATCCCGCTCAGCGAGGCCGCGATGGCCTCCTGCTCCGGCCCGCCGTTCAGTTCGTCGATGAACGACTTGTCCACCTTGAGCGTCGTCACCGGGCAGGTCCGCAGCAGGGTCAGCGACGAGTGCCCGGTCCCGAAGTCGTCCAGGGCGATGCCCACTCCGAGGTCGCGCAACGCGCGGACGGTGTGCAGGGCCGGTCCGCCCGCGAACACCGCGGTCTCGGTGATCTCCAGCGTGACCTGTTCCGGCGGCAACGCGTACCGGCGCAGCACCGACGACACGAGGGCCGGGAGTTCCGGGTCGAGCAGCTGACGGGCGGAGACGTTGACGCTGATCCGCGGGGCGGCCTCGCCGTGCCGGTCACGCCAGGCCGCCGCGTCGGCGCAGGCCGTGTCGAGGATCCACGCGCCGAGGTCGACGATCAGTCCGGTCTGCTCGGCGACCGGGATGAACTCGGCCGGCGACACCGGCTTGCCACCTCCGGGGTGCCAGCGGACCAGCGCCTCGACCGAGTGCAGCGTGCCGAGGGGGAGTTCCACGATCGGCTGGTAGACGACCCGGAACTCGCCCAGTTCCAGGCCGCGACGCAGGGCCGCGGCGAGGTCGGCGTGGTGCTGCGCGGAGGCGTCGAGGTCGGCGGTGTGCTGCTGGTGCCGGTTCGCGCCGACCCGCTGGGCGGCCTGCAGCGCGAGTTCGGCCCGGCGCAGCAGGTCCGGTACCACCTCGTCCCGGCCCGCCGCCGATCCCACGGTCACGGTGACGAGCAGGTCGTGGTCGCCCACCGGCAGCGGCGCCTGGAACGCGTGCACCAGTGCCTCGGCGAGCCGGGTGCCCCCGGCGAGCGGGTGCTCGGCCGGCAGCAGCACCCCGAACTCGTCGCCGAGCAGGCGCGCGACCTGCGCCGATCCGCCGACGGTGAGCAGGATCCGCTCGGCTGCCTGCCGCAGGATCTCGTCACCGGTGTCGTCGCCGAGCCGGTCGTTGAGGGTGGTGAAGTCGTCCAGGTCGCAGACCGCGACGGTGGTGCCGTCGGTGCGCTGGTGCAGCGTGCCGGTGAAGAAACGGCGGTTCGGCAGGGCGGTCAGGTCGTCGTAACCGGCCTGGTCGGCGAGCCGGTCCGCGAGCCTCCCGTTGTCGCGCAGCGCGGCGTGCTGGCGGACCAGGACGAGCAGGATGAGCACCACGGTTCCGGCGGCCAGTCCGGCCGGCAGGGAGCCGTCGCGCAGGGTCACGGCGATCAGCATCGCCGCGGTGGCCGCGACCGACGCGTACGGCACCCGGCTGATCACCCGGTGGTGTGCGTCCCCGCGGCGTTCCGCCCGGACCTCCTGCGTCATCGTCGTGCCGCCGGCGTCCGAGCGCACCTGCGCGCGGGTCGAGAAGCCGACCAGCACGGCCAGCATCGGCAGCACCGCGGTGGTCGGGGCCAGGCCGGGGCGGCCGTCGAACGCCGACGCGAGCAGCATGGCCAGCGGCCCGAGCAGCCCGACCGGGCTCAGCGCCCAGAGCGCGCGGGCGGCCACGTGCCCGGCGCCGCTCATCCCGACCTTGACCACGGCGACGACGGCCGCGCAGGCGACGCCGAGCACGATGCCGCGCAGCGCCGCGGCGAGCGGCCCGTCCGGGACCGGCACCGGCATGACGTCGAGGCCCTGCATCATCACCATGCCGGACGCGACGCCGACGATCGCCACGTCCATCCCGAGCGTCACCCGGGCCGGCCGGGTGCGGTCGCGACCGGGCAGGCGCAGCAGCGCGACGACGGCCAGCAGGACCGCGACGAAGTACAGCGACCCGGTGACGGCGCTCATCGCGACCGTCTCGTCCGGGTGCCGCGCGGTGTCGACGGCCTGGCCGATCGAGCCGAGGGTGAGCACCGCCAGCGCGCCGCCGAGCCGCCGCCAGAAGGCGCGACCCTGGTCGGTTCCGGTGCGCGCGGCCACCAGGCACCCGGCCACCGACGTGATCACCGCGCACCACGCGACCGGCCACATCACCCAGACGGGCAGGGTGACGACGGTGCCGAGCCCGCCGAGGAGCACGGTGGCCAGCATCCATCCGCACGCGGCGACGACGATCAGGCCCGCCGCGCGGACGGATCGAGACGGTGATCGCATCGAGCCAGGTGGCCTTTCCGGTCAGGGGATGTCCGACCATTGCTATCGGCCGGCGCACGCCCCGGAACAGGCAAACCTTCAAGATCAAATTCAAGCCCCGATTGCCGTACGCCGGGAATTGTCTTCTGTCGGGAATCCCCGTCCGGGAGGGTCGCGGCATGGCGGTCACCCACATGTGTCCGGCCCCCACCGGCCCGTAGGGTGGCGCACATGTCCCGGGGACTTGCATATCTCGATCTCCTCGCGCGCGAGGCGGCCCTGGTGGAGTTCGAGCGCCCGCTGATCGCGGCCCGGGCCGCCGGTGCGCCCGCCGGCGAGCTGGAGGAGCTGGAGCAGGCGAAACTGCTCGCGTTGAAGACCCGTGCGCTGCTGGAACGCCGGCGCCGCCGCGAGGAGGAGCTGTCCGCGCTCTACGACACCGCGGGGGACCTGGCCGGGTTGCGGGACGTCGACGCGGTGCTGCGGGCGATCGTGCACCGGGCGCGGACCCTGCTGAACGTGGACGTGTCGTACATGACGCTGAACGACGCCGAGCGTGGTGACACCTACATGCGGATCACCGACGGCTCGGTCGCGGCCAGTTTCCAGAAGCTGCGGCTGCCGCCCGGCGCGGGACTGGGCGGGCTGGTGGCGCAGACCGGGACGCCGTACGCGACCGCGAACTACCCGTCCGACGCCCGCTTCGCGCACACCAGCGACATCGATCACGGGGTCGGCGACGAGGGCCTGATCGCGATCCTGGGCGTGCCGATGCGGCTGGGCTCGGCCGTGATCGGCGTGCTCTTCGCCGCGAACCGGGCCGAGCGGCCGTTCGCCCGCGAGGAGGTCGCGCTGCTGTTGTCGCTGGCCGCGCACGCCGCGGTCGCCCTGGACACGGCCCGGCTGCTCACCGAGACGCAGACCGCGCTGGCCGAGTTGTCCGCGGCGAACGCGACCATCCAGGCGCACAGCGCGTCGGTGGAACGCGCCGCCGACGCCCATGACCGGATGACCGCCCTGGTCCTGCGCGGCGGGGGAGTCGACGACGTGGCGGCCGACCTGGTCGACGTGCTGCGCGGCGCGCTGCTGGTGATCGACGCGCACGGCCGTACCCTCGCCACTGCCCGGACCCCGGGAAGTGCCGTGCTGCTGCCGGAGCCGGACGAGACCACCGCCGGTGAGGCGGTCGCGGCCTCGCGCGGGGAGGGCCGCAGTGTCCGCCGCAACGACCTGATCATCGCTGCGGTCGTGGCCGGCGCCGACAACCTCGGTGCGCTGGTCTTCCGCCCGGATACGCCGCTCGGCCCGGCCGACCAGCGGATCCTGGAACGCGCGGCCCAGGTCACCGCGCTGCTGCTGCTCTTCCGGCGGACCGTTGCCGAGGCCGAGGCGCAGGTCCGCGGCGACCTGCTCGACGACCTGATCAGCCGCCCGGTGCGGGACCCGGACGCGGTCCGCGACCGGGCGGCCCGGCTCGGGCTGGACCTCGACGCGCCGTACGTGATCGTCACCGCCGGCGACGGGACCGGTGACGGCCTGCGGCAACGCGCGGTTTCCGGGGCGCGCAGCTTCGCCGCCGGCCGCCGGGGTCTGGCCATGACCCGCGACGGGCGGATCACGCTGCTGCTGCCGGGGGAGGACCCGGCGGGCACCGCCCGTCAGGTCGCGAAGGAGCTCAGCCGCGCGCTGGGTCGGCCGGTCACCGCGGGCGGCGCCGGGCCGGCGCGTGGGCCGGTCGCGGTCGCGCCCGCGTACCGGGAGGCCGACCAGTGCCTCAGCGCGCTGATCACTCTCGGTCGTGCGGGCTCCGGGGCCGGCACCGAGGAACTGGGGTACGTCGGCCTGCTGCTCGGCGAGCGCCGGGACGTGACCGGGTTCGTCCGGAGCGTTCTGGGTCCGCTGATCGACTACGACGCCCGCCGCGGCACCGCGCTGGTCACCACCCTGCAGGTCTACTTCGACCGGGGCGCGGGGCTGGCGAAGGCGGCCGAGGCGCTGCACGTGCACGTCAACACGGTCACGCAGCGGCTGGAGCGGGTCGCCCAGCTGCTCGGCGACGACTGGCAGCACCCGCGCCGGGTTCTCGATCTCCAGTTGGCCCTGCGGCTGAACCGGCTCTCCCTGGGGGCCGGCCCCACATAGCGGGAGTGGGATGTGTGGATCTGATCCATGGGCTTCGTGGCCTGCGCGGACGTAGCGTCCCCGTAACCTACGTCACACCTTTGGAGAGGATGCACATGCCGACCACCGCACGCGCCCCGATCGTCAAGGTCGTCTTCGCTTCCCTGGTCGGTACCGCCGTGGAGTGGTACGACTTCTTCCTTTACGGTTCCGCCGCCGCCCTCGTCTTCGGCACGCTGTTCTTCCCGAAGTCGGATCCGGTCACCGGCACGCTCCTCGCGTTCGGCACCTACGCCCTCGGTTTCGTCGCGCGCCCGCTCGGCGGGGTGGTCTTCGGCCACTTCGGTGACCGGGCCGGCCGCAAGAAGATGCTGATCGTGGCGCTGATGATGATGGGTGCCGCGACGATCGCGATCGGACTTCTTCCCACGTACGCGTCGATCGGCGTCGGCGCCCCGATCCTGCTCCTGATCTGCCGGCTCGCGCAGGGCTTCGCGGTCGGCGGCGAGTGGGGCGGTGCGGTGCTGATGGCCGCCGAGCACGGCGACGACGCGCGCCGCGGTTTCTGGTCGTCGTGGCCGCAGGCCGGCGTCGCGCTCGGCAACCTGCTCGCCACCGGGGTCCTGTGGCTGCTCGCACTTGTCCAGTCCGAGGAGGCGTTCAACTCCTGGGGCTGGCGCATCCCGTTCCTGCTCAGCGCGGTGCTCGTGCTGGTCGGGCTCTGGGTGCGGCTCGCCGTCGAGGAGTCACCGGTCTTCCGGGAGGCGCGGGCCAAGCTGCCGGTCAAGAACCATCAGCCGCTGCTGGAGGTGATCAAGCGCTACCCGCGGGAGATCATCCTGGCGATGGGCATGCGGCTGGCCGAGAACATCGGGTACTACCTGGTCACCGTCATCTCGATCACCTACCTGACGACGTTCGCCGGGACCAGCGCGGACAAGGGCAAGATCCTGACCGCGCTGCTGATCGGCTCGGCCGTGCAGTTCGTCGTCGTGCCGCTGCTCGGGGCGCTGTCGGACCGGATCGGACGGCGGCCGCTCTACCTCGCCGGTGCGATCGGGATCGCCGTGTGGTCGTACGTCTTCTTCGACCTGGTCGGCAGCCGGTCGGAGCCGAAGATCATTCTGGCCGTGCTCGTGGGTCTGATCCTGCATTCCCTGATGTACGCGCCGCAGGCCGCCTTCTTCGCCGAACTGTTCGGCACGTCGGTGCGGTACACCGGCGCGTCCGTCGGCTACCAGCTCGCGTCGATCCTGGCCGGGGCGCTCGCGCCGATCATCGCCCTCAAGCTGCTCGGCGACGTGCACCACCCGAACACCACGGCGGTCGCGATCTACATGACCGTCGCCTCGGTGCTGACCGTCCTCGCGGTGCTCGCGTCGCGGGAGACCGCGCGATCGTCGCTGCGGCACGACCGGGTCCTGTCCGTCGAGGAACCGGCCGAGTCGCGCGTGTGATCCGCCTGAGCCGCCTCCTCGACGCCGCGGCACGTCCCGTGATCGTCGCCGGTCACCTCGTCGCTGCGACTCCCCGACGACACCGTCATGATCGGCCAGCCGATCGGGAACTCGATCGGCTACGCCCTGCCGGCGGGCGCTCGTCGAGGCGGAGCTCGACCGGTACGACGTCCCGCCGCTCCTGCGCGCACTCGCCGAACGCAACGCGACCCTCAAGAAATGAGCCCCCGGTACGCACGGCTCAGCGATCTCACGCTACGAGAATCTGCCGGGGCCACGGTAACGAGTCGCTCACGCTGCCCAATCCGCCGTGGAGTACCGCAGCGTCATCTCGGTCTTGGTGGCCTGTTCCTCCGACGGCGAGACGCCGTGCGCGCTGAGGATCGCCGTGAGCCGGGTCGCGACCTCGGGTGCCTCGCCGACCGGGCAGCGGGTGGACAGTTCGAGAACGGTCGAGTCGTCGGGGAACGCCCACTTCTCGGCGCAGAGCCGGCGGTCGAACCCGGCCGGCTGGAACTTGTACTTGCGGACCTCGACCGGCCCGAAGACGACCAGGTCACCGAGGGACAACCCGTCCGGCCCGCACGCGGCGAGGAGCCGGCGCTGCGGCTGGGCCAGCAGTTTGGCCAGCGGGCGGCCGGAATCCCAGGTGCGGGCGACGACGCCGCGGCCCAGGCGCACCTTCAGCGAGCCGGAGCAGACCCGCTGCCCGGGCATCGCGTCGATCTCCACCTCGAGCGCGTTCTTGCGGCGCAGCCACTTGGGCACGGTGTGCGAGCCCATCGGCCGCAGCTTGACCACCGTGTCGTCGGGCCGGTCGCCGAGGTCACGGACGCGCACGACCAGCCCGTGGCGGTAGAGCGCGAGGCCGGGGGTGTCGAGGAAGAACACCCGGCGGGTCTGGGCCCGCCCGCGTTCGATCTCCAGCGAGCGGCACTGCCGTTCGCTGGAGACCACCTTGAGCTCGACGCGCTCGGCCTGGTCGGCGAGCTTGAGGGTGCGGCCTTCCGGGGGCACCCAGTAACCCCACTTGCCGATGTTCTTGGTGTGAGGACGGTTCCCGGGGCGGGTGCGCGGCAGAGCATGATCTTTGGCTGACACCCCGGACGACTCCCCTGTTCCCCTGTCGGTTAACCCTCGGTTCACCTGGGGTCAGTCTACTGGCCACCTCCTCCAAGATCGGCAGACGATCGGCTCGCATCGCCCTGACCTGAGGGAATACGTCTGCGGACATCGTCGGCGGTGGACGGACCGGCCTGCCAGGGGGCCACCCAGGGGGCATCGGACGACGGATTCACGACACCTTCCTCGAGAAACGCGTACCGCCCGTCGAGGACCCGTTTTGCCGCTTTCACATCGATGCTGTCGGTGTTGTCCCAGAGCGCGGCGAACAGGGCCTCCGCACGGATCCGGGCCTGTCGGCAGAACAGATCGGCCAGCTCCAGCTGCGGCTGCTCGCCCGACGCGTTGGCGCGCACGCAGGCGGCCGACATGGCGAACAGTTCCGCCCCGATGTCGACGATCCGGCCGAGGAAACCCTGCTTGCGCTCCAGCTTTCCCTGCCAGCGCGACATCGCGTAGAACGTCGAGCGGGCCAGTTTGCGGGACGCCCGTTCGACGTACCGCAGATGCGCGGCCAGCGGCCCGAACGAGGCGAACTCGGCCGGGTTCTGCCCCTTGCCGACCGCGAGGGTGGGCAGCCAGCGGGCGTAGAACTTCCCCGCCCGGGCGCCGGCGCGAGCCTTGCGGGCCAGGTCGGCGTCGGGGTCGATGATGTCGCCGGCCACCGACAGGTGCGCGTCGACAGCCTCGCGCGCGATCAGCAGGTGCATGATCTCGGTCGAGCCCTCGAAGATCCGGTTGATCCGCATGTCGCGCAGGATCTGCTCGGCCTCGGCGGTGCGCTCGCCACGCGCCCGCAGCGACTCGTTCGTCTCGTAGCCGCGGCCGCCCCGGATCTGGACCAGCTCGTCGGCGATCCGCCAGCCCATCTCGCTGGCGAAAAGTTTCACCAGCGCGGCCTCGATCCGGATGTCGTTGCGCGCGTCGTCGGCGATCAGGCAGCAGAGGTCGAGCATCGATTCCATCGCGTACGTCGTGGCCGCGATGAAGGAGATCTTCTCCGCGACCGCCTCGTGGCTGCCGACCGGCCGCCCCCACTGCACGCGGTCGGCCGACCATTCCCGGGCGATCGTCAACGCCCGCTTGCCGGCCCCCACACACATCGCCGGCAGCGACAACCGCCCGGTGTTCAGCGTGGTCAGCGCGATGCGCAGGCCCTTGCCGAGCCCGCCGATCACGTTGCCCTCCGGCACGAACACGTCGTGGAACCGGGTGAGGCTGTTCTCCAGGCCGCGCAGCCCGAGGAACGCGTTGCGCCGCTCGACCGTGATCCCCGGCGAGTCGGCCTCGACCACGAACGCGGTGATCCCCTTCCCCGGCACGCGCGCCATCACCACCAGCAGCGTCGCGAGCGTCCCGTTGGTCGCCCAGAGCTTCACGCCGTTGAGGCGGAAACCTCCGTCGACGGGCTCGGCGACGGTGCCCAGGCGCGCCGGGTCCGACCCGACGTCCGGCTCGGTCAGCAGGAACGCCGAAACCTCACCCCCGGCCAGACGAGGCAGAAATTCTTGCTTCTGTACGGCGGAGCCGAACAGTTTCAACGGCTGGGGCACGCCGATCGACTGGTGCGCGGAGAGCAGCGCGGCCGTCGAGGCGCTGACCGAACCGATCAGCGTGAGGGCCTTGCAGTAGTGGAGGTTGGACAGGCCGAGACCGCCGAACTCCTTGTCGATCTTCATGCCGAACGCGCCGAGCCTCGCCAGCTCGTGGAACGCCTCGTCGGGGATGCGGGCGTCGCGCTCTATCCGCTCGCCGTCGAGCCCGTCACGGACGTACGCGCCAAGTCTTTGAAGGAAGTCGTCGGCCTCGGGGCTCTGCGGTGGCCGGGGCCACGGATCGATCAGGTCGAGGCGGAACCTGCCGAGGAAGAGCTCCTTGCCGAAGCTCGGTTTTCGCCACTCGGACTCGCGGGCGGCCTCGGCCACCTGGCGGGCCTGCTTCTCGGAGACGTCTTTCCCGTGCGTGGTGGTCATCGACTCACACCCTCCGCCGTCGGAAGTGCCTGGGCGCCACGCTACGCCGCAGTGTTACCGGTTGGTAGCCCTGCGCGATGATCGACAGTCGTCAGGGCGGGCGGACGGGCCCGGATCGGGAGGTGCTCGCTGGGACATCGGTGGGCGCGACGGTACGTGTTCATCAGCGTCGCCGCCGGCGTCGACATCGACCTGATCCGGCTCACGGCCGGCGCCCTCCGCGCGGGGCGCGGCGCAGGCGGCCGGGCGCGTCACCGGTGCGGGCCGGGCCGGCGGATCCGCGTCGGGAAGGCGTACCACCGGATCGCGACCTCGCGCGTGCCCGAAGCGGGCCCGGATCGCAGCAGGCAGTACCGGGCGATCAGGTCCTGGTAGTCCTGGACGAAGCCGGCCAGTTCCGCCGCGCTCAGGTGGGTGACCGCTCGCTCGCCGTGGCCCCACCGGCCGAACTCCGCGTGATGGTCGACGGCCCAGGCCAGCAGGTCCAGTTCGGCTCGGTGCTTGGCGTCGAGGAATTGCCGCACCTGCTCGCGTTCGTGGTCGTCACCGGCGGAGTCCAGCGAGGGCAGCCGCAAGTTCTGATGAGCGGGCAACGCCCAGAGGCCGCCCCGCTGCCGCCGCACCAGGCTCAAGTGCGCCGCCTCGCGCAGCCGCGGCTCCATCGTCGCCTCGTCGGCGCCGATCGCCCGGGCCAGGGTCCGGGAGTCGGCCGGCCCGCCGTGGTCGAGCGCGGCCATCGTGCGCTCGAACCAGGGTTCGGAGCGTACCCGCAGGTGGCGCGGGGTGAGTGGGGTGCTGCGCAGGCCGCCGCTGATCAGGCGGCGGGCCCAGGCCAGCAGCAGTACGCCGAACGGGACCTCGACGAGCAGGGCGAGCACCACGCTGACGGCCAGATCGGGCGAGGCCCAGTCGAGCGAGATGTCGAACCAGGCGTCGCTGAACAGCAGCGCGGCGGTCGCGGCCAGCAACGGGACCGCCGCCCGGCGCCGGCGTAGCCCGAGCACGAGGCCCAGGGCCAGGCAGCCGGCCAGGGCGAGGTCGAACCCCACCCACGTCAGTCGCCACTGGCCGGTGGCGTGCTGGTCGGGCAACGTGCCGGCGAGGTACAGGGTCCACGGCAGCAGCAGCACCGCGGACGCTCCGAGGATCGCGAGCAGGATTCGGCGCGTCACATCGCGACAGTAGGTGCCGCACCGGGCCGGGCGGATCGGGAACTTCCCTGATCCGTCCCGGAGATCGGCGCCGACAGGCGGGCGGCGACGGCGTCGAGGAGCAGGTCCAGCGAGGAGGGGTAGGCGCTGTTGACCATCTCGGTGGCCAGCAGCGGCGCGGCGGCTGCGATGTTCGGGTGGGTGGTCGCCGGCAGGTGGCCGTAGGTGGAGCGCCATACCTCGTCCTCGGCGCGCAGCGCCGCGTTGGGCAGCGCCAGCGACGCCGCGTCGAGGGCGGCGAAGGCCAGGGTCTGGTCGATGAACGCGTGGTAGACCCGGACCGCTTCGCCGACCGGCAGCCCCGCGGTCCGCAGGACGCCCAGCACCGCTTCGTCGGCGGCGAGTTCGTTGGCGCGGCCGGTGACCCGGCTGGTGGTGAGCACCGCCGCTTGGGGGTGCGCCACGTACGCCGCGTGGATGCGCATCCCGAGCCGTCGAAGGTCCTCCCGCCACGCGCCGGTCGGCCGCCACCCGTCGAGCGCCTGCCCGATCAGGGTGTCCCCGATCGCGAGGGTCAGGTCGTCCATGCCCCGGAAGTATCGATAGAGGGTGCTGGCGTCGCAGTCCAGTGCCAGGCCCAGCCGGCGGGCGCTCAGTCCGGTGCTGCCGTGCTCCCTGAGCAGGCGTAAGGCCGTGTCGATGATCAGCTGTTCGGACAGCACGATGCCACTGCGGGTGGGCCGTCTCCGGCGGCGTCTTTCCTCGCTGACCACTGCCTTCGGCACGGCGTACCCCTCATCTCTTATGCCAACACAGTTGACCTTACGCCGCCCGGGACAGTTTGATCTGTGCGGGGCCCCTGATGATTTTGATGCGAAAGGCAAGGAAAGGAGCAGGTCATGCGTGTCCTGCTGGTGGGTGCGGGCGGCGTCGGCACGGCGATCACCCGGATCGCGGCGCGGCGGCCGTACTTCGACGAGATGGTGGTGGCCGACTACGACCCGGGCCGGGCGCAAGCCGCGGTGGCATCGGCCGGTGACCCCCGCTTCCGGGCCGAGCGGGTGGACGCCTCGGATCCGGCCGCGGTGGTCGCGCTGCTCGGCCGGACCGGCTGTGACGTGCTGCTGAACGCGACCGACCCGCGCTTCGTGACGTCGCTGTTCGAGGCGGCGCAGGAGGCCGGGGTGACCTACCTGGACATGGCGATGTCACTGTCCCGGCCACACCCCGACGCGCCGTACTCGAAGACGGGGGTGAAGCTCGGTGACGCGCAGTTCGCCGAGCAGACCGTGTGGGAGCGCAAGGGCGCGCTGGCCCTGGTGGGCATGGGCGTGGAGCCGGGGCTGTCGGACGTGTTCGCCCGCTTCGCGGCCGACGAGCTGTTCGACGAGATCGACGAGATCGGCGTACGCGACGGGGGGAATCTGACCGTCGACGGTTATGACTTCGCGCCGTCGTTCAACATCTGGACCACCATCGAGGAGTGTCTGAATCCACCGGTGGTGTGGGAGGCCGATCGGGGCTGGTTCACCACCGCACCGTTCAGCGAGCCGGAGGTGTTCGACTTCCCGGAGGGCATCGGCCCGGTCCAGTGCGTGAACGTGGAGCACGAGGAGGTGCTGCTGATCCCGCGCTGGGTCGGCGCCCGCCGCGTGACGTTCAAGTACGGGCTGGGGGAGGACTTCATCCGCACCCTGCGGACGCTGCACCAGATCGGGCTGGACTCCACCGACGGCGTGATCGTGCCCGGCCCGAACGGCCCGGTGACCGTCTCCCCGCGGGACGTGGTCGCGGCCAGCCTGCCCGACCCGGCCCAGCTGGGGGAGCGGATGCGCGGCAAGACCTGCGCCGGCACGTGGGTGCGCGGGACGAAGGACGGCGCGCCGCGCGAGGTCTACCTCTATCACGTGGTCGACAACGAGTGGTCGATGAAGGAGTACGGCAGTCAGGCCGTCGTCTGGCAGACCGCGATCAACCCGGTCGTCGCGCTGGAACTCCTCGCCACGGGGGTGTGGACCGGTGCCGGCGTGCTCGGCCCGGAGGCGTTCCCGCCGCGGCCGTTCCTGGACCTGCTCACCGAGTACGGATCGCCGTGGGCGATGCGCGAGCAGAACGCATTGATCGCCGCTTGATCCTGGTGGCAGGATCGCGGTATGAGGCGGCGTTCCCTGGCCGACGTCTTCAGCCGGCGTTACGACGAGTTCTTCCGTGACCGCACCCCGATTCCCTTCGAGATCCTGACCCGCGACGGCGCCACCCTCTCGTACGGCGTCAGCGAGTTCACTCCGTCCAGATTCTGCTTCGTGGTCCGTGACGACGCGGGCCACGACGCACTGGCGTCTCTCGATCAGTTGCAGGTCGCCGTGGCGTACCTGCGTGGGCATCTCGACGTCGAGGGTGACCTCGGCGCCGCACTCAACATGCGCAGGTTCTTCTCCGACATCCACCCGGTCGCGTTCGCCGGGCGGTGGGCGCCGTCGCTGTGGCGGGGCAAGACCGACCACGACCGGCGCGCCATCTCGCAGCACTACGACGAGGAGTCCGAGTTCTTCCTCACGTTCCTCGACGAGCGGCACCGCTGCTACACGCAGGGCGTCTTCGCCGGGGACGACGAACCGCTCGAGGACGCGGTCACCCGCAAGCTCGACATCGCCCTCGACGACATCGGGGTGAAGCCGGGTGACCGGGTGCTCGAGGTCGGCGGCGGCTGGGGCGCGTTCTCGGAGTACGCGGCCCGGCGCGGCATCGACGTCACCACGGTCACGCTGGCGGTGGAGTCGGAGAAGTTCCTCAACGACCTGTTCACCCGTGAGAAGCTGCCGGTCACCGTGGTCCGGGAACACATTCTGAGGTACGAGTCGGAGCAGCGCTTCGACGCGATCGTCAACATGGGTGTCACCGAGCACCTGCCGGACTACGCGGCGACCCTGAAGACGTACGCGCGACTGCTAAAGCCGGGCGGGCGTGTCTATCTGGACGCGCTCGCGATGCGGCGCAAGCACACCGCGTCGACGTTCTTCAAGGAGTACGTGTACCCCGGCCGCTCGGCCCCACTGCTGCTCCACCAGTACCTGCACCAGGTCGCGCGCTCCCCGTTCGACCTGCTCAGCGTGCAGGACGACCGGCACAACTACTACCTGACGTGCCGCGAGTGGGCGAAACGCCTGGACGCCCGGCGCGAGGAGATCGTGGCCCGGTGGGGCGAGGAGCTCTACCGTCGCTTCCGGATCTTCCTGTGGGGTTCGGCGTCCGGTTTCGACACGCGCCTGGTCCAGGCGTACCGGTGGACGTTGCAGTACAACCCGGCGCAGACGGCCTGAGCCCGATCCGGGCCGGTTCGTACCCGTACGTGTCGTCTGTGACGACCTCGCCGGGTGCGGCCCGGCCCGGTCGCGTACTGTCGGGTCCAGCCATGACAGGAGCGTGCCATGCCGGGGCTGTCCCGATTTCTCACCACCAGCCCCGAGGACTACGACGGGCTGCGCCTGGTGCGCCTGCCGTTCGTGCCCGAGGTGCGCCTGCATCTCGCCGACGACGCGATCGTGCTGGAGGCCCGGCTGGAGATCCAGTCCGGCATGACGTTCCACCCGTTCTGGGCGAACGCGTGGGCCGGCGGTCAGGCGCTCGCCCGGTACGTCCTGGACCGCCCCGAGCTGGTGACCGGCCGCCGGGTGCTCGACGTGGCGTGCGGCGGCGGGGTGGCGGCGATCGCGGCGGCCCGGGCCGGGGCGGCGCACGTGACCGCCAACGACATCGACCCGTACGCGTGTGCCGCCGCCGCCCTGAACGCGGGCGTCAACGCCGTGACCCTGGACCTGGTCGAGGGCGACCTGCTCGACGGTGACGGCGGTGACGCCGAGGTGGTCCTGGTCGGGGACGCCTACTACGACAGTGGCCTGGCGGCGCGGATGACGGTCTTCCTGCGGCGGGTGTCGGCCCGCGGCGCGACGGTCCTGGTCGGCGATCCGGGCCGGGGTCACGTGCCGGAGAACTGGCTGCACCTGCTGCGTACGTACCGGATCAGCGGCCTCGGCGCGGCTCAGGACGCCGGAATCACCGAGGTTTCGGTACTCGGTTCCGTTCGCTGAGTGCGCGTCGTGCTACCGTAACGACGACACACGCGCCTGACGGGTATCTCAAACCGACAGGCGTTTTTGCTTTTCGACCGGTGTTCTCATAACACCGAACAAGGAGTGGTCATGGCGACCGGCACCGTCAAGTGGTTCAACAACGACAAGGGCTTCGGCTTCATCACCCAGGACGACGGCGGCCCGGACGTGTTCGCGCACTTCTCCGCCATCGCCAGCTCGGGCTTCCGCAGCCTGGAGGAGAACCAGCGGGTGGAGTTCCAGGTCACCCAGGGCCAGAAGGGCCTTCAGGCGGAGAACATCCGCCCGCTGTGACGTGACAGCGGGCGGATGTCCCGCTGTCAGCTGTTGGCGATCGAGGTCATCTCGTCTCGCGGGACGACCTTGATCCGCTTACGCCCCTGGGCCTCGCCGAGCGCGATCTCGTGCGCGTCCAGCTTCTGCCAGCCCTGCCATGTGGTGTAAGGCAGGCCGCGCTGCTCCAGGTAGGCGATGACCTCGGCCGGGTCGTGCTGCGGCGCCTGCTGCAGCTTGTCCAGGTCGTCCAGCAGGCTGGAGACGGTCTCGCCGGAGCAGCCCTTGGTGTGGCCGATCAGGCCGACCGGGCCACGCTTGATCCAGCCGGCCACGTACATGCCGGGGATCGGTTCGCCGTCCAGGTCCAGGACCCGACCGGCCGCGTGCGGGATCGTGCCGGTCTTGGTGTCGAACGGCAGATCCGGCAGCGCGCTGCTCAGGTAACCGACCGCGCGGTAGACGGCCTGCACGTTCCAGTCGGTGAACTCGCCGGTGCCGCGGACCCAGCCGTCACCGGTCAGCTCCTGTGTCTCGGTGCGCAGGCCGACGACCTTGCCGTCCTCGCCGAGCACCTCGACCGGGGCCTGCAGGAAGTACAGGTGCAGGCGGCGCGGGCGGTCCCGCGGGTCCCGCACGGCCCAGTTCTGCAGGATGTCGACGCACATCTTGATGTGCCGGGTCTGGCGCATCGCCTCGAGGCTGGCCTCGTCGAACTCGATGCCCTCGGGGTGGACGATCACCTCGACGTTCGGCGAGTGGTCGAGCTCGCGCAGCTCCTGCGGGGTGAACTTGACCTGCCCCGGGCCGCGGCGGGAGAACATGTGCACGTCGGTCACCGGGCTGTTCTTCAACGCCTGGTAGACGTTGTCCGGGATCTCGGTGACCAGCAGCTCGTCGGCGGTCTTGGCCAGGATCCGGGCCACGTCGATGGCGACGTTGCCGGCGCCGATGACGGCGACCTCCTTGGCCTCCAGGGGCCAGTCGCGCGGCACGTCCGGGTGGCCGTTGAACCAGGACGCGAAGTCCGCGCCACCGAAGCTGCCCTGCAGGTCGATGCCGGGGATGTCCAGCGACCGGTCCTTCTCGGCGCCGGTCGCGATGATCGTCGCGTCGTAGAAGCGGCTCAGCTCCTCCGGCTTGACGTCCACGCCGTAGGCCACGTTGCCGATGAACCGGATCCGCGGGTTGTCCAGCACGCGGAAGAGCGCGTTGATGATCTCCTTGATCCGCGGGTGGTCCGGGGCCACGCCGTAGCGGATCAGCCCGTACGGGGTGGGCAGTTTGTCGAGGATGTCGACGGTGACGTCCGGGTTGGCCTTGATGAGGTGGTCGGCCGCGTAGATGCCGGCCGGGCCGGCTCCGATGACGGCAACCCTCAGGGGGCGGTCCATGGTCGCGATCCCTCACTCACTCGTATCTGCGAATCCGGCTCAGCCAAGATCGACGTCCGGGCGAAGAGGAACTGTAAAACTTCAACCTAGGTTCAGATCAAGTTTCGTCCTGCCGGTCGGGATCGCCCCGTACGGACGTTTTCGCAGGTAGAAGTGGTTGTAAGGCTCGCCTAACCTCTACGGAGCGTGAGGTGTTTCACGATTCTGCGTCCCCCGGAAGGACGGCGGTCTCGTTGTAGAACCTCTTGATCTTGAGAACGGCGGCCTCGAACCCGTCGAGATCCATGGGCTTGGTGACGAACGCGTTCGCGTGCCGCGTGTAGCTCGCGGTGATGTCGGGAAGCGCGGTCGACGTGGTCAGCACCACCACCGGGATGCTCTTGAGCTGGTCGTCGCTCTTCACCTCGGCGAGCACCTCGTGCCCGCTCATCCGCGGCATGTTCAGGTCCAGCAGGATGAGATCGGGCCGCGTCGCGTCCGGGTAGGCCCCGCGGCGCCGCAGGTAGTCGATCGCCTCGCTGCCGTCGGCGACACGGTGGATCGCCGGTGGCGGCGAGGCGGCCAGCAGCGCTTCCTCGATCATCAGGGTGTCGGCGTCATCGTCGTCGACGATCAGGACATCCAGGACGCGCTCGGTCTTTGCCATCGCGCAAATATATGGCACTCCTACCGAGCCGCTGGGGCGGCCTGCCGGAACGGGCCGCGCAACGCCGCCCACTGCAGCAACATGATGGTCTTGGCGTCCGCGATCTCGCCGGTCTCGATCTGTTTCACCGCGTGCGCGAACGGCAACTCGACCGCGGCGATGTCCTCGCCGTCGTCGGGCAGCCCGCCGCCCGGCCCGACCCGCGACGCAGCGGTGTAGGGCGCCGCAAAGCAGTGAACTCTTTCGGTCACCGAGCCCGGGCTGGTCCACACCGCGAACACCGGCTCCAGCTCGCCGATCACCACGCCCAGCTCCTCGCTCGCCTCCCGCCGGATCGCGGCCGCCGGGTCGTCGCCGTCGAGCAGCCCGGCCGCGGTCTCCACCAGCATGCCGTCCGGGTGGCCGTTCACATACACCGGATAGCGGAACTGCCGCGTGAGCAGCACCGTCTCGCGCTCCACGTCGTAGAGCAGCACCGTCGCGCCGTCCCCGCGGTCATACGTCTCCCGCTGCTCGCGGCTGACCGTGCCGTCGCTGCGCCGGAAGTCATACGTCGTCCGCCGCAGCACGTGCCACGCCGCGGCCAGCAGCTCGACGTCGAGAACGGTCACGTCCGGGTTGCCGGTCAGGTCACGGCCGGCCTGGTCGAGGCCGGTGCGGCCGCGCGCGTCGGGGATGTCGATGCCGGGTCGAGAAGTCATGGCGCTAACCTAGCCCCAGAAACGCGCAACAGTCGACAACAATGAGGAGTAACACGGATGCTGGCGGCGGAGCGTCGTGACGTGCTGTTGTCCCGGCTGCGCACGGACGGCAAGGTGATCGCGAAGGACCTCGCTCTCGCGCTCGGCGTCACCGACGACATGATCCGCCGTGACCTGCGCGAACTTGCCGCCGCCGGGCTCTGCCAGCGCGTCTACGGCGGCGCGCTGCCGGTCTCCCCGGCCGTCGCCGACTACGCCACGCGGACCACGCTCGCCGTCTCCAGCAAGGAACGCGTCGCCCGAGCCGCCGCTGCACTGATCCGACCCGGTCACACGGTCCTGCTCGACGGCGGCACGACAGCACTCGCGGTCGCATCCGCACTCCCACCCGACCTGACCGCCACGATCGTCACGCACAGTCCCACCGTCGCCGCGGCGCTGGTGACCCATCCGTCGGTCGACGTCTATGTCCTGGGTGGTCGCTTGTTCAAGCACTCGGCCGTGACCTGCGGCGCCGCGACCGCCGAAGCCGCCCGGACCATCACCGCCGACCTCTTCCTGCTCGGCGTCACCGGGGTTCACGAGCAGGCCGGCCTCACCACGGGTGACGCCGACGAGGCCGCCATGAAACGCACCCTCGCGTCCCGCGCCGCCGAGACGTATGTCCTGGCCAGCGCCGAGAAGGTCGGCACCGCCTCACCGTTCACGGTCCTGCCCCCGGCCGCCGTCACCGCCGTCGTCACCGACGCCGACCCGGCCCACCCGACGGTGCAGGCCCTCCGCCGAGCCCAGGTGACGATCATCCGAGCCTAGAACCTTCAGGTCCTGTCTCCGCTGTGGTCCGAGTCGTCGCTCCCGCGGGGACCCTTCCGGGCCGAGCAGGGCGCGGGGCGCCCAGAGCGCTCGGCCCTACAGGGCGGCCTCCGTGGCGGGGCACGGTCAGGGCAGCAGACCCGCACTCGGGCCGGAGCCCGCTGCCGAGTCCCGCCCGACGGAGCCCGCAAGGCCGCCGAGACCAGCCGCGACCCCGGGTGAGGGCGGGCGTCGTCGCCGGTCGGGTGCGCGTCGGGGCCGGCCGCGGCTCGCGGGTGCGGGCGTGGCCGGCCGTGTGGACGGGATGGTCAGCAGTTGCGCAGGCAGCGCCGGTAGAGATGCTGGCCACCGCCGCCCGGACCGACGCCGAGGTCGGTCGCGGTGGATCGGAACACGACGCGACTGCCGTTGGCGGAGGCGACCGTGCCGGAGCTGTCGCCGTTACTGGTCGTGCCGGCCGGTGTCACGCTGATCGCGGTCGTCCGGCCGGTGTTCAGGTCCCGCAGGAACACATCACGAGCCGGCCCGTTGACGTCGCCGGCGACGAGATCCGTGGCTATCGAGGTGAACACCACATGGCGCCCGTCGCCGGAGATCTCGGACTCGGAGCTGATGTCGTTACCGGCACCTGTACCGCTCTGGTTGAAGCTCACCAGCGTGGTGGTGTCGGTGATCAGGTCACGGACGTAGACGTCGACCGTGCCGTTGGTGTCGGCCGGCACATACGGGTCGCCGGTGACCAAGCCCACGCGGGTGCCGTCCCGGCTGATGCTGGGAATGGCCGCGCCTCCGCCGGCCGGGACGTCGGCGCGGACCGTGACCCGGGACGCCAGGTCGTGGACGAAGATGCCACTGTTCGTCGCGCCGTCGCCGATCCAGTCGCCGAGGCCCCTGAACACGACCCGCTTACCGTTGCCCGAGATGGCGGCATTGAGCACCTCCAGGTTGGTGCCCCCGTTGGCCTGCCGGCTGGCCCTTGTGGTCCGGCCGGTCTGGCGGTCGTGGACGAACGCCGTCGAACTGTTGATCGGCAACCCCTCGTCGTCGGTGCCGGCGGGCGGGCCGGTCACGAACGTGACGTAGCGGCCGTTGTCGGAGATCGTGGGGGTGACGCTGGTTGCCGGGATCTGCCGGTCGCCGGCGAAGACGCTGACCCGGGTGGTCACCCCGGTCTGCCGGTCGCGCACGAACACGTCGAGCCGGTTGTTGGTGTCGCCGGTGACCAGATTGGGCGCCAGGGAGCTGAAGGCGACGTACCGGCCGTTGCCGGAGATCGCCACCTGGGTGTCGGCCGCCCCGAGCCCCGGCTGTCCGTTCGGGGCGCCGCTGACGAGGGTGGTCGTGCCGCCGACCGTGTCGCGGACGAAGACGTCGGTGACGTTGTTGACGTCACCCGGCACCAAATTGCTCGCGTTCGAGGCGAAGGCGACATAGCGCCCGTCGGCCGAGATGTCGGCGAAGAAGGCTGCGGCGTTGGCCGGTGTTCCGTCGGAGGCGACGTCGACCTGAATGGTGGAGCCCGAACCCGCCGCGGCGGCGGGCGCAGACGTGAGTAGTAGCGTGGCGGCCCCCGCGGCGGCCACAAAGGCGCATGTGCTCAGCGAGGTATGCATGGCCGCGACGCTAACCATTCACCAACATCGACTTTGCAGGTCAGATGACGTCTGGCACGTATTGGCGAGGTCCCGCGCCAGTTCCCTCACGACCACCCGGCGTGGCATCAGGACGGGTGGAGCGGGACGCGCGGCACGGGCTCGAGCGGTGGGGTGCGGGGTGGTCGTTATGCTGGCGCGAGCCGAGGACGGGGGCCGATACGTGGTGCGCACGACCGTGCAGGACGTCGCGCGGGAGGCGGGCGTCTCGGTGTCGACGGTGTCGCGGGCGCTGACCGGGGGCAGCGTGAGCGCCGCCACGCGGGAGACCGTGCTGGAGGCGGCCACCCGGCTGGGCTATCGGGTGAACCGGGCTGCCCGGGGGCTGATCACCGGCCGTACGGGAAATCTGGGGTTGATCGTCCCTGATCTTCGGAATCCGTTCTTCGCGGACGTGGCCAAAGGGGTGAGCGCACGAGCCCGGGCCGTGGACTGCGGCGTGTTCATCACCGACACCGACGAGGACCCGGTCGCCGAGCTGGAGGCGATCGCGACGCTGGGGCGGAACACGGACGGGTTGTTGCTGTGCTCGCCGCGGGCGTCGGACGCGGAGATCCTCGCCGCGGCGGATCCGGCGACGACCGTCCTGCTGCATCGGCAGGTGCCCGGGATGTCGTCGGTGGTCGCCGACATCGCGGACGGCATTCGCCAGGCGGTGGGGCATTTGCGGGCTCTGGGGCACGGGCAGATCGCGTACGTCTCCGGGCCCGAGGGTTCCTGGGCGACGCGGCAGCGCGTCGAAGCGCTGGAGAGCCTGTCGATTCTGCCGCTCGGGGCGGTGGCGCCGACGTTCGAGGGCGGGCTGCTCGCCGGTGACCTGGTGCTGGCGAGCCCGGCGACGGCGGTGATCGCCTACAACGACCTGGTCGCGCTCGGTCTGCTGCACCGGCTCGCGGCCCGGGGCGCGCCGGTGCCGGGGCAGGTCAGCGTGGTCGGGTTCGACGACGTCAGCCTGGCCGGAATGAGCCATCCGCCGCTGACCAGCGTCGCCGTGCCGAAGGATCGGGCCGGGGTGGTGGGGCTGGACCTGCTGCTCGGGCGGACCGGGGCGGGCGGCGGCGAGACGGTGCTGCCGACGAGCCTGGTGGTCCGGGCGTCGTCCGGCGTGGCCCCCACTTGATCTTTCATAGCGGCTAGCATCGCCCGGTGCGACATCGACGGGTACTTCTGGGCGGCGTGTTGAGCCTGCTCATGGTGGGTGCGTGTTCGGCCGGGGACAAGGCGGGCGAGCCCGTCGACGTCGTCGCCGGGCCCACCTCGTCGGGCCCGCTTCCGGCCGAGTCGGTGGCGCCGTCCACGGCACCGCCGGTCTCCGCGTCGCCGGCGCCCAGCGCGACGAGGACGCTCGACGAAACGTTCCTCCCGAAGCCCGGCAACCCGACCGGCAAGGCGACGATCCCGAGCGCGGCCAAGCCGGTGAACACCGGCAAACCGGACCGTACGGTCGGCACCGGCACCCCGGCGAGCTGTACCTCCGCCGCGGTGGTGAAAGCGGTCGCGGCCGGCGGGATCATCACGTTCGACTGCGGCCCGGCCCCGGTCACCATCACGATGACCGCCACCGCCAAGGTGAAGAACGCGCACACCACGCTGGTCCTCGACGGCGGGAACAAGGTCACGCTCAGCGGCGGCGGCAAACGCCGGATCCTCTACATGAACACGTGTGACCAGGCGCAGGGCTGGACCACCGCGCACTGCCAGGACCAGGACACCCCCCGGATGACGATCCAGAACCTCGCGTTCACCGGCGGCAACAGCACCGGCGACGCCACCGAGGGTGGTGGCGGGGGCGCGATCTTCGTGCGCGGCGGTCACCTGAAGGTCATCAACTCACGCTTCACCGACAACAAATGCGATCGTACGGGCCCCGACCTGGGTGGCGCCGCGATCCGCGCCCTGGAGCAGGGCGGGGACACGCCGGTCTACATCGTCGGCAGCACGTTCACCGGCGGGGTCTGCTCGAACGGGTCCGCGCTGAGCAGTATCGGCGTCTCGTGGACGGTACTGAACAGCTACTTCTCGGGGAACTCGGCGGTCGGCAAGGGGGCGAACCCGGCCCGTTCCGGCACTCCGGGCGGCGGCAGCGGCGGCGCGATCTACAACGACGGCGACAAGATGACGCTGACCCTGGACGGCACCGTGATCGAGAACAACAAAGCGGTCGAGGGCGGTGGCGCGATCTTCTTCGTCAGCAACGACCGGACCGGGACCGTGGTGATCCGCAACTCGAAGCTGCGCAGGAACCCGAGCGCCGGGTTCGAGACGACCGGGCTGCCGGGCATCTTCTACCTGGGCGCGGGTAACCCGAAGGTCACCCGCTCGAGCCTGTCCTGAGGCTCGCCGGGGCGGATCACCCCGGCGCCGCGTGATCCACCCCGACGGGCTCTAACCGTTGCCGGCGCCGCGCAGAGTCTCCCGGACCAGCCAGTCGGTGTCGTCGGCGACCGCGTTCAGCGCGTCGAGAGGCTCGCCGAGCTCGCGGATCCCGCGTACGGCGTTCGCCCGCGTCGCCGGGTCGGGGTCGGCGATCAGCTCCCGCAGCGCCGCCGCGGCTGTCGCCGTGCGGTCCGAGCCCTTGGCCGCGCGCCCGATCGCCCCGCCCATCGCCGAGCGCGCCTGCCGCGCCAAGCCTGGCTCGTCGAGCCTGGTCACCAGGTGGTCGACCACGGTCGGCGGCCCGCCCCAGCCGAGAATGATCACGGCCTCGCGCTGCACCCAGCCGTCCGGGTCGTGCAGTGCCGCGACCAGGATCTGATAGACCTCCGGGTCGTCCGTCACGGCCGGCAGCGAACCGATGGCGGTGTGCCTGACCCACCGGTCGGGGTCGGTGAGTGCGGCTCGCAGCAGCGGCAGGTCGGACCGCTCCGGGACGAAGCCGATCGCCTGCAGCGCGGCCCGCCGGACGATGGGGTCAGAATCGGTCAACCGGGGCAGGATGACGGCCCGTGCACTCGCCGGATCGGCCGTTGCCGCCTGGTGGAGGGCCTGGTTCATGGTGTCCAGGTCGCCAAGGCCCTCGCGCCGGATCGCGTCCGCGTGGACGTCAAGAAGCAGCGGAAACGACGCCGCCCCGTCCAGACCGGCCACGACCAGGGCCATCAGGTCACGACCGTGGCCGTTGCGTGCGGCGACGTACTCTTCGAGCGCCTCCCGGGCCGGCTCGACCGCCGAGCGGTCACCGCTCGCGACCAGCTCCCGGACCAGGTCGTAGTAGTCCAGGTCCAGATTGCCGTCGGCGGCCTCACGGATGTCGGCGAACGTCATCACGGCATTATCAGGTGACCGCGCCCAGCTGCCAGGGCACGAACTCGTCCCGGCCCAGATCCAGGTCCTCGCTCGCGGTGACCTTCCCGGAGGCCACGGCCAGGATCGTCTCGAAGATCTCCGTGCCGACCGCGCCGATCGTGGTCGATCCGGTGACGATGCCGCCCGCGTCGAGGTCCATGTCCTCCCGCATCCGCTCGAAGATCTCCGTGTTCGTGGCGATCTTGATGACCGGGGCCGGTTTGCCGCCGAGGACCGAACCGCGGCCGGTGGTGAAGCAGACGACCGTCGCCCCGCCCGCGACCAGGCCCGTCACCGACACCGGGTCGTAGCCGGGCGTGTCCATGAACGCGAACCCGGGCTCGGTGATCCGCTCGGCGTACTCGTAGACCGCGGCGAGCGGTGCCGCCCCGCCCTTCGCGACCGCCCCCAGGGACTTCTCCAGGATCGTGGTCAGCCCGCCGGCCTTGTTCCCCGGGGACGGATTGTTGTCCAGGGTGCCGCCGCCGGCCTCGACGTACTCGTGCCACCACGCGATCCGGTCGAGCAGCCGCTGCCCGACGTCGCGGCTGACCGCGCGCCGGGTGAGCAGGTGCTCCGCGCCGAACACCTCGGGTGTCTCGGCCAGCACGGAGCTCCCGCCCTGCGCGACGAGCAGGTCGGAGGCGTGACCGAGGGCCGGGTTCGCGGTGATCCCCGAGTAGCCGTCGGAACCGCCGCAGTTCAGCCCGAGGACCAGTGCGGAGGCGGGAACCGTCTCGCGGCGGCGCTCGTTCAGCCGCTCCAGCATGGCGCGGACCACGGTCGTGCCGGCGCGGACCGTCGCGCGGATCCCGCCGGTGTCCTGGATGGTCAGCCGTTCGATCAGCGTGTCGGCGGGCGCGCCGAGATCGGCGAGCAGCGTCTCGACGCCCAGCATCTCGCAGCCGAGACCGAGAACGATCAGGCCACCGATGTTCGGGTGGGTCGCGTACCCCCGCAGGGTCCGCCGCAGGATCCGGCCGCCCTCGCTGGCCGGGACCATCCCGCAGCCGGAGTCGTGGGCGAGCGCGACCACGCCGTCCACCTGCGGATACATCTCCATGATCGGTCCGCGGAACTGGTCGGCGATCATCCGGGCGGTCGAGGCGGAACAGTTGACGCTCGTGACGATCCCGACGAAGTTGCGCGTGCCGACCCGGCCGTCCGCGCGCCGGAACCCCTCGAACGTCCTGGTCGTGGCCGCCCGCGGGATCGTCACCACGCCCGTCCCGAACTCGTAGTCGTGCTCGACCGCATCCATCCCGAGGTTGTGCGCGTGCACATGCTCGCCGGCCCCGATCGCGGTGGTGGCACGGCCGATGACCTGCCCGTACTTGTGGATCTGCGCCCCCGTGGCCAGATCCCGCAGCGCGATCTTGTGCCCGCGAGGTATCGCCGCCGCGACCGTCAGCTCCCCGCCGTCGTGCCGCAGCACCCGCCCCGGCGCCAGCTCCTCGGTCGCCACAGCCACGTCATCCCCGTCCCGCAGCAGCAAAGCCACGTCCCGCAGGAACGCCCCGCCCTGCGGCAACGCCCCGTCCTGCGGCAACGCCCCGTCCTGCGGCAAGGCCGGCTCCCGCGGCGAGGGCACTTCCTGTGGCAGCGCCACGTCCCGCAGCTCGGCGTGATCCGGCATGAGGCCCTCCGATGCGGTCCGCTGGAATTTCGTGGAAACGTTTCCATCGACATCCTGACACGCCGATCAAACCCCTGGAAACCCCCACCCTTCCCCCGTACGTCATGAGCAAGGTCCCGTGGCTCGTCCCCACGCGAGCCCGCCTCACCGCCCGGCGCCTCACCCTCCCGGCCGGGTTCTCACCGTGGCCATGAGGAACGGACGACCACCGTGAGAGCCGGCCGGGAAGCGCGACCCGCGTGGCTCGCCGGGCCCGCGGATCAGGTCGCGACCTGCGAGGCAGTGCACCCCGGGCGACCACGACCAGGCCGCCGGCCGGGGAGTGGCAGGGGTGCTGGGCAAGGGCTCAGCGGCGAGGTGGGGTGCTGTCGCGGAGGACGACCTGGGTGGGGACGGTGACCGTGTCGCGCGTGTCGGAGGTGAGGGCCAGGTGGAGGGCCCGGCGGCCGAGGTCGTGGAGGGGGACGCGGACCGTGGTGAGCGTCGGGGTGACGTCCTGGGCGGGGGCGATGTCGTCGAAGCCGGCCACGCCGACGTCGCGCCCGGGGACCAGGCCGGCGGTGCGCAGGGCGGACTGGACACCGATCGCCATCACGTCGGTGACGGCGACGATCGCTTCGATGCCGTCGAGTCCGGTTCGGATCAGGTCGGTGGTGGCCTGTTCGCCGCCGTCGCGGCTGAACGCGGACGGGACGGGGAGCGGGGCGTCGAGTCCGGCGGCGAGGAGGGCTTCGGTGAAGCCGGCGCGGCGTTCGCGGGAGGTGAGCAGGCGGTCGTCGCCGTGGACGAGGGCGAATCGACGGTAGCCGCGCTCGATCAGGGCCCCGGCCAGTTGGCGGGCGCCGCCGTGGTTGTCGACCGCGAGGGTCGCGAACGGCAGCCGCGGCTGGGTGAGCAGGGTGATCCGGCCACCGGCGGTGCGGTACGCCTCCAGTTCGGCGATCAGGTCCGGGGCGGAGGGGGCGCCGTCGACCCGGGTGCCGGCGATCAGGATCGCGCGGGGGCGCTGGCCGCGCAGGGTCCGGACGATCTGCAACTCGAGGTCGGGGGAGTGATCGGAAACGGCCAGCGTGAGGATGATCCCGGCCTCTTCGGCGGCCGCGGTGGCGCCGGCCGCGATCGTCACGAAGTACGGGTCGTCGATGCCGTTGACGACCAGTGCGGCCGTGCCGTTGGAACCTTTGGCGATCGCCTGCGCGGGGAGGTCGGGCAGGTAGCCGAGTCGGGCGGCGGCCTCGCGGACACGGTCGGCGTTCTCCCGGCGTACGCTCCGATCGCTGCCGTTGAGAGCGCGGGACGCGGTCGCGTAGGAGACGCCGGCCTCGCGCGCGACATCGTGCAAGGTGACCCGTCGCCGGCCCGGTTCCTGCTCCACGGCGCCGATTGTGCCAGCCGCCGGTGAGCGCCCGCCGTCGCGACGGACAGTATTCTCGTCGCGGCGACCCGAGGCAACTCGACGGCAGCACGACGAGCGCGACGCGCACGGCGGCATACGAGGCGCGACGCGCACGGCAGCACGACGAGCGCGACGCGCACGGCAGCACGACGAGCACGGCGGCATACGAGGCGCGACGCGCACGGCAGCACGAGAATCCGCAGGGAGGGGGAGGGGTGCCGCATCCGGCGAGACCGACCGTGACCCTCCACGATGTCGCGCGCGCGGCCGGCGTCTCGCTCGCCACCGCCTCCCGCGTCCTCGGCGCCAGCTCGCGCAAGGTCGCCGCGGAGTACGAACGCAGGGTCCTCGCCGCCGCCGCCGAGCTGAACTACACCCCGGACCTGTCGGCGCGGGCGATGCGCGGGCGCACCGACACGGTCGCCCTGGTCGCCGACGACCTGACCACGCCGTCGATCGGGATGGTCGTCGCGGCGATGGAACGCCAGGCCCGGACGGTCGGGGCGTTCGTCAGTGTCGCGCAGACCCGGGGTGTCCCGGAGCGACAGTTCGAGACCGTGCGCACGTTGTGCGCGTTTCGCCCGCGGGCGCTGGTGCTGACCTCGACGCGGGTCGAGGGCACCGCGCGCAATGTCCGGCTGATCGAGGAACTGCGCGCGTACGAGCGCAGCGGCGGCCGGGTGGTGATCTACGGGAGTGTCGATCTGCCGTTCGACTCGGTGCGTTTCGACGACCGGGCCTCGGCCCGCCTGGTCGGTGAGCACCTCGCCGCCACCGGGCATCGAAGAATCCTCATCCTTTCCGGTACGCCGGATCGGGCCTTCGCCGCGGAACGTCACGCCGGGTTCGTGGCCGGTCTGGCCGGTGGCGACATCGACGCGGTCGAGTGCGAGGTCAGCCGGCAGGGCGGTTACGACGCGGTGATGACCGCGCTGGCCGCCGGCCGTCTGGACGGGGTCGACGCGGTCGTCGGCGTCAACGACGTGGTGGCGATCGGCGCGCTCTCGGCCTGCCGGGACGCGGGGATCGCCGTGCCGGGGCGCCTGTCGGTGACCGGTTTCGACGACGTCCCGCTGGCGTCCGACGTGACCCCGCGCCTGGCCACGCTCGCCCTCCCGCACGCCGCGAGCGGTGCCCGCGCCGTCGAGATGGCCCTCGCCGAGGTAGTTCCCGGGCGGGCGCCGATCCGCGAGGTGGTAGTCGGAACGTTCCTCCCCCGGGAGAGCTGCGCCCCGCGCCGCTGACCCCCGCCGCGGCCGTGGTGCAGCCCGGCCCGATCACGACCGTGAGCGCCGGTCACCGTGCGGGGCGTGGTGGGGCGGTGGTCCCGGCGGGCGGGACTCGCGACGTACGGGAAAAGGCTCTTGATCTGCTCATGGGGGTTGAGACGGGCATGGGGGACCGTGGGCCGGCTGCGGGTTCACATATCGATGAGTTTGCTGTGATCCGGCGGAAACACTTGACGTGTGGCGGGCGGCACATTCAGACTCTGGAATACGTTTTCCCACTGGCCGGAAGGAGGGTGCGTGAGCAGCCTCGGCGAGCTCCAGCGACTCGGCGCCTCCACGGCCGGCCCGCCGCGCAGACGGGACAACCGGGCCGCGTTCTTCTTCCTGTCACCCTGGTTCGCCGGGCTGATCCTGATCACCGCAGGGCCGGTCGCGGCTTCGTTCGTGCTCGGCTTCACCGACTACAACCTGATCCAGCCGCCCGAGTTCAACGGCTTGGAGAACCTCCAGCGGATGCTCCACGACGAGCGGCTGCACCACGCACTCGGCGTCACTTTCACGTATGTCTTCGTCTCCGTCCCGCTGCAACTCGCCTTCGCGCTCGGCCTCGCGCTGCTGCTCGACCGCGGGATGCGCGGGCTGGCGTTCTACCGTTCGGTGTTCTACCTGCCCAGCCTGCTCGGCACGAGCGTCGCGATCGCGGTGCTGTGGCGGCAGATCTTCGGTGCGGACGGCCTGATCAACCAGGTGCTGGGCTGGTTCGGGATCCACGGGCAGAGCTGGATCTCCGACCCGGACACGGCGCTGTCCACGTTGATCGTGCTGAACGTGTGGACGTTCGGCGCCCCGATGGTGATCTTCCTGGCCGGGCTGCGGCAGATCCCGACGATGTACTACGAGGCGGCCTCGGTCGACGGCGCGTCGAAGGCCCGGCAGTTCCGCAGCATCACGCTGCCGCTGCTGTCGCCGATCATCTTCTTCAACCTGGTCCTGCAGATCATCCACGCGTTCCAGTCGTTCACCCAGGCGTTCGTGGTTTCCGGCGGCACCGGCGGGCCGTCCGACTCGACGATGTTCTACACGCTCTACCTGTATCAGCGCGGTTTCCACAGCTTCGACATGGGATACGCGTCCGCCCTGGCCTGGCTGCTGCTGGTGATCATCGCGATCTTCACGGCGATCAACTTCTGGGCCTCGAAGCGATGGGTCTTCTACGATGACTGACCTGAAGGAACGCGTGGCCCCGGTGGTCGAGGAGGCCGTGCCGATCAAGTCCCGGCCGGTCGCGAGCAGCATCGCGAAGCACGCAGGCTTGATCGTGCTCGCGCTGATCATGCTCTATCCGGTGCTGTGGATGGTCGTCAGCTCGCTGCGGCCGAACAACGAGATCTTCCGCTCGCCCGGCCTGATCCTGAGCGGCCTGCGGATCGAGAACTACTCCGAGGGCTGGACCGCGCTGGCCTCGCCGTTCGGGCACTATCTGATCAATTCGGCGATCGTCGTGGCCGGCTGCGTGATCGGGAACCTGGCCTCCTGCTCGCTGGCCGCCTATGCGTTCGCGCGGCTGGAGTTCACCGGCAAGAAGGTGTTCTTCGCGATCATGCTCGGCACGATCATGCTGCCGATCCACGTGATCATCGTGCCGCAGTACATCCTCTTCTCCCAGCTGGGCTGGATCAACACGTTCCTGCCTCTGGTGGTGCCGAAGTTCCTGGCCACGGACGCGTTCTTCGTCTTCCTGATGGTCCAGTTCATCCGTGGGCTGCCGCGCGAGCTGGACGAGGCGGCCCGGATCGACGGCGCCGGCCATCCGCGGATCTTCCTCCGGGTGGTGCTGCCGCTGATGCTCCCGGCGCTCGCCACCACCGCGATCTTCACGTTCATCTGGACGTGGAACGACTTCTTCAGCCAGCTGATCTACCTGACCGACCCGGACATGTACACCGTGCCGGTGGCGCTGCGGTCCTATGTCGACGCGACCGTGTCGACGAGCTGGGGCTCGATGTTCGCGATGAGCGTCGTCTCGCTGCTGCCGGTCTTCCTCGCCTTCCTGCTCGGCCAGCGCTTCCTGATCAAGGGAATCGCCACGACCGGCATCAAGTAGATCTCCCGTATGGCCTCTTCCTAAGGACGTGGTGAGGTATGAAACGATTCACGCGCCGAGAAGCCCTTGTCACCGGCCTGTCGCTGGCTGCCGGCACCGCCCTCGCGGCGTGCGGCGGCAGCGGAGGCGGCAGCGCGAACGGCGACATCTCCGATGAAGCGGTCACGCTGCGGTTCACCTGGTGGGGCTCGGACGCCCGCCACAAGCGCACCCAGCAGGTGATCGACGCGTTCACCAAGGCCCACCCGAACATCACGATCAAGGGCGAGTTCAAGGACTGGAACGGTTACTGGGACGCGCTCGCCACCACCGTCGCCGCCAACGACGCGCCCGACATCATCCAGATGGACGAGCTCTACCTCGCGTCCTACGCCGAGCGCGGCGCCCTGCTCGACCTCAAGACCGCCGACAAGCACCTGACCACCGCCGACTTCGACGCCAAAGCGCTGGCCACGGGGGCGATCGACGGCAAGCAGTACGCGATCCCGACCGGTCTCGCCGCGTACTCGTTCGTGGTCAACACCGACCTGCTCGACAAGTACAAGGTCGCCGCCCCCGACGACGCGTCCTGGAGCTGGGACGACCTCAAGAAGGTCGCCGACCAGGTGTCCAAGGCGTCCGGCGGCGAGGTCACCGGCACCCAGTCGCTCGGCTTCGACATCGGCGGCGTCAACATCTGGGCCCGTCAGCACGGTGCCGCCCTCTATTCGCCGGAGGGCAAGGTCGTCATTCCGCCGGACCTGCTCGCCTCGTTCTGGCAATACCAGGTCGACCTGGCCCAGGGTGGCATGGCGCCACCGGCCTCGGTCAGCGTCGAGCGGGCCGGCGCGGCGCTCGACCAGTCCGGAACCGCGACCAACGTGTCCGCGTTCGGGTCCTGGTGGAACAGTCAGCTGACCTCGCTCGCGGCGGCCAGCGGGCAGAAGTTGAAGCTGCTCAAGCTGCCGGGGGAGGCGCAGGCCGCGTCGCCCGGCGCCTACTACAAGCCGTCGATGTTCTGGTCGATCTCGTCGCGGTCGAAGCAGCCGGCCGAGGCGGCGCTCTTCATCGACTTCCTCGCCAACAGCCAGGAGGCGGCCGACATCCTGCTGACCGACCGGGGCGTGCCGGCGAACACCAAGATCCGCTCGGCGCTGGTGCCGAAGCTGACCGGCAACGACAAGGCGGCGGCGGAGTACCTCGACGCGATCAAGGTGGGCGACTCGCCGCGCGTCACGCCGAACGGTGCCAGCGACGTCGAGCAGATCCTCAAGCGCTACACCGAGGACGTGCTGTTCGCGCGCAGGACCCCGCAGGACGCGGCGACCGGCTTCATCAAGGAGCTGCAGGCCGCGATCGATGCCGCATGAGGTATCGCGCGGCGATCGTGGGGACCGGGGCGATCGCGACCGCTCATGCCGAGGCGCTGCGTCAGCACGCTGACCGTATCGAGCTGGTCGCGGTCGCGGACGTGGTGCCCTCGCGGGCCCAGGCGTTCGCGGAGGCGTGGGGCACCAAAGCGGCATATCCGGATCTGTCGGAGCTGTTAACCACCGAGGTGCTGGACCTGGTCCACCTCTGCACCCCGCCGTCCACCCATGCTCCCATGGCCCGCGAGTGCCTCCGCGCCGGAGTGAACGTGCTGATGGAGAAGCCGCCGACGCTGTCGTTGAACGAAATAGACGCTATCTCCGAGATCTCGGACAAGGCGGCGACGGTCTTTCAGCATCGCTTCGGCTCCGGCGCCGTGCGACTGCGGAAACTCATGAAGACCGGCGCGCTGGGACGGCCGCTGTTGGCCACCTGCCACACCCTCTGGTTCCGCGACGACGAGTACTACCGGGTCCCGTGGCGCGGCAAATGGGAGACCGAGGGCGGCGGCCCGACCATGGGTCACGGCATCCACCAGTTCGACCTGCTGCTCTCCATCCTCGGCCCGTGGGAACGGGTCACCGCCATCGCCGCCCGCCGTTCCCGTCCGGTCGAGACCGAGGACGTCTCGATGGCCCTGGTCGAATTCGCCGACGGCGCGGTGGCCTCGGTCGTCAATTCCGTCGTGTCACCCCGGCAGACGTCCATGCTGCGATTCGACTTCGAACACGCGACAGTCGAACTGGAGCACCTCTATGGCTACAGCGACGCCGACTGGACGATAACCCCCGCCCCCTCGTACGACGACCTGGCGCACTCCTTCCCCCGGGAAAGCGCGGCGAGGAGCAGCCACGCCGACCAGCTCGCCGCGATTCTCGACGCTCTCGACGCCGGCGAACCCTTACCGGTCACGCTGCCCGAAACCCGCCTGACCATGGAGTTCATCGCCGCCCTCTACGCCTCGGCGGCCACCGGGAAACCGGTGCGCCGGGGCGAGATCGGCCCGGATCACCCTTTCGCCGCTCGCATGAACGGAACCGGAATCACATGGCAGAACTGCGCGTCGACCACGCTCTCGAACGGTCGGTGACGGTCTCGGCCGGAGACGCCGAGCTCTTCACGTACGTCTACCGGCCGGACACCGTCCAGCTGGAGTCGCCGAAGCCCTATCTGCACCCGATCCGCACGCTCGCCGGGGACCTGGTCTCGCTGTTCCGCCCGCACGACCACGTCTGGCACAAGGGCATCGCCTGGTCGCTGCCGCACGTCGGTGAGCACAATTTCTGGGGCGGCCCGACCTACGTCCACGGTCAGTTCTACGTGCAGCGGCCGAACAACGGCAGCGCGGTACACCGGCGCATGCTGGAACTGGACCGCGGCCGCCTGGTGCACGAGCTGGACTGGCTGTCGCAGGCCGGGGCGCCGGTGATCGCTGAACGGCGTGCGCTGACGTTCCGGCTGGCCGACGACGTGAGCTGGGCTCTGACGTTCGACACGTCGCTCACGAACGTCTCCGGTGCGACTCTCGCGTTCGGGTCGCCGACGACGAAAGGGCGGGAGAACGCCGGTTACGGCGGACTGTTCTGGCGCGGCCCGCGTTCGTTCACCGGCGGCGTGATCCGGTCGCCGTCGGCCAGTGGCGGGGATGAACTGCGCGGGGAACGAGCGGAATGGTTCGCGTTCCGGGGAAGCCACGACGGCAGCGACCGGCGGTCGACCGTGCTGCTCGTCGACGACACCGCGAATCCGCATCACCCGCCGCAATGGTTCGCCCGCAGCGAGCAGTTCGCGTGCCTCAATCCGGCGCCGTTCTTCAGCGAGGAACTCGACCTGCCCGATCAGAAGACGGTCCGATTCCGGTACGCCGTCGTGGTCGCGACCGGTGAGCCCGAAGCGGAGAAGCTGGCCGGGCACGGTCGCGCGGCCCTGCACGCGGCGGCGGCCCCGTGACCACGTTCCCCGGCGGCACGTCCGTGACCCGGGTGTCGGTCTACGACGAGGGCGGCACCCCGCACCTGCACACCACGTCCACCGAGGCGTACGTGGTGATCGCCGGCACCGGCGCGGTCCAGACGCTCGACCCGTCCGGCTTGCGCGAGACGCCCCTGGAACCGGGCAGCACGGTCTGGTTCACGCCGGGCGTGATCCACCGCGCGATCAACCACGGCGGCCTGGAACTGCTGGTGGTGATGTCGAACGCGGGGCTGCCCGAGTCCGGCGACGCGGTGATGACCTTCCCCGCCGACGTGCTTGCCGACCCTGACCGTTATCGGTCGGCAGCGCTGGTGCCGGCCGACGACGCGGAGAACGCGGTGCGAGCCCGTCGCGTGCTCGCCCTCGACGGGTTCGCGCGGCTCGAGCCGGCCGGCCTGGCGGACCTCTACGAACGGGCGGCGGCGCTCGTCCGGCCGCACGTGGAGCAGTGGCGGGAGATCGTGCGCGCGCAGCCGCCCCGATCCGACGCGGTGCTCGACGCCCTGGCCGCCGGGGACAGCCGTCACCTGGGGAAAGCCGCCGTCTTCAGTGCCCCCGAGAGCGATACCCGGGGGTGGGGGATGTGCGGCCGGCTCGGGACTCACGACGTACGCGATCCGAAGGGAAGTGATCGATGACACGGCGCTATGGCATCGTCGGGCTCGGACACCGGGCGCAGATGTACCTGGACGCCCTCGCCGGCGAGTGGCGCGACACCGGCCGGATCGTCGGCTTCTGTGATCCGAACCGGACACGGATGGCGCACTACAAGGATCGGCTCGGCGTGCCGGTGCGTTTCTACCGCCCGGACGAGTTCCCGGCGCTGCTGCGCACCGTCGACGCGCTGATCGTGACCAGCGTCGACGCTACCCACGCGGACTACGTCTGCGCGGCCCTCGACGCCGGGGTGGACGTGATCGTCGAGAAACCGCTGACGATCGACGAGGAAGGGTGCGCCCGGATCGCCGCGGCGGCCACGCGGAGCCCGGCGAAACTGGTCGTGACGTTCAACTACCGCTATTCGCCGCGCAACTCGGCGGTGAAGGAACTGGTGGCCTCCGGGCGGATCGGGCGGGTCACGGCCGTCCATTTCGAGTGGTTCCTCGACACTGTCCACGGCGCCGACTACTTCCGGCGCTGGCACCGGCGGCGCGAGTTCTCCGGCGGCCTTCTCGTGCACAAGTCGACGCACCACTTCGACCTGGTGAACTGGTGGCTCGGCACCGCGCCGGAGCTCGTCTTCGCGCAGACCGGGCGGCATTTCTACGGCGCCGAGAACCGGCCTGCCGACGCCGGGGACTTCACGATCGACCTCGCCGGCGATCCGCGGCTCAAGGCGCTCTACCTGGACGCGCAGCACGACGACGGATACGACCGGAACCAGGACGTGTTCGGGGACGGGGTGGACATCGACGACACGATGTCGGTGCTGGTCCGCTATGCCGGGTCGGCCGTCATGACGTACGCGCTGAATGCCTATTCGCCCCGCGAGGGATACCGCGTGACCATTTCCGGCACCAAGGGCCGCCTCGAACTCGACGTGTGCGAACGGGCGTGGGCGCCGCCGCGGTCGGCGATCGACCCCAGTGCCGACCGCGGCGCCTACGAGCGGCTGACCGTTCAGGATCACTGGCGGCCGATCGAGGAGATCCCGATCGTGCCGGGCGCCGGGGCGCACGGCGGTGGCGACGCGTTGCTCCTCGACGACGTGTTCCGCGGGCCCGGTGAGGACCCGCTGGCGCGGCAGGCCGGCTGGCGCGACGGGATCCGCAGCGTCCTGACCGGCGTGGCCGCCGATCGCTCGGCGCGGACCGGCCGCCCGGTGCGGCTCAGCCCGGAGGGCCTCACGCCGGGCTGACGACGCATCTATGATCACGCCTCGGCGGAACGTGACGACGGGGGAGAACCGAGTGGGTGTGCCGAGGTGGATCCGGCTGGGGGCCGGTCCGGTGGTGGTGCTGGGCGTGATCGCCTACGGGCTTCTCGGCTCCCGCTATCTCCCGCACGACGACGGCACGGCGGTGGCCGACGCGGTCGGGAAGTGCGCGACCAGGCCGGACACCGTGCGGGACATCCTCGCCGAGCCGATCCTGCAGAAGGCGCCGCGACCGGACCGGTTCGGCGAGGCCGACGACAAGGAACTGCTCTGCTCCGGGTCCGGGTTCCTGGCCTCGGTCAGCCTGCCGCTGAGCGGGTCGGTCGAGCGGGACGAGGTGCTGGACTTCTACCGGAAGCTGGCCGAGGGGACGGGGTGGCGGCCGGTCGACCGGGACTACGGGATCTACTCGGCGCTCAAGGACGCGCCCGGCGGCTGCCCGTGGTGGTTCTCGATGACGACCGAGCCGTACGGATTCCACCTGCGCGTGGTCTACCTGCCGAGCGGCGCCCCCGCGGACAAGTGCGCCTGGAAGTGACTCAACCGCCGGCCGGGACCAGGATCGGGACGCGACGCAGGGCACCGGCGAGGACGCCGCTCACCGCCACGAACACCGCGGCCAGCATGACCACTCCCGGCCAGCCGGCGGCGGACCAGGCCGTACCGGAAATGCTGGAGAAGATCGACGAACCGGCGTAGTAGGCGAAGAGGTAGAGCGACGCCGCCTGCGCCGCCGGAACGTCACCGGCGTGCGCCCGCACCGGAACCCAGCCGCTGGCCAGGCCGTGCACGCAGAAGAAGCCGGCGGTCAGCACGGCCAGTCCGGCGATCAGCACCGGCAGCCGGTCCGGCAGGGTCAGCAGCAGACCGAGCAGCATCAGCGCACACCCGAACGGCAGCACCGCCCGCCGTCCGAATCGGTCAGCGAGCCGCCCGGCCAGCGTCGAGCTGAGCGTGCCGGCCGGGTAGACCAGGAAGACCGCGCCGGCCGCCGCCGGCCCCAGGTCGAAGGGCGCGGCGGTCAGCCGGAACCCGATCGCGTTGTAGACGGCGACGAACGCGCCCATCGCGCATGCGCCGACCGCGTACAGGCTGATCAGGGCCGGGTCGGTGAACGCCCGCCAGGTCATCGCGGCCGACCGTCGGCGCGTGAAATTGCCCGACGGCGGCAGCGTCACCAGCACGAACACGGCGCAGAGCAGACCGAGGAGGGCGACCGCGGCGAGCGCCCAGCGCCAGCCGAACGCCCCCGCGACCGTGCCGGTGACCAGTCGCCCGGCCATGCCGCCCAGTGCCGTGCCACCGATGTAGAGCCCGGCGGCGCGCGCCTGGACCCCGGCCGGCAACTCCTCCCGCAGGTAGGCGGTGGCGACCGCGGGCAGCCCGGCGAGCGTCACCCCCTGCAGCAGCCGCAGGCCGAGCAGCACATGCCAGCCCGGCGCGACCGCGCAGCCCAGCCCGACCAGCGCGGAGAGCATCAGCGACAGGTGGATCAGCGGGGTGCGGCCGACCTTCTCCGACAGCGGCCCGGTGACCAGCAGCGCGACGCCGAGCCCGACCGTGGCCAGCGACAGCGACCACGCGCTCTGCGCCGGGGTCACGCCGAACGCGGCGGAGAGCTCCGGCAGCACCGCCTGCGTGCTGTAGAGCAGGGCGAACGTCGCCACACCGGCGGCGAACAGGGCGAACGAGGTGCGTCTCACCGATCCAGCTTCGGCACCGGAAGCCGATGCGTCCAATGCATGACAGTCATTGACACAATGCGTGGGACGTATGATGAGCGTCGTGCAGATCGAGGACCTCCGCGGACTCCTGGCCCTGGGTGAGCATCGCCACGTCACCGAGGCCGCCGCTGTAGGTTTCCGTCTCGGATGACACTTTCCCAAGATCTTTTCACCGACAATGTCACTAACTTCAAGATGTTGTCATCTGAGAGCTCGACGTCTCCGAGATCGATTTATCGCTACAAGAGTGATCGGGGGACTTGCTGTGCCGCAGCCTCGCTGTAGGCGTTGGCGCGGGGCATGAAGGTTGAGGCCGCCTGAAGGGATCCGTGCCGGTAGGGGCCTCTGAGCGCGACACCGACCGAATCGATTCTCGCCAACCAGAAGAGGCCTAACACTAGGCGCCTGGGTTAACTTTCCATCCCCATCTAGTAAACCTTCGCGCGGGTGCGGCAGTTCTGCCGTCTCGCCGTGTGACGGAAACACCGCTCCGATGCCCATGCATGACCTTCGTCAGTCTCTGGCTGCGCCATGGTCTGCTGGCGGCGCTTGAGTAACTGGACCTCGTCGAAGATCGCGTCAGGAGCTCTTAGCGCTGCCTCCCGCTGCTTCCGGCTGGGGTGCTTAACCGTACCCAGGAACTTGCCGGAACAGGATCGACTCTATGGGGGTGTTGTTGAGGAGCGTGGCACCAGCTGCAGACAAGAGAGTTTCGGCAGATCAATAGCTTGACCTGATGATGAATGTCGGTGCGCGTGGCGGCTGGCGATCGAGGTTCCGTGGGCGGTGCAATGCAGGTCGCTGTTGACGAGGGTGAGGGCCCAGCTGGTGATCAATGCGAACGCAGAGTTCGACCGTGCACGCATCGAACTGATCTTTCAGGACGAGGGGTTGCCGTCGCTAGTGCGCGGTTGGCATCTGAGTACCCGGGTGCTGCCGCGCATGATGCCGTTCCTGTTGCTAGTTGCTGTTGGATCCTGGTTGCTGGCCTACTTGCTGCTGCACGGCACGTCCGCGGCGTGGTTTCTGGCGGGTGAGCTGACGTACATCAGCGGGACCTTAGCTGTCGCGGTGGTGACCCACCGGTCGGTGCAAGTCGGAATGGTCGTCGGCTGCGTGGTCGCGTTCAGCTGGCCGGCCGCGGTCGCCTTTGTAAAGGTCGCCGCTGACCCGGTCAACGGCGGCTTCGGCCCCAACGCGCAGGCAGCACTTAAGCTGACAGCGTTGCTGGCGGCGGCGCTAGCCGCTGTCTTTGTCGTCGCGTACACAGTCACCGCGCTCGGGGTACTGCGGCTGGTGCATTTGGCGGTCACCGATCTTGCCCAAACCGGTCTAAGTCGGACGGTAATGGCCGCTCCGCTGCTGATCCTATTGACGGTGTTCCTGCTGTTGAACCCGGATGTGTGGCAAGTCGCTCACGGTGTCGGCCTGGGGCGGCTGGCCGGTGCGTTCGCCGTGTTTGCCGCGATCGCGGCCTGGACTGGTGTCGCCCGAACCCGAGAGTTGCTCGACCGGCGCGCTGACGAGACTGGCCGTCCATTAATCCCGTGGCCGCGGTATACCGCCGACGGCGTACCAGTCACCGACGAGCACCGGCGCATTCCGAGGCTGACCGACCAGCAGATCATCAACATCGCCGTGGCCCTGACCGGGCGGCTGCTGGCGCAGGCTGCGTTGATTAGCTTCGTGCTGGCAGTGGTCCTGCTGTTGCTCGGCACTGCGCTCGTCACCCGAACTACAGGTGAGGCGTGGATCGACCAGCCGGGCGGCGATCACTACCTGCACCTGCTTGGCGTTGCGGTGTCGGCGACGCTGCTGAAAGTGACCCTGCTGTTGACCGGTTTCAACGCCCTCTATTTTGTCGTCGTCGCTGCCGTCGACGGGCAGTACCGCAAGGCTGTCTACGACCCATCGACCTACCGTCTGCTGCGGTTATTGCAGCTGCATGCCGCCTACTGCGCGCATGTCGGTCAGCCGGTCAGCCGTGTAGAGCAGGATCTGCTTCCCGCCCTTAAAGAAGTCCTACGCAAAAGCTTCCGCTCGCAAGATCCCCTTAAGGCGCCGCGGGCGTCATTGTGGCCACTCAGCCTAGGGATCGGCGTAATCATCGAGCTTCCAGTCGGCCTGGCCGCGCGCGTTGTGGCTGACCTGATCATCGGCCGACGCCGGCAACAGACTCGCCGCAGCGGCGGGCCGGGGGGCCGAGACTGGTCGACAACGGTGGCGGAGGTCCTCGTCGACCGAATCCGGGTGTTCGTTGATAGCCTCAGGCCGCAGGAGGACAGTCGGCTCCCGCAGCGGTGGGACCCCGACACTGATCCGCTGTTCCAACAGGCGCCAAGCGGCCCTACTTCGATCCCTGAGGCGCAGACTGATCCGAAGCCGGTTAACCGTCGCGAACCTTGTGCGCCCGGTCGCAGCTCTTCATGGGAAGAACCTGATGATCCCGGGAATGGTCAGCGGCAGAGGTCGTGAGCCGCGTCCTCGTGCGTTACCGGTCAGACGGTGCGTGTCTCCGTCTGACCGGATAAGGATTATGCCGACGATCGCAAGCAGCGTGCCTGACCGGCTGACGATGCGCATCGCAACCCCACCGCCACCGTCCCGGACCTGTGGAAGGCCTGCCTTGGGAGAGATCCAAGGAGAACTCAACACTGGCGCACACGGGTGATACCCACACGCGAACCTTGACGTCCCCACATCTTCACCACATGATTACCTCATGCCTTCTATAGCCGGTTCGTCCGCCGCCGAGGAGTACACGGTCCTAGCCCGCGCAGCCCGCGAGCTCCGGCAAGCGCACGACGAGCTGCTGCTCGACCCGGCGGCGGACCCGGCGGCCGTAGACGCCGCGGACCGACAGGCCCTAGCGGCGGAGAACCTGCGCAATATGAAAGCGGCCGAGGTGCGTAAAGCCCGGGAGCGATCGGCGACGGTCGAGCAGGATCCGCCCGGTGCTTCTGCTGCGCCCCCGCCAGCTCCCGTCCGGGCGCCGGCTGTGCGGGGGCTGGCCGGTGGTAGCCAGCGTGACGTGGTCGCAGACGTGCTGATGCTCGTAGGAGCTCCGCTGCGGACCGCGGACCTGAAGACGGCGGTACTACTGCTGGAGCACAAGACGTACACCGCTGCGCAGTTCGGGCAGCTGCGACGCGAGGAGCAGCGGCAGTTCGACCGAGCCTTGCGGAGCCCGTCGTCGGCAAAGAGGACCTGGTACGTGGTGCCGTGCCTTTCCCCGGACACTCTGGCCGCGGTTTCGGGGACGTACGCGCTGTCATCGTGGCCGGTGACCGACCGGCTGGTCACCTCGTACGCGGCGCAGCTGTGGTCTGCGAAAGCGGTGGTGAACCTCGGCCGGGCAAGCCTGGAACGGGCCGGCGCCGGCGGTGACCACGCCGGACTCGACCGCCTGTTGCAGACGGTCGCGCGGGGCGTGTCGTGGACGTCCGGGCCGATCGACGTGGCCCAGGTGATCGCCGACGCGAGCGCGTACATCACGCGGAACCGGGACAAACACTCCCAAGAGGCGGCAGTAGCCACGGAACAGATCGCGGCGCTGGCCGTGCAAGATCCACGGGTCGCGTTCTGGGGCAGCGACATGCCGGCTAACACCGAGGCACTGGAGCGCAGAGCGTGAGCGGCGAATCAGGTGACCGTTACCCTGTGGTCCGGGCTCTTGGCCGCGAGCTGCAACCGTCGGGGCTGGACACGCGGGAGATCGACCGGGCGGCGGGGAACAAGACGTGCCGGATCCTGCCCACAGCCCGGGTCATCGGTGTCTCGATGGATTTCCTCGCGGCCCGGGCCGCTGAGGCGGACCTCGGACCTGTGACCGCGCGGGGGATGAGTCAGAACGCCCGCTTGCAGGGGGAGACGTACGACCGGAACATGCTTACCACTGGCATACCGATCGGTCAGGCCCTGGCCAGCGACGGATGGATCGACGGGCCCGACCTGCAGATCGTTAACATTGCGGATCATTTCACCCGGCCATCGAAGCGCCGGGCGCGTGACGAGGCGGAGGAGGCGCAGCAGCAGGCCCAGTGGCGTGCGTTTCACCGGCGCCGGGCCCGGTACACGACGAAGGAGGCGGCCGAGGCCCTCGCCCGGACCGACACGCCGACGTTGCTGCTGCGCGGGGTGGTTGAGACGACCCCGTTCGCGGGCACACTGCGGCGCTCGCACGGCGAGTTCGACTGCGCGCTCGTCCTGCCACCCGGGCTCGTCACCGCCCGCGCGATCCGGGCAGCCGGACGGGCGATGCCGCACGGGATGATCACGTTCGGAGACGCGAAGTCGTGGCGACGCCGGGGCCGGCTCGACGACGGGGACAAACGCGCGGCAGTCGCATTGCAGGTCGCGTTGTACGGCGAGGCCGCAAAACTCGCGTGGGGTGACCGGCTCGCGGCGGCAGTCGGCCCGGTCGGGCTGGTGGTGAACCCGCCGGCGAGCGGCGGTCTGTCGATCGCGAAGCTGACAGTGCTGGACCTGTCCGAGATGACCGCCGCGCTGCACCAGATCCGGGAACGGGCCGACGCTGCGGTCAGGGCCGTCGACGCGGGACTTGCCCCAGACGTCGCGGCCGGTGCACGGCTGTCCAAGCGGGACCCGGCCGCGAACCGGGCGGCGGTGAAGGCTCTGCTGCGGTTCGGTGACTGGAACGCGTCGTGCCTGCAGGCGTGCCCGATGGCGCAGGCGTGCCGCCGGCATGTGGAGGACACCGGTCAGGTCACGCGTATTGGGCCGGCGGCGGCGCAGGCCGCGCCGGTTACCAGCATCGACCGGCTCGCGCAGCTGAGGGAGGGGGCCGCGCCGACGGTCGCTGAGGACGACGTCGCGGAACAGATCCGGCGCGCGCGGGACTTGCTGGGGCCGCCGGTCGCGCTGCCGTGGCAGCGGCCCGCTGGCGGGCAAGGGCGGGTGGCGGCATGACGGTGGTGATCCCGGCACCGTCCGTGGCGATGCGGATGACTCTGGCCGAGGAGGCCGTGACGACAGGTGTCCCGGTACCACTGCTGCAGTTCCGGCACGTGCCGGTCAACGCGGACGCGGTCGTGTTGTCGGTGGTCGGAATGACCGCGGACAACCTCGTCGCGGGTTTCGCGATCGGCCGGGTCGACGATGATGAGCCGCGCCGGATTGTGGTCGTCGGAGAGCCCCGGGACCCGGCCCTGTCGGTCCGGGCCGGCGCGGCGCTGGCCGACATCCTCGACCCGTTCGTGAGGAGGGCCGCAGCTGGCGGTCCGATGCCGCAGATCCTGGTCGACGGTCCGAACACACTGGACGCGGTGATGGGCTGGGCGTGGCGGCTGCGCCAGCCGTGGCTACCCGGCCCGTACGCCGATGATCCGGAGCTCGTCGCGCTCGCCGATCGGTGCCAGGACGCATATGCACTGCTACGGGCGTTGACCGGCGTGGCGAAAATCCCGGACACCGACGTGATCGTGACCGCTGTCGACGCGTTGACCGGTCATCTGGTATTCCCTCTGGCCGGGTAACAGGAGGAGCAGCAGCTTTCGGTCCTGCTGACGTGTCTCGCCGCAGCCGGTGCTTCGGTCACCGGGATCCCCAGGCCGAGTGGCCGGCTGATCCACGCGATTGAGGCGGCGGAGACGATGAGTTTCTCCGCGGCGACCGACCCGCAGTGGGACAATCGGTCGCTGTTCCCGGCCCTGGCCCGGATGAAACGGCTCCGGCGGGCCGCGGCCGGCCGTGACCAGATTCGGGGTGCGTCACCGAGGGTGGCCGAGCAGGCCGCTGTCGCCTCTGGGGTGTGGGATCTGGTCGCTGGCGCTCTACGGGACCGGCACCAGGCCGTCGCGGACTCGTTCCGGATCTTGCGGGAGATCCCGGAGGTGCCGGGCCTGGAGCAGCGGCGTGCCGCAGTCCGCGCCGACGCGCAGTGGCTGATGGCCCGTGGTGCGGAGCATCTCCGCGGGTGGTCGGATTTCGGGCCGCTGAACCTGGCCGCCGACGAGCTCGAGGTACAGGAACGCGCCGGGACCGCCGCTCGGATCGCAGCGATCACCGCGGACCGGCGGGCGTTCGCGTTCGCTCAGGCACGCAACGAGGCAGTGTTCGCTTGTGCGGTCCGGGTATCCGGCGGCCGGCGGGTGGATCTGGAGTTCGACCGACCGTTCACCGGCCGGACTCTGGCGGACTGGTGGTGGGTCGACGATCCGGGCCGGAATCCGATCATCGGGGACCTCGACGTCGCTGCGGACGGGCTGACCGCGACGTGGATCGTGACCGGTCAGACACGGCGTCTCGGCCCGGAGCCGCAGCTACTGACTGGACCCGACCGAATCCGTATCTCGTGCCTGCCGCGAGTGTTCCAAGGCCGGCCGTGGAAACCCCCGGTCGGTTTCCCGGCACCGCCGCCGTCACCGGCGATGATCGAGACGATCGGACCGGACGGGCAGCTGGTTGTGCGGTGGAGGATCCCGCCTGATCTCGATGGATTGGACTCTGACGATGCCTGACCTGTCCATCGCCGAAACCGCGCAGCGGGTCACCGACACGGCGATCTCGCACCTGGCCCTATTCCGCAGCGTCGTCATCCGGGCGCATGCCGGTGCCGGGAAGACTGGCGGGAGGAGCTCCGGAACCGTCAGGGTCGCGGCCAAGGCGGTCAGCAGCGGCCTGCGGGTTCTGCTGCTCGTCGCGCAGAACGATCAGCTGGCCGAGACGACACTGCGGCTGTGCCGGGACTGGCCGGCGATGACCACGACCCTGATCCCCGCGACCCGATCGTGGCCGCAGGCGATGCCGGGCTGGATCACCGACCCGCGGCAAAGGCCGGCGAACTTGCTCGTCGCGGACCCAGACTCCGGCGACGGCCAGGCCCGGAACAGGTTGCAGGACCAGCCGGGCCTGTTCGTGATGACTCTCGCCAAATCCGGCTACCTGCGCGGGCGATGGTCGGACACTCGCACCGGGGGTTTCATCCCCGTCGATGCATTCGATGTGATCATCGTCGACGAGGCGTGGATGGTCCCCGCGTCCGAGTGGCGGCATCTACAGCACCTGGGCCGCACGTTCCTGCTCATCGGAGACCCGGGGCAGATCATGCCGTGGGCGCCGGAGAGCGAGTACTACCCGGGGATGCAAGGGTCACCAATCGAACCGCTGCCGGAGCTGCTGCTGCGGGAACGACCCGGCACGGTCGAGCTGGAACTACCGGTCACCCGCCGGAACCCGTCCCACACGACTGACATTACCGGGCGGCTACCGGCGTATGCGGGCAGCCCGACCCGGCCGATGTTCACCGCCGCCGAAGTCCCGATCGTGCCTACCGTGGCCAGGATCAGCCGTGAGCCGGCCGACCCGGCGATCGACGCGATGCTCGGCGCCGGGATGAGCCTGTACCGGCTGCCGGGCGGCCTGGCAGGCCAAGACGACCGGCTCACCGCAGCCGGGTGTGCCAGTGCCGCGGCGCGGCTCCTTGGCCTCGGCCCACAGCTCGGGCATCCGTCCGGCACCCGGCCGCTGACCGGCGACGACATCGCGATCATCGTCACCCACCATGACCAGCGCGCCGCAGTCCTGCGGGAACTCGCCGCGGCCGGGCTTGCCGGGCCGGCGCAGCCGCGCGTCGCTACGTTCAACACCATCCAGGGCGCGACCGTCGCCGTCACGATCATGTGGCACCCGCTATCCGGGCGGGAAGACGTGAGCTCGTTCCACGCCGACGCTGGCCGGCTCACCGTCGGCCTGACCCGGCACACCCACGGGTGCCTGCTCGTCAGCCGCGATGGTGTCGGCGACCAGGTCGCCGCAGCGCCGGTCACCGGCGATCTGGAAGGCGACGCCGTCGACCTGCGGTACGCCGGGCTGCGCGCCCATGAACTCGTCTGGTCCCACCTGACCCGGTGACTCGGCCGTACAGCTACAGGAGTCTTGTTCTATGTCGGGGCCGCGGCGATCTTGCACGATCATGGTGTGGACTTCACCGGTACGCCCGCCACCACGGGGCGCGTTGTTAGATCGAACGCGGCTCGGCTGCATCCTGGCTCCCCAGTACGACCTGGGCAGGTGTGCCCGTAGCGTCTGGGACCCAACCGATCAAGGCAAATACGCCCTCAAGGGAGTCGACTGGTAACGCGTTGTAGATCCAAGCCTCGGTGTACCCGTCGAAGCGATCCTCGTCGTTAGTCTCGTGGCGACGCTGGCGGATGCCCGTGCTGCTGAGGACGGCAAGAAACTCACGCTCGACCCGCTGCGCTACGGCACCCGCGAGCGCTGGTGACAGTTCCAGGACTTGCCAGCCGTTTCGGCGATGTTGAGCCAAACGGATTTGAGGCACGTTCGTGATGCCGATTTTGCGCTCTTGCACCAGGAGTCCGCGCTTGAGCAGGTAGACAAACCCAGGTAGTGCGGCGTTATACCCGTACTGTGCGCATGCTGGGCATCCGCTGCGCATGTGGGTGCGGCTGTCGAGGCTGGCTCGCCAGGTGTGCTCGGGGTTGGCTTTACATCGCCACCAGACTTTCTGGATACCGCCGGAGACGATCTGGTCGGCTGTCAACCCACCGTTGAGTGCGGGTTCCAGTTCAGCCGCGAGGTCTTTGAACCGTGCGGCGAGTGAGTTCGTGACCGACAGTTTCTTCCCGGCGCAGCAGGGGCAGCCGTGGTTGTGCCGGGTACGGTTCGACACGATCGCCTGCCACTCGTGGTCAGGCCCCTTATTGCATCGCCACCATACGAGGTCGCTGCTGCCACTAGCGATACGGTCGGGTGTCCGTTTGCCATTGCGTTCGGGATGCCATTCGCTGGCAATCCGTGGGTTGAGTGCGGCAAGCGAGTTGGTGATCGAGGGCTGCTTACCCGCACAGCTCGGGCAACCGGTGCGCGAGCCGCCGGTTCGAGCACTGACCTTGGCCCGCCAGACGTGGTCGGATGCCTTCGGGCATCGCCACCACGCCTTGTCGCTGCTACCGGCGAGCACCTGGTCGGGCGTCAGGCCGCCGTTGAGTTCACGGTCCAGTTGAGCCGCCACTTCCGGGTTGCGGGTCGCGAGCGAGTTGGTGACGGATAGCTGCTTACCGGCGCATGCGGCACACCCGGTACCTCTGGCGGTTCGGTCAACGACTGCCGCCAACCAAAGGTGGTCAGGGCCCTCAGGACACCGCCACCAGAATCTCTTGTTGCTGCCCGCGACGATCTGGTCTGCGGTCTGGTCGTTGCCGTGCGGATCTAACTGAGCGGCGATCTCTGAGTACAGCGCCGCGAGCGAGTTGGTGACCGACGCTTGCAGGCCGGCGCAGCTAGGACAGCCTCGGCCGCCTTTGCTGGTCCGATTGTTCGGGCTGGCGTTCCAGTGGTGGTCCGGTCCCTGGCTGCAGGTCCACCAAACCCGGACCGCGCTGCCGTAGCTGAGGGCCCCAACACTGAGATTGCCGTTGCGGGTGGGATGCACTTCGGCCAGCAGGTGCGGGTGGGTTTCCCTCAGCGGGGCACCACGACGGGGACGTGGAGGAGTCGTCATTTGATCATGATCGCCCTTGGGTATGACGCTTTCGCGAGCCGGCCCCTGCGACCATGGCGACGGTCTCCAGATCGAGACCCGATGTCGCCAATCTCTGGAATACCCCAGAATATGACGTTCGGATGTCTACGGCGCGAATCTTTGCCGAACTGGACCAGCTCTGCAGGTTTGGTCGACCATTGACGACGCCCGGACGCGGGTAGAGGTCGACGGTAAGCGCAAGTCTCACGACCCGGATACCGCGCCGCATTGCCAGCCGCCCCGATACCTTCCCGAAGCGATTAGCTGTGCTGGCCCGCCTCAAAGTCACCAGACAACGCTTCCGCATCTCTCGACTCACTGCTGAACTCGTCACCTGACTTCCTAAGAACTTTGTCCTTTATGCTTTCCAAACCGGGCACAACCTTCTCATCCAGCAGCATCTTGGCGCAGGGAGCCGCCTTGTAGGCGCCGTAAGCCGACCCGCCAGAGCAGCAACGACAGCAACCTTTTCCAGTCGACTGCCCCATTTGTGGCGCTATCGGCGACGGCGCCCGCCCCGGCGCCGACTTCATCGACGATCTCGGTCGCTCGCTTCGCCGCCCTCGCCACAGAGACCTTTTCCTGAGCCTTGAGCTCCAGATTGTCGGTAACTTGGAGGTGGTCGACGATGTCGTCAGACCAGCCGACGCACCTGCACCGTTTCGGCGCCGCTCGGATAGAGCCACGTCACGGTAGCCCGAAGGCATGGATGGAGCCGACTTCGACGATCACCCTGTCGAAGGGATAGTTGGCGAAGGCTTGGGGCAGGACGAAGTGCGTCCAGAGGTGCCGTTGGTCGGCGATGCCAATGAAGTTGAAGTCTCGCGCAAGCTGGCAGGCACGATAAAGCCTCTCCGACGCGGAGGATGCCACAGGCGAGAGCAGCGCACCGATCTCCATCAGCTCAGGAGAGTTCAGCAGGATCTCGCGCGGCACGTAGGCTCGAACTCCGCCTCGACCTCGGCCAGCGTCGAAGCCCAGCTCAATCAAGTCCTTCACGGCGTACCCAAAGGTGAACGCCGCCATCTTGTCGAGGTCGAGCGGATGCGGATAGCCGGGATGATCGGTGCCCGACAGGAGACCGTTGACCTTGAAGGACAGCGCCCGGTTCAGGATCGTGCGGATCTCGGCGTAGCTGTAGCGCGCGGCATGCGCCGCACGAGCAAGCCGGACCAGTTCCGGTCCCAGCCTTTCCGACCAACCCATTGCCATCCGTACCGAACGCAAGATCTGCGTCTTCACGTTGTCATCCGGAATGTCGAAGGCGGAACGTCGGGTGAGTTCGGCGTTGAGCCAGTTGGTCAGCAACGGTACTTCGACGTGTACGGACTCGATGGCACCGGATAGTTCGAACGCGACGTCGTCGCCGAGCATCGGGTCCCAGTCGGCGACGAACAAGTGCCCAGGGACCTCGTCGGTTTCCGGGCGGGCGGAGATGCCCGCTGTGTCGGCGGCTGCCGAAGGTTTTGGGGCGGAGGTGTTATCGCTGGTCTCGTCTCGCGAGGGCCCTGGTGGCTGATCGGACGAGTGAATCAGCTGGGTGACCCGATCTGCGATCTTGTACCTATCCTCGCCACAGGCCAGCGCGAGCACCTGGGCGACCGAGCGGATGTCATCCAGGCCCGCCGGCCCACCTCGGGAGATGATCCGGCGAATCACGTCCTTCTTCGGTGAACCGTCGAGGCGGTCATCGCCAGCGATCCGCTTCTCCAGATCCTCCAGCGCGGGCCTACCCGCTCTTTCGCGCAGGTCGTATAGCAGATCGCGGACATGCCGCTCCGGCCCTGCGTCGAGATCGGGGCGGGCCAGCGCCCGCGGACGACGCACCGGAACGCGCTTGGCAGCCGCCGCAGAAGGGCGGGGCACTCGTCGTGACTTGTCGGCATCCATCGCCGACCGATGATGCCCCACTGCTAGCTGGCCATGGGACTGCGGGCTCCCGTCGGCACTCAGGTCGTCCTCTCCGGGATGGCTCGAAGCTGAGGGTGCAAGCCGGCGCCGGCACTTTCGTCTCTGACACCAGGGAGCATTCGATGACCCGATCCCCGCAGCACCCCGACGGCCCTCAGCCGCGCCGCACCCGGATCATCCTCGCCGCGATCACCGGCATCCTCGGCGGAGCCACCCGAGCACTGACCACCTGGCTCCTCGAACAGCTGACCGCCAACAACTGACTCTGCCCGGGCCGGATCCTGCGCTGTACGGGCGGGATCCAGCGCCCCACTTACCCCTTATGTGCAGACCCCTTATGTGCAGAGGAGCGGGGGAAGACCGTGCAGACGACTTCGGGGATCGACAACACGGTGTTCGAAAATATCCAGCCCGGCGACGCGCTCACCGTCGTCTCCTTCGACCGGCTCGGCGCTCCTTGAAAGATTTGGTCACCATTGTCGGCCGACTCAAGCGCCTCGACGTCGGCTTCTAGTCGCTGAGCACTCAGGGCCGAGCCGGCGGACGCAGGCCACGCTCCGCAGGCCCGGCCGGCAAAGGCCGACAACGGCAAGGAGACCTTGAGATACAGACGATCATGAGGTCCCAGTGGTTCAACGCCTCTACGAGGACGGCATGCTGAGGACCGACGGGAAACTCGACCACGCTGATGGGGAACGTTCGCCCTCAGGTTCCCTGACGCGGCCCTGCTGCAGGTGCCCGACGACGTGTATGACGAGGTCCCCGCCGGTGAGCGCTACTCGGCACGCTCCGACGACTTCCCGGTGCACCGGTGCACATGCCTGCGCTGACCCGCTCCACGAGACCTACCTCATCCGCTGCCGGCGGAAGATACCCCTATCGCAAACACGCCTACCAGCGCAAACCCGCGCCCGCAGGTCCTAACCGGACAGCCGTCATGGGGTCGCCCGATAGCGGTGTTCAATGGCGGGATGCCGAACACAAAGATCACCAAGACGGCACTGGATGAACTGCTCACCGCGGCGCAGGCCGCCGGCGTCGACCCGAAAACCTGGCTCGCGACCGCGGTGCACACTCAGGCGGTCGCCGACGAAATCAAACGGTCGAACAACGCCGATCGCGTGCTGCTGGTCCCGGTCAGCCGCGCCGACAGCACCGTCCTGGACCGCGAGACCGACCGGACTATGTTCCGTGACTGGTCTCTGGCAGCCAGGTACGTGCACCAGGTTGCGGCGGAGATCGCCGACGACCCTGACGGGGTTCGCCGTGCCTGGGAGGCGACCTTGGCCGACCTCGACGAAATGACCGCCTCCAAGCAGCAGCGTCATTACCTTCGGCAGGCCCAGGCCACCGACATCGTCGGTAGCACGGTCCTGATCGACGTACCGGACGCGTACACCCGCGACGTCATCGAGCTGCGCCTGCGCCCGGCACTGGCTGCTGCGATGAGCCGGCACCTTCGCCGTCCGGTCCAGGTCGCCGTCACCCTGCGCCCGGAACCCGATCCCGACATCGTCGGGACCGTCACCGACCCGAGCCACACCGGTATCACCGAGTCGGCAGGCACACCGAGCAGCATCGGGCAGGAGCAGCTGGTGCAGCTGCTCACCCGCCCGGACGTCGCTTCGAGAGTCGCGGCTGTCATCGCCGCAGCCAACGGCTGACCGCCAGCATCACGCGGGCTAGCACCTTCCGGTTGCCGCGCAGCAGAAGCTGTGCGGCAACCGCACCCCGCGCCGTGGCGGCTGACCGACTACTGGCCTCGCCGGCACTTAGTGACATCAAGATCAAGCAAGTCACGCCGGCTTCGGATCTCAGTCATTCCGGTTCAGCTAACAAACCTCACGATTGTTCGCGACCGTCGTCGTGGTCGGTTCAGCTCCTCTTCCAGGCGGTTGGTCTTCCATGAGTTGCAGAACCAGTGCGCGCACTGCGTGTTATCACGACGGTGCTTGCCTCCACGTGACAGCGGGACCACATGGTCGAGGCTAACTGACATCGGGTGAGGGAAGATTAGCGTCCGGTCGACGGGGCGTTTGCAGATGCCGCAGTTCCATCCGTCGCGTTCGTAAATCTCGATGTCTTTGAACTTCTCGGACTCGGGGTCGCGCCGCGCCAGGCGACGGTTGCGCTTGTTGTTGCGGTTTTTAATCCGGCGAAGCTCCGGACGGTCTTTAAGCCATTGGTGGGACTGCTGTTTCTGAGCCTGCTCGGCGCATGCTGGGCAGCGCTTCCGAAAGTTGCCGTTCCGGCCTGTCTGCTCAATGGTCTTGCCGCAGCCCTGGCACGTCGTGCGCCACACCGTCTGCGGCATCGCGTTCGCATCTCGGCGAGCCTGTTCGGCCCGGCGCGCATACTCCGGCCGACAACCCGGGCAGCAAATCGGGATCTGGCCGTGCCGGGCGACTGGCTTCAGCTCGGAGCAAATGACACAAGTGAAGACGTTCGGCCGTCGCGCGCTCGTCGCTGCCCGTCTTCTGATGCCTTCACGCTCTCGGAGCCGCAGCGTCGTGCATGCGACGCAGCGGCTGGGAGGGTTGCCCCCGCGAGCCGACCAAAGGAACTCAGTTTGGCAGGCACTACAGCGGTGGACCGTCGAGCGCTTCGGGTAGTTGTCGGCGTAGTACTGCCGCGCATACTTGATACGCCGCTGACGATTATGGATTTCAGCGCATAACGAACAGCGGGCGGGGCGCTTTCCAGGGCCGTCGATCTGAGGTAAGGCGCCGTCGCAGTCGATGCACCGACGTTCGAGCTCTGCCTGCATGCGGGCCGTTCGCTCTGGCTCCCGTACGCGACGCTGGGCATCACGAGTCTGTTGGCGTTTGCGCGTCAGCTTGCAGTTGTCGCACCGCGGGGAGTGGCGGCCGGGCCCGGACACCGGTGGGAGTTCATCCCCGCAGTCAGCGCAGGAGCGGACCTTCGTATCCACTGGCATGTGGTCCCTTCGTGATCCCGGTTTGATAGCTGAGGTTGAAGCGTGTGTAGCGCCGGGTGGCCAGCACGCCGTCACGGTCCGCCCGGCCGCCCCGGTACCACTCGTCTGTCATCGATGCTCCTCGTAGGCGGGTTTATGACGAGAGGATAGGCGGAGGGTACGACAGTTTCAGACTGGTGAGTCCGAGGCAGCGCTAGACCGGGGTCCGCGGCCTTGTTGCTCTGGCAGCTGGGGAAACTGTCACCGCGATGGTCACCATGCTCGGTCGTCTCCGATTACTACAGCAACACCGATGAGCCATCGGTCGTGGGTCGGCTGGCAGCAACGTCTTGGCTGAAGCGGTCGTACCGGGTAGTTCGTCGGCGAGTGAGCCGTAGCGGATGACTGCAGAACTGGCCCCGCGTTGAACGTCACTCCGGCGTGAGTGCCAATGTTCGTGCCTTCTGATGACATCTCTCGGATGCCGTTTCTCGCCCCTTGGCCAATACCATCTGGCTCAATCGGTCGGTTGTCGTTGAAGGCTATACAGGCCGAACATCCTGAAGCGGAGAAAGTGGGATTCGAACCCACGAGCCCCTCCGGAGTCGCGCCGATTCCAGCGGGGCTTCCGAAACCAGGCCGACTCTTCCAAAGTAAACGAACGCCGTGCCCCAGCGTCGGATTTCACCTGGTCACGCCACGCTGTCCACGCGAACGACTGGGATCGGCCGAACACATGCGTTCGGCCGGCGCTCACGTCGGCATGTCGGTGCGCCGCTTCGCGCTCGTCGACAGCTGCCTGTAGCCGCTGCCACCCAACCTTGCGGTTCACGTGCTGGCTGCTGGTTTTGTTCGCGAGTTCGGGGTTCTGGCGCAAACTGTGTGATTGATCTTGAGCGATGAGTCGTTGTTCGGTTGTGCGATGCCGTCGAGAAGCTTCTCCCTCATCTGGCCGGCATCGAGATCGAAGAGGTGCACGCTGGCGCTGAACTGGTCCTCGTAGCATCCGTGCGTCAGGACGAAGGAATGTGTCCTGCCTGCTCGGCGTCATCGCCACGAGTCCATTCGCGGTATCAGCGGACCTTGGCCGATGCACCGGTGGCGGGGCGGCTGGTACGGATCTTGCTTAGGGTTCGGCGGTTCTTCTGCGAGAACCCGGAGTGCCGGAGTAAGACCTTCGTCGAACAGGTCGACGGGCTGACTCGCCGCTGGTCACGCATGAGTGAAGGGCTCCGGCGGATGCTCGCGGCGATCAGACTCGCGTTGGCGGGGCGGGCGGGTGCCCGGCTGGCCTCAACGCTGGGCATGCCGTCCGGCCGTGATCGACTGCTTCGACTGGTCCGCGCGATGCCCGATCCACCCGTCGGTGACATCACGGTGCTCGGCGTAGATGACTTCGCGATCAAACGTGGTCACCACTACGGCACCGTGCTGATCGACTGCGAGACCCGTAAGGTCGTGGACGTGCTGGTCGGCCGGGATGCCGAACCGGTGACGGCCTGGCTGCGGGAGCACGCCAAGCCGGCGGTGATCTGCCGGGACCGGGCCACCGCATACGCCGAAGCGGCCCGGACTTCGGCGCCGGAAGCGGTGCAGGTCGCGGATCGATTTCACCTCTGGCAGAACCTGGCCACGGCCGTGGAGAAATGCGTCGCCCGCCACAAGAACTGCCTGGCCGAGCCCGTCGGCACAGTACTCGGTGAACCTGGCGACGTGGAGGCTGTAGAGCCGACCGGGGCGATGGCCGACCGTCGCCGCGCCCATCACGCCCTGATCCACGAACTACTGGAGCAGGGCGCCGGCTTCCGGCAGATCGCCAGGCATCTCGGCTGGTCGCATCGGACGGTATCGAAGTATGCCCACGCCGCCACTTGGCAGGAACTGGCGGTCGGGCAGAAGCCGCGGCCGAGCCTGGTAGACCCGTTCAAGCCCTACCTGGCCCGGCGCATCGGCGATGGATGCCTCAAGGCCAGCACCCTCTACCGGGAGATCACCGCAAAGGGATTCACCGGCAGTTACGCGCTTGTGCGCAAGTTCGTCGAGCAGTACCGCAGCAGACCCGATCTGACCCGAGCGCCCCGGCCGCCGTCGGTCCGGCAGGTGACCGGATGGATCTGCCGGCACCCGGACAACCTCGTCAGCCGCGACGCCGCGCGGTTCCAGAAGATCCTCGACCGCTGCCCGGAGCTGCGATCCGCTGTCGATCTGGTTCGCTCGTTCGCCGACATGATGACGCATCTGCACGGCGAACGTCTCACCGCGTGGATCACCGCGGCCGAACGAGCCGGCCTGCCCGGTATCAGCCGGTTCGCCGTCGGGCTGAACGCCGATCTCGCCGCGGTCACCGCTGGGCTGAGCCTGCCGTTCAGTTCCGGGCCGGTCGAAGGCAACGTCAACCGCATCAAGATGATCAAACATCAGATGTACGGCCGTGCCGGCTTCGAACTGCTCCGCAAACGGGTGCTGCTCTGCGGCTGACAGTGCCGGAAGGAGAGCGATCAGAAGATCTCCAGCTGGCCCGGATATGGAGCCAGAGGATCAGGTTCCGGCTCCCTTGGCTCGGGCAGATGGTTCACAGCCATCGCTGCAAGACGGTTGACCGCTTCCACCGGCATGGTCATGGCAATCTGCCATGTCTCGTCGTCATGACCGATCAGCGTGGTGACGGTGCCGTCATTGAAGGCCCAGAAAACTGAGACGCCGAATACTGTGCCCACCCGCAGGGCGCGTCGGGCCGCCCAGTCCGCCTCGCGGATCGAACGCAGCATGACCAACTCTTCGGGTGACGCCAAGATCTGGAGGGTCCACGTTCCCTGCTCCAAGATCACCTGCATGACCCCGGGGTCGTCACCGTCTGGCGACATCGATACCTGAACCACTAAGACATGATCACACGCGAGCGACGCGGAACCGAGTAGACGTCGCGAAGACAAGATCAATCACGGAGTTCGTGCCAGAGCCCCAAACTCGCGAACGAAGCCAAGCTGCCTCAGTCCACGGCGTCACGACAATCCCGGAAGGAAGATGGGTCGACCGGATGACGGTTACAGGCGAAGCGCATGTGCGAGGGTCCCGCACCGACGAAGCCTCCGCCGCACTCGACCCGCCATCGTCCGGGTTAAGGCTTGGTGAGCATGCGTGCGGGGCTCAGGCGCCGGCTGTACGCGTCGAGGATGTCGCGGGCCAGCGGTGTCGACCGGGACGTCGATCCTCCACCGCCGACGCTCACCCCGATCGCGCCTGCTTTCCACGAGCTGACCGTCCGGGCCTCGAGGGTTCGGATCAGTCGCGTCTCGTCGACAGCGTTCCAGTTCAGGTCGAGGACGACGGCGAGGGCTTGCAGCATCATGTTGTCCCAGGTCAGCGAGGTGCGCCCCCACGCCCGCTCAGCGACCTGCAGGGTCAGGGTGACCAGCCCCCGCCGCTTGTCGGCGATCGTCTTGAGTTTCTGGACCGCAGCGACCCTGTTCGTTGACGGGCTGCCAGCGATCTCCAGCCCGCACGCGGTGACTTCCTCGGCCACCTGGACCGCGGTCGGATCTCCGGCGGTCAACTCGACCCGGTACGTGTCGTACGGCCGGACGGATTTCCGGTCACGGTTCGCTGCCAGGAACAGCTGCGCTTCCTGCTGCAGTGTCAGACCTTCGTAGACGACACAGTCGCGCAGGAAACTGTCGCCGTGTCTGAGGCGTGCCACGTGACAGCTGTGCTGGCCGTCGATCAGGTAGTAGCAGCCGTCCGCGCGTAGCGACACGATCGCGGGCAGCAGTAGGTCCGGGTTCCAGATCCGGGCCAGTTTCCGGGCCCAGCCTTGCTGGAACTGCCGTTGCGAGTCCAGAGCCGGGTCGACCTTCAACAGTCCGACGGGGATCTGCCGGAACGACTTGGTGAATGGCATCGGGTGGGTACTCCTTCTGGGGAGGGGGCTGGGCAGCGTTGATCGCGGCATGCCGCGGGTATCGGCTGCCGTGAACGGGAAACGAGAGCGGTGGGCCTGCGCGGTCAGGCGAGGTTGAGCGTGCGCAGGTAGCCGATGCGGTGATACGCGCCCGGGTCAAGGGTCGCGATCACACACCGATAGGGAAGGGCGAGCAGAGCGGTGTGGGTGACATCGGCCGGTTCCGTGCTGCTGATACCGGCCAGGACGGTGACGTCGTCGAGGTCCAGCGCCGGGATGGTCAGCACCGGCTCGACCGCCGGGTCGGTCTGCAGTGTCACCAGGCGCCGTAGGCGTTCGGCGCCGACGGTGCCCCACGCTCGGGCGGCCGCGTTCAAGTACGACAGCGGCGAGGTGATGATCCGGCAGCTGGGGTCGGTGACAGCGTCGATCAGCGCGGCGCCGACCGTTTCGCTGTCGAGCCGGGCGTACGACAGCAGCACCCCGGCATCCACGACCAGGTACGGCCACGGCACAGGCGAGAACGCGAAAGTGGCTCCGATGATCCGGTGAACGGTCTCGGCGAGCGACCCGATGTCGTCGGGTCGTGGGTCGCTCTCCCGATGCTCGCGCAGGTGGGGGAGCAGGTTCTGGTAGAGACCGTCGAACCAGCTCCCTGCGGAGTGATACTCGCTGATGATGCGGCTGGCCTGATCAGCCCGCCATTGCTGGTGCCGTTCTGTCACGGCCGAGACGATAGGCAGCGTCCGGAGGCGGTGACAACCATGCCGCGTGCGCGTTCGAGCCGCTGTTCACCCGCCCGCCGACCGGATGTCGTCGGCAGTGCTGCCGGAGGCTGCTGGCAACACTGCCAGCAGCCCGAAAAGTCACCGGTGTCATGATTTTCGGCGCTGGCAGGGCTGCCGGTACCCGTACCGGCTCCGGCAGCCCTGCCGACAACCTCCGGCAGCCCTGCCAGCGACCTCAAACCGCCAGAAAATCAACTTCAAATATCCCGGATAGTGAGACAGTGTCGGGCACGAAGGATGCCACCCCGCCAAGAACCCGCCCCGCGCCCAGTGAGTTCCCCCCGGTTCGGCGGAGCTTCTCAAGCATGATCGACTGATCATGGGGAGGAAGTATCCGTGGCCGCACCGAAGAAGTACCCCGACGAGCTCAGAGCACGTGCCGTGCGCTTGTATCGCGAATCGGACCCGAAGCCGACGATCCGGCGGCTGGCGGAGCAGCTGAACGTGCATCACGAGGCGCTCAGGAACTGGATCCGGCAGGCGGAGGCCGATGCGGGCGAGCGTCATGACCGGCCCACCAGCGAGATGGCCGAGGAGAACCGCCGGCTGCGTGAAGAGGTCGCTGAGCTGCGCCGGGTCAACGAGATCCTGCGCGCGGCCAGCAGTTATTTCGCGTCGGAGTTCGGCCCGACCCGGCGACGGTCATGAGGTTCATCGACGAACACCGTGACCGCTTCGCGGTCGCGCTCCTGCTACGGGTCCTGCAGATCGCCGAGTCGTCCTACTACCAGTGGGTGAAACAGGCGGAACAGCCCTGCGACCGGGATCTGGTCGACCTGGGCCTGCTTTCCAACATTTATGAGATCTGGGAGGCTTCCGGCTTCACCTACGGAGCTGACCGGGTGCATCGGCAGCTGCGCCGTGATGGCATCCGGGTCGGCCGCAAGCGGGTCGAGCGGCTGATGGCCGGCCAGGGCTGGCACGGGGCGTTCCTGCGTCGCGGTTGGCGCGGCGGCTCCACGAAGCAGGATCCGAAGGCCACGCCGGCGCCGGATCTGGTCAACCGTGACTTCACCGCGCAGCAGCCGAACCGGCTGTGGGTCGCCGATGCCACCCGCATCCCCTGCGGTGAGGGCGTGTTCTGGCTGGCCGCCGTCCGCGACGTGTTCTCCCGCCGGATCGTCGGCTGGAAAACCTCCGACCGGTGCGACACCGATCTGATCCTCGCCGCCCTCGAGTACGGCATCTGGTCTCGTGATGTCCGCGGCGGCCAACTCATACATCACAGCGACCGCGGGTCGAACTATACGAGCTTCCGCTTCTCACAACGCTTGCAGGACAACGGAATCCGGCCCTCGATGGGCTCGGTCGGCGACTCTTATGACAACGCCCTGATGGAGAACTTCGGGTCGACGCTGAAGATCGAACTGGTCTACCGCAAGTCGTGGCGGACCCGCGATGAGGCCGAGAACGCGATCTTCGAATACATCGACGGCTGGTACAACACCCGCCGCATCCAGAAAGAACTCGGCTACCTCAGCCCCGACGAATACGAAGCGGCCTGGCACGCCCAGACCGAGCCAGATAACCTCACCCCTGCCCCGACCGGAAGCAGGTAACCACCGCTCCGTCGAAACGGGGAGAACTCACAGTGACACCCCGCAACGACCAAGCACCGATAGCAGGCGAACCAGGGCAACGTCAGCATGCCCTCGGCTGCTCGTCGAGCCCCATCCGATCAGGTATCGCCCGGGTACATCTCGTCAAGGTTCCATAAACCTCGCTCGAAACTGAACTCGGACACCCTCCACAGACCATGGAGTTCCGCCCGTTCTGCGGCTTCCACCAGACCGAACAGTTGGACTACTAACCGGGGTAAAAGCCGTAGTTGCTGCCGGGGTCTTGGATGGCGGCCACCGGCAGGCTCGCGGCGGTGGTGAGGTCGTGCGGAGCACGAAGCACAGCGAAGTCCCGGTTCCGTTCCAGGGCTGCGGTCACCTTACTCATTGCCTGGGCCACGACCCGTTCCTGCTCGTCGACGGCGGTGCGGACCCGGTTCAGGGCTGTCGCCATGCCGTCGAGGATTGGGGGGACGGTGGCACCTTCGATGTTCTGTTCGGCCGGCTGGTTGATGGTGGCCATCGAACTCATGATCGTCGCCGCACTCTGCACGGACTCCACGGCGATGGCGGCCACACCGTCGGTGATGACGTAGGCGACGGCGGCGAGCGCACCGACGATGGTCAGCTTCGCGACCTCTTTGGCGGAGTGGCTGCACCAGCCGTCGAGTTGGTCGAGGGCTTTGTAGGTCAGGTTTCCGATCGTCCAAACGTCGGTGATCATTGCTTGGCGGATGTCGGTCATTGCCTCCAGGCCGTTGGCCAGGTTGACCGCGAGCTGTTGCTGGAGCCGGGATGCGGTGTTAAGCCCGCCGAGATAGACCTCGAAGGCATTTGCGGCATGCCCCTCCCACCCTTTCAAGTGGGCGTGCATGGTGTTGACGCTGGTCTCCACTGGTGCGACTGCAGGTCGCCCGCTGACGAGCATCGGTGTGGTGATCTTTGTACCATCGGCCTTGATCTCCAGCGAGGGACTTAAGGTCACGACGGTCTGGTAAAGCGTGTCGATGGTCGACTGCATCGTAGCCGGATCCGGCACGGCGAACTGCGTGAACATCTGCGGGAGCTGGGCGTACATGTCATGGACGTACGCGCTTAGGTTGCCGTGGTCGTCGGCCTCGCCGGTGGCCGGCGGGTGGTAGTTCACCGATCGGGTCGGCTGCCCGGTCTGATAGCGGGATTCGTCGTTGTTGGCTTCCCGTTGTGCCTGCTCGTACGACTGCTGCTGGTCGAGCGTCACCTTGATCGCCTTGTCCCGGATCTTCTCACCGAGCCGCTGCAGATCGTCCAAGCTGCGGTACTGATAGTCCGCCCTGGCCATAGCCGTCTCCCCGTGGTCGCGCCGTCAGGTCAGTGCCGGTACCGCGGCTCCGGGTGCGGGCCCGCAACGATGTACTCACCGTCCAGCAGCGGTGGTGTGGAGTTCGTCCAGGACCGGCTCAGCGCGTCGGCGGCCTCGTCGTCGGTGGCGGCGTAATGGTCGACGATGCGCAGCAGGGCGCCCCCGGCCAGGTCGATGTTCTCCGACATCTTGCCGAGGACCTCCTGGTACGCGCTCCGCAGCTCGTTCCACGGCTCGTAGACCTGGCTCCACCCGCCGGTCGACCAGGAAAACGCGGCGGCGTCGTTGCCCGCGGTGTCGTCGATCATGTTGTTGAGCGCCGCATACGTGTAGGAGATCGCGGGCAGGTCGACCTGGCCGACCATCCGGAGTTCTGACAGTTCGGCGGCGAGCCGCCATCCGGTCTCAGGCATGTTGTCTCCCTCGCATCGTCACTGGCAGGTCAGCTGCTGCGTGTTGACCGTGCCGAGCGGCGGTGTCCCCATCGCGACCGAGATCTCTGCCTTGGCCCAGTCAATCCCGGACGGCAGACGTTCGTCGAAGGACGGCTCGCTCCCGGTCGCCGCCGCCCCGTAGATCAAGGTGCCCGCGCCGTTGCGCAGCAGCAAGTAGTAAGTCGGATCGCACGGCTTCGCCGTGCTCGGGTCGGTGACCACGGTGCCGGTGACTTGGGTGTGGCCGGACGAATCCGGGCCTGAGTGTTTGATGTCGGCGACGTGTACGGTCGGCCAGGACGAGAACGCGTCCGCGGGTACGTTCTGCGTGTTCGAGACGCTGACCCGGATGTTCTTGATCGAGGCGTTGATGTCGACGAGCAGTTTGCCGCCCGCGCCGAGACGCTGACCGGGAAGAACCGCCGAGAGGAAGATGCGGGCCTTCGCCTGGTCGCCCGTCAGCTCCTTGCCGTCGGTGCCGATCGCAACGACATCCAGCTGGCTGGCGACTGCGGCCTGCGGGCAGTCGCTGGTGACGACGATGCCGAAGTTGACTAGCCCCTGCCGGATGCTCTGACCTGTCTCGGCAACCTTCGGTGCACAGACCGGACCTGCCGGTGCGCTCGCTGTCGGAGCTGTGGTGACGCCGTCGGCCTTGTCGTCGGGGTCCCGGTCGCGGCGCGTCACCGTAAAGATGCCGACGACCAGCAACGCAACGATGCCGATAAGCAGCCAGTGCCCTGATCGCAGCCGCTTAGGCTCAGGGTCGGTCACACGCACTCCTTGTCGATCCCGGCTGGTGCCCGGCTCGCGAGTCGTCATCAGCGACCCAGCCGCGCGTCGGTCAGCCACTTCGGCACACCGATGTCGTAGATCTCATTGGTCAGCAGGGCCGTCTGATTCCGCCAGTCGCGGAGAACCTCGGCGACCAAGCTGTTCGCCTCGGCCAGAAACTCCGACTCGGACAGCGAGGACACCGTACCTTCGGTGACGGTCACGTCCCAGCGCAGCAACGCGCGCGTGCTGACTTCCAATCGGCCTCGAGCCGACCGGCCACGCACCACCAGCGCGGCCTGGCGCTCGCGGAAGGTGGCTTCCTGGAGGCTCTCGTATCGAACGTCGCCGGCTTCCGCCGGCAGGTCACGATAGGCGGACAGGATCTCGTCATACTCACGCCGGTAACGGACAAAAAGCACTGCGGCGAGTTGCCCGAGCTGATGCCCGAGGTCGCCGTCGGAATACTGGCGGTAAGCACGGTCGCGGAAGCTGATGTTCGCCTGCGGCGGGCTCTCAACCGAGCCGACAATCTGCCCGTCCGGTGACTCCGCGCGAACTGACAGCACCGACAGTCGGTCAGCGAACTCTCCCATCGGACCTCCCTGTCGCGGTTACAGCAGAGATTATGACTACAGTCGTCGATGTCCGTGTGTCCGTGTGTCCGTGTGTCCGCCGAGCCGGCGCAGGCCCCACCGGGTAGAGCCACCAACACAGAACCTCGCCCCTTCGTCTATCTGTACGCCTGCGTCTGTTGACCGGTTCAGTCACTGGCGTCACTGCTGCTTGACAGCGGAACACCCTGGCTCAAGCCGTGGCGAAAAGCCGTCATACCTCGGGCCGAGGACGGATGACGGATGACGGATGACGGATGACGGATGACGGATGACGGAACAGAGTAACCAGAGTGCCCCTCCGGACGGAATCGGTGACAAGGGACGAGCGCAGGCCGCTGTCGCAGCGTCTCGGCGCGGACGGTGTCACCGGCCAGCACCCTCCTTCGAGTTGATCCAGTCGTGACAGAGCCACGATCGACGGAAACGGAGATCGCGCTTGAACCGAGGTTCTGCGACAACGAGTTATGTTGCCACAACACGCAGCGACCGTATGCTGTGGACATGGAGGTCGGAGACATCCGCGTACGGATGCTGGTCCACGACAACAGTCCACAGTCCTGGAGCCGCGCGATCCGCCGATGCGATAACTCCATTTCGGGCGAGAGCCAATGAGGTGCTCGCCAACCTCTCATGACAGACATCTAGGGCACGGTTCCGTGACAGGCACAGACACTGAGGACTCGACTGCCGGGCTCCGCCGCCCTGGCGGGCACGAACGCATGATCGGCGTGCCGTGGTCCTCATCGACTGGCGAGAGATCACCGCTCACGGAAGACATGAATCAGGTTGCGGCTCGCGCCCGTTTTGGCGACGCGACCTGCCGCTTCGTCGCTCCTGTTCGAGACGAACACCCGTCGATTAAACCCCTGCTGGGATGTCAACTAGGCGTGGCCAACGCTACGGAATGCCATAACTGTCGTTACACGAGGACGAAAAGGAGCGCAGAAGTCGCTATGACGCAGTCGGGTGTGGGTGGTCCGGTGGTCCGCCCGGAGGCAACCGTGATGCAGCACGCCATCCGGCTTCTGGTCATCTTGAACGCGTGCGGCGAGCCGATAGCCGTGAACGATCCGGCGATGTGTGTCGCCGTTATCCGAGCAGAGCTTCGGTTGCAGGCTCTCGACTTTTGGCTACGCAACCCGGACTACCTGGCTGGAGAACTGCTCACAAAGGTCGAGCGCGGCGAGTTGGCGCTGGATTACTTGGCTGTAGTCGAGCACCTTCTCGACAGCTCTGAGCCTGATCTGCACTGGTACCCCATGCCGCGCTGGCATCATGGCGCCTACGAGGCAATCGATGATGCGTTCTCCGTGCTTAGTGCTTATGGGCTGGCGGCAGTACGACGGCAAGGCGGCGTCATGAAGACCGCTCGCAGCCAGTTCTTTCTGACGGAGGCGGGACGGACAGCGGCCGAGAACCTTGCAAGGGAACCAGTGCTGTCCTGGTACACCGAGCAGGTGAAGCTGGTCGCCTCGGCGGCAGGAGGGGACAACGGGAGCACCCTAAAAAAGCGGCAGTATCAACAGGCGGAGTACGCGCGCACGAAGCTCGGCGTGAATATCGCCCCTATCCACTCCGCTGTTCGCGAGCGTCTTGGTGCGCTCAAGGTTGCGGTCGGCCCGTCGCTGGTTCCTGTCGCAGGAGGTCAGGCATGAGCAAGCTTGGTGATGAGGTCGCGCGTGATCTCGCGCGCCGGGGAGTCGAGGTCGAGCAAGACCGCGTCGAGAAGATCCTGCTCACTGCCGGTGTTTCCTCCATTGCCTCTCGCGGTGTACCCGCCCGGCTTCGCGTGCGCCGGCTCCACGTAACGGGGACGAAGCGGTACCTGGAGAAGCAGGACGTTGATACCGATGAACCGAACGTCGAGATGAAGACGGAGCCCATCAATCTGGACTGGCGACCCGGGGACGGCGTCAACGGTGTAGGCAGCGAGCGGAACCTCCGCGGCAAGTCGTCGGTCCTCCACTTCACCATGTGGGCGTTGACCGGGCGCAGCCATCTGCAGGCGGACGTTCTGTTGTGGGTCGACCATGTCCTCGCGGAGTTCCACGTCGATGGGGTCCCGCTGTTTGTCGAGTTCGATGTGCGGGATGGGGTACCACAGGGAACCGTTGCCCAGAAGGTTCCCTCAGGCCGTGCGGTTCTAGGCTCCTTCTCTAGCCACGCCGAGTTCGAGTCGCTAATGGGGTCGGTGATGCTCGATCGATTGCGCCTCGATGTGATTTCGGTGTTCTCCAAGGGTGTCGAGACGGAGCACGCGTGGCCGTCGTACGCAGCGGCGCTGACCGTTCACGCTGACAAGCTTGATCCGATCGTCGGTAATGAGAACACGCTGAAGACGCGAATCCTGCAGATGTTCGTCGGCACAAGCTGGGCGGCGGTGGACGCGCAGGCGGCAACGGCTCTGAACGGGTTGAACTTCGAGAGGGCCAGCATCGCAGAAACCCGGCAAACGGTGGTATCGGCAACCACCTCCGCCTTGGGGCAGGCGCGCGAGCGTGCCACGGCCGCAAGGGCTGCGCTGGATGGGATTGACCCAACGGCACCAGACGTGGATGCCATCTTCACGCTAGCAGCGGCTGCCTCAGCGCGTGCACGCGAGGCTCATGACCTGTCGTTGCAGCTCATGACCGCGAATACCGCGCTATCCGAGGCCAAGTCCCAGTTGCGGACTGAGGAGATTCGGCGCCAGGCAGCCGCGGAGGACGCGGTAGCGCGACGCTTGTTCAACGGGATGGCGCCGACAGCGTGTCCTCGATGCGCGACGGCGGTGACAGCCGAGCGATACGCGGCTGAGGCTACCGACCACGAATGCTCAATGTGCAAGAGCGGGCTCGAACTAGCCGACCAGGCCAAGGTAAACGTGTCCGTATCGAAGGCAAGTCCTGAAGGTGCTAGCACGGCGCTCGGCCTAGCCGAAGAGGACGAGGAGGACGAGGAGGCTGTCGACCCGGTAGACGCCCTGCGCGCGGCTGTCCGAGAGGCCAGAACAGGCATCAGCCAGCTTGAAGACCGCTTTCGTACAGCCGATCGGTCTCGCGTGGAAGCGGAGGCCGCTGCACAAAAAGCGCGCAGCAGCATGGACATTGCTCGATCGAGACTGCAGGCCGAACTCGAGTTGGCCCGGGCTGAGAGCGCTGTAGAAGCTTTGCAAGCAGCGTCACTACCACAGCCTTCGACAGCGGTCGAAACTGAGGAGCCTCTCGTACTCGGAACTGCCTCAAGACTGACGAAAAAGTGGGTACAAGTCGACCAAGGTCCCCTGCTCGAGGCCGTATCAGCCACGATCGCCCGCCTCGCCCGCAAGTTCGGGTTTAGCGCCGTTACCGCGGTAAGGCTCAAGGGCAACGGCAACATGGACGTGTACAAGGGTGGAGCTGTCACCGGCTACAGCGACCTGGTGAATGGTGAGAAGCTACGCATCAAGCTAGCCGCAGCGATCGCATTGATCGAGATCGGCCACACCCATGGCGTCGGCCGTCACCCTGGCCTCTTGTTCGTCGACTCTCCGGCCGCCGAGGAGATCCCCGAAGACGACCTACGGACCATGCTCCAGGCGTGGACTGCGGTGGCGAAAGAGACAGACCTGCAGATCGTCGTCGCGACCACCCATGCTCGAATGTTGAGCGAAGTCCTTCCTGCGGAGAACCTGCTGATCGCTACCGGATCCGACTTTGTCTGGTGACACTCCATGCCAAATCCGTGAGCCAAGCTGGTAGACAGGCACCGTAGACCCGACAACTTCGACGGGACCTGGAGGAGGAGCGGTGCCCGACCTGCTCGACCCAACTGCCGTCGGTGCCGAACTCCGCCGCAACCTGACCGGCGGGCCGCCGCCGGACGACCTGGTCGACCGGATCGGGGGGTGGGACGCGATTAGAGTCTTGGCCCCCACCCTTGTTGACGAGCCGCTTTTGACAGTGGCTATATCCTTGCTCGCCCGTGATGCTGCCCGAGCGGACGCGATCGGCGCAGATTTGACACCGATCCAGCCGGCCGCGGCCGCGCTAGCCGAAGCGGTGCTTGGGTCAAAAGACCCGCTCCAGTTCGCCCAGAACATCGACACCATCTGTGCTGACGCTGTCCTCGCCAAGATGATTGGGCAGAGGGTCGCGACGAAGTGCCTCAGCCTCGCCGTTCCACCACGCGCCGACGGGGACGATCCCCCTCAAGCTGCCGTCATCCGCCACGCAGTCGCGTTAGAGGCCGTCGCCAGGCTGGCCGTTCAGGGACTGGCATCCAAGAACAAACTCTTGGGCGTGTTGGAAGACGTCTCGGAGCCGCAACCGCGCCGGTATGCGCAGGCTGTGGTGAGAACTGTCGGTCTGGCATTCGATCACTGGACGATCGACGACGATGTCGCGGATGTCATCGACATTCTCACCGGAGTCAGGCCGCCCGCTTACCAGTCGGCTCCCGAGCCCGACGTTCTCGCGCGCAACGACGAATATCACCGCGACATCGCACCGGATGCCATGTGGACGAAGGCGAACGTCGAGGTGGCCCGAGCGCTACGCAGCGCCCAGAAGGAAGAGCTACTCGACCGAATCAGCGCAGCGCTCGACGCGCTGGAGATCGTCACGACGCTGGATGACAGAGACGACGCTGCGATGCTTCGCTCAGCTCTGCGTCTGGTCCATAGCCTGCTGCGCTCGCTGACCGGAATGACAACGCCACAGGATGCTACGAACTGGCAGGCGTCACTCACTGAGGCCGAGCAGATCACCCGCCAAGCCGGGCAGTTCGCAATCGGCGCCTACGGTCTCAACCACTGGAGCGGCGACCGCAAAGCTGCTGTCCTACGAGGCTGGAATCGGCTCACCGACGACTTGGCCTGGCTCCGCGACCAACTTACCCGTGACAGCCTTTACGAAGCAGCTGTGATACTCGACGACGTCCTGGCCATTTATTCTGCGTCCCGATCCTACGATGTCACGCGCAACTCTCACGGCGCGGAAACCGTCATAAAGGTGCTACGTCCATCTATCGCCGGCGGTATCGCATATCGGTTCGGACTTCTCAGGAACCTCAGTGATCACGCCGATCATCTGCGCAAGCGCATCACTGCCACAGTCGCGTCGGGCGATGATGCCTCAGCTCTACATGCAAGACTGGCAACAGCCGAAGCGGTCCTGACGAGCGCCCGCGCGGGCATAGCGGAAGCCGGGGAGCCGCCGGGAAAACCTCAGCAGCAGGCGGCGGATATCCCGCCCCTGCTGGCCGAACTTTTTAGTCCCTATCCGATGCTCATGGCGTCCCTTGCCAGCCACGACCCGATCGATCTTGCAGAGCTGGCCGCCGATCTCGCCGACCGACAGGCCGCAGCCGACCCCGACCCGGATGTCACCGTCACCAGCGTCCGCAAGCAGATGCTCGCCGCACTGTCCACCTCTGAGGACTTCAGCGGCGACGTCGTCCCCGCCGTAGGTATCGTCCTCGATCAGCTCATCAAGTTCGTCGCCCGCCGGCTGAACACCCAGAAATCAACCAAGGCGTATCTGTTCAAGGCGGACGCCGATGAACAGGACCTACACAACGACCTGTATGACTGGCTGTCGCAAGGACAGCTGGCCAGCTCTACGAACGTGGAAGTACACGAAGTCGGGGCTGGCCGTACCGACATCCAGATCACCTTCGCGACATTCCACATCTACCTAGAGCTCAAAGCTGATGGGACCGCCGTACCGATCGCCGAAAAGGCTGCGTACATCAAGCAAACCGTCAGCTACCAGGCCTCCGACGTACGCATCGGCTTTCTCGTCGTCCTTCGGCTGAAGAATCCCAAGGATAAGAGCCCCTCCTTGCACTTGACCGAACTTGTATCGCACACAGTCGTGGAAATCCAAGGGAATCCGGTAGCTCGACATGTCGTGATGCTTGAGGTTCCTGGCAATCAGACGAGCCCAAGCAGCGTCCACTGACAGGTCGCGACTCACGCCGCGGGCTATTCCCGACCGAATGGGATACCGCAACAGTCATCTTCTCGAAGTTCGTCTCCTGATCACCCGAACAGGTGAAGGTCTTAGCAAGAACTTTTAGCCATTGGTGCCGCCTAATCGGCCACACGATCACCCATCCGACCGGTCCGCTAAGAACGAACGCGACCGGCAGCACTGAACTTCGACCAACAGTGGGCACTTATCGATGCCCCGATGTTTACGCGTTGCCGTAAGCGCCACATCGGAGTGCAAGGCGATCGATTCCGACACGGTGAGCATCACCTGGCGGTCGTGGCCGAGCCTATCCGGAGCGGGGCCGGTGCGGCTTCCTTGTCCGCCAGCCCTCAGCGTGACAGCATTTGCGCGTGGGCATCTTTGACTCCATCGCACGCGGCTTGGGTAGCCTTCGCCCCCTGTCCTACGCGGAGCTCGAGGACGAGCGCGAGGCGTTGCGGCAGCGCTACGTGTCCAGCGACACTATCCGCGAGTCGTCGATTCTCTACGACCGGCTGCGCCGCTACGACATCGAGATGACGCGCCGTGCCAATGAGGTCTACGAGCGCGACAACCCGGACGCAACCACCAGGCACCGCGAACACGGCTGGTACCTGCCGAACGACGACTAGTGCGTTGTCAAAGAGGGTCAACTCGGCTTGACGAGCGCAACAACTAGGACGCGGGCACACTCTTAAGACTGCGGGACGGCTCGCCAGTGGGAACTGCCCGGGCGGAGCAAGCTCGCATGGACGTGCTTGCAGTAGAGGCGGCGCCGGTACTGCCCCGGGTTCCGATGCTCGACGTAGCGCCAGAACTCCTCGGAGCCGGTGAGCTGGCGGCTGGTGACCCAGGTGTAGTCCGGTGCAAAACGGCGTGATCGCTCAATCATCCAGGAGGCGTAGCGACGGCGCTTCCACGCCTCCGCTGTCCGGATCTTGAGGACCATGCCGAGCCGGCACAGGTCACAGATTCGGTAGTCCATATGCGCCACCTCGTCGTGCCCCGGATCCCACGCGGCCCGGGACTGGCGGGCCAGCAGCGTGATCTCACGTGGTCCGAGCGGGCTCTGGGCGATCGAATGCCGGGCGAAGACGTCACGATCGACGTCGTCGTCGTTGAGCCGCCATCGGCCAGCCAAGAAGCGGATCTGGTGACGGACGGCGCTCCGCAGCGGAATGACCACATGTCCGCCCTGATCCACCGCGTCACCGTTCCCAGGAGCCCTGACGCACATCCCCGACTAGACTCCACTCTATTGGCCGGGCGGCTGCACGACAGCGTCGTGTCGGTGCCATCTCATAGAGTAACGAACATGTCTATTGCCGGGCCTGCCGCCGCCAGCTTCTGGAGTCAGCAGCAGACCACGCTGTCGGAGTTACTGATGCGGGCGGGCAATCAGCGGGCGGCTCGGCTGCTCTCCTTGGTGCCGGCCGCTGAACTACGGGACGCAGACCCGCAGAGCCCAGTTCCGGTGGTGCTGCTGGTACGGCCGATCTTCCTGGACTCGTTCCGGTCGACGGACCTGCAGGCCATCGCCGAGCAGATGAACCAACTTCGAAGCTGGGACACCATCACCGGGCACCTGGTCACCGTGGAGCCGATGCTGGCCGATCCATTTGCCCGCGCAAACCTCGGCGGCGCCGGCACCATCACCATCCAGCTGCGCGAGGCGATCGCCGACGCGCTGTACCCCGTGAAGTCGTACGATCTGCCCGAGGTGTGCCGGGCGCTCGGGCTCAGCGACGGCGGCGACGACGAGGCAGGTGCCAGCAAGCGCAGCTACGTACGCCACCGCATCCTGGACTACACCGAGAGCCAGCTGGTGGATCTCGGCACCCGAGTGGTCGAGCAGCACTACCTGCCGGAGCTGTGGGGGCTCTGCAGGTCGTCGGCACCCGCCAGGGCGGCGTGCGTACCCCGTTCCGCAATCTAATCTTCGCCGCCGACGGCCCGAAGCCCGAACTAGTGCTGTTGATGCGGTCAGCAACACCATTGAGATCGTGAAGAACGCGAAGTTCTGCCTGATCTCCGATCGCCCGCTCGGTGAGGGCGGGCTGAGCTGGGCGGACCTAGGCTCCTGGTGGATGGACGCCCAAGCGCCGTCGGGTAAGAGCGAGCAGGACGCCGCAAAGCAGCTGTACCGTCGCCTGGCTCGCTCCCTCGACGCCGGCCGGGAGCCGTCCTCGGAACCCGGCCCCGAGCGGCAGATGTTCCGGGCGTACGCCGAACTGTTCGCGGAGTATGGTTTCAGCCCGCCAGCGTTGATCCCGCAAGTCTATTTGCACTACGACCCGTACACCCGCGGTCGCCGAGCCAACGCGGTCTGGCCATTGCCGCGTCAGCGCATGGACTACCTCATGCTGCTGCGCGGGCGCCGCCGCATGGTCGTCGAGATGATGCGGGAGGACCGCGCGCTGCGGCTAGACGGCTACGGGTGCGAGCCCTTCCTGCGTGAACGTTGCCGAGACCAGCCGCGCATCGGACATATGTTCGATACCATCTCCGCATGGGTGAGCTCGATGCCGTTCGGCACCGCATCAGGCAGCTGCGGAATCCGGACGCCTTCACGAAGCGAATGCTGGACGAGCTGAGTCGTCAAGAACGGGCCGACGCCCAGTACCCCGCGTTGCATCGGCGCCGTAAGGCCTGGGCGAGTCTCGATCCGGACGTTGCGCGCCGATACGCCGAGGCCATCGCCGAGCCTTGGGCCACTGCAATGGCCCTATTGGTGCCTGATCCTGAGTCGCAGGCACGAGCCGCGTGGACCCGCCAGCAGCTGGACTATTTGAGGCGCGGCACGCCGGAGGCGGTGGCGCGGCGGGCCGCCCATCGAGTTCGGTGGGCGCAGCATGTCGCCGAGTGCAGGGCTCGCTGGGAGCAGGAGCGTGTGGAGGTCCGCGACCGCATCGTGGCTGCTGGCCTTACGTTCCGGGAAGATCTTTTCCTCCTGGAACACCTTCCCGGCCGGTGAACCGGGACCGCCGATGGCCGTTAGATACTGTGCACGAGCTGAGGATCGTGGCCTGGCGCCGCGTCACCGTGCCGCCTCTCCGGTGCGCGACGGCCTTGGCGGCGGCCTAGCGCCTCGGCGGGCCAGGAGACGGCGATGACTTTTCGGATGAGTGATCCCCGGGTGCTGGTCTGCGGGAGCCGCCGATGGCCGTGGCCCGCGACAGTGCACGCGGTACTCAATCGACTCGCCACCCGATACGGTGAACACCTCGTCGTCATCGAAGGCGCAGCTTCTGGCGCTGACCGGGCGGCCCACCAGTGGTGCCTCGATCGCAGTCTGGGAGCGCGCCACCGCTGCCATCCGGTTGACTGGGACGCGATACGGCGCTCCCGGCCGGACGATTGGCGCCGGGCGGGCCCGGAGCGCAATACCCGGATGCTGCTAGGCGAACGTCCGCAACTGATTGTTGCGTTCCATAACGCCTTCGATCCAGCACGAGGGGGGACCTCCGACATGTGTCTGAAAGGCGTGCTCTGCGCAGTACCAGTCTGGCTCGTTCCCGGCGCCGACCTGCGGGCAGGGCGGTGGCTCAGCGCGAAAACGTTTCCGCGAGGGCGGGTCGGTCGAGTCGATCGTGAGCTCGGGAACGGGCCGCCGCTATCGGACTATTCGCCGCAGTAGACGGGGTATGGTAAGAAACGTTTCACTAACCGCGTTCAAGCGAGTTCGGGCAGCTCAGTGGCCCGCCTGTAGCTTCCAGCGAAAAACAGAGTTTAGTGGAGCCCCGCCCGTCGGAGGCCAATGCGTGATGCCAAGATCCCCGCCTACGGCACGCCCCCCTTACCTTTTGATCGTCCCCAGATGGGGGCTGCTCAGTCGCTCCTTCCGGTATGACGTACTGCCCTGTCGAACGTGCCGTTCGTTCACGGAATGTGGTCCGGTTATTGGTCGAGAGTTCCACCGAGTCGATCACGGCTTGATCGGGTTGGTGTAGCTGCAGCACCTGCCCGTCACTCCGACATGCGATGCCATCCAGCGGCCAAGAGCTGATGCCGGCCCGAGGGCGCTAGGCACCCCCTGCTGTGGGAGGCCGGCAGACATCGTGCACGGCAAGAACGTTGGTGCCCGGTGGCTCATGCCAGCCGATGGGGAAGTATATTTCCCCAACATGGAGTCGGATGAGGGTCCTGCTGGCGTCGGCTCCGGCACCACTGCTGCTGACGGGGCGCTGCTGGGCGTCTCGGTGGGAGCCGCGTTTTGGCGCACCCGCGAGGCTGCTGGACTCACTCTTGAGGATCTTGAGCGTCGCAGCAAAGTACCGCGGGAAGTGCTTGCCAAGCTGGAGGTGTCCGCCGGTGACTGCAAGGTCGATGTGCTTCATGCCGTGGCGCACGCGCTGGCTGTTCCGCTGAGCCGCCTGGTCGCCGACGCGGAAGCTGGACGCAGCTGACGACACCGTCGCCGCCTGTGGCAATGCGATGATGTCTGCGCTGGCTGCTGCGGCGGCCCACCAAATCGCGATCCCGTACGATGGCGGCTCAGGCATGATCGTGCAGTTGAGGTGCCATAGGACGCATACGTGAGCAACCAGGACGCGCCGTACAGCCCGGAGGCTGAGTTTCCACCGGCTAACCTGACGGCGTTCGGTAAGGCCGTTCGTGACGCCCGCCGTGAGCACGGGTTGACGTCTGAGGCCCTGGCCCGACGGGCCGGCATGTCGCGCCGGATGCTCACCGAGATCGAGGCCGGGCGAAGTTCTGCAACGCTCAGCAAACTGCACGCCATCAGCCACGCCCTTTCGATTGCCCCGACCAAGCTCGTGGAATACCTCTGTGAGGGGCACGATGACGGCTCGACGTGTTGCGATCACTCGCACGGATAACCGCCGTGCACCGTCTGCCGGGCGCGACGCGTACCGACACCGCCGGACGACGGGGAAACATATTGCCCGTTTTTTGGTATGCTGGGCGAGTAGTCCGGTTCTGTGGAGCCGACTGCGCATGGTGCACCTGCATCGCGCGTCCGCGGCGCCGGGTCATCTCACCCCGGCCAGGGGAATGGCAGACCGGTTAGCCGCAACGGAAAGCCAGAGCTGATCATGAAAGACACTCATCACGAGCCTGTGGTCGTCCATTTCCAGGGCGTCGAGTTCCCGGACATCGTCCGTGCCCGATGGGCGCTGTGTTTCGAGGATCTGCGGATGTCCTGGTCATACCGCCCGAGGAGGTTCGAACTCAGCGACGGGGAGTACGAACCCGACTTTTGGCTGAATGAGCATAAGATCTGGTTCCAGGTCGGCGACGTCCTGCACGATGCCGATCATCTGCGCTGGCGACGATTCGCCGCACGCGTCGCTGAAAACATGTCTCCCGCGGCCTCCGGTTCACGAGTGCGCGACCACCTCCGGGCGACAGGATGGCCTCTGGTCACGGAAGCGGCCCTATTCAGCGTCGGAGGTATCCCTCGCACCCCAGCAGAGGCAACCGGAGGACCCAGGCCTCGCCCAACATTGGGTGCGGCGATGTACTCGGCCGACGGCAGCCGCTGCCGGTGGGTGTCCTGCTTCGCCTGCGGCTGGATCGGCGCCGAACCGTACGCTCGGGACGGCGCAGAACCACGTCATGCCCATGACGTCCGAGCGGACGCTCCGCGCCTGCTCGCCGCCTACCGTCTCGCTCGGCAAGCGAACCCGGCAATGGAGATCAACGGCAACGGGTGTGCCCGGTGCCGTGCTCCGCTGGCGCTCGGCGACCTCATCGCCGCAGGCAGCAAGATCAACAATCGTCGGTGGTACCACGCCATGTGTTTGCTGCAGAGCAGGCGGGAACGCTACGGCGAGCGCGCCCTGCCAGTCGAACCCGACCCTGACACGTCTCGGGTACAGAAATCCGTACCAATGCACGGCCGAGGCCGCGGAACCAAAGCGGCCTGACCGCGGCGAACCTGCCGCCACGCACCCAACCATGCGCATGAGGCCACGCCGACGGCGCCACCGCGCGACCGGTGGCCGCCGCAATCCTGGCGTGCCGATCCTGCGCGATGACGCGCCGTAACCAACGGCCAGACACACCGAGTCGAGGGAGACCTCATGTATGTGTCCGAGCTGGGCATCGAAAACCTGCGAGCGTGCCGGCAGTCCTTGGTCCGGCTGCGCCCTGACGTGACGGTCTTGACCGGCCGCAACGACACCGGGAAAACGATCGTGCTCGACGCTCTGCGCCAACTCACCGATCCGGTTGACGGCCACCGAGGCCCCGCGCTTTCCCAAACCGATCTGACCCACGATGCCCGACCCAATGCCCACATCCGGTTGCACGCCGTGCTCTCGGACATCCAGCCGGAACACGCCGGCACCTACCGCGACGCGCTGCTCCCCGGCGCCGACGACACCGGGACTCGGCGCGCTCGATGGTCGCTGACCTACACCCCGCCGCCAGCGGGCCGCCGACGCGGCATTATAACCTGGCACGTCGGCGAGGGTCGTGAAGCGGCCGGGGAGCCGGCCCTGCGTACCGCCATCCGTCACGTACACCTGCCTGCGGGCCGTGACGCGGTGAGGGAGCTGTCCGGTCCGGCTGGTGCTGCCCGGGTTCGGGTGATGCTGGAGGCGCTGCTGGCCGAGCCAGGCCAGCTCGATGCGTTCCTTGGGCGTACCGCCCTTTCGATGATGGATGTTTCCGGCGACCCTGCTGTACGCCAGGTCAGCGCTGCGGTCAGCCGGCCGCTGGCCGCGATCACTGCCGCCGCCGACGACCGGCAAGCAGGACTGGCTGCCGGTGGCGCGGGCCTGCACGAACTCAGTCGGATCCTGCGAATGACCAGCTGGCCGCCCGGAACAACGGCCACCGCGGCCGTGAGGTCCGGGCACGGGTACGCCCATGCGCTGTATCTGGCGACGGTCCTCGCTGAACTGCAGACCGTCCGGGAGGCCGACCTGACCCTCTTGCTCATCGACGGCCCGGAAGCGCATCTGCATCCGGCGGTGTACACCGTGCTGCTCAACTACCTGTACGAGGCGGCCCAGATATCGCGGCGCCGGGAACAGCAGGATCCGGCCCAGCCGGCCGGGTACCTGCAGGTCGTGGTGAGCACCCACGCGCCTGCACTGTCGGCTGCGGTGAGCACCCGCGACATGGTCGTCATGACCAGACACCAACCGCAGCAGGTCCGGGCCGTAGCAGTCGCCGACCTGGGAATGGCTGATCGAGCGGTGCAGAGGCTCGACCGGTATCTGGCGGTGACCCGATCGCCGCTGTTGTACGGCGCACCGGTTCTGCTGGTCGGCTCGATGGCCGAGGCACTGCTGGTGTCGGCCATGGCTGACGTAGTCCTCGCCGGTTCGGGAAGTGACAGGGAGCAGGCACGCCGGGATGTGTCCCGGTTCCGGGCGGCGGCCGTTGTCGCGACCGACGATGTGGACGTCGATCTGATCCTGACAGTCTTGCTTACCGAGATCGGTGGAACCCGAATCGGACGCCGGATCGCTGTGCTCGCCGGCGCGTTTTCCGGCACTCCAGGGGAGGCGCAGCCGTCCAGGTGGGCGGCGCGGTGCAGCGACATGTCCAGTGCCGGCGCCGACTATGTCCGGGGCTTCGCCGCCGGTGAACAGCTTTGGCATACCCTGATGTGCCCTGCCAACGAACCGGTACTGCGTGCAGCGCTGCTGGAATCCGTCGCGGACGGCAAGCAACGATGGCAGGAAGTGGAGGCAGAAGAGCCGATCGAGCGGCCACGGATCTTCCAGAACATGTTTAGCCCTGGCCTCGGTGGCGAACCGGTGGTGTCCCCGATCCGGTACGCCAACGCCCTCGCTGACATTCTCGCCGACGGAACCGAGTTCGCAGTGCCCGCCCCGATCGCCGACGCGATCCGCTACCTCGCCCACGCCGACACTGCGGCACCGTGAATACCGCCGCCGAACAGGCCGTCGCCGCCCAGCAACAGGCGATCACCACACCGGCGCCGTTGTTCGTGCGAGCCTGCCCCGGGGCAGGTAAGACCCACGTGATTGTCACCCGGCACCTGCGCGGTCCGGCCGCCACCCTGCGCGGTGGCCGTGCCCTGCTGTCGTACACCCGCGCGGCCGCCCAGCAGATCCGCGACCGCTGTCATCGGCTTGGCCGGCCCGATGCGACCGAATACCCCCACTACATCGGCACGCTGGACGGATTCATCTGGAACCATCTCGTCATCCCGCACCGGCCACCGGACCGGGCATTGCAGCTACTCGACTCGTGGGACCGGGTGAACGCCGCAGTCACCCTCAACCACCGCACGGTGCCGCTGAGCGCCTTCACCTTCGTCTGCCGGACGGGAACCTTCGCCGATGACATCCGCCGGGATCTGCTACCCCCGGCCTACGCCAGCCTCATCCAGTCCAGCGGCCGCTGCTGGGACGATTGGGTTCGCGAGGTGTACACCGTCCGACGTGCTTACTGCACCCGGGGATACGTCACCGGCCATGAAGCCCGCCAGCTGGCGCTGCAGTACCTGGACCGCGACCCGGACCTGGTCCACACACTGCGGTCGAGGTTCGCTGAGATCGTCGTCGACGAAGCTCAGGACTGCTCCGCCACCGACCTGGAAATCTTCGACCGGCTCCACCGACTCGGCCTGCCCCTGGTCGTCGTCGCAGATCCGGACCAGATGATCTACGGATGGCGCGACGCCGACCCGGCCAGGCTCGCCGACCTGGAGAACGGTCTGGGCACCACGATCACCCTAGACGGCAACTGGCGCTCCACCAGTACGGTGTGCCAGCTTGCCAACACCCTGCGCGCCGGCACGCGGCCACCCGATATCGCCGTCCAGACCACGGCCTCGGATCCGCCGGTGATTCTGCTGCCCGCCGTGTTCACTCGCACCGGGAACCGCCACCTGCCCAGCGGCCGTCCGATCACTGAGATCTTCCTGCAGCATGCGCGTCACCACGGGATCAGCCCGCAGCAGTGCCTGACGACCGCTCACCGTCGATCACATCTGCCCACCGCCCGCCGCCCGATCGGCGGGAACCCTGCGACCCGGCTCGCGCATGCCTGGCGCGTGCTGCACTCGGCGACCGCCGATCCGGGCCTCGTTGACGGCGCCTACCGCGCCGGTGCCCGCGTGCTGCTGCGTTACTGGTACCCGCACCTTGACCAGACCTCCAGCCTCGAAGATCAGTGCGCCGCCGTCGGGATTGATACTGACGTGGTCGCTCGGCACGCGTTCGCCTTCCTTTATGCGCTGCCGGAGCCCGGCCCTAGATGGCCGAAGAGCGTCAACGAGTGGCTGAAGAATGGGCCCCGCCCAGCCGGGGCTGCGCCGCAGCGCACCATCGGTTACCTGCGCGGTGCAGTTGCCTACCCGCCCGGCACCGGACACACCGGCGAACCGTGCCCGACCGACAACGTCCACCAGGTCAAAGGCGCCGAGTACGAGGCTGTACTCCTGTTGGTTCCCGACGACGATGTCGGCAGCCGGTGGGTCGACGGTGACCCAGCAGCCGACGAACAACTGCGCACCTGGTACGTGGCCGTCACCCGCGCCCAACGGCTATTGGCCATCGGCCTGGCTGCCGAGCAACTACCCGCGATCACCGAGCACCTGCGTCACCGAAACGTTCCGGTTCGTATCGGATGAGCCGAATGCTCAGCGATCAAGTCATAGACACCGGGTACGGGCTGGTGCAGGCCGCCGATTCGAACGACTGTCGGCTCGGCTTCGTTGGGCTGATGACAGCCGAGCCAGGTGCGGTGTCCGCTGAGGCCGTCGCTCGGCGGGTGCTGTGACGCTAAAACAGGGCTGTGGGTTGCGGGACGTATCGGCTGGTGATCTCCGGGAGCCGGGCCGGGACAGTGTTGGCGCCGCGGCGGAGATAGAACTCCGGTTTCTCCCGGCTGTAAACGTGCCAGCCGCCGCCGGCGGGGACCTCGACCAGCAGCACTGTCTTACCCTCTACCTGAACCGGCCGCACGATCACCCCCGGGTCGGGCTCGATGGTGCTGCGGATCATGTTGTGCAGCTGGAGCATCAGGTCGTCCAACTTCGTCGCGTCGACACCGGCGATCCGCGCGTCGTCGGCGACTCCGATCAGGATGGTTCCGCCATCGCCGGAAGCGAACGCGGCCACCGTCTTGAGCATCTTCCTCCGGTGCTCGTTCTCGGGGATCTGCTCCTTGAACTCGACGTACTGCGACTCGCCGCCAGCGATCAGCACACTTGCGTCCGCGCCGGGCAGCTCCCAGGTCACCGAGCGGTCGGTGTTGCCGGCCGGCCCGGGTGCAGGGAAGTAGCGGAAGTCGCGCCAGTCGTCGTCGGTGCGCAGCATCAGCAGGGTGGCCGGGGCCAACCCGTGCGGGAGTCGGAACCGGATCCGGGCGGTCGAACCGACCGTGCGAGCCTGCTGGCTGTCCGGGGTGGACAACTCCAACCGGGAGCCGGCGAGTTCGGTGCCCTTTATTCGTACCGTTAGTGAGTCTGCGGCGATCGCGACCTGATGGATCCAGGCGCGGCGGTCGGCCTGGACGATGCGCCACAGCAGGTGCGTAGGGCGTGGGCTACTCTCGGCTGCCGTCGCGTAGAAGAAGGCATTGAACGCGGCCTCGGCGTTCAGGAAGCAGGGCCCGTCACCGACCAGCACCCGCCGCGGCCGGTTCGGTCTCTGCCCCGCCGGTGAGCTGATCGACCATTCGGTGCGCGGCCAGGGCAATACGGCATTGTTGTAGTTCACCTGGCCGGCGATCCGCTGGAAGCTGCCGCTGTCCTGCACGGACGCGGCGGCCACCGTCATCTCCGCGACCTGCTGCGGCGTGCCGCGCACCAGGTCAGCGGCCAGCGTGCCAGACAAGCGGCGTTCGATGAACGCGTCCTCGCGGTAAGTCCAGGTGCGCTCCCGCACGGGCTCGTCAACGTCGACGAGGATCTCGCCGTAGCTGATTTTCCAAGCGTCCTTGTCGAGGTAGAGTGCCAGCCGGACATCGACGGTGGCGCTGGTGGCGATGATGTCGGTCAAGTCGCCGAGGTTGGTCATGCCGCTCTCCATAGTTGGCACCTTCCCACGCCGCCATCATCTCGACGCGGGCGCCACCCACCAGGCTATTTCACGTGCTTGACGCGGTCTGCGCACCGACCCGATGGACGGGATCAGCCGTGCAGCCGACCATCACGCGGTCAGGTGGGCCTCGGCCGGCCCGGCAGGGCCTCTCGCAGGCAGGATGTCCGTCTCGGCAGGTGGGAGCACGACACCACACATCGATGATCATTCGTATCGGCTGAACAGGGCATACCCTTGCCAGCGCGCCCCGGTCATGATGCGGTCATGGCTGGGTTGACACGTCGCCGAGCGCTGGTCGTGGCTGCCGTGGTTGCGCTGCTGATTGGCGCGTTCTTCTGGTTCGGCGACCGGCTCGGATTCTGGGCAGCGCCGTCAGGCGGCCGGGCGGGAGGCTCGACCGGAACCGGGTTGAGCGACGTGCTCGACAGCGCTGACAAGATCTCCAGTATTGCCAGTTTCCTGCTGGCCGTTGGGCTCGCCGTAACTGCCCGCCGGAGTCCGGCGGCTACCGGTCACGGAGCAGGTGCGGGCAGCGGCATGGTCACCCGTACCCTGGTCGATCTGGTGGATCGCAAGAAGGAGAGTCGGCGGCTGCGCACGGCGTTACGCAGCCGCCGGTCACGCATCATTCTGGTCTCCGGCGATCCCGGCGTCGGCAAGAGCGAGCTCGTCAGCCGCGTTCTGCAGGATCTCAAGATCGACCCGCTGTGGACGACGGTGACGGCGCTGAATCATCCCGGTGTCCGCGCCGTCATCGCGGCGGTTCGCGGTGCCGGCGATCCAGGATCCGCTTCGGCGCCGGGTGGCGACAACTCCTGGCAGGGCGAGTTGGAGCTCGCTCTGAGGGCGCTCGGCACCACGCCGCTGGTCATCGTGTTCGACGCAGCAGAACATCTGCTGCTTCGTGATGGGCAACTCCACGACCTCGCCCTAGATGAGGCGTTTCAGCTGCTGGTGAGTGGTCCAGCCCATCGTCTCAAGATCGTCTTCGTGACGCAGCGGGAACCTGTGGCCTATGACGGAGATTGGGTCCAGACCGCCACCCGGATCGCGGTGACCGGGCTGCCGCCGCGCTACTTCCGGCAGTTCGCCCAGGAACGGTCGGTGGGACGGTCCCGCAGTCTTGCCTCGCTCGGCGATGCCCGGATGAACGATCTCTGGCCAGATCTTGATGGCCGGCCACGGCTGGTGCAGCTCTTTGACGCCGTACTCGACAACGACGACCACACCGATGCGGGCGATCTTGCGGCTGAGGTGCATGGCTGGGCAGGGTCGCAGCGTGACGTCACCGCGGTCTACGAGCACCTGCTTAACAAAGTGATCACCACGCTCAGCGACGACCGCCGTGACATCTACCGGGCGGTCGCCGCGCTCAATACGCCAGCTACCGCCGCGTTGATCACCCAGCTGGTCAACCGTCGGCGCGACAAACACCACCAGCTATCGGTCGGCAGAGTGCGCACTGAACTCGAAAGCCTCAGCGGGCACGTGATCTACCGCCTCGGCACTGAACCCAGCGCCCGATACGGTCTACCTGCCCTTGAGGCGCATCGAGCGCTGTCGCTCAACGCAGAAACCCAAGACGAGGATCAAGCCCTGCTTCTGGAGGCAGGCCAACTGTTGAGGGAGCAGCGCCGTGCAGGCCACCGGTCAGCGTCTGACGATCCGCAGTCCGCCGTCGCCGAGGTGGACGCTCTGATCCGGGGTGGCTTCGTGGTGCGCGCCTACCGGTCGATCACCGAGCTGGACACCGCTGCTCAGACCGGCAGTCCGTCCGCCGTCTTCTGGCGCTTCCGTGAGCAGATCGCACCGTTGTTGACCGGCGCCGACCGCCGCGAGGACAACTACCTGGCCCTTGGCTATCTGTACTTCGCCAACGGCGATTTCGCCGCCGCGAGGACGGCCTACCGTGAGGTCCTCGCCCGAGAGTCCGGCCTGGGGCCCGTCGAGGCCAAGGCCTATCTCAATCTCGCCTGGGTGTCCTGGGAGCAAGGCCTGATCGAAAGCGCCCGCTCTGACTTCGAGCGAGCGCTCCGACTGGAACCGCAGGACCCCGCTGTCGTGGCGGGCGCGTTGGAGGGAATCGGGCGCTGTTGCCGGCGCCACGGCTTGTTCGAGGAAGCGCTGAGCATGATGGTCAAAGCGAGGGAGGCTGCCGAGCCGTACTCGCCGCAGGCGTTGCGGATCATGGTTAGGATTTTGCGCCTACACCTCGACCTTGGTCGGATCCGCCAGGCCGAGCTGGTGCTCGACCGGATCGAGGAGATCGCCGACCACCATCCGAACCGAAACCTGCACGCCATCCACCTCGACGCGTGCGCCGACTTCTATTTGGTGCAAGGGCACCTCGATCAGGCTTTGTCCACCGCGCAGGACGCGGCCGAGCTCGCGTTGCGCGGACATGATCCGGTCACTGCGTTCCACGCGCAGACCACCATCTGCATGGTCCGGCTACGACAGCAGAAGTGGAGCCAGGCCGCCCGCGAGGCGGCCCGCGCTGAGCGGCATGCAGGCGCCGGGCGTGGCGCGCCCGGAAGCGGGCTAACAGAACGGTCCTTGCTCGGCACCGCGCTCCGTGCCGTGGCCTGTCACCGGGCAGGGCGGCCGGACGAAGCACACCACGCGGCCCGGTACTTGCTGGAACAGTCCACCCTGCGCGGCACCAACGACATCCGGGACTTCGCCACCTGGGAGTTCGCGGCCATTGCTCAGTGCGTGTTGCATCTACAGGGCCAGGCGGGCATCGAGCTTGCGATCGACGCCCTGCAGAAGGCCAACCACCACAGCCGTCAGCCCGCCACGGAGGTCACCAACCGAACCGTATTCCTCCTCAAAACTCTGGACGCCGGAGAACATCGGCTACGCCCCGCCCTGGACGCGCTCACCCCACCCGGCAACGCGACACCGGCCGGGTTGCCCGTACACGATCAGAACGCCGACGGCTGATTCGTGTCCCACCAGCCCTCCTGCTGCGCCCGAACTACCGCCTCGATCCGGGTTCGCACCCCCAGCTGCCGGTAGAGCCCATGAAGAAGTCGAAACATCGCCCGTTCGGAGTACCCGGCCTGCCGGGCCAACTGGGCGACGGTCATCCCCGTCGCCAGATGCTTCAGCCACGTCAGCTGGTGTGCTGACAACTGCGCAGGCGGTGCAGCGTCGCCGCGTGCCCCGGCAGCGAGCGCAGTTGCTACCGCTGCCGGCATCACGGCCTGCCCGGCGAGAGTCGCTGCCACCGTACTGAGCAGCACGGTGGCGCTCACATCCCGTTCCAGCACTGAGCGAGCACCGGCCCGGACTGCTTGAGCGCCGAGCCGTGCCGCTTCTGGCGCCACCACGGCGATCACCAAGCCCTCGCGCAGCTGGCCCAGCAGATCCCAATCCGGATCGCTCTGCAGCGTCAGCAACACCAGCCCGGCCAGTTCCCGGTCCTGCCACTTGACCGGATCGTCTATCACGCGCACCTTATGGCCCGCTGCGGACAACACCGCGACCATTCCCTGCCGGTACATCGGCAAGGGATCGATCACAGTGACAGGCATGGCGCAGATCGTAGGCAGTGAACAGACGCCGGTCCGCTACCGCGCGCCGCATACCCACGACGGCACGTTCCTGCCCCACATCTGGCCAGGTTTCACCGCGGCAATGTCATGGTTCTGCCCCGGCCGATGGCCATAGCGTCGAGAGGGGCTTTCGCGCCGCAACCAGGGGGAAATCATGGTCGTTGACCGGGATCTAGGCGGAGATTCGTACGTTCACCTGACCGACCGAGACAAACAACTCCTGCGGGCACGGCAGGAGGGCACCTGGAAGCTGTTACCCGGGGAGGCCGAACGGATTGCTGTCGCGGTCGCCGCCGTCGGGCCGTACACCGGACGCACTAAACAGGACGAAGAGGATTACGAGCTGAACGTCCTCGACCAACTGGTGAAGACGCTCCCGGCGAGCCTGGTGCCGGCGGAGCCGTCCATTCGAGTATTCCTCGCGCAGCAGCGGACCAACGTCATCTGACCTGGCCTTGACTCAGCGTGCGGCTGCCGGATGCCCCGGGCAGCGGACTGCCGCTTATCGTGCTGACCGGCGGGACGGCGAGCTACAGATCTTCGTCGGAGGTGGTCTGAAGATCTTGGATCACGTGTCCCGTCCGGACGTTCGTCGAGCAGATCAGCGGGCTGACGAGCCGGTATGCCCGGCGGAGCCCACCGGCAAAAGCAGCGCAGAAAATCTGCGGGCCGCCGACCTTCGGCCGCAGATGTAGATCACTCGCCACCCCGGCTCGTCAGCCTCGCAACGCTAGCGGAGATTCGACCAGATAGCTTTCCTGCCGCCGAGCAGGGCGACCGCTCCACCGACAAGGATCACCGCGGCTGCCGTCTTACGCAGGTCCCACCGGTCGAGGAGAACTTTGTTCCTGCCGTCCACCGCAGTCGCCATCTCCGCGGCCTTCACACGCATCGTGAGGAGCGTGGCCCGGCGCTCCAGTTCGGTCTCCCTCTCCAACTCCCGGTCGATCGCTGCCCCGGTCTCCTTCCAGATGCTCATCACGTCGTCCTGGCCTGCTGTTCGCAGCAAGCGTCGCCGTGTGCAGGCTGCTGAGCGTGCTGGCCGCGTGGGTGATCAGCTGGGCGACCTCGGGGAACTTCTCGGCGATCCTGCGCTGAGTCTCGTCATCCAGGTCTTCGACGAGGTCGAACACATTGCCTTTGGACAGGTGATGCCAGTTGGGGATGCCCAGCATCTGCTTGAGCTTTTCGTCGCGGTCCATGGCCACCTCACCGGCGCAAGAGAAAGTCAGCGCCAGGCAGTGTATCCGCGCAACGCCCATCGCAACGCCCTTGATGCTACGGCGCCGGCCGTCCTGGTCACGCCAGCGCTGACCCACCTGGTCGGCACGTCCGGGATACAGCGAAGGTCCCTCACCCGTCAGGGGGATCGCAGCGGGACTTTGATAGGGGCGGGCACGCGGTCTTAAGTCACCGGTCGGCCAAGCTTCGCGAGTTGCGCGAGAGCTTCCGGACCCGCGCGGAGCCGGGTACTCAGCTCACTGCGGTTGGTGCCTTTGGGAGCTGGGCTATAAGCCGGCGAAGACCTCGATAGCGGGAGTAACACCGTCACGCAATAGTTGCTGTGAGCAGGCGTAACTATGGAGTGAGGGCTGTTGCTCACGGGGTGACAGTAGGAGTGACACCCTTACGCAACAGCCGCTTTTATCGGCGTAACAGTGGGAGTGACAGCTTCACGTAACAGTCACTTCTAACAGCGTGACAGTGGGGTGGCACCATCACGTAACAGTTGCTGTGAGCAGGCAAAACTGTGGATTGATGGTTGTTGCTAACAGCGTGACAGTAGGAGTGACACCCTTACGTAACAGTCACTTCTAACAGCGTGACAGTGGGGTGGCACCATCACGCAACAGTTGCTGTGAGCAGGCGAAACAGTGGGCTGAGGGTTGTTGCTAACAGCGTGACAGTAGGAGAAAAGCCGGCACGGAAACTCACCACCAAAACTGAAACGAACTTGGCGTTACAGCCCGCCGTAACAAGCGAACCCTACGACTCGTAGCTACAACTACGGCGGTTGCTTTATCAGCCGAAAATAGCTAGCGTGACCTCCGCCGCGACGACCTCGTGCCATCGGGCAGCCGAGCCTTCCACGATGTACCAGAACATGCTTAAGGTTGAGGGTTCCAAGTTGTCAAAAGAAGTGTGTCCTTCAGAAGTCGGCGAAGTGAGTGCGCCCGTGCTCACGTTGCGGATGGATCGGGATCAACGTAAATAGCATTAGATCAGTCTCAGTGTCGACCTGCGGAGCTCAGCCGTGACCGTTTATCGAGACGAACCTAAAATCAAGTACCGTCGGGCGGACGGCAAGTACCTGGACACGACCTTAGATCGCGTACAGGTTGCCGAGATTGCCAAAAGTATTCCTGTTCGGGATTTCCGTTCCTATAAAGGGCGCAAGAACTACTCCGGCCTATACTGGTCGTCCAAGATGATGGGCCATGTGGCATATGAGAGTCTCTTGGAGAAGAAGCGGATCCTTCTCGCGGACTTTGACGAGTCTGTCTCCGCTATAGCTGCCCAACCTTTCCTTCTTTGCGGAGAGGACGGCGGCAGAATCCGAAAGCACGTCCCAGACCTAATGCTTGTCACCAAAGGTGGCATTGTAACCGTGGTAGATGTCAAGCCTGCACGCAGGCTTCATGATCCAGAGGTAGTGGCGGTGTTCGGATGGACCGAACGGTTGATCGCCCGTCGAGGCTGGGCATTCGAAATCTGGACCGGTGCAGACGAAATGCTCCTCAAAAACGTTAGATACCTAGCTAGATACGCACGGAGATCCGTCATCCGCACCGAGCTACTGCCAATCGCTGTCGATTTATCAGGCTCGTGTCGAACTATCGGCGAACTTGAGCACGCCCTCAGTAAATACGCGGATATCGGCCTGGCAAGGCCAGCCGTTCTGCACCTGCTATGGACACGGACGCTCCGTGCGCCATTAGATGCGCCGTTGCAGGCCGAAACTCCAATATTTCTCGGCAATAAGGGCTGATATGAGCTACCCGACATTCGACCTAGGCCTGGGGGCCCAGTTCGTGTATGACGGCGATCTCGTAGAGGTCATAGAGATCGACCAGGCGAACGTCCTGATGCGAAGAGTGCGAGACGCAAAGTCGCTACAAGCCACGCTCTCTACTGTTGTCAGGCTGGCCAGCTTTCCCATCAAGTCGACAGCTGGCACCGACTCGGTCAGTATCATGTTTGCATCTCTGACTCCCGAAGAACGCAACAACCTTAGTGAGCTTGCTGGACATATCCGTGAGGTTATAAACGGATACCGTTCAGGTGATGCTAGTCGTGCTGCTCCCGGCGAGCCGAGGCCCGAGTACGCCCCCAGCGTCAACGCGACTGACCGATATAACGCCAAAGCTATCGAGCTGGGTGTCTCATATCGTACGATACTGCGTCATGTTGCGAAGTACCGGGAATCTGGCGAGGCCGGCCTTATCGTTAAGAAACCCGGAAGCGCTTCCAGCGTCGATCCACGATGGATAGCGGCGGCAAAGGCGGCCCTTCGGCGACGTATTTCCGACTCTACGATGACGATCTCAGCGGTACTTTTCGAAGTCGAGAGGGAACTCGAAAAAGATCCTGATTTTAATCACGAATCCTTGCCTTCTCAGTCGACCGCATATAGGCAGATCGCCGAGCTGGCTAAAGGTACCAATGCCTTCAAGGGGAGCGCCAAAGGACGACGGGAGATTGCTGATCGTCCGGAGCTGCCGTATGGCCGTCTGCGGGCGTCAGGGCCTGGAGAATACATCATCATGGATTCTCAGGATCTCGATATATATTGCATGGAACCCGTGACGCATCGCTGGGTGAAGGTAGTCCTCACGGTAGCGCTAGACCTCTGGTCGCGGTGCGTCGTCGGATTGCGGCTCACCCCAGTCTCGGGAAAGGCCATCGATGTAGCTTCGGTATTGTATGAATGCGCAGCTGGCCGCTACCAAGCTACATCGTTGCCGAAGGAGGGAGAGTTTCCGCACCACGGTGTTCCCAAGAACATCGTTTTCACCGAAGTCGTCCAGCCCGAAAGCCTGAAGTGCGCGCCCGAAACTATCGTGATTGACCACGGTAAGGCGTTTATGTCCGATCACGTCATCAGCGTCTGTGTCAAAATGGGAATATCTATTCAGCCGGCGCAACCCCGAACTCCAACAGACAAAGCCACCGTCGAACGATTTTTCCGTACACTTCGCCAAGGTCTCATTCAGTATCTACCCGCGTATAAGGGGCCAGACGTATACTCTCGCGGTGAAAGGGTAGAAGAAAATGCATTCTATTTTTTACACGAGCTTGAGGACTTGATTCGAGGCTGGATTACAACTGTCTACCACGTAGGAAAGCACCGCGGGATTTCAATACCTGAGTGGCCGTCGTTGAGACTATCCCCGCTGGAGATGTGGCATGCCGGGATTGCCAAACAGGGATCATTGAGATTCTTGGCAAATCCGCACTTGGCGCTGGAGTTTCTTCCCGTCTTTCCGAGGACCCTCCAGCACTACGGTGTCGAGATCGGCAAGTTCCGATACAGTGGCGGTTTCCTGCGGGGCCGTGCCAACACTAAAAGCCCCTATGGCGGCAAGCTGGCTGGGAAATGGCCCATCCATCTTAACCCGGACGATATTCGCTTCTGCTGGATCCAAGATCCAGAGAAGAAGACGTGGCATCGCCTGGACTGGGAACACCTGCCGATGCTCAATACTCCCTTCTGCATCGACTCCGCTGCCTACGCCCGCAGACTAGCTGTGGCATCGAACGGGAGTGTCAACGAGAGGGAAGCTCTTAAGCGGCTGCTGGGGAACTTCGAAGCTGGCATAGTTTCCAATCGCGCCGAGCGTCGAATGGCCGTTCGGAGATCGGCAGAATACAAAGCAATACCCGTAGTCATCGACGGTGATTTTGAAGTCGACGAAGGTGAATCGTCTGAGGAGCTGGCATCGTCCTTTCCGGCCATTGCGCTAGGAAGCTCGGACGTATCGATCCTGGGCGACGATGACAACGATGACGACTTTGATGATAACGAGGATGACGAAAAAGAATATGAGATTCTAGATTGAAAACTTCAGCAACGCTAAGGATCTACGACATGTCCAAAAAGGAGGGTTGGCGGCGCTATGTCGATGATACGCCGCGCGTCATGCCTGAAAAACTGACGCGGGCTGCTATTTCTAAACTGGGCGCTGATGCTCTCGTAGATTACAATGAGGATCGAAAGGATTGGCATGCCAATCTTCCGGTGATGGAAACGCCGCAGGTGAAGGCGGGCTTGAAGGAGATTACTACAGTAGTCGATAGCAACCGAAATGATCCGGGGAGGCCGCGCTCAGCAGCCGTTATAGACTCCTTGTCTCAGCTTGGTAAGACGACGCTTGCAGATCATTACGGACGCATCTTTGATCGATTCCAAAGAAGACGTTTTGGAACAGAAACCGTGGTTGGTAATCAAAGACTCCCCGTATTTCGTCTCAGCTTGAGGGAGGGCATGACTACGATAGGTCTAGGCAGGCGCATTTGCAGGTTTTACGGCCATCCTGGCGCCGAGATTGGCGACGGCGATGCGGTCCTTGAACGTGTTAAAGACTGCTTCACGTCGTGTGAAACTCAGCTAGGAATCATTGATGATTTGCACTTTGTGAATCCACGCCACAAGTCTGGCGTGGCTCTCTCGAACTACCTTAAATCTCTTTCGAACGACATTCCTATAACATTCATTTATACTGGCATAGGCTTATATGAGCGCGGCTACTTCGATGAAGGGCTACCTGCAGAGGAAGTTAGCCTTTCCCAGTCAGGGCGGCGGTGGGTGCCCGTATTGTTGCGCCCTTTCGACATTACGAACGACGTCGGCCGTAGAGGCTGGAGTCGGCTCTTGGCAACGATTGAGAAGCAGCTCGTTCTTGCTGATGCGAGGCCTGGGATGCTAAGCGAAATGAGTGACTATTTATTCGCACGAACCACCGGATACATCGGTTCTTTTATGGACCTCATAAAACGAGGCTGCCGCGAAGCGGTCGAACAGAAGCGTGAGTGTCTGACGATGGACCTTCTCGATGAGTGCCCGGTCGACAGCGCCGCCATGAAATCCGAACGGGAGCTCCTCGCAGCCTTCGGTGCTGGCCGGCTGAGTACCCAGGTCCGGCGAGGGAGAGGGGCCCGTAACCGAGTGGAGGCATCCTGATGCGACGTAGTCGTCCATTGCCCGAGTCGCTTCCAACCGGCTTAACCGAAGAAACCCGCGCCTTCCCGATACGGGTTCCCTTGTTTCCGGGAGAGTCCTTGGGCTCCTTCTTGAGCCGATCCGCGCGTCGCAATGGTATTTCCACATTACAGATGACGATCGTGGCCGGTATCCGTCACGGTCGGTCATCGCGGCCCGTTAACAACACCATCGATAGCTTAACTCCAGATGCGCTAAGGAGACTCGAATCCCGGTTCGGTCTTTCTCTAGGCGTGCTCGACCGAGCAGTGCCGAAGGCATACGATAGCCTTCAGTGGCCTCGCGTCCGAGGCAGCAGATACTGTCCCGAATGCCTAGATGGGCATCCGGATTATCCATGGCCCTTATGGTGGCAACTCGCATACTATTTCGCCTGCACAATACATTCCTGTTTGCTCAGCAGCGTGTGCCCCACTTGCGGCAATGAGCCACACCGATTTTGGTCCAAGCATGACGGCCTGATGCCCCTGTACCAATGCAGTTCGAACTCGTCACCGGGCGCAACAGTATGTGCCGGCGACCTTCGTGCATCCCCCGTAGCAAAGCTCGCTGTAGATGACACGCGGCTCATTGCCCAACAATGGATTGCGCATCGGCTCGAACGTCTTCTACCAACCGACATCGCCGACCTACGAGATTTGCATCACTTCTCTCGTCTGCTTTGTATAACTTGGGGAAGGGCCGCGACGCCTCATGCCAAGAAGCCGGATACCGCAGATGTCAGTCGCGGAAATCGTGGATTTCGTGAATATTCGGTTGATGTCGAGCTGACGGCCGCGGCCGCGTCTCACGCCGTAAGGCTTCTGGTTAGTGAGGATAACGCCGATCGCCTACGGCTCGTTGCTCCGATTCTTGGAGCTACCGAGGAAAGGGGCGGTTGGAAGCTGCCAACCATTGTTGCTGAGCGTCGCCTTAGGCCCGTCAGTCCGCATCGCATGGGTCCGATCCTACGCAGCTGTGATCGCACGCTGCGCGCCGTTGACCGCCTAGTGTACCGAACATTCACGAACGAACCGAGCTTGCCCAATAACGAGTCAAGTCGTAGGGCGGCGAGTAGGACGCAGGCGCTGCCGCAAAGGCTGTGGCCTGATTGGATTGTGCGCCTTATGCCCCTTAACGGCGTCAACGCGGACGTCGTAGGAGCGGCCATTCCGCCTGCGATTCTGTTGCCTGGAAATGGAAGTGTGCGGAGTAAATCGGCTCAAAACTTCTTTGGGTGGGGTTTAAAATCTTCCCGCCCCCTAGAGGTGTTGGCCAGCTTTGATGTTGACGTTCTCCGAGCAGTTTGCGCGCTTGCAGATTACATTGACGAGCACGGTAGCCCCATTGACTATGAGCGCCGGCGCGCGATTTTTACTGATGTCGTCTTGAGTCGCACGCAATGGGAGGATATCTGCTTTCGTGCAGAAGAACATCCGGGGCGCGATCAGAAGATTTCGTATGCGCGTCGCTTTGTATTTCAACTTTTGACCGGCGCAGACCTGCGCGACCCGTCTCATTCTCTTGCTTTTACCTCCATTACTGACAAAAGTCTATACTTGCAACGGTTCGAGCAGAATCTTTCCTCGTCGCTTCGCATGAGGCTTCGAGAGTTCGCGATGATGCTGCTTTCCCGTCAGGGTATCGATGAGCCGCTCACGTGGTCACCGCCGCCAGACTGCGTGGCTGGCCTGAGAGTTCCGGGAAGACTTGGCGATGTAGCGCCAAGTGCCATCGAGGATGCGATCCGAAAAAGAAATAAAAGCATTTCTGCTGTCGCTAAGGAATACGGCATTACTGCTGAGCATGCTCGTTATCTGCTGCTCCAAACCGATGTGCCGACTAAGCCACCTATAAAGTGGACGCCGTCACTCAGTCGGCAGCGGGCAGACGTCATACTGACACGGGACTTCTTTGAGCTGGAGCATTCCAAGGGTGGCAAGAGTCTGCTTACTTTGATCGCCGAAACGCGATTGCCAAAGTATCTGATCGTCGAGAAGGCGTCGGCTCTCGGATTCGATGTTTGTCGGACACCTGGCCAGTCCGAGAAACATCGGCGTTTGAAGGAGCTCCCGATGATCATAAAATCCATCCTCGAAATGGATCCCGCGGCGGTGGATTTGTTGGCTTGGTTTCAGAAGTGTGTCGAGTACCCTAGCTTTTCGGCCGCAGAAGCTGCGCTCGGCTGCGGCGAAGGGGGACTGGGTCAGAGAATGCGTAAGCTTGAAGCTTTGGCTAAAGAGCCGCTATTTCGGGTAAGTGCAAAGGGCGCCCGAAGTTCGAAGCTCACTGCCGCAGGTGAGCTTTTGGCAGTCGCGGCGCAACGTACGGAGGTAGTCGGCTTCGTCCGTGCTTACTCGCGGGTCCCCGCGTCGTCTTTAGAGCGTCCTGCAGCTCTTGGCGATAGTCTGATTGATAGAGTCCAAGAAATGATTCTGAAATCCCGTCGTTCCGTTATTGGGCTCCAGCGGTTCAGCGCGTGCGTGAATCATGCGACCCTGCGGGATGCTGCTCAGGAACTCGGGCTCACTCTCGGTCGACTCTCTGGACAGATTTCTCGGCTTGAGCGGACCCTGTGTGTTCGTCTCTTTGAGCGTGCCCGCGCTGGAAGGCCTTTAATGCTTACTGAGCAGGGCGACGAGCTGCGGACCTGGCTTCTTGGCCAAGACCTCAACAGACTGGGGTCCCGCTGACCAACTGCCCATTCCGTATGGTCCCCCCGTTGATCTGGGGCTGAACATTTGGCTGGCTTATGTCATAGGCCCGGGCATTTATCCTAGATTTTGTGGAGTGGTCGGAACATACAGTCCGATACTTCTGCGGTGATGCTAGGTTGCGCGGACCTGCGCGGCGCATTAATGCGTTGCTTTGGCTGACGGAACACTTGTCAGTGGCCCATACGCAGGTGTTTGCGATACTTAGCGTGGTTAACTCGCGATTACCTGCTGTGACTGGCTATCGAGCTACTGAAGGTGGCGAACCCGATGTGAGGGATTCGGTTGGGTTGGCGCGGCTTCGCGGGAGGTAGGAAAGTGACACGATCTTGAAGATGGTCGGGTGTCACGATCATGGAAAGCGGGTGTGTCTTCGCAGGTCAAGTCATGGTCAAGTGACATCTCCAATGGTGCCCTACAGCCGCGGCCCTCGGCACCAGCCAGCCGACCCTGTCCCGGCTGCTCTCCCGGGTCGAGACCGAGCTCGGCGCGCGCCTCTTCGAACGCGACGCGAAGGGCGTGCACCCCAACCCGCTCGGCGACGTCGCCCTTCTCGCGGCCAAGGACCTGATCGAGCGGTACGACCGGCTCCGGCGCGACCTCGCCGGCATGCTCGACCCGGACGCCGGCACGGTCCGGCTCGCGTTCCTGGACTCGATGGCCACCTCGCTCGTCCCACGGATCCTGCGCGACCTGCGTGGGCGCTTCCCCCACCTGCGGATCGAGCTGCGTCAGGAGCCGAGCCACGAGATCATGCCCGACCTGGACTCCGGGGTCGCCGAGCTCGCCTTGAACTGGGGGCCGCAGCCGGGGCCGTACGCGTGGCTGCCCCTGCAGACGCAGGCCCTCGCGCTGGTCGTGCCCCCGGGACACCGCCTGGCCGGTCGCCGACGCGCACGCCTGACCGACGTGGCCGGTGAGGACTTCGTGACGATCCCACCCGGGTACGGGTTCCGCCGCCTGATCGACGACCTGTTCGCGGCGGCCGGTGTCACCCCGCGCGTGACCCTGGAGATCGGTGACCTCGCCACCGTGGAGAGCCTGGTCGGTGCCGGGCTCGGGGTCGCGCTGGTGCCGGAACGGTTCGTCGGCGCGTCCGGCACGGTCGGGATGCCGCTGGCCACGCCCGGGGGCGAGCGGGTGGTCGGGCTGACCTGGCGGGCCGACCGGCGCCTGACCCCGGCCGCCGAGCGGTTCCGCGATTTCGTGGCCGAGTCGGCGCCCTACGACTGAACGTGGGCCGAGCCGTGGCCGGCCATTGAAGTTCCTCAGTGGCGTCCGGTGCACCGAGTTGTCCGCGTACGCGAGCGACGAGCACGCGAAACTGTTCCGCGGTGCCACAGCCGGGGAACCGGAGCGAACGCCGGCCGACGGCTGCACCTGCCGTCACCGGGAGCGGGGACCGGCGGCGACGGCGGTCGCCGGACGGGCCGGCACCGGGACCAGGTCGCGGGCCAGGACCGGGGGCCGGCGAGTGCGGTCGAGGGGTGGGCCGGGTCGTACCGGCAAAGGGTTGTCGAAGAAGACGACGAGCTGAGGCCCGGCACCGGTGAGCCAGTGCCGGGCCGCTACTCACTACGCCGGGTTCATCGACACCGGGGCGACCCGGGCCCACTCGACCGTGGCGCGGTGCGCGAACCGGTAGACGTCCGAGTCGGTCACCGTCCGGCCGTACGCGTGCTCGTGGGCGTGCGCCTCGGCGGTCATCACCAGCCGGATCACGTCGGCGACCGAACCCGGGTGCTCGCGGCACAACCGGGCCGCCACCGTCAGCTGCCGGTTGCTGACCTTCACCAGGAACTCCGGCATGCCGGCCCGCCACGCCGCCGGGTACACCAGGTAGCCGGCGGGCAGGTTGCCCGGGCCGCCCAGCACGTCCAGGATGCGGATCGGGTCGACCTTGGGTTCCGGGGCGTTGAGACCGGCGTACAGCAGACCGGCGGCGGCGAGCACGACCACCACGGCGATCGCGAGCATCGGGTTACCGGTTCCGGCCGCCAGGATCACGCCGAGAATCATCAGAACGAGACCGCCTCCGAAGAACGCGGTCATGCTGCCGGACTCCGCGTTCCGGCGGTACGCCTGCTCGATGCACTTGTGGATCAGCCCGTTGAGTATCGGGTCGTCGGGTCGCCAGCCGTCGGCGCGAGCCGGCACGCGACGTGGGGCATCCTGCTCCATGTCTCCTCCTTCCGTGGTGGGACTGCCGCGAACATCGGTCCGCGGCCCCACGGGTTGAGGAAACCTAGGCCAGGAGGCACTCCCGCATCTGCTTGCCGGGGTTCCACTGGCCGACGATCCGGCTCACCGCCGGGTCCAGCACGTTCACGCTCTTGTTGCTGCGCATCTGCGTCCGGGCCGGCTGCGGCAGCGGCGGCGGGTCGGACATCTCGCCGCGCAGGGCGGTCGCCGCGGTGATCAGGTTGACGGCCAGGGTCGCGCCGTTCACGTCGACCAGCACCCGCCCGTACTCCCAGCCGGCCAGGGTGAGGTCCAGCACCTCGAACATGTGCGAGAGCATCGGCAACGGGTCGACGACCTGCACGGCCACGGCGGCCTGGGCGCCGACCACGTTGACGGCGGCGGCGACATGCACGTACGGATGAATGCCGCTCGGCGTCGCGAACAGCGGCGACCTGATGCGCTTGCCCGCGCTCTCCCACAACTCGCGGTAGTTGCGCCGGTCGGCGGTCATGCCCAGCGCCGCACTCTGCTGAGCGAAGTTCGCGAAAGCCGCGTCGGCGAACTCGCGCAGGACGATCGCGGCGACCGTCACCCCGTCCGGGCCCTCCATCACCGCGGCCGCCCGCACGGCCTGATCGGCGAGCTTGCCGAACCCGTGCGGCCCGAACTGCCGGAGCTCGCGCAGGAGCTCCTGCTGCCGGGCGGGATCAAGCTCAACCCGTTTTTTACCGAGCCCTCGCAGCCAGCGCATGTCGCCTCGTCTCCACACCGCGTGCCGAACCGTCGCAAATGCTAGAGGGCGACGATGCGGCCGTTTCTGTCACCCTTCTTATTGCGTACGCCATCAACGGCGCGTCCGCTCGCAGCCACGCGGCGTGCGTGTTTGGCTCGATCAACACCACCGAGGGAGTAACCACATGAGTTTCCTGGACAAGGCCAAGGATTTCATCGACAAGCACGACGAGCAGGTCGACAAGGCCCTCGACAAGGTCGGCGAGCAGATCGACGACCGGACCGGCGGCAAGTACACGACCCACATCGACAAGGCGGTCGACGAGGCTCAGCGTCGCACCGGTGACGGCGACACCCAACCCTGAGATCAACCCCCTTCGCCCGTACGTCGTGCGCCCGCACCCGCCCGCAGCAGACCCACGGCCCGGACCCGTTGCCACGCCGCGAGGGGCCTGCGGACGGGTGGCGAGCCGGGGTGGGCCAGGGATCGGCACGGGGGTCACCAGGGGCCGGCACGGGCTCGAAGGGGAGGGGTCACCGGGCAGTCTTCTCGTTGTCAGCGAGAGCACGGCCCGACCGACAGGGAGCCAGCAATGTCCACCATCCACTTCACCGAGATCAGCACCGCCACCCCGGAGCAGCTCCTGGCCGGCATCACCGACTTCGGCCCGGGCCGCCAGGAACTCTTCGCGAACAGCTCGGACGCCGGGCTGACCGTCCACGCGACCGGCCCGGACTGGGCGGACGTCACCGAGGGCGGTGGCGGCGTCTGGGAGCGGCTGCGCTACGACTGGTCGAACCCGCGCCGGATCGTCATGACGACCACCGACTCGAACCTGTGGGGCGGCGCGTCCGGTCACGTCTACACGCTCACCCCGCAGCCCGACGGCACCACCCGCCTGGACGCCGAGGTGATCCGCGAGGGCAAGAACGTCAAGGGCAAGGTGACCGGCGCGCTGCTCGGCTCGGTCGCGAAGGGCGCGCTCGGCAAGGCCCTGCACAACACCGTGAAGGCGATCGAGACCCGGCACGCGGTCACGAGCTGAGGGCGCCGCCCGTGCACTGCCGGGTGAGCACGGGTGTCCGGGTCCGGCGGACCGGGCCGTGGCGCGTGTGCTCCCCGTGACAGAGGCCACCCCGGACAGCGACGGGGATGCCGGCGAGGGCGTCCCGGCCGAGGGCGGCCAGCCGGGGTGCTCGGCGGGCGTCGTGGCTTGCGGGGGCGATGATCACCGCGTACCGGAAAGCAATGGTCTGATCGGATCTCAGGGTGCGTGTCCCGGTGTCGAAGGGCGCCGGGCTCAGGCCGGCCGACCAGCGCGGGGGATGCGCGAGGTTGGCGCTGTCGTCGACGACGACCACGGTGCCGCCGGCGAGACGGGCCGCCTGCCACTCCGAGCGGGCGGCGGACGGTGCCGCGACCACCCGGAGGGACAGCGACGGGCCGGCCAGCGGCAGAGCGCGGCCCGAGACATTGGTGACCGTGTTCTCGAAGAGCAGCAGCCAGGTGTCGTCGCCGGTCAGCACCGCGGTCAGCGAACGCCACTCGTCGACGGCGGGCCAGCGCAACCGGTGCCCGATCGTCGCGGTGGACGTGGTCGCGGAGAGCTCGGTGAGTGCCCGGTGGGTGGCGGCGCCGGGCTCGGCGTGCGGCGGGGACCAGGCGATCGTGCCGCGCACGGCGACACCGGCGCGAGTTCGCAGCTCGGTGGCGTGCGGGCGGGGAGCGCCGAAGTCGTACCGGAAAAGGGTGGTGTCGCCGGAGGTGACCGTGACCGACCGGCCTGCCGTGAGGGTCGCGCGCATCCGGGTCATGCGGCCGGGGGCCGTCCGGAGATCTGGGGTGGCACGCGTCTCCTCCTCGCAGGTCCGGCTCATTGTGGAGCGCACAAATTCCGACGCGTTCACTCACGAACAGTCAGAGTCAACCCTGGCTATCGGGGCGCGTCAAGGCCGCCCGCGGTATCGGGTGGGTAACGAGGGCGCGGGGGAGTGCGATCAAAAGGTCACCCGAAGTAACTGTTCGTCATCCGAACAAGAACGAACAAGTCGCCGGTCAGAGCGTCCGTACAGTGGTCAGGTCGGCCAGACCGGAAACGGTCAGCAGCGGAGCCAGCAGCGGCCCGATGACCACCTCGATCCGCTCCGCCTGGTGGAACAGGGCGGCCAGACCGGCGCTGTCCAGGTACTCCACCGCGGTCAGGTCCACCACCAGTGGCCGGCCCGCCGACGGCACCGCCTCGACCAGCGCGGCCGCGAACGTCTCGGCGTTGCTCATGTCGATCTCGCCGGCCGCGGTCAGCACAGCGGCGCCGTCGGGGTCCCGGCTCGTGGTCAGCGTGAGCGCCGTGGTCATGACGCGATCCTCGTCTGCATGTCGATGATGGTGCCGGTGGTGCCGGTGGTGATGGTGACCTCGCCCATGAAAGCTCGCATCAGCATGATGCCGCGACCCCGGTGCGGGTTGTCGCCCGGCCGGGGGATCCGCCAGCGGCCGCTGTCGGTGACGACCAGGCGCAGCGCGTCCGCGGTCGCCGCCGCGCGCAGCCGGATCAGCCCGCCGGTCACGTCGCGGTTGCCGTGCTCGATCGCATTGGCGCACGCCTCACCCGCCGCGACCAGCACGTTCTGCACGGTGACCGGGTCCACGCCGCAGCGTTCCAGCCAGCCGCGCAGGGCGCTGCGGACCGGGGCCAGCCGCGTCGACTCGGCCGGGAACTCCAGCTCCAGCGGCCCCGGCTGGCGGTAGAGCAACAGCGCCACGTCGTCGTCGTATCCGCCCGCCGGCGCGAGACGTTCCATCACCTCGGTGGCGAGATCCTCGACCGGGGTACGCCGTCCCGACCGCACCGCCGTCACCGCCGCGGCGATGCCCGTGGTCAGCGGCTGCCGGCGTCGTTCGACCAGCCCGTCGGTGTAGAGCAGCAGCGTGGTCCGTGGCGGCAGGTCATAGGTCGCCTCGTGCCGCGGCTCGTCCGGCCGGATCGCGATCGGCCGCGAGCGGCCCTGTTCGAGCAGGTGCGTGGACCCGTCGGCGAGCGCCACGATGGGTGGTGGGTGACCGGCCGCCGAGTAACGCAGGTGCCCGTTCGCCGGGTCGAGCACGCCGCAGAACACGGTCGCGCAGCTCGCGCCGGGCAGCAGCGCGGCGAACCGGTCCAGGGCGGCGAGGGCCCGGGCCGGGCTCGACTCCTGCAGCAGCACCGCGCGGCAGGCCGAGCGCAGCTGACCCATCACCGTCGCCGCCTGCAGGCCGTGGCCGACGCAGTCGCCGACCACGATGCCGATCCGGCCGTCGGGCAACGGGATCGTGTCGTACCAGTCGCCGCCGACCTTCAGTGGGCGGGTCGCCGGCTCGTACCGGACCGCGAAACCGGCCGGCAACTGGGCCGGGCCGAGGATCGCGCGCTGCAGGGCCAGGGCGGTCTCCCGCTGCTGGTCGATCCGGTGCACCCGGCGCAGCCCCTGCCCGAGGTGCCCGGCGAGCAGCGCCAGCAGCGTCTGGTCCTGCTCGGTGAACGGGCGCCGCGAGCTCGGCTCGACCCACAGCACCATGGTGCCCCGCGGGTGTTCCAGCGCGATGCCACTCCCGTGCGGGGTCAGCAGCGGGCGGTCGCGCAGCGCCAGCAACTGCTCCTGGGGAAGGCTCGCCCAGGTCAGAGCCGGGTCGGTGGCGGTCAGGGCGGGCGTCGCGTCATCCTCGAAGAGCAGGGCGAAAACGTACGACGCCTGCCACAGCTCCCGCAACTCGTCGAGCGCCCCGCCGAGCGCGTCCCCGAGGTCCTCCGCGTCGGACAGGCGCAGGCTCAGCGCGGCGACCGCGGTCTCCCGCTGACTCGCGTAGTACTCGTCGGTCACGTCCCGGAACGTCCCTACGATCACCTGGCGCCCGCTCTCCGGGTCGCGTACGTGGTTGAACGCGGCCGCGACCCACAACTGGTGGCCGTCGCGGTGCCGGACCGGAGCCGTGAAGTGACCGTGCCGCTGCTCCACGAGCTGATCGAAACCAGCCTGCACCTGGCTGAACGCTTCGGCGTCAGTGGACGGATCCGGCCACCACGGCTGGACCGCGGGGTACGGGAGATCCTCCGGTCCGTATCCCAGAGCTTCGGTGAACGCCGCGTTGATCTCGATGACGGCGCCCTGGTCGTCGCAGACGAAGAACGCCTCCTGCAGCGAGTCGACCAGCGCCGTCCGCCACCGCGCGTGATGGTTGCGCAGGCGGGCCAGCTCGACGTTGGCCCGGACCCGGGCCAGCAGCTCGGCCGCCGAGAACGGCTTGAACAGGTAGTCGTCGGCGCCCGCCTCCAGGCCCTCGATCGACGCCTCCTCGCCGGCGCGCGCGGAGAGCAGCAGCGCCGGCACCCCGGCCGTGCGGGTGTCCCCGCGCAGTGCGGCGACCAGCTCGAGGCCGGTCATCCGGGGCATCATCACGTCGCTGACCACGAGATCGGGCGCGTGCGCGCGAACCGCTTCGAGCGCCCGGCGGCCGTCGCCGACCGCGGTCACCCGGTGCCCGGCCGAGCGCAGCAGCCGGGTCAGGTAGTCGCGCATGTCCGCGTTGTCGTCGGCGACCAGGACGTCGGCCGCGTTCCCGGCGAACTGGGCCGGCGCCTCCGCCTCGACCGGGTCGTCACCGGGCAGCCAGCGGGCGGCCTCGGCCAGGAACGGCTCGGCGGTCGCCGACACCGACGTGATCTCCCGGGCCGGGACCACCGCGTCGGCGGGCAGATGCGCGGCGCCGAACGGCAGCCGGATCGTGAACGTGGTGCCCCGGCCCGGCGTGCTGTCCGCGGTGACCGTGCCGCGGTGCAGCCCGATCAGCTCCTTCACCATGGCCAGGCCGATGCCGCTGCCCTCGTTGGAGCGCGACCGCGCGTTGTCGATCCGGTGGAAGCGCTCGAACAGCCGCGGCATCTCCTCGGCCGCGACCCCGATGCCGCTGTCGGCGACCGTGACCACGGCGAACCCGTCCTCGGCGCGCACGGCGACCCGGATCGAGCCGTCGAAGGTGAACTTCAGCGCGTTGCTGAGCAGGTTGAGGACGACCTTCTCCCACATGCCGCGGTCGACCAGCACCGGCTCGGGCAGCGGCGGGCAGTCCACCTCGAAGACCAGACCGGCCCGCTCGACCGCGGACCGGAACACGCTGGCCAGCTCGCCCGTGGTGGCGGCCAGGTCGACCGGCTCGTAGCGGGCCTGCATCCGGCCGGCCTCCAGCCGGGAGAAGTCCAGCAGCGCGTTGACCAGCTTGCCGAGCCGCAGCCCGTTGCGGTGCATCACCTCGAGTTCGTCGCGGATCTCCTGATCGGCGTCGTCGAGGCGGGTGCGCAGCTCGTCCAGCGGGCCCATGATCAGCGTCAGCGGGGTACGGAACTCGTGGCTGATGTTGGAGAAGAACGTGGTCTTGGCCCGGTCCAGCTCGGCGAGCTCCTCGGCCCGCCGCTCCTGGGCCTGGTAACTGCGGGCGCCGGCGAGCCCGGCGGCGATGTGACCGGCGGTCAGCTCGACGAAACCGCGGTAGGCGTCGCTCAGCGGGCGGTAGCGGTTCAGGGCGGCGACGAAGAAGCCGTCCGAGGCGAGCGGCACCACCAGCGCCTGCCGTGGCGGATCCGGCCAGTCCCCGGCCGGCAGGTCCGTTCCGGTCAGGTCCACCACACCTTCCCGGCCGTCGAACGTGGCGGCCAGCGGATGGTCCGCCTCGATGCCGGTGGCCGAACGCACCCGGGGGCGGCCGTCCTCGTCGTACAGGTAGGTCAGGGTGAACGGCAGGTCACGCCGGTTCTTCTCGAGCTGCCGCGCGGCGAACGCGAGGGTCTCCCGCTCGGTGCGGATCACGCTCGGGTCGGAGCCGAGGTCCCGCAGCGTCGCCATCCGCCGCTCGGCGATCACCCGGTCGGTCTCCTCGCTGACCACGCAGAGCATGCCGACCAGGACACCGTCGTCGTCGCGCAGCGGGCTGTAGGAGAACGTGTGGTAGCTCTCCTCCGAGTAGCCGGAGCGCTCCAGGAACAGCAACAGACTCTGATCCCAGGTGGCCTGACCGGTGTCGAGCACATTCCGGATCCGTGGCCCGATGTCGTTCCAGATCTCCGCCCACACCTCGCTCGCCGGCCGGCCCAGCGCCCGCGGGTACTTATCACCCAGGGTGTCCCGGCGGTAGGCGGCGTTGCAGAAGAACGTCAGCTCCGGGCCCCACGCCATCCACATCGAGAACCGCGACGACAGCAGGATGCTGACCGCTGTCCGGAGGCTCTGCGGCCAGCCCTCCGGCGGCCCGAGGGGCGTGGCCTCCCAGTCGACCGCGGCCAGGTCGCGGCCGACCTCGGCGTCCGCGGTGAAGACGTCGTTCACGGTACGAATATCTCCTCACCGGCCCAGATCGCACTCAAGATACGCACCCGCCACTACCCACTCCCACCGCGGTCCTACCCCGGGACGGCAGTGGTACCGCGCACCACCAGGCGGGGAGCGACGACCGTCTCTCGCTCACCGACCGGTGTGCCCCCGGCCCGTTGCACCGCACGGGTGATCGCGTGGCCGGCCATCGCGGTCACGTCCTGCGCGATCGTGGTGAGGCCGAGGTGGCCGAGACGGCTGAACGAACTGTCGTCGTAACCGACCACACTCAGCTCACCCGGCACCTTCCGCCCGTGCCCGCGCACCACGTCGAGCAGCCCGGTGGCCGCCAGATCGTTGAACACGGTCACCGCCGTCGGCGGATCCTCCAGCAGGCCCGCCGCGGCACGAGCGCCCTCTTCCTCTCCAGAACCACCGGAAATTATGCGTACGTGTTCCGCCGGCCCGTGCCTGCGCATCGCCTCCTGATAGCCGCGCCGTCGTTCCGCCGCGTCGTAGAGCCCGGTCAGCACGTCCACGTGGAACGGGTGCCGCACGTCGGACGTCACGCCGAGCAGCTGGCTGCGGCCGCTGCGCAGGAGCCGGGCGCGCGTGTCGGGCCGGTAGCCGAGGCGGCGGGCGACCTCCAGGACGCGTTCGCGGGTGGCGGCTCCGGCGCCGGGCGCGCCGCGCATCACGATCGAGACGAGCGCGACCGACACGCCCGCCTCGGCGGCCACGTCGGGCATGGGCCTGCTCCCCGAGATCGCCCAGGATCTACCTCCTTCGCAGTACGCGGTGTCGCCGCCCGACGCGGTCGCCCGCGCGGGGTGGATGATCACGACGTACGCGCTCGGGGTCGTCGCCGGGGCACCGACCATCGCCGCATTGACCGCCCGCGTCCCGCGCCGGCACCCGGTCCTCGGCCTGCTCGCCCTGATGGCCGCCGGAACGCGTCGTCCGCGAGCCGGGCCCGTTCGTCTCCACCGGGCGCGGGCCGAACCGCCGGTCCCGCAGCCCGCCGTGGCTGGCTCGCGTGCCGGTTCGCGCGAGGTCCGCATCGGCCCGGGCATGCGGCGCGGCTCGCGCTCGCGGCTGGTCCGCACCGTGGTTGTTCGTGCCTCACGACCACGGTGCGCCACAGCCGGAAGGCGAGAACCACGCTGCTGCCGGTCCTGGGATCGGCTCACGTGGCGAGGTGCGGGTTGACGGTGAGGTGACGGGTGGGATCTTACGGTTCGGGGCATGGGGTTTCTGGTGCGGAAAAATGACATGTCTCGAAAAATGCTTACTTCACTGCTTCTGGTCCTCGCGATCACCGGCTGCCACAAGGCCGAGGAACCGGGTGTGGCCACGGCCAACCCCAGCGCGACAGCGGCCGGCGCCGCGACCGCCGAGAACCGCGACCCGCTCGCCTACTCCCGGTGCATGCGTGACCAGGGGCTGACCTGGTTCCCCGACCCGGACCCGCAGGGCGGGCTGACCGTGCACAACCCCGACGGCGTCGACCAGAAGAAGGTCGAAGCGGCCGAACAGGCGTGCCGCAAGTACGCGCCGTGGGAGGGCAAGAGCGACCCGATGCCCGCCGACGACCTGGCGAAGCTCCGCGACGTCGCCCAGTGCATGCGGGACCACGGGCTGACGAACTGGCCCGATCCCGACGCTGACGGCAGCACCGCCATCGACGCGAAGAAGCTCGGCATCGAACCCGGCGACCCCAAGGTGACCGCGGCGCAGAAGGAGTGCCATAAACTCGCGCCGACACCCAAGGGCAAGCCGGCGGGGTGAGCTGTCACGGGCCTGTCCGAAGCCGAGCACCGGGCGCTTGCCGACTGCGGGACAACCGGAGGAACATCGTGTCGTTCGAGGCCCGCTCCTCCGGCGTCAGCAGGTGATCACGAGGCTCGGCCCGGCCTCGACGAACGGGTCTCGCAGCGGCCGCAGGTGCCCTCGCGGCACGAGAACGACACGTTCACCCCGGCGTCGTCGGCGCCCCCCAGGAGCGACCTGCCGGCCGGCCCGGTCAGCGTGAGACCGTTTACGTACCCGCTTCACCTGGAGAACTCTCGTCCACGCCCCCGGTCTCACCAAGATCACCCCGCCGCGGGCGCACCCTCAGCCTGCGGTTCTCAGCTCGGCGCCGTTGAGCGTGATGTACCAGTCCGAGTCGGTGAAGTTCGCGCTGGTCTCCGGGCCGATGTAGGCGTCGATGTGCTTCCGGCCGCCGAGACCCGGGGTGAACTCGTCGGAGATCTTCCAGGCGCCGTCCCGCAGCGCGGCGCAGACGGCTTCCTGCGGGGCGGAACCGTCGTCCTGCGTGCCGCACGCGGTGATCGTGAAGCCGGTGCCCTGCGGCAGCACGTCCGGGTCGGCGGCGGCCGAGACGAACGCGGTGAGACGCTCGCCGTCGCTGGTGCGCGGCTCCGAGTCGAGCCAGAAACCGATGTCGTACGACCAGTTCAGGTACTGCCCCGACGACGTGCGACCGGTACCCTCGTCCTTCACCGCGTCGACGAAGTCCGACGGGTAGGAGCCCAGATCGTCCCGCCCGTCCTTGCAGTCCAGCTTCGCGCACCCGGTGACCGGGGTGTCCGCGCCGTCGTGAAAATCCTCGACCGCCGTGTAGTAGACGGTGATCTCCCAGCCGCTGCTGGTGTTCTTCGATACCGCGGTCGTGCGAGTCGCTGTCGCTGTCGCCGTAGCTGTTCCCGAGGCCGCCGGTGCCGCGCTGCTGACCGCCGGGCCGGGCTCGGCGACCGGCTCGTCCGTGCCGCAGCCGGCCACCGCGGCGACGAGGAGGACGGCGAGCACGGGACCGGTGCGCATCCCGTGAGCATCCCAAGTTTCCGGCCACGGCCTGATCACTTCCGGCAATAGGGGTGGACGCGGGCCGGTGTGGTTGGCGCCGCGCAGCGGAATCTCCTCGCTCGTGCCGTCATGATGGTCCCGGGGGACGACATTCCGGAGGTACGTGATGCGGATGATCACCGTGAACCGCGGGGAGGAGGTCCTCGACGTCGTCCAGGCGGCCGTGACCACCACCGGGACCGTCACCGGCGCGATCACGCTGATCGGGGCGGTCGAGCACGCCACGGTGTCGGTGATGCGCACGGACGACGCCCTGACGGACCTGATCCGCTCCTACGACCAGCCGTTCGAGCTGACCGGCACCGGCGAGGTCGTCGACGGCCGGGTCCACGTGCACGTCACCCTCGCGGGCGAGGACGTGGTCGTCGCCGGTCACCTGCACCGGGCGGTGGTCGGTGACTTCTTCGTCCGGGCCTACCTCACCCCGGTCACCGAGTGACGGCCGTGGACCGGGCGCTGCACGCCTGACTCATCGAACAGCGGAGGTACGACCGGCGGGAGTCCCGGCGTGGCCGCCGGCACGCTTACACCTCGCGCGTTCCGCGCCGGACCGCCCTGCTGGTGGAGAAGACGGCGGCCGGGTAGCGAGGCCGGACGGCGCCGGCTGTGCCGGGTGCGGGTGCCGCGGCTCTTCTCGCCGGGGTCCGGACCTCGCGCGAATCAGGGCTTGACTCTCACACCGTGTCAGGCCGAAACGTACGAGCACGACGCGCGCTGTCGAAAGCTCGGCCGGCCGGCCCGGCCGTCGATGCGCGGTCCGGTGTGCCGGCCCGGACTCCAGCAACCGCCGGGCTGGGCGGGCCGGGGACAGCCTGCCGCTGCTGACGGGCCGCACGACGGAGACGGCAGCCGAGAAGGGATCAATTTCTTGATCGACGAAGAAGATCTCACCGTCGCCGGAAAGACATCGTTGGTCGTGCCGGCGATGCGTTCTTCCGCGTCCATTCTGGTGGGGCTGCTGGCCGGCCTGGTGCTGCAGATCTTCACCCTGACTTTCCTGGGCCGGCTGGGCGAGGACGCGCTCTACGTACGTGCGATATATACCCCGATCGGATTTCTGATCCTGGCCGTCACCGAAGGGCTCGTGGTCGCCACACAGGTATCAGCGGGAATCGCGACGCGCGCCGGGCGGCGCGACACCCTCCGGCCGTTGCCGACCTTCCTGGTGCTGGGCACCGGCGCGTTGATCCTCACCGCCGGGGTGTTCGCCGCCGCGGCGACCCCGATCCTGAACGCGCTCGAGGTCGATCCGGCGGACCGCGGGGCGGTGCTGATCTTCGTGGTCGCGGTCTGTCTGGCTACCGTCGTGAGTCTGGTGCCGCTGGCCGGGGGCGCGGTGCTGCGAGGCATGGGGCGCACGGTCGCATCGTCGGTCCTCTCGGCCGGATTCACGTGCATGTCCATCGGGGCCATGGTGGTGCTGCGGGCCCGGACCGGCCTGGGCATGCTCGCGGTGCCGGGCGGCACGTTGATAGCCGGCGCGGTCACCGGCGCCGCGTCCGGGTGGCTGCTGCGCGGGCACACAGCCGCCGGTCCCTGGTTCCGGCGGGACGCGGCGGCGGAACTGTGGATGCTCGGAGCACCGGTGGCGGTCACCTTCCTGATGCTGTCCTCGGTGAACTTCGGTTACCTGCGGGTGCTCCGCAACGCCACCAGCGCGGACATCGCCGGGTTCAACCTGGGACAGGGTGCGAGCGCCTTCTTCATGGTGGTGGCGATCGCGGTCGGGTCCGGTGCGGCCGTTGTCGCGAATCTGCGACAGGGGGAAGTGCGGCGGCCGATCGACGCGGCCGGCCTGAGCGCCACCGTCCGAATCTCCCTTCCGGCCTACGCGGGGATCGGGATCCTGGCCTTCGTGTTGCGCGATCCGCTGAGCCGGCTGCTCGCCGCGGACGAGGACGTGGCCCGGACGACCGCCGACTACTTCCTGTGGATGGGGCCGACGTACGCGGTCTTCGGCGGGACCCTGGCCGTGCTCACCTACCTGGAACAGGTCGGCCGGGCGCGGACCGCGCTCCTGCTCAACGCCGTCTATTTCGCGGTGCTGTCGGTGGCCGCGTTTCTGCTTCCGCAGCCGGTCGGCAGCGACACGCTGACGAAATTGCTCGCGATCGGCAACGCCGCCGGGTTCCTGACCTGCTGGCAGAGTGCCCGATACCTGATCAACCGTGCTCTGTGAGGGGGCATCCGGCGTCCGGGACGCGCCGCGCTGGTGCGGGCGATCACTGCGGTGCGCCCGTCCACGAGCGAGCGCAGATCGTCGATGAGGACCACCGTCATCCGCCGATTATGACGTCAGCGGATCTCCATGCCGGCCACGAGTTCGCCGTCGAGCCGGTACACGTGCGTGACCGTGGACTCCGCCAGGACCTTCCCGCCGAGGTCACGGACGACCTGCGCGACGGTGACCGCCACCCGCCCGTCCGGCTCGGTCGCGTAGCCGACCGGTGTGACCTCGGGGTCGATCTCCGTCCACTGGCGCCGCCAGTACGCGGCCACCTCGTCGCGGCCGCGGACCGTGCCGCCCTCGAACGCTTTCGGCCAGGTCACGTCGGTCGTCATCCGCTCCAGCACGGCGGGCACGTCCCGCCGGTTGAACGCCGCGTAGATGTCCTCGAACAGTTGCATGGTGCCCAGCCAAGCACTCCGGCCGGGGAACCCGCGCATATCTCTGCGCACGGCAGAACCCGGGGAATACCGGCCCGGAGTAGGGACTTGGCGAAAATTATGACGACCGTATTCGATCCGCACGCGCTGATCGCGGAAAGCCGCCTCGGCATCCTCGCCACGATTCGCAAGGACGGGCGGCCGCAGCTGTCGCCGATCACTCCGTTCTACGACCGGGACGCGGGGACGATCTTCGTCTCGATGACCGAGGGGCGCGCCAAGACCACCAATCTGCGCCGTGATCCGCGCGCGGCCATCGAGGTGACCAGCGCGGACGGGCGCGCCTGGGCGACCGCGGACGGCGACGCGACGCTGATCGGCCCGGGCGGCGACCCGCACGGGCCGGAGGTGGAGGCGCTGGTCGACTACTACCGCCGGGCCGCGGGCGAGCACCCGGACTGGGACGAGTACCGCGCGGTGATGGTCGCCGACCGTCGCGTGCTGCTGGCGCTCAAGGTGACCCACGTCTACGGCCAGAATCTGAACTTCTGAACCCTTGACCCGGACCCTGGGGTACGGGTTTAGGGTTCCGCCATGCGGGTGGGGGAGCTGGCGCGCCGGACCGGGACGACGATCCGGGCGTTGCGGTACTACGAATCGGTCGGTCTGGTGGTGCCACGGCGGCTGAGCAACGGCTACCGGGAGTACGAGCCGATCGCGGAGCGCCAGGTCGCCCAGATCCGTGAGCTGATGACGCTCGGGCTGGCGGTCGAGGAGACCCGGCCGTTCGTCGAGTCGATCGCCGACGGTGACGAGGATGTCTGCGCCGCGGCGTTGGCGACCTTCCGCAGTACGGTCACGGGCCTGCAACAGCGCATCGGTGAGCTGACCGCCCAGCGGGACGCGCTCGACGCCCGCATCGACGACGCCGCCCGTCGCGTCGTCACCGCCGCGCCGCTGACCGAAGGTGATCCGAGTCGGCTGGTCGGCTCGACGCTTCCGCCGCTGCGCTTCTACGGCAGCGACGGGCGTCCGGTCGACCTCGGTGATCTCGGACCGGGGCGGACGGTCATCTTCGTGTACCCACTGACCGGACGTCCCGGCGTGGACCTGCCGCGCGGGCTGCTCGAGGTGCACGGCGCCCGGGGCAGCACCGATCAGGCCATCTGGCTGCGGGATCACCACGCCGAACTGCTCGCGGCGGGCGCCTCCCGGGTTTACGGGCTGTCAGCGCAGTCGACCGGATATCAGCGGGAGCTCGCCCATCGGCTGCGACTGCCGTACCCGCTGATCCCCGACCCGAAGCTGACCCTCGCCGCGGCGGCCGGGCTTCCGACCCGTACGTCGGGAGATCTTGCCCTGTATGACCGACTGACTCTGATCATCGCCGACGACGTGGTCGAGCACGTGTTCCACCCGATCCCGGACCCGGCGTCGCACGCCCTCGACGTGATGTCGTGGCTGACGAAACTCAGGCCGAGGCGCGCACCGTGACCCCGACCGGCAGCGCCACCCCGGACGGGTCGTCGCTAGATCAGCAGGGCAGCGGCGGCCGGGAGGTCGGCGACCACGGCGGTGGCGGCGGGGGAGTCCGGAACGTGGGCGTACTCGCCGGTCTGCACGCGGATCGAGCGGGCCCCCAGAGCGGTGGCTATCGCCACGTCCTTGCCGGGGCGGTCGCCGATCACCACCAGGTCGGCCGGGGACACGCCGAGGATGGCGGCGGCCCGCTGCAGGCCGCTGGGGTGGGGCTTGCGGGTGGCCCGGCCGCCCAGTTCGTCGGTGATGACGATGGTGGTGAACGCCTCGGACAGACCGGTGGCGGCGAGCTTGGCCCGCTGGATGACCGGGTTGCCGTCGGTCAGGCAGGCGAGGGGATACCGGGAACCGAGCTGGGCCAGGGCCTCGGACACGCCCAGGTAGCGGGGGAGACGCCGGGGGCGGTAGGTGGTGAACGCGGCCACCAGCGTGGGGACCAGATCCGTGGCCCGATCCGGTCCGATGCCGTAGGCGGCCAGGGCGCGGTCGATGGTGCCGCCCCGATCGGAGCCGGCGAGGAGTTCGCGCCGGACGGCCCGGCCCAGACGGATCGGGTCGAGGCCCGCGGTGGCCCCGGCGCGACCCACCGCGCGGGCCGCGCCGTAGAGGTACGCGGCCTGCGGGTAGAGCGTGTCGTCCAGGTCGAGGACGACCGCGGCGGGTGGCGGGCCGAAATCGGTCATGCGGGTCTCCCTGCAGTCGGCGGTTCAGGCGACCCAGGGAAGGGTGCCGTCCGTGTAGTCGGGTTCGTCCAGGGCCAGCAGCGGGGTGATCGCCGGGCCGGCGAGGAGGCGGGCGATGCGGGTGCCGGTGCGACCATCGCCGTACGGGCAGGGGAGTCGCGCGATCCGGGCCAGCTCGGACGGGGTGCTCAGGCGGTGGGCGGCGTCGACGGCCCGGGCCGCTTCGGCGTCGGAGGAGATGCCGGTGAGGACGGCGGCGCCCGTTTCCACGCCCTCCCAGCGCGGGGTCGAACGGCGCAGCACCACGACCGGCACACCCAGGTAGGCGGCTTCCTCCTGCAGGCCGCCGGAATCCGTGACCACCACTCGGCTCTGCGCCAGGGCGTGCAGGAGATCGTCGTACGGGAGCGGGTTTTTGCAGGTCAGGCCGGGTAGGGCGGTGAGCTGGGGCAGGAGGCCGTGCTGGGCCAGCCGGTCCCTGGTGCGGGGGTGGATCGGGAAGCGCACCGGACCGATCCCGGTCAGGCGGCCGAGGACGTCGACGAGGCGCCGGAGCCGCGCCGGGTCGTCGACGTTGGAGGCTCGGTGGGCGGTGACGAGGACGCCGGTGCGGTCCGCGGGCGGCACCGGGCGGATGCCGTTGGCGCGCAGCGCGTCGATGACCGGGTTGCCGACCACGAAGATCCGCTCGGCCGGTACGCCCTCACTCGCCAGGAACGCGGCGGCCCGCGCAGTCGGTGCGAAGTGGAGCTGGGCGGTCGCGGCGGCCACCCGGCGGTTGACCTCCTCCAGGCTGCGCGGGTTGAAGCTGCGCAGGCCTGCCTCCAGATGGGCGAACGGGATGCCGGCGCCGCGGGCGGCGAGAGCGTACGCGGGGACGGTGTGGGTGTCGCCGAGAGCGAGCACGAGGTCGGCCGGGTGGGCGGCGAGCGTCTGCGTGGCGCCGGTGATCAAGGCGGCGAGGCGGCTCGGGCCGTCCGGGAGGGGGAGGCGTACGTCGGGGAGCAGGCCGAGGGCGCGCTGGACGTCGCCGCTCATCGCGGCGTCCTGGTGCTGACCGGTATCGATCGTGGTGACGTGGTGGCCCTCGTCGCGCAGGGCGTGGACGACCGGGGCCAGCTTGATCACCTCGGGGCGGGTGCCGAAGGGGACCATGACGTGTCGCTTCATCGGGTCGCTCCCAGGTCGGTCGCCATCTCGGCGCTGAACGACGAGATGTCCGACATCGGCGAGGCCGGAGTGGGCGCGGCGTCCGTCACACCGGGATAGTGCGGAGCCGTGACCGGGGTGCCGTGCGTGGTCGTGGCGGGCGCGGGAAAAGCGGGTACGGCGTCGTCCGGAAGTGCCGGAGCGTCGTAGAACACCTCGGAGAAGTGCCGCGCCATCCGCAGGTTCGCCCGGAACCCCAGCGACGGCAGCGCCGCGTGCGGATTCAGGATCCCGTGCAGGTACGTGTTCACGACGTCCGCCCCGGCCGCCAGCGTCAGCGGCAGCCCACCCGAGAACCGCGGGTTGACCTCGACGATCGTCACGTCCCCGAGCTCGGAGACGAAGCCCTGCACGTTGGCCGGCCCGGTGTGCCGGACCGCGCGCAGCGTCGCCGCGACCACCTCGGTCACCGCCAGTGACGCGAACGTCGTGCCCTGCACCGAGATCCCGCCGCGCGTCTCCTCCCGCCAGCGGGGCACGCACGCGACCATCCGCCCGTCCCGGTCGACGAGCGCGTCCGCGGTGAACTCGCGCCCGGTCAGCCGGGTCTGCACGATCGCCTCGGGTACCTGCGCGAACGCGTGGGACAGGTCGCGCGGGTCGTCGACGAGGATCACGTCGCGGCTGCCACGGCCACGGGCCGGCTTGACGACCCACGGGCCGGGCACCTGGTGTGCGGTCTCGGCGGTCCAGGCGGTGACCGGGTGCGGCACGCCGGCCTGGTGCAGCGTCGTCGCGAACGCGATCTTGTCGAGGCAGATGCCGGCGTGTTCCGGGATCCAGGTGCGGGTGCCGAGTTCGGCGAGCGGGCCGGTGAGCGGGATGAGCGCGGCGTACTCCTCGGCAACGGTGCCGATCAGGGCGGCCGGGTGGTGCCCGGCGATCACGGCGAGCAGCGCGGCGGCGTATCCGGGCTGGTCGGCACGGGGGAGCACGGCGGCGTGGGCGGTGAGTCGCAGGCCGACGGCGTCGGGGTTGGCGTCCAGCGCGAGCACGTTCTCGCCGGCCGCCTGGAGGGCACGGATGACCGCGACCCCGGCGGGACCGCCGGCGCCGGTGACCGCGACGAGCCGCCCGCCCGAGGTGACCGAAATTGCGGAGATCGGCGCCGAAGTGGCCGACGCGGGCGCGCCTACGGCCGGGCCGGCGGTCGACGCGGGCGCGCCGGTGACCAGCCCGGCAGTCGACGCGGGCGCGCCGGTCGCGGAGCCGGGGGCCGAAGCGGGCAGATCGCCCCCGGCCGCCGCCTGCATCAGCCACGCGCGGGCCCACAACCGCAGCGCCACCACGTCACCCGAGTGCACCGGCTCCCACTGCCGTTCCGCCACCGCCGCGGCCAGCGCGTCCAGCACCGAAGCGTCCGTCTCGTACGACGCCACCGCGAGCAGCGTAGCCGTGTGCACCCCGAGCCCCTTGGCCGCCAGCTCCCGGATGATCTGCGCCCGCCGCGCGGGGTTCTCGTGCCCCACCCGGTAGTCGATCCGCCGCTGCTCGCGCCGCTTCGCGAGCCGCCGCGACAGCGCCTTCGGCAGCACCCGCCGGTGAACGAAAGCGGCCACCTGCACCCGCGGCGCCGCGGGCTCCTTCTCGACCGGGACCCGGTGACCCAGACCCGGCTTGGCCCACGCGGCGGGCCGGTCGGCGGTGTGCCGTCCCGAGCGGTCCTGCTCGGCGCGCTGTGCGTCGTACATGGTCAGTCCGATCATGATGAGCAATCCGAATAGGGTGTACGCGAAGTTGATGACCGCGCCGATCCAGTCGTGGAAGAAGATCAGCGCGTCGACGGCCAGGTAACGTCCGGCCAGCAGGGACAGGACGAGGCGCAGCTGGTTGGCGGCCAGCACGAACACGCTCGCGGCGACGAACCCGGGCAGCACCTGCGGCCGTTGGCGCAGCGCCACGCCGGCGAGCGCGGCCAGTGCCAGGACACTGCTGAGGATCGTGCAGCTCCCGGTCATCTCGGCGACGACCGGTTCCATCCCGGGCCCGAAGACCACGAACGAGTCGCCGAGCACGCCGGAGATCCGGTCGACCCCGATCAGGTCGATGATGCGGGACGCGAGTGCCACCTCGACATGGCGGGCGTAGTCGACGAACAGGACGTAACCGCCCACGCAAAGGCCCACGGCGGCGAGCATCTCGACGAGGACGAGCCGCCGGCGGCGTACTGTCGCCGGGGCTTTCCGGCGCCGGGACTCGCGATCCAGCCGGCGGGTGAAACGGCTCATGTCACCCCTGACCGGGCGGTTTTCACCCAGGCGTAAGTGGTGCCCCACATGCCCTCGAAATACGCTTTCGTCGCGGTCAGGATCGACATGCCGAACGCCGGGATGAACCCGACGAGCATCCACACCGCACGCCGTTCCACCCGGCCCAGCACGAGACCCACCGCCAGTTCGCAGAACGGGCCGGCGAAGAGCAGCGCCGACAGCGACACCATCTGGATCGCCGACGAGTCCCCGATGCCGAACGCGTGCAGCGCGATCAGCAGAAGTCCCAGCCCGCACAGCACGGGGACGTGGTAGACCCAGAGGAAGAGAATGGTCTCCAGCTTTTCCATGGGCGACAGATGAGGCGTACGGAGAATGGGCCGCCAATAGTCACGAAGGCATTTCTGGTGTCCGCGCGCCCACCGGTACCGCTGTTTCCAGAACCGCTGCGACGAGAGAACGGCCTCCTCGAAGTCGACCGCCGAGGGGTCGTACCGGACGCGGTAACCGTCGAGCAGCAACCGCAATGTCAGATCGGTGTCCTCCGTGACCGTTTCCGGGTTCCACCCGCCCAGTGCCCGGATCAGTGACGTGCGTACGGCGCAGTTGGCTCCGCCGTACGCGGGAAGCTCGAAAAGTGCTTGGCGGCCGTATTCGTTGACCAGGTAACCGGACAGATAGTCGATGAAGATGGTCGACGCCAGCGACGATTCCACGCCGTTGCGCACCACGCAGCGCCCCATGACCGCGCCGACCTTGGCGTCCCGGAAGTGGCGCACCAGCCGGCGCAGCACGTCCGGCTCGGGCTGATGGTCGGCGTCGAAGATCACCGCGATCTCCGAGTCGGTCAGCGCCAGCGCGTCGTTGAGCGCGCCGGACTTGCCGCCGCCCGCGCCCGGACGCCGGTGCAGCACGCGCAGCCGCGGGTCGGCCGAGGCCCGGGCGTCGAGCCGGGCGCCGGTGCCGTCGGTCGAGGCGTCGTCGACGACCACGACGGTCAGCCGGTCGGGCGGGTAGTCGAGCGAGAGCAGCGCCGACACCATGCCGTCGACCACGAGTTCCTCGTCCTTGCAGGCGACGAGGACGGCGACGGCCGGCGTGAACGACTCGACGCCCACCAGGGGCGCGTTCAGGTCACGCTCGGCCCAGCGGGCGGCCGAGACGGCGAATCCGAGGTGCCGGAAGAAGAAGATCAGGAAGATCACGTTGAGCGCGGTGGCAACCCAGCCGAGCGTGCGGTCGACGCCGAACAGCGCCAGAACTCCCACGAACACGACGAGGTGCACGGCCAGCGCCACTCGGAAGTGTGTCCGCGGAGGCCGGTGGCGTCCGCCTGCTCTCATGCCACCCTCTGATCCCCAAGGGCCGACATATCGGAAGAAGCGACCTCGAAGGCCGACGCCTCGGAAGCAGCGGCCTCGAACGACGGCATCTCGGTCGTGTAGAGGCCCAGCTGCGGCGGCGGCGCCAGATCCCAGACGAACCGGGACGGCACGAACGCCTCCGCGAACCGCACCCGCGCCTGCGCCCCGAAGTGCCGCGCCGACGCCGCCACCACCTCCGGGTCGACCATCGCGGAACTCTCCACCTGGCTGCGGTGACAGGCCAGGGCGGCGAGTTTCCGGTCGAGGTGGGCGGAGATGTCGACGTACAGGGAAGGCTCGAACTTGATCGTCGAGGGGCTGCGATAGTGCAGCACCCGACGGCTGTGACGGGCCGCGGAGAGCGTCGCGGCGGCCACCGCGCGATGATCCTGGTGCGAGTCGTCCGGCGCGTGGACGTAGACGACGTCGGCCTCGGTCTCCCGGATCGCCGCCTCGATCAACGCGATCGTGGACGCGTCGGCGGGCACCGCGCAGTCCTGCAGCCGGCCCCAGATCAGCAGGCAGTCGAGCCGGCGCGCGGCCGCCTCGGCCTCGGCACGGCGGGCCGAGATGTCGCCGGGACCGTTCTGACCGCCGGTGACCACCAGCATGGTCACCGCGTCGCCGGCCGCCCGGTGCGCGGCGAGCGTGCCGCCGCAGCCGAGCTCGATGTCGTCGGGATGAGCCCCGATCGCGAGAACGTTACGCATCATCTCCGGTCAGGCCGCCTTGCGGCGCTTGCGCCAGAAGACGAACGCGGCGACCACACCGGCCATGATCAGCGCGATCAGCGGACCGCTGCCGTTGCCGCTGGCCGGCAGGCTGACGTCGGCGCCGCAGGTCGGCTTGTTCCAGCTCGCGGTGACCGTCTTGCCGCCGACGGTCCAGGTCGCGGCGGTGTCCTTGGCCAGCCAGCCGGTCGCGAACGTCGCCTTGTGCGTGCCCGGCTCGAACCGCGTGGTCACCTCGGCCGCGGTGCTCCGGGTGCTGCCGCCGTTGAGCACGACCTTGTTGTTGTCGCCGGCCGCGATCGTGCCGGCCGAGTTCGCGGTGCTGACGTAACCGAAGATCGCCCGGTACGTGTTGTCCTTGCTGTTCTGCAGCACGCAGTCGCAGGTCGGAGTGCCGGCCAGGGTCTTCCAGGTCGCGGCGGCCGCGCCCGTGTTCACCATCAGCGCGGCGGTGATCGCGACCACCAGCGCGGCGGCGCCGGCGGCGATCAGGGCCCCGCGGCGGCGGAGCGACGATCGTACGGAACGCATGGTGGTACCTCCGCGGTCGGTGGTGGTCGCGATCTCTCCGATCGGTCGCATCCCCCGGCTGCTGAGGCCACCCCGGTTGCTTCCCGGTTCCCCCGGTTACGTCGCCACGGTCACCGGGCGCCCGGCGCGTTCCCGGGCGACCGGCCGGAACGGGCGCTCGAAGAGCCCGGCGAACAGCGTCGCGGTCAGCACCGCGGCGGGCACCGCCAGCACGGACCACCCGCTGCGCCCCCGGCAGCGCCCGCAACGCACTGAGCACCACGTCGGCGGTGTCCCGCCGGTCCGCGAAGTCGCTGCTCACCGGTCGCTCCGGCAGCACCGCCGCGGGAACCTCGAAGCGCCACAACCGGCGGCCGGCCCGCCAGGCGGCCCGGACCATCACCTGCCGCGTGTACGCCTCCGGATCCCCGTCCGGATGCAGCCGGCGCCACGCCCGATACGTCTTGACCAGCGCGCCCTGCGCCAGATCCTCGCCGTCACCACCGTCCACCCCGCCGGGATCGGCAGCTGCATCGCGCCGGCCACCATCATGCCGTTCTCGACCCGCGGCGTCGCCGACTGCTCGATGCCCGCGTTCGCGGTCGGCAGCGGCGCGCTGCCCAGCATCCGCTGCCCGGTCACCAGACCGCCCACGAGCAGCCCGAACGTCACGACCCCGGCCAGCACCGTCGCCGTCCGCCGCCGCGCCGCGCGCCCACGCCGGACGACCGCCCCGACCGGGTCCCGGTCCTCCGGTTCCAGCCCGGCCACCGCCTCGTCCAGCAACTGCCTGATGCGTTCCGTCACCGCTCACCCCACGCGTCGTCCGCCGCCCGTCCCCCTCTCGAAAGACACCAGCCCCGGCAAAGGTTCCAGCGGTCCATCAACAAGATTCAAGATCAACCGCGGTTTCCGGTACGCCGTGAGGCCGCGCCCGCCCAGCCCCACGCGACCCCACCCCGGGTCCCTCGCAGCCGCGCCTCACCCTCCCGGCCGGCTCTCACAGTGGTGGCGTGCCCGTCCACCGCTGCCGATCATGCCCATCTCGGCCTTGCCCCCGCCCGCCGCGGAAGTCCGGAGCGGCTCGGGGCGTAACCGGGATCTGAGATCAACGGCCGGATCCGGCCGTTCCTGGGGCAACCCTGAACTTCCCGGATCGCATCCACGACGAAAGATCACCGCATCGGCTCGTAAATACGGCCACTTCTATCGAGCGAATCACCGAAACTTCCGGAATCTAACCTCGCGTGCCCGCAGGCATTGTCGCTGCTCGATTCGGGCGATCGAAGATCGATTGCCGCACCGAGCACATATTGAGTGTTGCAATTGCCGAAACATGCTTGTTACGTTCCGGTCCGATCAGGATCAGTCCGGCGGCCCCATCCCCATCCCCTCCCGCTAAGGAACCGTTCATGAGAAGACACTGGCGCCAACTGCTGGCCTCGGTGGCGGCGATCCTCGCCGCCCTGGTGGTGACCACCACGCTCGTCCCCGCGTCCCCGGCCTCCGCGGCGTCATTGACCGAGGTCACCGGTTTCGGCACCAATCCCACCGGCATCCGGATGTACCTGTACGTCCCCGACCGGCTACCCACCAGGCCGGCCGTGCTGGTCGCCGTGCACTACTGCACCGGCTCCGGCCCGGCGTTCTACTCCGGCACCGAATTCAAAACCCTTGCTGATCAGTACGGTTTCATCGTCATCTACCCGTCCACGGTCCGCAGCGGCAACTGCTGGGACGTCTCGTCGGCGGGCGCGCTGACCCACAGCGGCAACAGCGACCCGGTCGGTATCACCTCGATGGTCAAATACGTCCAGCAAAGGTACGCCACCGACCCGTCCCGTACCTTCGTCGCCGGCGCCTCGTCGGGCGCCATGATGACAAACGTCCTGCTCGCCGACTACCCGGACGTGTTCGCCGCAGGCGCCGCGTTCATGGGCGTGCCGGACACCTGCTTCCAGGCCACCGCGGGCAACCCTGCCGACCCCACCCAGCAGGCCGGCTGGAACAGCGCCTGCGCGAACGGCCAGGTCAGCAAGACTCCCGCCCAGTGGGGCGACGCGGTACGCAACTCCTACCCCGGCTACACCGGCCGCCGCCCGCGCATGCAGCTGTGGCACGGCACCGCCGACACCACGCTGAACTACAACAACTTCGGCGAAGAGATCAAGCAGTGGACCAACGTGCTGGGCGTCAGCCAGACCCCGGTCAAGACGGACACCCCGCAGTCCGGCTGGACCCGCACCTGGTACGGCGACACCTCAGCCCAGCCGCCGGTCCAGGCGATCAGCCTCGCCGGCGTCGGACACTCCCTGCCGATGTCCGGCCAGGCCAGGATGGCGATCACCTTCTTCGGCCTGGACAGCACCTCGGTCCCGCCGTCCTCATCGCCGTCGTCCCCGTCCCCGTCCTCGTCCCCGTCCTCGTCCCCGTCGTCCTCTCCCCCCGCGTCGTCGCAGCCGCCGCTCCCCTCGGGGTGCACCGCGTCGATCTCGCTGAACTCGTGGACCGGCGGCTACGTCGCCACGGTCACCGTCACCGCGGGCTCCTCGGCGATCAACGGCTGGACCGTCGGGACCACCCTCCCCTCGGGCTCAGCCGTCACCAACTCGTGGAGCGCCACCGGCAGCAGCACCACCGGCGCCGTCACCTTCACCAACGTCGGCTACAACGGCACCGTCGCCGCCGGCCAGAACACCCAGTTCGGTTTCCAGGGCACCGGCACCGGACCGGCCTCCGCCACCTGCACCGCCCGCTGAGCAGCCACTGACCGGCAACGTCATCTGACACCGGCGGATACGCGCCACCGTATCCGCCGGGCTCGGCGACGCCCGCAGGCATGCCACGTCGTGGCCGCATGCTGCTGGACGGCGGCGGTCACATCCGCCTCGGACCTGGTCTCCGCGTCGCGCGCGGCGACCAGCCGCGCGCCGCGGCCCGGACCGCGGGCAACCGCTAGAAGAGGGCGGTCTGGCCGGGGATGGGGTCGCGGCGACCGGACATCGAGCCGTGCAGGACGCGTGGCTTCAGCGTGTGCGCCCACGCCGGCAGCGGCTCGGGCGGTGCTTCCGGCAGGGACTCGATCGGGGCGTCGCCGCCGACCAGGGACCACAGGGACGGGCCGAGGTTGATGCCGTGCTCGCGCAGGGCGCGGCGGATCACCAGGTAGTCGAGGGGGAGCCGGGCCGATTCGGGGCTGGGCACGGGCAGGTCGTGGCGCATCGCCATCAGCCGGCGGTTGCGGGCGACGATCTCCCGGGACACCGGGTCGCGGAAGCTGGTGGCGGCCTGCTCGCCGACGGCATCACGCAGAGTAGCGGGATCGACCTCCCAGGCGGCGTCGACCGAGCCGAAGACCTCGAGCAGGCGGGCGGCGGTGCGGGCGCCGAAACGACGTACCCCCGGAAGGTTGTCGGAAGGATCGCCACGCAACGCGGCGAAATCCGTGTACTGCCAGGGGTGAACGCCGTAGAGGCCGGGCAGGGACTCGGCGTCGACGAGGACCGAGCGGTCGAAGCCGCCGTTGCGGATGCGCAGCACCGACGTGGTGTCGTCGATCAGCGCGAACGCGTCCCGGTCGCTGGTCATCAGCACCGAGCTCCAGCCCAGCGCCCGGGCGGCCGCGGCCGAGCTGGCCAGGACGTCGTCCGCCTCGTAGGCCGGGGGCACGACCGTGCCGACGCCGCAGGCGCGCAGCAACTCCGGGGCGAGCGTCAGCTGGCGGGTGAGGTCGGCCGGTTTCGGCGGGCGGTGCGCCTTGTAACCCGGATGGTCGACGCGGCGGGCCGAGTCGTGCGGGCAGTCGAAGCCGACCACCACCGCGTCCGGCCGGAGCTGGGCGGCGGCCCGGGCGAGGTAGCCGATCAGGCCGCGCAGGGCGGGCGCGGGCTCGAGCGAACCGTCGCTGGCGTGGAACGCCCGGTGCAGCAGACTGTTCCCGTCGAGAACCAGCAGCAACCCACCCGTGTCCGGCACCCGATGAGCTTACCGGCTCAGGTCGTGCTTACGGTGAGTGATCTTTTCCACCAGCCGGACCGGCGCGAGACGCTGCATGGCGAAGGCGAACGGGGCGTTGCTGCCGACGGCGTACCGCTGCTTCGGTTTCTCCGCCTCGATGGCGGTGACGATGGTCGCGGCGACGCGCTCGGGCGAGGTGCCGTCCTTCTCGTTGCGATCAAGAGCGGTCAGCATCCGCTGGAACTCCGGCCCGTGCGGCGAGCCGGGAGTGACGTACTGCGTGCGGCGCTCGCTGATCCCGGTGCTGATCGAGCCCGGTTCGACGGTGGTGAGCCAGACACCGTACGGCGAGTACTCGTGCCGGGCGCCGCTGGCGAAGCCCTTGATCGCCGCCTTCGACGCGACGTAGGACGAGCGGTAGGAGAGCGGGAACGACGCCAGCATCGACCCGATCATGACGACCCGGCCGTAACCGCGCTCGCGCATCCCGGGCAGCGCGAGCTGGGCCAGCCGCACCGGGCCGAGCACGTTCACCTGGAACAACCGTCGCAAGGCGTCCATCGGCAGCTCCTCCAGGGGGCCGGACTGGCTCTCCCCGGCGTTGTTGACCAGGACGTCGACGTCCTTCAGGAGCACGCCCAGGTCGTCGATCGAGTCGTCCGACGTCAGGTCCAGCGCGACGTACTCGACGCCGGCGACGCGTGTGGTGATCGACTCCGGATGCCGGCTGGTGCCGAGCACCCGGTAGCCGCGCCGGGCCAGCGTGGTGGCGGTGGCGAGGCCGATTCCCGAAGACGCTCCGGTGACCAGTGCGGTGCGCTGCATCGCAGCACCATAACCGCTCCCGCGGCGTCGGCGGTGAGAGACGCGCGCGGCGAGAGATCGAAAGCCGCCGTTTCTCGCGCCACTGCCCACAAACCGAAAATCACTGCTTGCGTACGCCGTGAGCCGGCTCGCCGTCCCGCGGCGGTGGGTTCTGTCACAACGTGAGCGCCGTTGCCGGAATGTTGTGGAAAAGGAGCTTTCCCATGATCGGTAGGGGCGTTAGAGTTCCCCGCTCACCACCATCACGGGGGAAAGACCCATCATGAACGTCATCAAGCCGGCCGTCGTCGCCGCCGCCGGAGTCATGCTGCTCGCCGGGTGCGGCGACCAGACCACCACCAGCGCTCCGGCCGCCCCCGGCGCCTCGGCCGCCGCCTCCACGTCGACCGGTAACGGGATCGCGGACCTGTCCGCGGCCGAGATCCTGGCCCGCGCCGAGAAGGCGGTCACCGACGCGAAGTCGTTCCACGCCGCCGGCACGGCCAAGCAGGACGGGGCGAGCATGGCCATCGACCTGAAGGAATCCGGTAAGAACCTGCTGGCCACGATCAGCATGAGCGGGATGAAGCTGGAGATCCTGGCCTTCGACGGTCAGTCCTACGTCAAGGCGGACCCGAAATTCCTCGAGTCGGCCGGCGTCAAGCTGCCCAAGGTCTCGGCCGACATCCTCGCCAAGTCGTGGATGAAGCCGAGCGCCGACGACACCACGTTCTCGGACATGACCGACGGGTTCGGCCTCAAGGAGCTGCTGAACCCGTCCGGCGAGCTGACCAAGGGCGACGTCACGCAGCTCGACGGCAAGCCGGCCGTCGTCCTGAACGACTCGAAGGGCGCGGGCAAGATCTACGTGGCCACGACCGGCGAGCCGCTGCCGCTGAAGGCGACCGACTCGGACGGCGCGGACATCACGTTCTCCGAGTTCGGTGCGGAATTCCCGGAGATCAAGGCCCCGGCCGCGACCGAGATCATCAAGCTGCCGGGCAAGTCCTGACGCGGGCCGGGCCGGTGCGGACGTCCGCACCGGCCCGGGTCGCCGGCGGGTTACCAGGAGACGGTCTTGCCGCCGATGGTGACGACCAGGACACCGGTCGAGGTGTAGGACCAGGCCAGGGCGCCGCTGTAGTTCGCGCAGCGGGAGCCGTTGGTGCCCGACCAGAACTGGTTGGAGCTGTCCGAGTCGCCGATGATCCGGTCGTTGGTGCCGCTGCTGAACCGGCACGACGTGTTGTTGCGGAACACCGACGTACCGGCGTCGAAGTTGAAGTTGCGTTCGCCGTTGTCGATGCTCAGGTTGTTCGAGATGGTCAGTGAGCCCGGGTTGCTGTTGTAGGTGAACCCGTGCTTGCCGTTCTGGTAGGCGATGCTGCGCCGCACGACGTGGTTCACCGCGATGTCCTCGCCGCCGAGCTTGTAGCCGTTGCGGTCACCGGCGCCGGCCTGCGAGCCGTCGGTGAGGGTGCCGTTGCCGTAGGAGAGCGAGTCCTCGATCGTCACCGGTCCGATCGGCCCGGTGTCGGTCTTGGTGTAGAGATCCCACCCGTCGTCGATGTTGTTGTGTGACACCGCGTAACGGAACACGTTGCCGGTACCGACGGTCAGTTTTGCCGCGAAGCCGTCCGCGTCCTCGCCGTCGGAGTCCGCGTTGTCGTGTGACTCGGCACTGAGCACCAGGTTGTTCGACGGCCACTGCGAGCTGGGCGTGTCCGACGCGATCCGCGAGATCTGCAGGCCGCTGTCACGGTTGAACCTGGTCACCGTGCGTTCGATGGTGTTGTTGCTGCCGCCGACGAAGATGCCGTTGTCGCCGGCGTGCTCGACCACGATGCCGTACAGGTGCCAGAAGTTGCCGTTGAGGGCGAGTCCACGGTTCGCCGAGTTCTCCGTCTGAGCCGAGAAATTCAGGACCGGAACTTCGCCCGGGTACGCCGTAAGAGTCTTGAGCGCGGCGGCCGTCCCGTTGTTCCCGGCCGCGATGGTCACCGTCTGTGCGTAGTTGTAGGTGCCGCCGCGCAGGTAGATCGTCCCGCCCGCCGCGATCCGGGTCAGTGCCGAGGTCAGCGACGTCGGCGCCGACTGCGTGCCGGCCGCGCTGTCGGTCCCGCTGGGGGAGACGTAGACCGCGCCGGTCGTGGGCGGCGTGGAGGTCGACGGGCCGGGAGAGGCCGGCCCGGACGGCGACGAGGACGGCGACGAGGACGGCGACGAGGTCGGCGAGCTGGTCGGCGTCGTCGAGCCGCTGTCGTCCACCACGATGTCGTCGAAGCGGCCCGACGCGTACTCGGTGAGCAGCCCGATCCGCCCGCTGGAGATCGACGAGTCGGTGGCGCTGCCGACGCTCGTGCCGTTGACCGAACCGCTGATCGTCGTCCCGTTCACGGTCAGTCTCAGCGTGTAGAACGTGCCGGTCGAGATCGTCTGACTCAGACTGGCCAGGACGGTGATCGCGCTGCCGTTCATTGCCTCCAGCTGCACTTTGTTGCTGCCGGTCAGCGACAGCCGGTACATCTTGGTCGCCCCGGCGGCCCGGGCCGTCAGCGCGACCACCCCGCTGCCGGAGCCGAACGCGGTCGCCTTGACCCGCGCCTGCACGGCGTAGTTCGTCCAGGACGTGGTGCCGGCGAACTCGCGGGCCCGTTCGCTGGTGGTGTCGGACTGCTGCAGGACCTGCGTGCCGTCGGTGACGACCGACCAGGTGCCGCCCGATTTCGACCAGCCGCTCGTCGAACCGGACTCGAAGTCGGCGCTGAACAGGGTGGCGGCCTCGGCGGTCGCCACGGTCACGGCGAGCCCGGCGGTGACCAGGGCGGCCAGGGCGGCCGCGCCGGCGAGCCGGCGGCGGCGACGAGGGCGTACGGATGGTGCCATGCGATTTTCTCCCTGTCGGAAAGAGATCCCGCCGGCAATTCCGGGCGCTGCGAATTAATGTGCGGGCATTTGCCTGGCGGCGTAGCTCTGACCTGCGCCGAGGCCCGGATTAAGGGGATGAACAAGCCGGCGGTACCGGGGGAACGGAAGTGGTGCCGTGACCGAATCTCCCACCACGGGAAGAGGCGAGTCAACGATTCTCATTTGCAGGTTTGTTGCAGGAGTGCCGAGCCGGTCGATCAATGTCGCGAATGTCTGACCATTTCCAATTGTCTATTTCGCGACTCAATGTATCCGGAAACCGGGCCTATGGTGTGGCGTCGCGACATCACACCCGCACGGTCACGCACCTCCGAAGGGGAAGGGGGCGGCCATGCCGCGTCTCCTGCACGGACGAATCGTCACCGAGGAAGAACTCAAGCGCGCCGCCGGCGAACTCGCCGCGTTCAGCGCCCGGTCACCGGCGTACTTCGCGGTGACCCCACCGACCGACACGCACCACTTCGACTTCCTGTTCCCGACCCTGCAGGAGGACGAGGCGAACCTCCTGCCCGAAGCCGGCAACACACCCGAGTTGCTGAAGAACCTCGGCGCGTCCATGGTCGACACCGACGTATCCGGCGAGGACAGCCCGATCCCGGCCGCCTACACGTACTTCGGGCAGTTCGTCGACCACGACATCACGCTCGAGTCCGGTGCGTCGGCGACCATGGACCAGCTGCTGCACCCGGACATGACACCGCTGTCGCTCACCGAGATCCGCACCGCACTGCGCAACCTGCGCACCGGCGAGCTCGACCTGGACAGCGTCTACGGCGCACCGGCCCCGCGGGACCCGGCGAACGTCGCGAGGATGCTGCTCGGCAAGGTCCACCCGCTCAACGGCACGGCCAAGCCGGTGCTGCGCCCGCCGGGCAAGGGCGACGACAACGACCTGCCGCGCGAGCCGGAGTCGGCGGACGTCGAGCACGACCGCGCGGCCCTGACCGGCGACCCGCGCAACGACGAGAACCTGATCATCGCCCAGATGCACGTGGCGTTCCTCAAGGCGCACAACAAGCTTGTCGACCAGGGCTTCTCGTTCGGCGAGGCGAGCCGGATCCTGCGCCAGCACTACCAGCACGTCGTGGTGCACGACTTCCTGAAGCGGATCGCCGAGCCGGCCGTCGTGGACGACATCGTCGATCACGGCAACAAGTGGTTCGACTACACGGCCGAGCCACTGCGGATGCCGCTGGAGTTCTCGGTCGCCGGCTACCGGCTGGGCCACACGATGGTCCGGGCCAAGTACGACTTCAACCTGAACTTCAACACCCGGCCCGGCGGGATCCCGGCCACCCTGGAGCTGCTCTTCTCGTTCACGGCGCTCGGCGGGCAGGTGGGCGGCCCGGCCAACCCGACGCTCCCGGACAACTGGATCATCGAGTGGGAGAACATCATCGGCGGCACGGACGTCATGCACGCCCGCAAGCTCGACACCAACGTCGCCGCCGTCGGTGACAAGGCGCTGTTCGCCCTGCGCAAGGTCGACGGGACGCCGGAGAGCCCGCCGGACGCCGGCCGGTTGCCGGTGCGCAACCTGCTGCGCGGCTACCGCCTGCGGCTGCCCACCGGTCAGGCCCTCGCCCAGCACCTCGGGCTGCCGGTGATGACCAAGGACGAGGTGCTCGCCGCGGCGGGCAGCCCGCAGCAGATGACCGCGTTGCAGGCCGGTGGCTTCGAGTCGCGTACGCCGTTGTGGTACTACGTCCTCGCCGAGGCCAGCCACGCCCACGGCGGGCAGCGGCTCGGCCCGGTCGGCAGCACCCTCGTCGCCGAGGTGCTGATCGGACTGATCCGGCGCAGTCAGGACTCGATCCTGGCGCAGCCGGGCTGGGCACCGTCGCTGACCTCGGCCAAGCCGGGCACGTTCGAGCTGGCCGACCTGCTGCGCTTCGCCGGCGTGCTGTCCGGTGGCACGACGCAGCAGCCGCCGACGCAGCAGCCGCCGCAGCCCACGACGTACACGGTGAAGAAAGGCGACACCCTCAGCGGCATCGCGAAATCGCAGCTCGGCGACGACAAACGGTGGCCGCAGATCTTCGTGCTGAACCGGGCCGTCATCAAGAACCCGAACGTGATCTTCCCCGGTCAGGTGCTGCACCTGCCGCCGAAGTCGCCGGTCGGCCCGATCCCGCGGATCTACACGGTCAAGAAGGGCGACACGCTCTTCGGGATCGCCAAGGCGCTGCTCGGCAACGGCAACCGGTGGCCGGAGATCTTCAAGCTGAACGGGGCGATCCTCACCAACCCGGACCGGATCATTCCCGGTCAGGTCCTGGTGATTCCAGCGAAATGACGAACCGCGAGCCGCCCGACGGGCTCGGCTCGTGCCGGATGTCCCCGTGGTTGGCCTGCGCCAGCCCGCGGACGATGTAGAGGCCCAGGCCCGTGCCCTTCACCGAGGTCGCGTCGCGGTCGGCGCGGGCCAGCCGCTCGAAGAGACGGTCCCGGAACTCCTCCGGGACACCGGGCCCGTCGTCCTCGACCGCCACCTCGACGTGCGACGGGGTGACGGCGACCCGGACCGCGGTGGCGCCGCCGCCGTACTTGCGGGCGTTCGAGAGCAGGTTCACCAGGATCTGCTGCAGGTGCCCGGGGTGGCAGAGCACCCGCGCGGGCGGCCCGGAGACCGGGATCGTGGCGTCGGCCGCCCACAGCGCCCGGCTGATCTCCTCGTGCAGGTTCAGCTCCCGCCGGTCGGCGCGGATCTGACCCGACTCGATGGTCACCATCGCGAGCACCTCCTGGACGATCTCGTCCAGCGTGCCGGCCTGGCGGGCGATCGCGTCGATGGCCCGCGCCCGGCGCTCGTCGGTCAGCGCCGCCCAGTCGTCGGTGAGGATCTCCGCGTTGCCCCGGATCGACGTCAGCGGGTTGCCGATCTCGTGCCCGAGCATCCCGATGATGTCGAGTTTCAGTTGGTTGGCCGCCTCCAGCTCGGTGTTGCGCTCGGCCAGGGCGGCCGACGCGGCGTCGCGCGCCTGCTCGGCGGCGCGCCGGGCGGTGATGTCGGTGAGCACGCCCACCACCAGTTTCGGGTTGCCGGCCGGGTCACGGACCAGCGAGATCGTCGCCTCGACCGGCACCCAGTGACCGTCGCTGTGCGCGATCCGCGCCTCGGTCGTGTAGGACTCGGCGTCCCCGGCGAACAACCCGGCCAGCAGCGCCCGGTGCGCGGCCAGGTCCTCGGGGTGCAGCAGGTCCCGGTCGTGCAGACCGGCGAGCTGCTCGCCGGTGCGGCCGACCATCGCCGCGTACGCCCGGTTCGCGCTGATCAGCGAGCCGTCCAGCGCCGAGATGGTCTGCCCGACGCCGGTGTTCGCGAACTGGGCGCGCAGCCGTTCCTCGCTCTCGGCCAGTGCCACCTCGGCCGCACGGGCCGCGGTCTGGTCCGCGTTCACCTCCAGGACCTGCGCGTGATCCGGGTCGAGATGGTGCAGGACCTGGCGGCTCAGGACATTGACGGTACGGCCGCTCGCCGTGATGTGGTCGAGCTGACCGTTCCAGAAGCCGTCGCGGCGCAACGCCTCCTCCTGGTCGGGGAAGCTGCCGCCGTACGGGAAGGTGGTGTGCAGCAGCCGGTGGGCGGACCGGCCGGAAGCCGCGGCGAGCGGCCAGCCGTAGAGCCGCGTCGCGCCGTCGTTCCACCAGCGGATCGTGCCGTCGAGGTCGCGCACGATCACCGCGGCCGGGATCAGCTCGAAGAGCCGGGCCGTGCGCCGCAACTGCACGTCCGCCTCGTGCGCCGCGGTGATGTCCTCGACCTGGTTGACCACGTACCGGGCCCGGTCCTGCTCGTCGGTGATCAGCGCGACCCGGACCGACACCCAGATGGTGTGCCCGTCCCGGTGCCGGTAGCGCCGTTCGACGGTGACGGCGTCGAGTTCCCGGTCGATCAGGCGTTTCGCCAGCTGCCGAGTCTCCACCACGTCGTCCGGGTGGGTCAGCTCGGCGAACGTCATCCGGGTCAGCTCGTCCTGCGTCCACCCGGTGATCGCGGTCATCGCCGGGTTCGCCTGCAGGTAGCGCCCGAAGTCCTCGGGGCGCAGGCTGCACAGCGTCAGGCCGAGCGGCGAGTTGTCGAAGATCAGCCGGAACCGGTGCTCGCTGACCTCCAGCGCCCGCAACGCCTCGGTGTTGCGGGCGGCGTCGTCGGCGTGCCGCAGCGCCGCGCTCAGACCCTCGGCCAGCAGGGCGAGCTGCTGCTCGTCGGTGTCGTGGAACGCGCCCGGCCGGTCGCTGCCGACCATCAGCACGCCGAACGTGCCACTGTCCGGGGCCCGCAGCGGCGCGACCACCATCGAGCGCATGCCGGTGACCCGCGCGATCATCGGGTTGACCCGCGGGTCGGTCGTGGTGTCGTCGGAACGGGCGGTCCGACCGCTGGTGATCGTGAGCCCGGCCAGCGACCGGGCGACCGGCAACTCCGGCAGCGGATGCCCTGCCGTGGCGGCCGGGCGCAGCACCGTGGCCGCCGGATCCAGCAGATGCACCGACGCGACCGTGCCCGACGGCAGCACCTGCAGGGTGCGATCGGCGATCAGCCGGAGCAGGGCGTCCCGGTCGGTCACCGTGCCGATCTCCCGTTGCACGGCGATCGTGGTGCTCAGCCGTTCCTGGTTGCGGCGTTCGGTGGAGACGTCGGCCAGCTGGGCCAGGAGGCGCATCGGGGTGCCGGACTCCGAGGCCAGCGGCGTGACGGTCAAGCGGCACCAGAGGCGGTGACCGTCCTTGCCCACGTACCGGAAATCGCCCTCGAACGTGGTTCTTCGCCCGCTCGCCATGTCGCGCAGCATCGCGGCGCAACTCGTCCGGTCGTCCGGGTGCGTGACGTCGGCCAGGGTCAGCGCGGCCAGCTCGGGACCGGTCCGGCCGAGCATCGCCGAGACCGCCGGATTCACCCGCAGCCAGGCGCCGTCGGTGTCGAGCACCGCCATCCCGATCGGCGACGAGTCGACCAGCGTCCGGAAACGCGCCTCGCTGTCGGCGAGGACCTGCCGCCCGCTGCTCTCGACGATCTCGGCGAACAGGAACGGCAGGCCGTCCCGGTCGTGGACCAGCAGGTTCTGGCTGACTGTCCAGACCCGCGAGCCGTCGCGGCGGATCAGGATCCGCTCCATCGCCATGACGGTCAGGTCACCGCGGACCATCGCCTCGGCCAGTGCGGTGACCGGCCCCAGCCGGTCCGAGTCCAGCAGCATCAGGGCCGGCTGGCCGAGCAACTCGTCGCGGGACCAGCCGACCAGGTCGCAGAAGGCGTCGTTGACCGCGGTGAACCGACCGCAGTCGTCCGGGGCGAGGCTCAGCACCAGCTTCGGGACCGGGCTGCGGTCGAAGGCGTGCGCGAGCAGCTCCATCGGCCGGCCTTGTGGCCGCGCCCGGAACCCGACACTCATATTGCCCTGATCGGCCGATCCGGCCGATCAATGAGCGGCTCAGAGCCCCCGGACGTACGCCGTGCACTCCTTGTCGACCACGGACCACCGCTTGCCGAACGCGGTCTGCGCCGCGCTGTCCAGCCCGATCCCGTACTGGACCGCGCCCTGGAAGAACTGCAACGTCCTGGCCTTGCCGTACTTCTCGAACAGGAAGGTCAGCGTGTAGAAGCCGACGGCGTAACGGCTGTCCGCGTCGGTCAGGCCGGCGTGGTCACCCGGAGGCTTGACCGCGACCGAGCGCAGCGGGCCCTGCCTCAGCAGACTGCCCAGGGCGTACCGTTTGCGGTAGTTCGTCACGCCCGGCCGCTGCCGCTGCACGAAGTCGGCCATGCCCTCGACCAGGAACCAGACGTCGTCGCGGCCGTAATAGGTGTCGTCGCGCAGGGTGGCCACGTGCGCCAGCTCGTGGGTGAGCAACTCGTCGGAGAAGTCGGCGGTCAGCTCGGACTCGTGCACCTCGACCTCGATCCGGTTCGGCCCGGTGGGGAACGCCTGGCCGGCGACCCAGGTGCCGGGTTTGCCGTCGTACCAGCGCTGCCACGAGGCGTCGTCGGCGACATAGACCTGGTAACGGTCGGGTTTGCCGTCGCCGACGGCGTACCGGTCGGCGACCGCGGCGGCCTTCTCCGCGCGCCGCGACAGGTCGGCGAGCCGGCTCCGGTACTTCGGCGGTACCGCGACCAGCGTGCGAGCGCCGGCCTGCGCCACCAGCTCGGTGGTCTCCCAGGGGCGGCTCAGCGGCAGCGATCCGTAGTCGGCGCAGGACCAGCACGGCGACTTGCGGTCATGCCGCGGGAAGCCGGCCAGCCGCAGGCCGTCCGGCGTCTCCACCCACGTGGTGTCGAAGACGGCCTCGTCGGTGGCGCAGTCGGTCTCCACGAAGCAGTGGTTGACGATGTGCACCACCTGCCAGGTGCCCTTCTTGGCGCCGACGTGCGGCTGGGCGTCGATCCGCTGATCGAAACGGGTCACGTGCAGCGCCCGCAAGGTGCGGAACCGGCGCTGCAACTCGGCCAGCACCGCCTTGTTGCCCGGCTGGGCGGCGACGGCGAACTTGTCGAAGTCGCCGCTGAGCAGACCCTCGGTCTCGGTCTTCAGGGCGGCGCGCACCTCCTGGCCCACCCAGGACTGGAACTCCGAGGTGGGAGCGCCGGCGCCGGGACGCGGCAGGGGCGGGGCGGTCGCTTCCGGGGACGGGGTTGCCAGGGCCGGCGCAGACGTCGCGGCGCCTGCCGGCGCGGTCCCGCTCCGGCAGGCGGTGAGCCCGCCGACGGCCAGCAGAACCACGGCGGCCGGCGTGGTCCACCGCCACCCGAGATCTCTCATCACGAGCGCGGAGCATAGACGCCGGCAAGATCCTTCAGTCCACCCGCCGCCGGTAGGCCTCCTCGACCGAGCGGGCCCCCGTCTCGGTGCCGATCGTGGCGCGGGCCGCCGGGAAGGCGCAGTAGTACCAGAGCGTGAAGTCCAGGAAGTCGCGGTCGATGTTCAAGCGCTCCGGGCGGATCTTGATCGGTCCGCCCCAGCCGGTGCGCTTGCGGAGGAGCAGGTTGCGCACCGTGATCCCGTCCGGGCGCAGTTCCAGCGCGGGCCGGCCGCTCACCGAGATCATGACGGCGACGATCAGGCCCAGCAGTGCGAACGTCAGGAGGACGGCGTTCACCGGGTCGAGGGCCATCAAACGGGCGGCTTTCGTCCCCGGCGTCGCTTCGACCGGGATCGCGCTGCCGCTTATCCAGGCGATCAGGATCGCCGTCCGACCCGCCCAGCGCGGCAAGGCGTCCACCGAGAAAGCCGTTCGCCACTCGGCGGGCTGCTTCTCGACTCGCCGGATCAGCAGCAGGTAAATGCCCAGCGGGACGACCATGGTGGCGGCGAAAGCGACGACGGCGACCACCAGGCTTCCGGCGGTCGAGTCCATCCGCCAGGTCAGCGGCTGGACCCAGAATTTCAGCACGAGTTGGAGGAGAAACGCCAGCACTACGAAGGGAAGGGAGAGCAGGCGCGCGGCGCGAGCGGACACGGCCGACAGTGTAGATCCACGCGACCACTTTTATGTCCTAGGACAAAGCTGGTAGCGTCCGTGGGGTGATCGACTCCAGGTTCACCGGCCTCAATGCCTTCCCGCTCACCCCACTCGCCGGGGACCGCCTCGACGAGCAGTCCTACGCCGGGCTGATCCGACGCCTCGCCGGCGCCGGTGTCGACTCGATCACCGCGCTCGGCTCGACCGGGTCGTATCCGTATCTCGAGGCCACCGAACGGTCCCGTGCGATCCGGATCGCGGTCGCGGCGGCCGGGCCGACTCCGGTCTTCGCCGGGATCGGGGCGCTGCGGACCTCGCACGTGCTGGCCCACGCCGCGGACGCGCAGGCCGCCGGTGTATCCGCGGTGCTGCTCGCCCCGATGACGTACCAGCCGCTCACCCCCGACGACGTCTACGGGCTCTACCAGGACGTGGCCGCGGAACTGTCCGTGCCGCTGATCGTCTACGACAACCCGGGGACGACGCACGTGACCTTCACCGACGAGCTGTACGCGGCCATCGCCGCGCTGCCGAACGTCGCCTCGCTCAAAATTCCCGGGCCGGCCACCCCGGAACGCGTCGCTGAGCTGCGCAAACTTCTTCCCGATCGGGTGGCGGTGGGCATCTCCGGTGACGTGCACGCGGCCGGCGGGCTCGTGTCCGGGTGCGACCTCTGGTACTCAGTGGTCGGCGGGACGCTGCCCGCGGCGGCACTGGCCATCGCCCGCTCGGTGCCGGGTGCGCCGGCCCGTCTCGCTCCGCTGTTCGCCTTGTTCGCCGAGTACGGCAGTCTGCGCGTCACCGCGGCGATCGCCGAGTATCTCGGGCTGGCCCAGCGGTCCTGCCTGCCCCGCCCGCTGCGAGGACTGGACGATGCCGCCCGTGCCCGGGTGGCCGAGGTGATGACGACCTCGAACCTGACGTCATGATCACCTCGTCCGTGCGTGTCGGCGGGCGCGGCTCCGCCGTACGCGCGGATCTTGCTCGTTATGTCCTGGCGGCGACGATGGCGAGGTCAGCGGACGGCGGCGCGGTAGCAGCGGTCGTCCTGATGGTCACCGTGAGCGGCGCCCCGGGCCGGCTCGCCGGCGTGCTCGGCGCGTGCGTCACCGCACCGCACCTGCTCGGCCCGTTCGTGGCCCGCCGCCTGGACACAGCCCGTGACGGCCGCACCGTGATCGCCGGCGCCTGTGTCGCGCACGGCCCTGGAACGCCGGGGAAGCCCGTCCCGTCCGGCCCGCGCGTTCTGAGAGCGGCACCACCAGCATCAGGCGCTCTTACCGGCCCGGCCGAAGAACGAGCGCGCTCCTTGACTGAACGAGGCGCTCGCCGCGAGAGGGCTGCGGCCTGGAGCTGTCGCGCCGCGGATCACCGGTCGCCGTGCAGGTAGCGGGTCACCATGTCGACCAGCTCGGCGGCGAAGACCTCCTCCGGGATGGTCTGCGGCGCGGCCATCAGCTTGTGGGTGTTCAGTTCGACCGTGGTCACGATCAGCTCGGCCGCGGTGTCGAGATCGGTCACGCCGACGTCGGGGTGGCGGGCCAGTAGGTCGCGAACCTGGGCGACCCGGCTCCGGCCGTGGCGTTCCATCGCCTCGACGAGTTCCGGCGAGACCCGGGCCTCCTCGATCATCATGCGCAGCAGGGCCGGGTCGTCGCGGTGGTTCTCGATGGCGTCGCGGACCAGCGCGCGGATCGCCGCGGGCAGCGAACCGGGGGAGAGGTCCACCTCGTCGGCACCGGTCCAGTCGCCGCGGTCGAGGTGCCGCACCAGCAGCGCGGCCAGGATCGCGTCCTTGTTCGGGAAGTACTGATACAGCGAGCCGATCGAGATCCGGGCCCGCTCGGCGATGCGGTTGGTGGTCCCGGCGGCGTAGCCGTGCTCGGCGAAAACGTGAGCAGCGGCAGTCAGGATGCGTTGCCGGGTCAGCTCGGCGCGCACCTGTCGGGGCCTGCGACGTGGCTGTAGACGGCGGTCGGCCGGCGGCATGCGGTGGTCCTCCCGGGACGCGAAAAGCGAGTAGCCAAAGAGTTGAGCTATTGCTCACAATAGTGCCGTGAGCTGGAAAAATAATACGCTGAACCGACTGTCGACGGCGGCCGGGTTGGAGGCGGTCGTGGGACGGCCGGCGTCGATGATCGTGCGGAAGGAGATCAGCGCCCTCGATGCCGGCTGCCGGACGATCCTGGACCGGAGCCCGGCCGCGGCCTTCGGCTACCGCGACGGCGATGGTACGAGCCGCACCACGTTCATCGGCGGCACACCGGGATTCGTCCGGGTCCTCTCCGACACCCGGATCTCGTTCCTCCTGCCCGAGCCGGGCGAGCCGGACGGGCCGGTGTCGTTCTTCTTCCTCCTACCGGGCGTCGGCGAGGTCCTGCGGGTCAACGGCTCGACAGCCGGACGCAAAGGCACGCGCGTCACCGTCGGCGTCGAGCAGGCGTACGTGCACTGCGCGCAAGCCGTCCTGCGGTCGCGGCTGTGGCAACCGCCGGCTCCGCCCCCGGCCGGCCCACCGGCGCTCGCCGACGACGCCGGTCCCCTGTGCGGGCCGGGAATAGCCGAGTTCCTGGCCGCAGCACCCTTCCTCGCCCTGTCCACCTGGGACTCCACCGGCGGCAGCGACACCAGCCCGCGCGGCGACCAGCCCGCGGTGGTGCGCGTCCTGGACGGCCGCACACTCGTCCTCGCCGACCGTAAGGGCAACAAGCGCGCCGACACGCTGCATAACCTGCTGCACGACGACCGGCTGTCGTTCGCCGCGCTCGTGCCGGGACGCAGCGGGGTGCTGCACGTCCGCGGTCGCGGCGCCATCACCGACGACGCCGCGTTGCTCGCGACGATGGCGCTGCGCGGGATGCCACCGCATCTGGCGCTGGTGATCGACGTCGAGCACGCCGAAGTCAGCGGCAGCGACGCCATGGCCCGCGCGCGGCTGTGGTCGCCCGGCACCCACCTCGACCGGGACACCGCACCCGACCTGCTGGCGATCGCCGGCGCGCACCTCGCCGGCGAATCGGCGGCCGCCGGACGACTGGTCCGGTCCATCAAGGCGATTCCCGGGATGAGCCGCCTGCTGCGGCGGGTGATGAACCGGGCCTACCGGTCCGGGCTGGGCAGGGAAGGCTACGAGGAGATCGGGCCGGGCGGCCACGAACCGGCCGCCGACGGCCTTCCCGAGCGACCGGTACGCGTGGTCGAGGTGCGCCGGGAGACACCGAGCACGGTCACTCTCGTACTGGCGGACGCCGGCCCGACGCCGGGCTCCTTCGACTTCCGGCCGGGCCAGTTCTTCACCCTCATCGCCGACATCGACGGCCGGCCGGTGCGGCGGCCCTACTCGGCCTCGTCGGCTCCCGGCTCACCTCACCTCGAAGTCACCGTCAAGCACGTCGACGGCGGACACTTCTCCGGCCACGTGCATCACGGCCTGCGAGCCGGTGACCGGCTCGCCGTACGCGGACCGTCCGGATCGTTCCACGCCGGACCGCACCCGCTCGTGCTCATCGCCGCGGGGAGCGGCGTCACCCCGATGATGAGCATGATACGTACGCGGCTCGCCGACCCTGCCGCGGACGGCCGGATCGACCTGCTCTACAGCAGCCGCCGCGCCGAGGACACCATCTTCGCCGCCGAGCTGAGCCGGCTGGAGCGGGCGAATCCCGGCCGGCTGACCGTCACCCACGTGCTGACCGAGCGGGAGGGACGGCTCGGCGCGGAGGGCGTACGCCGCTGGCTCGGCCGCCGCGCCCCGGCCGACGGCACCCACTACTACCTCTGCGGACCGGAACCGCTGATGGAGGTGGCCCACGCCGTGCTGACCGAAGTCGCCGTGCCCGGCGAACGGGTGCACCGAGAGCGATACACCAGCGCGGCGAACGGCGGGAGAGCGGCGACGGTGCCGCAGGAGATGACCGTCGAACGGGACGGCCGGCCGCTCGGCACGGTGGTGGTCGATCCCGGGCAGACGCTGCTCGACGCGGGTCTCGCGGCCGGCCTGCCGATGCCGTACTCCTGCACCGTCGGTAACTGCGGTGACTGCATGGTGCGCCTGCGCGACGGCGACGTGGCGCTGAACGAACCCAACTGCCTGACCCCCCGGCAACGGGCCGCGGGCTACGTGCTGGCGTGCGTCGGCTGCCCACTGTCGAAGGTCACCCTGGACATTGCCGAACCTGGCCCGGAATGACGCGATGTCTCGACCTGACCGGACACGTCGCCGCGTCAGCCGTCGGGCAGCGCGCGGGCACGGCGGCTCACGCCAGTGAGAACGGCGCCGGCACCAGCTCCGCACCCGGGCGCTGAAGGTCAGCCCGAGACGGCCACGGCGTCCGTCTCCACCAGCATCCTGTACATCGTGGACGGGGCTGGGCACGGTTCGCCGACGATCGCGGCGGACGTCGCGTCCGTTTCCGCCCGGTGAACGGCTTCGGTGAGGTGGACCTGTGCGCCTCGGATTCGTCGAATTGATACTCGGCCGAATTGCTGTGGCGCGCGACTCACGGCATGAGCGGACGCCGCCGGAGACGTCAACGGTCTTACGATGACGTGCGGATTTTCGATGCTAGCGGAGTCGCGCCTGGTGCGAATTCACGAACGGCACGACGACCGGGTCGTTGAGCAGCAGAAAATCGACCATGCCCCAGAATTCCGGCAGCAGAGGACTCTTCAAGGCGGCGGGCCGATCCAGTTTGGTACCGAAGATCGGGCTGTCGTCGAACACACCACCACCGGTTGTCAGCGAACACATCGGTCGATCGTGGCCCTCCACGGCACCCCATCGGCAACCGAAGGTGACGTGATCACTGACGTCGCCCGTGCCCCAAGTGCCGATGATGACGTCGAAAAAGACCTCGCCGCCCTGGGCGTGGTGGTAGCAACTTGCAAAAAACGTGGCACGCGTGAGGCCGTCGTCATCCAACTGCGCCCAGGTGCGGTCAACGGTGGAGTTGCAACACTGGCATGGGAATTGGCGTACTTCGCGGTCGCCACTGAAACTGAGGGCCACGGGCAAGATCATTACAGATCAGGTGATCCGCCGCTACATGTCGGCCCCGACCTGTCGCCGCAGGGCAGCCACCGGCATGGTCAGCGGGGGTCAGACACACCCGGTTCGGCCGAACGTCTGTACATCGGCAGGACGAGGCGGCGGGCCGTTGCAGCCGACCACCGGTCGAACGGCGGCAGCCGGGCCGAGCGGACAGCGACAGACGCGATCGTCGCTAGAGCGCGGATCGCGGCATGACAGTGTGATTCGCCGCTTCTACGATCTGCGTTATGAGCTGCTACGCCTGCCAGAACAACGACTTGTTCGACGACCTGCCGCCGCGCGAACGGATCGCCGGCGACGACTGCTGGCGGGTGGCGCATGACTTCACCAGCAGCTTGCCGGGATGGCTGGTCCTGGTCCCGCGGCGCCACGTGACCTCGATCGCCGACCTGACCGATAAAGAAGCCGGCACGCTGGGTATCTGGCAGGTACGGCTTTCCCGGGCGCTACGAACGGTCACCGGCTGCGTCAAGACCTACGTGGTCCAATTCGCTGAGAAGGAGGGCTTCGCGCACGTCCACTTCCACATCGTGCCGCGTATGCCGGACCTGCCGGCCGACCGCCGCGGGCCGGGAATCTTCCAGTACCCGGATCGGGGCGCCACCGATTCGCGCCTTCCCGAAGGGCAACGCGACGACCTCGCCGTTGCCATCCGAGCCGCGCTTGCTATTGAGTCCAGTTGACCGGGCCGAAGATGCCGTGGATGAGACGTGACGCACGGACAGGCCACGTATACCGAAAGTAACCACCGCATCGGCGGCGCGCATTGGCCGCAGCAGAAGAGGACGTCGCACCGCATCACCAACGGTTGGAACGCCTTGGTCCTGCGAACCGGCGACAGAACAACCGAGGAAGCTTCCGCCGTGCTGCGAAATACCGACGTCGTCGGCGGTGCTCCCTGCGTAGCCGCGGATTTGGTAGCCACGCACCCAAGTCTGGTCGCTCATGGCACGACGCAGCAGCGCTACCAACTGTGATCGATCGACGCATGCAGCTGGGAGTAGTGGACCACGCATTGCAGAGCGTGGCCCGGGTCTGGGCGCGAGGCGAAACCAGTGCTTGTTTGATCCGGGGGAGCACAACTTCTGGCACTCTGCGTACCCGCGGCCACGAGCGGTCCGGCCAGGATGACCGGCATTTCCGCGCACCGCCGTGGTGCGGCACCAAGGCGACGAAATGACAGCTAAGGCGGACACACGCCATGCGTAAACGGTCAGAGCCTCTGACACGTACGTGTCAAAGGCGGAGCAGTCATAACTTGCTAAGAAAGCTTAGTCGGGTTTTTTTTTGAATGCTCGCCCGGCTCAATGCCGTAGCCGAGAACACCTGCGAAGACGCAGGTGATCGTCAGTGTGGCCGTTTGGAGCGCCGACGGAGGTCCGTTGTAACCGGCTACGATTTTCAGCGTCTCGGTCAGTGCCGTCAGAGCGGCGAATCCCGCCGCACGCGCCGTCCGCCGGTGCGGGGGGCCGATTCGGCGCGGCAGTCGAGACACATCCCCAACTGTAAATGACCGTAGCAATGAGCCTTTGTCATCCTGCGTGGCCGTTCCGACCCCGAAGCCGGCAGCGAGGCAGGTGTAGGTGTCGCCGTTGCGCAGGTGGGCCAGGGCGAGCAGGGCCTGCCGGCGAAGTCGGCAGCATCGTCGTCCTCGGACGGTCCGACGCCCACGTGCCCATCGCTTGCCGACGACCCATCTCGGCAGGGATCTTCCGCACAGCGGCGTGCTACAGGCGGCTTGACATCCACCCGCAGCAGAGCGCGGGCGGCGACATCGCCAGCCTTCTCGGCGGCAGAGGGGACGTTCGGCTTGGTAGCCGCTTTGCGATCATGATTTCATGTTGAATCGTGACGAGGCGGTCGACTATTTGAACAGCCTCGACGGCATTGACCCCGAGGTGCTGCAACCGGAACTCTTGTCTGACGGATCCTGGCTGCTCGCACGGCGAGAGTTCTGGGCAAGCCTGCTGTACGACGGAGCTGATGAGGAACTCCTCGACGCCTTGTTCGGCGGCGAGCAGGGCGTCTCTGGCCAGATGAGCGATCTGTGGGAAGAAATCGAGCGGACGGGTACGTGGCCGGTCCTGAGGCTCGGAACCCGAGCCGGAGACTTCGCGTTGGCGATCTGGCATGTGGCCGACGAGACGGAGGGTCACGATTTCATGGTCTTGCCCGGAGATGGCCGTTGCATCGCCGTGGCAGCTGTCGCGGCACACTCCTACGGACCTGGCGTGTCCTGGCCGGAGGCGCAGAGGCTGATCGAACGGGGCAGTCGGGGATCACCGGCGCAGCGCCTACTGCTGCTGGTGCGCGCCTTGGGGGACGGCGATTCTATGACTGACATGGTGGAGCAGGTAGCTGACGCACTCCTGGCCGTCGGTAATGCCGCGTGTCCCCGCGAGACAGCTGTGGAAGCCGCTCGACAACTACTCGAAGACGGCGGGGGGAACTGGTCCATGCACGGTGACGTACTGGTTTGCGACAACGAGAATGCGGCTCGACGGCTCGGCGGGCTTCCGCCCGAAGATCTGCTCAAAGTTACGCAGGCACTTCAGTAAGCTTGTGCTTTAACCCGTGCGGCGGGGTTTCAGGGTCATTGCGTTGTCGGGTAACTGCTGGTCACGGCGGTGATCAGGTCGTGTGAGCGACGGTTGGCTTGGCGTATGGCGCGGGCGATGTTGGT
>NZ_JBIRWQ010000003.1:0-172557 GCF_044388125.1 Actinoplanes sp. NPDC020271
TTCTGGCTTGGTCGCTTGAACCAAATACCGGAGACCTCTTCAGTTATCGATCACCGCCACGCCGCAACATCGGCGCCCTACGAAACACGGCCTAGGAGCCGGGCTCCCAGTTGGCCCGGTTCATCTTGCTGGGCTGGACCCGAGGCGGCTCCCCCGGCATCTTCGGATGGTCCGGCGGATAAGGCATGTCCCCCAGCCCGTCCCGTTCATCCCGCTCCACCCATTCCAGCAGCACCGTCAGGTCATGCGCCACGTCGTCGATCGCCGCGTGCGGATCGCCGAGCTTCGCGATGCGTTCGGGGACGGTCCGCAGGTCGAAGTCGTCCGGTTCGACCTGACCCAGTTCGTCCCAGGTGATCGGCGTCGACACGGTGGCCCGCTGGTTGGCGCGCAGCGAGTAGGCGCAGGCGATCGTCCGGTCGCGGGCCATCTGGTTGAAGTCGAGGAACACTTTCTGTCCGCGTTCTTCTTTCCACCAGGCGGTGGTGATCCCGCCCGGGTTGCGCCGTTCCACTTCGCGGGCGAGCGCGATCGCGGCCCGCCGGACCTGCACGAAGTCCCACCGTGGGGCGATCCGCACGTAGATGTGCACGCCTCGCCCGCCGGACGTCTTCGGGTAGCCGACCCAGCCCAGTTCGTCGAGCACTTCGTGCACGACACCGGCTGCGGCGGTCACGTCGGTGAACGTGAGGCCGGGCTGCGGGTCGAGGTCGATGCGCAATTCGTCGGGGTGGTCGGGCTCGGCTCCGCGGACCGGCCACGGGTGGAACACCACGGTACCCATCTGGGCGGCCCATGCGACGTGCGCCAGGTCGGCGACGCAGAGCTCATCGGCCGTACGGGAACTGGGGAATGTGATTTTTGCCGTGTGGATCCAGTCGGGGACGCCGCGGGTCGGGATGCGCTTCTGGAAGAACGCCTCGCCGTCGAGACCGTCGGGGAAGCGTTGCAGGGTGGTCGGCCGGTCCCGCAGGGCGCGGAGGATGCCGTCGCCGACCGATCGGTAGTACTCGAAGACGTCCCGTTTGGTGTAGCCGCGTTCGGCGAAGACGACCTTGTCGGGGCTGCTCAGGCGCACGGTGTGGCCGGCGATCTGGTGCTCTTCCGCAGCGGCTTTCGGCATGTACCGACCCTATGCCACGCACAAGGTGAGGGTCACCCGACAAAGCCGGGTGACCCTCGCAAATCGGACACAGTGTGAATCAAGGCGGGTCAGGCTGTCTTCCGGGTGCGGGTGGACCAGAGCGCGCCCACGCCACCGGCCACCAGGAGCACCCCGACCGCGATCGTGGCACCGACGGGCCGGCCGGTCAACGGCAGCGAGCCGGAGCTGACGCCGCCCTTGACGGTGACCGACTTGCTCGACGTCGGCGACGGGACGGTCTCGTGGTCGACGCCACCACCGGGCACGGACTGCGCTCCGCCGGTCGGCGACACGCTCGTCCCGGTGGTCGGCGACACGCTGCTCCCGGTGGTCGGCGACACGCCGCCGTAGCCGGCGTGGCCACGGGTGCCACCCACGGTGTCCGGGCCGGCCGCAGCCCCGCCCGTAGCGGCCACCGAAACGGCCGGCGACGCAGCAGCAGGCGCGGTGGTGGCGGCCGGCGCGGTGGTAGCCGCTGCGGTGGTGGCGGCCGGCGCGGTGGTGGCCACTGCGGTGGTCGTCGGCGCGGTGGTCGCGGCGGGCGGCGTGGTCACGACGACGGTCGCGGTCGGTGCCGTGGTGGCCGGCTGCTCGGCCCCGTAGCCGGCACTGCCCCGGTCCGGGCTGGCGGTCACGGCCGGGTAGGCGGCCGGGGCCACGCCGGTGGCGGCCGGGGCAGCACCGGTGGCGAGAGCCGGCCAGGAGACGGCGAGCGCAGCGAAGACGGTGACACCGGCCGCGGGGAGACCCAGGGCCAGCCGACGAACTAAGCTCATGAGGAGTATCCGTTCTGTTGCTATTAGGTACATTTGCATCGTCTCACGCGAGCTTAACCGGAAATGCCGGTTTTACCGGAAAAGGATCTTCGGCGCGTCATCACCCCGGAAGTCCACCGAATCGGTGACTACGCCACAAATGAGACAGAGCAAACACCTTGAGCTCGAACTGCGGGTCAGCGGCGAAGAGTCCCCCGCTGTACGGCGCCGTGAGCTGCACACTCGCGCCGGAGTCGAGGTAGACCGAGACGACGTTGCGCCGGCCGCGGCGCTCGGCGCGCAGGTCCACCACCTGGTTCCACGGCACCTCGCCCTCGCCGAGCAACGAGGACGTACGGATCTCGCGGTTCCCGACCTCGACCCCGGTCCGCCGCCCGGTCATGATCCCCATCGCGATCCCGAGCATCAGCGGCGCCAGCACCAGCACCGCCCACGACCAGCCCGGCAGGCTCACCGCACCGGCCCACAGAACGGTCGCGATCACCCCCGTCGTGACGCTCGCCACGGCGCTCAGCGCACCGAGGTACAGGCCGTGGCCGAATGCCTGCTGGAAGGTCGGCCGGAACGTGGGAGATGCGGCGTCCATAGACGGCTCAACGGCTTCGGCGCAAACGCCGCCGCACCGGTGGTGCGACGTACCTTTGACGGCATGGCGATTGAAGAGACCACCCTGCCCACCACCGAGGACGAGTGGCGGGTCCGGCTCAACCCGGCCGAGTTCCGGGTGCTCCGCGAGGCCGGCACCGAGGCCCCCTGGAGCGGGGAGTATGTCGACACCAAGACCGAGGGGATGTATCACTGCCGCGGCTGCGGCGCCGAGCTCTACCCGAGCTCGACGAAGTTCGACTCGCACTGCGGGTGGCCGTCGTTCGACGACGCCATCCCGGGCGCGGTCAAGGAGATCGAGGACCGCACGCACGGGATGGTGCGGGTGGAGATCCGGTGCGCTCGCTGCGACGGGCACCTGGGCCACGTGTTCCGGGGTGAGGGCTTCACCGCCAAGAACACGCGGCACTGCGTGAACAGCCTGTCGATCAAGCTAGACCCGCGATAGGTCCTCGACCACGTAACGGATCCCGTTCGACGCGGTGATCCACCCGGTGGAGGCGGTCACCTTCCACTCCGGGCCCAGCTCGGGGGCGTAGGTGTCGCCCTCCACGTCCAGATCGATCGTCGTGCGCACGATGTGGTCCGCGACCGGCAGGAAAGCTGCGTAGATCGCCGCGCCTCCGATGACCCAGAAATCGTCTTCGACGATCAGATCCGGATTCGGTACGGCCTCAGCCCCGTCCGCCGTCCACGAAGCGTCCCGGGTGAGCACCACGTTCCGGCGCCCGGGCAACGGCCGGCGCGGCAGGGAGTCCCAGGTGGCGCGCCCCATCACCACGGTCGCGCCCCGGGTCCGTTCCTTGAAGATCGCCTGTTCGCCGGGCACGTGCCACGGGATGTCGCCCGCGGCGCCGATCACCCGGCGGTGCGCCTGCGCCCAGATCAGATGCACGCTCATACCGCGACGGGCGCCTTGATCGCCGGATGGTGCTTGTAGTCGACCACCGTGAAGTCCGCGAACTCGTAGTCGAAGAGGCTCGGCTTCGGCGCGATCTGCAGGGCCGGGAACGGGTACGCCTCCCGGCTCAGCTGCTCGGTCACCTGCTCGACGTGGTTGTCGTAGATGTGGCAGTCGCCGCCGACCCAGATGAAGTCGCCCGGGATCAGCCCGACCTGGTCGGCGATCATGCGGGTGAGCAGCGCGTACGACGCGATGTTGAACGGCACGCCGAGGAACAGGTCGGCGCTGCGCTGGTAGAGCTGGCAGCTCAGCCTGCCGTCGGCGACGTAGAACTGGAACATCGCGTGGCACGGCATGAGCGCCATCTCGTCCAGTTGTCCCACGTTCCACGCCGAGACGATCATGCGGCGCGAGTCCGGATTTTTCCGCAACGTGTCGAGCAGGTCGGCAATCTGGTCCACGTGACCGTCCGGGGTGGGCCACGATCGCCACTGGTATCCGTAGACCGGGCCGAGTGAACCGTCAGGCGCGGCCCATTCGTCCCAGATCGTCACGCCCTGGTCCCGCAGCCACTGCACGTTCGTCTCCCCGCGCAGGAACCAGAGCAGCTCCACCGCGATCGACTTGAAATGCACCCGCTTCGTCGTGACCAGCGGGAAGCCCTCGGACAGGTCGTAGCGCAGGCGCTCGCCGAAGAGGCTGCGGGTGCCGGTCCCGGTCCGATCGCCCTTCGGCGTCCCGGTCTCCAGCACCCGCCGGAGAAGATCTTCGTACTGCGTGTCGACGGCCATGGCCCCCTTTTTATCAGGCCCGGAGCTTGCCGCCGATCTGCACGATGCGGCGCGCGAGGTGATCGAGGGCGGCGAACTGCACGTCCGTGAGCGGCGCGTCGTTCGACCCGCCGGTGACGTGAGAGACGCCATAGGGGTTGCCGTCGGCGAACTTCAGCGGATCCGTGTAACCGGGCGCCACGACCACGCCACCGAAGTGATAGATCGTGTTGTAGAGCGCCAGCAGCGTCGACTCCTGCCCGCCGTGCTCGGTCATCGACGCGGTGAACCCGGCGTACGCCTTGTTCGCCAGCTGCCCCTGCGCCCACTGCGGGCCGAGCGTGTCGATGAACTGCTTGAGCTGGCTGGTCACGTTGCCGTACCGGGTCGGTGTGCCGAACAGCACCGCGTCCGCCCACACCACGTCGTCCGCGGTCGCCCGCGGCTCGTCCTTGGTGGTGTCGAAGTGCTGGCTCCACGCCGCGTTCGACGCGATCGCCTCGGCCGGGGCCAGCTCGGTCACCTGCCGCAGGCGTACCTCGGCGCCGGCTTTCTCGGCCGACTCCTGCAACCTCTGCGCCATCTTGTGCACGGTGCCGGTAGCCGAGTAGTAGATGATCGCCAGCTTGACGTCTGCCACGATGTGCCCTTCGTCAGAGGATATTGCCAGCACCAGCAAATCCCCCGCGACGGGTCCGGGAAACGTTTATAGGCGGAGTTCACTGCCCTCCGGGTCGTCGAACCAGACACCACCGGTGGCCAGGTACCGGAACTGGTACTCCCCCGGGTCGAGCGGGACACTCACCGTCCGGGTGCCGTTGCGGCGTACCTGCAGCTCATGTTTGCCCGGCTGCCAGTCGTTGAAGGTGCCGACCACGCTCACCACCCCGGACGGCTCGTCCGCCGGGAGGGTGAAGGTCACCCGCGTCTTGTTGCCGAACAGTTTGCTGCGCTTGATCATGGCGTCCTCCACAGGCCGTAGCCCCATCACTACAACAGCGGGACCGGCAACGCGGTGACGACGCGCCGCTCTACGCTGTCCCGATGCACCCTGAGCAGCACGACGAGTTCCGCGCGGCCTCGTTCCGCGACCTGACCGCCGCCACGCTCTACGACATCCTGCGACTACGGAGCGACGTGTTCGTGGTGGAGCAGGAATGCGCCTACCCCGACCTGGACGGCCGCGACACCGAACCCGGTACCCGACACCTATGGTTCTCCCGCGATCGGGAGATTCGGGCCTATCTGCGGATTCTCGATGACCATGGGACGGAACGCATCGGTCGGGTCGTCACCGCCAAGTCGGCCCGCGGCTCCGGACTGGCCGGCCGCCTCATGACCCACGCGCTGGAGATCATCGGCCATCGCCCGGCGGTTCTCGACGCCCAGTCATACCTGGTCGACTTCTACGCGAAGTTCGGTTTCGTCCCCTCCGGCCCGGAGTTCGTCGAGGACGGCATCCCCCACACCCCCATGACCCGGAAAATCTGACCGAACACCCTTTTCCCGTACGCCCGTGAGCCGCCCGCCGTCCGAAAGTCCGCGACCACCCAGGTGGTCCCGGCCGCAGCGCGCCCCGAGAACACCCCGCGAGCCCGCCGCCGCACCAGACCCGGCCGCAAGCGGGACTCCGCGGCCCGCGCCAGCCGCTCGACGGGCCGGGCTCTCCGGCCCCACCAGCCGCTCGACGGGCGGCTGTGACGGGACCGGAGCCGGAACGGAAGCCAGAACGGAAGCCGGGACGGGACCAGTGCCGGGGCGGGAGCCGTGGACGGGTTTGTCGCCCTGACCGCGACCACCCACGGACGTCGCCCTTGCGGGCCTCGCGTCCTGGGCCGGCCACGGCCCTGCGAGGACCGGAAGGGTCCCCGCGGGAGCGGCGGTCCGGACCACAGCGGACCCAGGACCTGAAGATCTTGAAGTTGATCTTCAGGTGATCAGGGGAGAGAAGCGGCGATTTCGGTCACCGAGCGGCGGCGGCCGGTGTAGAACGGCACTTCCTCGCGGACGTGCCGGCGCGCCCGGGAGGCCCGCAGGTCGCGCATCAGGTCGACGATGCGGTGCAGTTCGTCGGCCTCGAACGCGAGCATCCACTCGTAGTCGCCCAGCGCGAACGACGCGACCGTGTTGGCCCGCACGTCCGGGTAGCCGCGGGCCTGGCGGCCGTGCTCGGCGAGCATGTCGCGGCGCTCGGCGTCGGGCAGCAGGTACCACTCGTAGGAGCGGACGAACGGGTAGACGCAGATGTACGGCCGCGCCTCCTCCCCGGCCAGGAACGCCGGCAGGTGGCTCTTGTTGAACTCGGCCGGCCGGTGCAGCGCCATCTGCGACCAGACCGGGGTCAGGTGGCGGCCCAGCGCGGTGCGGCGGAACAGCGAGTACGCCTCCTGCAGCGCGTCCGAGTCGCTGGAGTGCCACCAGATCATCAGGTCCGCGTCGGCGCGCAGGCCGGACAGGTCGTACGTGCCGCGGATCGTCACATCCTTCGCCGCGAGCTGCTCGAAGAGCGTGTCGACCTCGCCGGCCAGTTCGTCGCGCAGCGCCGGCAGCGGGCTGGACGCCCGGAAGACCGACCACATCGTGTACCGGATCGTGGCGTTCAACTCGTTGATCCGAGCCGCGTTCGTCTGCTCACTCATGCACTTGCCTCCAGGTAAATGCTCACATCGTCGGCCGCCGCCCCGCCACTGGCCACACACACCGGGATGCCCACGCCGTCGAGCGCCGCCCCGGCCACGGCCAGGCCCGGCGGCAGCGCCTCACGCACGGCCCGGACCCGGTCGGGGTGGCCCGGCGCGTACTGCGGGAGGCCGCCTCCCCAGCGCTGGATCCACGACTCGACAGGCTCCGGCAGGTCCACGCCGGCCAGCTCGCTCAGCTCCCGGTGCGCGATCTCGAGCAGGGCCTGGTCGCTGAGCTGCAACCGGTCCTCCTCACCGGCCCGGCCGAGCGACGCCCGTACGATCACCGGCGATTCCGGCCCGGCCAGGTGCGGCCATTTGCGGGTGAAGAACGTGGCCGCCTTGACCAGGGTGCCCTCGCCCGGCGGGACCAGGAAGCCGGACAGCTCGGGCAGCGTGGTGCCGGGCGGGAGGGCCAGGCCGGCGAGGGCGACGCTCGCATACTCCAACTGGCCGATCGCGGCGGCGGCCTCGGGCGCGACCGCGGTCAGGAGCCGGGCCGCCGGTTTCGCCGGGACGGCCAGGATCACGGCGTCGACGTCGTCGGCCTGCGGCTCGGGGGCGGGGCCGAGCACGAGGTGCCAGCGGTCCCCGGCCCGCACGATCTCCCGCACCGGCAGCCCGAGGCTGATCCGGGCGCGGGCCGCGGTCGCCGCCGCCCCGATCAGCCGGCTCATCCCGCCGTCGACGGCCGCGAAAACAGGCCGGCCCGGGGTACGTCTGCTCAGCGCCTGAGCGGCCCGGACCGCCCCGCGCAGCGTGTGCTCGGTCTCGGCGGTGCGGGCGAGCTGCGGCATCGTGGCGCGCAGCGACAACCGGTCGGCCCGCCCGGCGTAGACGCCACCGAGCATCGGGTCGACCAGCCGGTCCACCACCTCCGCGCCGTAGCGGGCGCGGACCAGCTCGCCGACCGCGACGTCCGCACCCGGGGCGAGCAGCGGACGGCCGTCGTCGGCGTCCGCATCCTCGTCGGGGAAGGCCACGCCGTCCAGCGCCGACAGGTCGCCGGGGACGCCGACCAGGGTGCCGGCCGGGACCCGCGCGAGTTTCCCGCCGATCGCCAGCGCGGCCGGCTGGGCGGCCGGGTGCACCAGCGCGTCACCGAGGCCGACCCGGCGGACGAACGTCACCGCCGCGGACTCGCCGCCGTCGGGAGCACCGTTCAGGAACGACTCGGCGCCGCGCTCGACCGTCACCCCGGCCAGCTCGCCGGTGCGCAGTTTGCCGCCGAGGGCGCCGCCCTGCTCGTACACGATGATCTCGGTGTCCGCGGGTGTCACATCTCGCAGGCGCACCGCAGCCGCAAGGCCGGCGATGCCTCCACCGATGACCGCGATCCGCTTCCGCACGCTCTCCACCCTCCCAGGCCGCACCGCCGCTCGCCCAGCGGGGGTCAGCATGTGTGATGCCGCCCGGGCCGCCCAGGGCCGGAAGTCACTCGCCTGTCCTGGCCCCGCTCGGGGGCCAACGCGGCCGGAGCGCATTTCGCCCGTCGGCGTCGACAGGCGCCGAGAATGCCAAGCGAAGCGTGGTCGTCCTCAGTGCCCTCGACGCCGACCGTCCGGGGCGAAACGCCGCCGGGCGGAGGGGCAGGCCCGGTTATCCAGTGACTTCGTGCACCAGGGCGGTCAGTCGCGTCAGGACGTCCGGGTCGGTTTCCGGCATCACGCCGTGACCGAGGTTGAACACGTGCCCCGGCGCGGACCGGCCCTGCTCCAGCACCCGCCGGGCCTCACGCTCGACCACGTCCCACCCGGCGAACAGGATCGCCGGGTCCAGGTTGCCCTGCACGGCGCGGTCCGGGCCGATGCGCTTGGTCGCCACGTCCAGCGGGGTGCGCCAGTCGACGCCGACGACGTCCGCGCCGGCCTCGCCCATCGCCTCCAGCAGCACGGCCGTACCCACCCCGAAGTGGATCCGCGGCACGCCGGCGTCGAGCAGGCCGCGCAGCACATCCGCGGAGTACGGCATGACGTGGCGCCGGTAGTCGGCCTCGGAGAGCGCGCCGGCCCACGAGTCGAAGAGCTGCACCGCGCTGACCCCGGCGTCGATCTGCGTCCGCAGGAACGACAGCGTGATGCCGGCGAGGCGGGACATCAGGGCGTCCCAGAGCTCCGGCTCGCCGTACATCATCGCCTTGGTCTTGAGGTAGGTCCTCGACGGACCGCCCTCGATCAGGTAGCTGGCCAGCGTGAACGGCGCCCCGGCGAAGCCGATCAGCGGGGTGGCGCCGAGCTCGGCGACGAGCAGCCGCACCGACTCGGCGACGTAGTCCACGTCGTCCGCGGTGATCGGCCGCAGCCGCTCCAGATCCTTCGCGGTGCGCACCGGCGTGCCGACGACCGGGCCGGTGCCGGGCACGATGTCCAGGTCGATGCCGGCCGCCGCGATCGGCACGACGATGTCGCTGTAGAGGATCGCCGCGTCCACGTTGTGCCGGCGGACCGGCTGCAGGGTGATCTCGGTGACCAGTTCCGGCCGGCGGCACGACTCCAGCATCGGGATCCCCTCGCGGATCTTCCGATACTCCGGCAGCGAGCGCCCGGCCTGCCGCATGAACCAGACCGGAGTGTGCGAACCGGGCAAACCCCGACAGGCACGGACGAAAGCGGAATCTTCGAGAACGGTCACCGGGTCATCGTGCCACGTGAGTGAGGAAGCCCCGGCGGCGCGGCGAAGGCAGCCGGGGCGTAGATCGGCATACTCTTCCCCCATGGCGTCCCCCTCCGCTGTTCCCGAGGCGTTCACCCGAGCGGTGGCCGCGTTGCGCGCGGATTCGCCACGGCCCGAGATCCTGCTCGAGGAGATCGCCGCGCCGCAGCGGCTCGCGCCGTACTCGTTCGCGCTCAGCGCCACCGTCCTGCGCTCCGGTGACGAGGTCGCCAGCGGGCGCCTCATCCTCCTGCACGACCCGGCCGGCCACGACCAGTGGCGCGGCGACCTGCGACTCGTCACCCTGGTCACCGCCGAGCTCGAACCCGACCTGGCCACCGACCCGCTGCTCCCCGCGGTCGCCTGGACCTGGCTGACCGACGCGCTGGAACAGTTCTCGGCGTCCTACACGGCGATCGGCGGCACGGTCACCGAGACCGCCTCCACCCGCTTCGGCGAGCTCGCCGGTCCGGCCCCCACCGCCGACCTCGAGGTCCGCGCCTCCTGGACCCCGACCTCCGACGACTTCGCCGCCCACCTGCGCGGCTGGTGCGCCATGCTCGCCTCCACGGCCGGCCTGCCCCCGCCCGGCGTCTCCTCGCTCACCGACCGCCACCGCGCCCCGGCCTCCTGAAGAACCAGGCACGCTGCCGCCGGCCGAGCCCTTTCCCTCGTTCTCCCTGGCCGCAGTACGCCCGGGCAACGCCCCGACCGCACCCACCCGCCCTGGTCCAGGCCCGCGACCCGATCCCGGTGCCGGCCCGCCCGGCGACCATCCGCGCGGTCCGGTCCCCCGCCCGCCGAGCGCAAGCCGCCCCGAATCGGCCCGGGGCCGGAGGCGCGGCCGGGAGGGCGACCAGCGGCGGGGCTCGCGTACCCCAGGGCCACGAGACGGGCGAGCCCCGCGCGAGGGGTCGCGCGGGGCTGTCGGGCCGGGCGGTATGAGCTAGCAGACCTTGAACGTGTCGCAGGCCGTCTTGATGTCGATGCCGAGGCCGATGCCCTCGGCGTCACGGGCCTTGGCCGTGGCGAGCGCGACCACCTGCTTGCCGGCGTTGACGACCGGGCCGCCCGAGTTGCCGGGGTTGATCGGCGCGTCGAACTGGATCGTCGGGCCGTCGTCGTCCTGCCGGTACGCGCTGATCACACCCTGCGTGACGGTGTCGTCGAGGCCGAGCGGCGCGCCGACCACGACCACCGGCTGACCGGGTTTGACCGTGCCGGTGAAGACCGCGAGCGGCTTGATCGTCTTCTTGGCGACGAGGAGCGCGAGGTCCTTGTCCTCGTCGACCTTGACGATCGTCGCGTTGATCTTCGTGTTCCCGCGTTCGAGCGTGACCGACTTGTTGCCGGCCTTGAAGATCGACTCGACGACGTGGAAGTTGGTGAACAGGTTGGCGGTGCCGTTCGCGGCCTTGGTCCCGACCGAGAACGCGGTGCCGGTGAAGTCGCCCGCCCGGACCCGGAAGACGCTGGGCAGCGACGCGGTCGAGATGGCCTCCGGGTCGAAGACGTTGGTGAGCGCCTTCTCCAGTTCGGCGTTGCGGTCCTTCTCGGCCGAGGTCAGCGCGTCGTTGGCGCTGATCACCGACTCGATCCGGTAGGCCTGCCAGCCGACGACGGCGAGCAGGACCGCGACCAGTCCGAAGACGATCGGCTTGGTGCGGCCGGAGAGCCCGGCGGCGCGGGAAGCCGGCTGCGGGGCCGGAGCCTCGTAGGCCGGCGGTACGTAGGCCGGGGCGGACCAGGTCGCCTGCGGCTGCTCGGCCCAGCTCGGAGCCGGTTCCGGTTCCTGCCACGCCGGCTGCGGCTGCGCCCAGGCCGGCTGCTGCGGGGCCGCCCAGGGATCCTCCGCCTGACGGTAACCGTCGTCCTGCCGCTGGTCGCCGTAACGGTCCGGCCCTTGATCGCCGTAACGGTCCGGCCGCTGATCGCCGTAACGGTCCTGGTAGCGATCGTCGTAGTGCTCTTCCCGCCGCGCGGCGTAACGGTCCCGGCCGGGCTCTGATGAGCCGGCGGGGACGAAGGGCTCGTAGGTGGCGGTCATCCGCACGGCCTCCCGGTGTCTCGGCGTGGCACCCGGGTATACGGACCGGAACGCGCAATGGTTGAACCCGGAAGCTGTGCGTGAGATATGAGAACCGGGCCGGAAGTCGATCGAGAAATCGGCGCGCCGGGACCCGGCTGCGCACGGCGAGGGTGTAACCCCCGTACGGTTACGGAGTGACCGACGAAACACCCCTGCGCCGTCGGGACACGCCAGAGCCAGCAGGGGACGGACCGCACGACGTGCCGCCCGACCCGAGTTCTGGCGGTTCCGAGGCTGTTCCCCTGACAGCACCTCGCGACGGCACCCCTGCTCCCGTGGAGAGTGCCACCGAGCTGGCCGAGATCGTGGCCCGGATGGCCGCGGGCACCGGCCCGGTCGCCGTGGACGCCGAGCGCGCCTCCGGCTACCGGTACACCCAGCGCGCCTACCTGGTGCAACTGCGCCGGGCCGGCGCCGGCACCGTGATGATCGACCCGCTGCCCCTGGACGACCTGCGCACCCTGGACACGGCCCTGGCCGACGCCGAGTGGGTGCTGCACGCCGCCAGCCAGGACCTGCCGTGCCTGGCCGAGCTGGGGATGCGGCCGCGCCGGCTGTTCGACACCGAGCTGGCCGCGCGGCTGGCCGGGTACGAACGGGTCGGCCTGGCCGCACTCACCGAGAACCTGCTCGGCTTCTCGCTGGAGAAGCACCACTCGGCGGCGGACTGGTCGACCCGGCCGCTGCCGGACTCCTGGTTGACGTACGCGGCGCTGGACGTGGAACTGCTCACCGACCTGCGCGACCTGCTCGCCGCCGAACTGGACCGGCAGGGCAAGGCGGCCTGGGCCGCGGAGGAGTTCGCCGCGCTGGTCGCCGGTGCCGACCGGCCGCCCCGGGTCCGCGCCGACCCGTGGCGCCGCACGTCCGGCATCCACCGGGTGCGCGGTGCGCGGGCCCAGTCCCGGGTGCGCGCGCTCTGGTACGCGCGGGACAGTGTCGCCGCCCGTCGTGACTCGGCGCCGGGCCGGGTGCTGCCCGACTCGGCGATCGTGGCCGCGGCCGAGGCGGATCCGAAGGACGAGCGCACGCTGCTGGCCATCCCCGGGTTCGGCGGCCGTTCGGTGCGCCGCCTCGCGCGGATCTGGCTGGACGCGCTGGACCAGGCCCGGGCGCTGCCGGACGACGCGCTGCCGGTGAACCAGCCGGTGGAGGGGCCGCCTCCGCCGCACCGCTGGGCCGAACGCGACCCGGTCGCGGCGGCCCGGCTCGCCCGCTGCCGGGCCGTGGTGGTGGGCACCGCGGAGACGCACCGCCTGCCCCCGGAGAACCTGATCAGCCCGGATTACATCCGCCGCCTGGCCTGGTCCCCGCCGGACGACATCAGCGCGCAGACGGTCAGCGACACGCTGCGGGGCTTCGGCGCCCGCAACTGGCAGGTCGGCCTGATCGCCGGCCAGCTCGCCGCCGTCCTGCCGGCTGAATAGCCTGCTTGCCGGGTCTGCTTGCTCCGCTTCGCTCCGCGCAAAACGTCTGGTAATCGGTGCGGAGTCAGTTGATTTGCCGCGGCGGCAAATCAGCTGACTCGGCACCGGCGGCGTTTCGCGAAGACCCGGTGAGCCGTAACCGTGGCTGCGGTCCGACCGCGACCACCCACGGACGTCGCCCTTCCGGTCTGAGCGTTCTGGGCGCCCCGCGCCCTGCTCGGATCGGGAGGGTCCCCGCGGGAGCGACGGTCGGTACCCCGGCGGACCTGGGACCAAAAGCCCTTGACCTTGATCTTCTGAGCGACGACGAAACCGCGCTGTGACATTTCGGCAAGGCTCTGGCACCCGCTAGTTACCCACGAGTAGCATTCGTCTCACGTTCTGGGTTCACGCCCGCATTGGAGGCTTGCTGTGCCCCGTGAAGTACGCGAGGTCGTCTTCGTCGACGGCGTCCGCACCCCGTTCGGCAAAGCGGGCGGCATGTATGCCGAGACCCGCGCCGACGACCTGGTGATCCGCTGCATCCGAGAGCTGATCAAGCGGAATCCCCAGCTCCCGACGGACCGGGTGGACGAGGTCGCGATCGCGGCCACCACCCAGACCGGCGACCAGGGCCTGACCATCGGCCGGACCGCGGCGCTGCTGGCCGGGCTGCCCAAGACGGTCCCGGGCTACGCGGTGGACCGGATGTGCGCCGGCGCGATGACCGCGGTGACCAACGTCGCCGGTGGTATCGCGATGGGGGCCTACGACCTGGCGATCGCCGGCGGGGTCGAGCACATGGGCCGGCACCCGATGGGCGAGGGCGCCGACCCGAACCCGCGGATCCTCACCGAGAAGCTGGTCGACCCGTCCGCCCTGGTCATGGGCTCGACGGCGGAGAACCTGCACGACCGGCTGCCGCACATCACCAAGGAGCGCACCGACCGCTTCGGGCTGAACTCGCAGCTGAAGACCGCGAAGGCGTATGCCGACGGCAAGCTCCAGCCGGACCTGGTCCCGGTCGCCATTCGCAGCGCCGAGCTGGGCTGGGGCCTGGCCACGGTCGACGAGGCGCCGCGCGAGACCTCGCTGGAGAAGCTCGCCACGCTGAAGACCCCGTTCCGCCCGCACGGCCGGGTCACCGCCGGCAACGCGGCCGGGCTCAACGACGGCGCCACCGCGGCGATCCTGGCCGACGAGGCGACCGCCCGCGAGCTGGGCCTGCCGGTGGCGATGCGGCTGGTGTCGTTCGCCTACGCCGGGGTCGAGCCGGAGATCATGGGCTACGGCCCGATCCCGTCGACCGAGAAGGCGCTGAAGAAGGCCGGCCTGACCATCGACGACATCGGCCTGTTCGAGCTGAACGAGGCGTTCGCGGTGCAGGTGCTGGCGCTGCTCGACCACTACGGCATCGCCGACGACGACCCGCGGGTCAACGCGTGGGGCGGCGCGATCGCCATCGGTCACCCGCTCGCGTCCTCCGGCGTGCGGCTGATGACGCAGCTGGCGCGGCAGTTCGCCGAGCACCCCGAGGTGCGGTACGGCATCAACGCGATGTGCATCGGTATCGGCATGGGCGGCACCGTGATCTGGGAGAACCCGAACTGGGAAGGCTTCGACAAGTGATCGAGAACCCGAACGAGGTCGTGACCAAGGCCCTCCTGCGTTCCGTCCGGGTTCCCGGGCTGGACAAGCCGGTCGCGCTGATCACCCTGGACAACGGCTTCGACCACAAGAAGCCGAACAGCTTCGGACCGGCCGGCCTGAAGTCGCTGGACGAGGCGATCACCGCGGCGACCGCGGCGGACCCGGCGTTCATCGCGATCACCGGCAAGCCGTACATCTTCTGTGTCGGCGCCGACATCACCGGCATGCCGCTGCTGGCCTCCCGCGAGCAGGCCGTCGAGCTGGGCGAGCTGGGTCACCGGGTCTTCGCGCGGCTGAAGGACAGCACGATCCCGACGTTCGCGTTCGTGAACGGCGCGGCCCTCGGCGGTGGCCTCGAGGTCGCTCTGCACTGCCACTACCGCACGGTGTCGACCGGTGCGGCCGCGCTCGGCCTGCCCGAGGTCGCGATCGGCCTGATCCCCGGCTGGGGCGGCTCCCAGCTGCTGCCGAACCTGATCGGCATCCCCGGCGCGGCCCAGGTGATCCTGCAGAACCCGCTGACCCAGAAGACGCTGCGCCCGAAGCAGGCCAAGGAGCTGGGTGTCGCCGACGCGCTGTTCGAGGCGGCCGACTTCCTGGAGGACTCGCTGGCCTGGGCGGCCGGCGTGGTCAAGGGCGACGTGACCGTCGAGCGTCCCGAGATCGACCGGGACATGTGGGACGGCGTGCTCTGGTTCGCCAAGAACCAGCTGGACGAGAAGCTGCACGGCGCGGTCCCGTCGGCCAACAAGGCGCTGGAGCTGCTGGCCCTGGCCAAGGAGGCGTCGTTCTCCGACGGCACCGCGGCCGAGACCGAGGCTCTCGCCGACCTGATCATGGGCGACGAGGCCCGCGCCAGCCTGTACGCGTTCGACCTGGTCCAGCGCCGGGCCAAGCGCCCGGTCGGCGTGCCGGACAAGTCGCTCGCCCGCAAGGTCACCAAGGTCGGCATCGTCGGCGCCGGCCTGATGGCGTCCCAGCTGGCCCTGCTCTTCCTGCGCCGCCTGCAGGTCCCGGTCGTGCTGACCGACCTGGACCAGGAGCGCGTCGACAAGGGTGTCGCCTACGTGACCGGCGAGATCGACAAGCTGGTCGGCAAGCGCCGCCTGGACGAGGGCACCGCGGCCAAGCTGCGCGGCCTGATCAGCGGTTCGGTCGACAAGTCGGTCTTCGCCGACGCCGACTTCGTGATCGAGGCGGTCTTCGAGAACCTCGAGCTCAAGAAGAAGATCTGGGCCGAGTTCGAGGGAATCGTCAAGCCGGAGGCGATCCTCGCCACCAACACCAGCTCGCTGTCGATCACCGAGATGGCGGCCGACCTGCAGCACCCCGAGCGGGTCGTCGGCTTCCACTTCTTCAACCCGGTCGCCGTCCTCCCCCTGCTGGAGATCATCCGGGGCGAGAAGACCGACGACGCCACGCTGGCCACCGCGTTCGCGGTCGGCCGGGAGCTGAAGAAGTCCTCGGTGCTGGTCAAGGACGCCCCGGCGTTCGTGGTCAACCGGGTGCTGACCCGCTTCACCAGCGAGGTGTTCAAGGCGGTCGACGCCGGCACCCCGCTGGAGGTGGTGAACGAGGCGTTCGACCCGATGGGCCTGCCGATGCGCCCGATCGCGCTGCTGCAGCTGGTCGGGCCGGCGGTCGCCTACCACGTCGGTGAGACGCTGCACCGCGCCTTCCCGGACCGGTACGTGGACAGCCCCAACCTCAGGCGCATCGTCGACGCCGGCCTGCCGCTGCTGGTCGACGACGAGATCAACGCCGAGGTGGTCAAGCTGCTCGAGGTCGGTGACACCGTGCTCACCGGCGACGAGGTGCGGGCCAGGGCGCTCGCCGCGCTGGCCGAGGAGATCCGGATCATGCTCGACGAGGGTGTGGTCGCGGAGGCCCAGGACATCGACCTGTGCATGATCCTCGGGGCCGGTTACCCGTTCCATCTGGGCGGCATCACGCCGTACCTGGACCGCAGCGGGGTCGCCGAGCAGGTCACCGGGAAGCGCTTCCTGCCGCCGGGCCTGGCGGACGTACGCCGTTCCTAGAGCGTGATTCACCCGACGCCCCCGCCCGTCATCCGGGTGGGGGCGTCGCTTTTTGTCACACCGCGCGGATAGGCTGCGGCGCGTTACCCCTGATCCTGGAGTCCGTCGATGTCGCAAGACCCGTACTCGGGCCCGCCCTTCTCCGGCGCGCCGAACCCCAACGTGCCCGGGCCCGATCCGGCCCCCGCGCTCCCACCGACCCAGCCCTTCCCCCCGGCGTTCGGGCAGCAGCCCGGTTACCCGGCGCAGCCGCCGGGCTACCCGCCGCAGCCGCCGGCCGGTTACCCCCAGCAGCCGTACGGTGCGCCCCCGTCGCCCTACGAGCAGCCCCCGCAGCCCTACGGTCAGCCGTACGGTCAGCCGGTCTTCCCGCAGCAGCCGCAGTTCGCCCCGATCCCCCCGGCGCCGCCGAAGAAGAAGTGGACGCTCCCGATCGTGCTCGTCTCGATCGCGATCGTGCTGGTGCTCTGCGTCGGCGGCCTCGTCGTGATCGGCATGGCCCACGACGACAGCAAGGACGCGACGACCACGTCGGCCGACGCGGACCCGACCACGGGCAGCCGGACCGAGAGCACCACCGGCAGCACCGCCGCGCCGGCCGGTGACATCACCGTGGTCGAGCCGAAGACCCTCGGCGGCCGGGCGAAACTGGACACCAAGGAGTTCAACGCCGTCACCGAGACGATGGAGGACGGTCTGCTGACCTCCTACCCCGGGGCGACGAAGTCGTTCGGCGCGTTCTACGGCTCCCCGGCGAAGAAGAACATGGTGATGGCGATCGCGGTCGCCGCCCCGATCCCCAACCCGCAGCTGGAGCTCGACAAGAACTTCACCAACATGAGCCTGACCGGGCTCGCGGTGGACGACGTGGCCGAGGTCGACCCCGGGTCGCTGGGCGGGTCGGCCAAGTGCGGCAACAGCGAGACGTCCGGGATCGACCTGGCCGTCTGCGTCTGGTCCGACGACGGCAGCGTCGGCATGCTGGTGTGGTATTACTCGTCGGCCGGCAAGGCGAAGGCCGAGTTCCCGAAGCTGCGCGCCCAGATGGAGCAGGTCAAGTAAGCCCCCGGGGCCTACACGCGCGGAACGCTGGCGGTCGCGGCCACCACCGGGGTGGTGGCCGCGGCCGGGAGCGAGACCGTGACCTCCAGCCCGCCGTCGGCCAGGGCGATCGCCGAGACCGTGCCGCCGTGCGCGTCGCACACCGCCCGCACGATGGAGAGCCCCAGCCCGGAGCCTCGTGACCCGGTCCGCTCCCAGCCGCCCCGGCGGAACGGCTCGAACAGCCCCGGCACCTCGGCCTGCTCCACCTCGTGACCGGTGTTGCCGACGATCAGCCGGGCCTGCCCGTCGACCGACGCGGTGCGCAGCCACAGCCGGCCGAGCAGGTGGTTGTAGCGGATCGCGTTCTCGATCAGGTTGCCGGCCAGCCGGTCCAGCAGGCTCGGGTCGCCGACCACGGGCGCCGCCGCGAGATCGGTGGTGATCTCCAGCCGCATCCGCTCGGCCTCGTCCTTGACCGCCGACAGCGCGTTGTAGGCGCTGGTCGCCAGGTCGGCCGGCACCTTGCGGACCAGCCGGCGGCCGGACTGCGCCTCCGAGCGGGCGAGCACCAGCAGCGCGTCGACCAGCCCGTTGGCCCGGGCCGAGGCGTCCCGGACGACCCGGGCCATCCGCCGGTACTCCGCGAGGTCGGCCTCGGGGTCGCTGAGTGTCACGTCGATCTCGGTGCGCATCACGGCGAGCGGGGTCCGCAGCTCGTGGGAGGCGTTCGCGACGAACCGTTTCTGCGACTCGAACGCCTCGGCCAGCCGGTCCAGCATCGCGTCGAACGTCCGGGCCAGCTCGGCCACCTCGTCGTCCGCCCCCGCGTAGCGGATCCGCTGGTCCAGCGTCTCCTCGCCGAGCCGCTGGGCGGTCTGCGTGACCGTGTGCAGCGGCCGCAGCGCCCGCCGGGTCACCAGGTATCCCCCGGCGATGCCGATGATGCCGATCGCCACCAGCGCGCTCAGCCCCTTGACCAGCAGCTGGTCGGAGGCCGCGTCGATGGTCCGGGTCTGCCAGGCGCGGGCCTCCCGGACGCTGCCGTCGTTGAGCGTCACCGTCGAACCGGCCCGCAGCTCGTCGGCCGGGTGCAGCGACTCGTCGACCAGCAGCCAGGCCAGCACCACCAGCACCGCACCGGCCGCGACCAGCAGAATCCCGTTCAGCAGGGTGAGCCGCAACCGCAGGGTGGGCCGGGCCAGCCGGCGCAGCAGACCCGGCCGCTGCGGCTGGCCCTGCTGCTGCCCCTGGTAGACGGTCAACTCTCCACGACCCGGTAGCCCGCGCCGACGACCGTCTCGATCAGCGGCGGATCCCCGAGCTTCTTCCGCAGGGTCATCACGGTCACCCGGACCGTGGTGGTGAACGGGTCGGTGTTCGCGTCCCAGACGCGCTCCAGCAGTTCCTCGCTCGACACCACCGCGCCGCTCGCCTTCAGCAGCACCTCCAGGACGCCGAACTCCTTGTTCGTCAGGTCGACCGGTGACTCGCCGCGGGTCACCGCGCGGCGGCCCGGGTCGAGCACCAGGTTCCCGACGCTGAAGACCGGCGGGGCGGGCGGGGTGGCGCGCCGGCCCAGCGCCTGCACGCGGGCCACCAGCTCGTCGAAGGCGAACGGTTTCGGCAGGTAGTCGTCGGCGCCCAGCTGCAGGCCCTCGACCCGGTCGGCGACCGAGGCGCTGGCGGTCAGCATCAGGACCCGGGTCAGTGCGCCGGAGTCGACCAGCGCGGCGCAGATCTCGTCGCCGTGCATGCCGGGCAGGTCACGGTCGAGCACGACCACGTCGTACCGCGTGACGTAGGCCATCTCATGACCTTCGAGGCCGTCGTACGCCACGTCGACCGCCATCCCGTGCCGACGCAGCCCCCGGGCGATCGCGTCGGCCATCGTCCGCTCGTCCTCCACCACCAGCACGCGCATCGCAGACCTCCGTACCACCGCCCGGCCCCGGCGGCCGTAGCTGAAGGCTACCGAAGCCGCCAAACCCCGACGCCGGCGTCGATCTTGCGGCAGACCAGGGATTCGCGCTCGGCCAGGCACTCGTCGGTGATGCCCTCGGCCGCCACGAGCGGGCGGACCCGCATCCGGACCGGATCCAGCGCGCCGAACCAGACCCGGTCGCCGTCCTTGTGCCGGACGAGGAGCGTCCCCGGGTCCCCGGCGGCCAGCTGCCAGCCGTCGATCTGGCCGGCGGCACGGCCGGTCACCGGGTCGGAACGGCGCAGCCGGGGACGGGTGGCGCCCGGATCGAACGCGAACACGTAACCGGCGACCCACATCGAGTAGGCCGCGTTCTCCACCGCCCAGACCTTCGTCAGCGTCCGGGTGTCCAGCCCGGTCAGGCCACCGCCCAGGGCGTACGCGCAGATCAGCTCCCCGCAGTCGTAGGCGCTCAGGTAGCCGCTGAGACTCGTGGCGGTGTGCACCGACGGGACCAGCCCGGAAGCGGTGTCGTAGATCGTCGCGCCGGTCGCGTCGCTGCTCACCAGGAGCCGTCGGTCGAGCGGCCACAGCGCGGACGTGACCGGCAACTCCCCGGGCAGCGCCACCTCGGTCACCACGGCGCCGTCGCGGGTGTCGTACGCGGTCAACCGCCCGGCCCGGAGCAGGAACAGCCGCCGCGGGTCGCCGTTCCAGGTGTCCGGGGTCGCCCGCTCGCCGGACGCCTTCCGGACGGTCCACCGGGTCGCACCGGTCGTCAGGTCCACCCCGCTCCACTCGACCGGCGTGTTCACGTCGTCCCCGATGTAGCCGTCCGAGCCGAACACCGCCGGCCCGCCGGGCGCGACCCCGACCAGGACCCCGTCCTGCCGCCAGAGCGGCTCGGCGGTGCCGGGCCGGATCGCGATGATGCTCCGCGCGGCGCCGGTGAAGCTGCGCTGCTCGACCAGCATCAGCGTGTCCGAGACCGGCCGGACGTCGATGATCTCCCCGGTGACGGTCACCGCCTGCTGGAACAGCGGCCGCACGTCCGGGAGCGAGTAGGCCCGGATGAGCCGCTGTTTCTCCGGGTCACCGACCGGTCGCCCGGCGTCGACGACGAAGAGCCGGTTCTCCCGGACCAGCACCCGGCTGTCGATCGAGGCCGGCACGGTCACCGGCGGCGCCGGCCGCGGCACCGGCACCGCCCCGCCGAGCAGCGCCGGCAGCGCCACCGCGACGAGCGCGAACGGGAGCCGGCGATGACGCCGCGGAGGCGGCGGGACCGCCACCGGCTCGCCGGGCACCACACCGAGGTCTATCAATCCCTCTGACACAACCAACAAATTAGATGCGGTACGCCCAGATGCGTAGCCCGCCGGACGACCGGCAAACCAGGTACCGACCGTCCGACTCGCAGTCCCCCAACCCGGTGGCGACCACGCCGAGCCGGTGGATCTCGGCGTGCCCGGGCACCACCGCCGCGAACGCCTGGCCGCCCTTGTCCCGGCGGCGCAGCACCAGCGGCTCGTCGGCCGCCCCGGCCACGCCCTGGGTCCAGCCGCTCAGATCGACCCGGGTCGCCCCGGTGTGCGGGTCGGTCAGCCGCACCGGCTCGCCGGACGCCGCGTCGGTCTCCAGCACATACCCGGCCCGGACGGCCAGGTCGACGTCCTCCTGGACACGCCAGCGGGCCTTCCCGGTGCCCGGGTCGAGCACCCGCAGGTCACCGTGCTCGCCGTCGCAGAGCACGCCCTGGCAGTCGACCGGGTCGGCGACCAGCTCCGGCACGGTGCGCGACCACAGCTGCCGCAGCGTGCGGGCGTCGAAGGCGACCTGCCGGCCCGGGTTCTGGTAGCTGATCAGCGCGACGCCGCCGAGCAGCGAACCGCTGGCCGGGCCGTGCCCGTCGAACTGCGGCAGCTCCACCTCCCGCAGCGGTCTCCCGGTGTCGCCACCGACCAGGGTGAGCCGCGCGGAGGAGGTGATCAGCACGGCCGGGTCGTCGCCGGGCACCTGGTCGACGGTGACCGAACCGCCCGGGGCGACGGTCCACAGCGTCCGCCCGTCGCTCAGGTCCAGCCCGCGGACGTCGGTGCGCAGCGGCGGCTCGGTGTGCGGCTCGCCGGTGGCCGAGAAGTAGAGCGGGCCCGGGTCGCCGGACTCCTGGTCGTAGACCGTGCCGGGGCGGAACACCCGGTCGACGCTGACGCCGATGCCGCTGCCCGGCAGCACCGTCACCGCGATCGGCGAGGACCAGCGGACCTGCCCGGTGGCCGCGTCGACCGCGGTGGTCGCGACCCCGGCGGTCAGCAGCGTCACGTCACCGGCACGCCGGATCGTCACCGACGCGGCCGGGACCACCCCGTTCTGCGTGCCGACCGGCAGCCGGGTCGTCCACAGCCGGGCCGGCGGCGACTCCGGGCTCCACGCGGTGACGGCCGGTTCCGTCCCGCCGGTGTCGACCGTGTAGATCTGCCCGCCGGCCAGCTCGACCGGCGTGTCCGCGCTGAGGGTGGAGCTGATCGCGCCGAGGTAGTGCCAGCGGATGCCGGCCTCGGGCGCCGCGCCGCCGAGGACCGCGAGCAGGACCAGGGCGAGCCCCAGACCGGTGCGACGGTAGGCGGAGATCGGGGGACGCGAGGCCGGCGGCGGGTCGAGCGAGGCGTCGCGGTCCAGCTCGATCAACGTCACACGACACCCTTCCCGGTACGCGGTCAGCCCACGCCCGCCGCCTCGTCGTAGGCCCACACCACCAGCTCACCGGTCGTCGACCGGCAGACCAGCCGCCCCGGCGCGGCCTCGCAGTCCCCGGTGCCGGCGGGCAGCACGGCGATCGGGCGCAGCCGGCCGGACTCCTGGTCGGCGACGGCGACCATGGTACGCGCGCCGGGCGGCACCTCCCGGGTGACCAGCAGCTCGCCGGAACTGTTCGCCCCGGCCAGCGGGAGCCACCCGCGCAGCCCGACCAGCACCCGGCCGGTGGCGCTGTCGACCAGGCCGACCGGCCGGCTGATGTCGGTGTCCGGGTAGGCCAGCAGCGCCGAGCCGCGCTCGGTGACGGACTGCCAGCCCGGGCGTTGCCAGCGCAGGTCCCCGGTCGCCGGCTCGACCGCGTGCACGCCGTCCTGCCCGAGGAAGCAGGCGAGCACGCCACAGGGACGGACCTCGAACGTGCCGTCGGCGGGCTTGGTCCACAACTCACGAAGGGTGGCCGGGTCGTAGGCGGAGACCTCCATGCCGGACGGCCCCGGATGCCGCAGCAGCACCACCCCGCCGCTCACCACCGGGTTCTCCGGGCCGTAGTTGGCGGCCGGCAGATCCCGGACGTTCATCTCGCGCCCGTCGGTCAGGTCGAAGAGGCGGGCGGTCCGGTCGTCGCGGACCATCAGCATCCGCGCGCCATTGCCGGCCGGCCCGGGCACACCCAGCACCACCGCGGTCGACGGCACCCGGACCTGCCAGCGGGGCACCCCGTTCGCCGGGTCGAGCACCTCGATCAGGCCCTGGACCCGGCGGTTCGTGCCGGAGAGGCTGCGCGTCCCCGTCACGGCGAGCAGAACGTCGCTGCCGGCGATCGTGATCACGCTGCGCGGGTTGTCCCACACCCGGGCGCCGGTCGCCGTCGAGATCGCGGTGGTGCCGTCCGCGGCGCCGCTCGTCGTCCACGGCTGCATCAGCACCAGGCCGTGGCCGGTGCGCAGCCGGTAGACCGGGGTGGACCGGCCGGCCTGCCAGCGCAGGGCCCCACTGCCCAGGTCGTACGCGGTGATCTGGCCGTTGGTCTGGGTCAGCAGCCGCCCGGTCGCGGTGATCAGGTACGGATCGGCCGGACCGAGCGGGATCCGCAGGAGCGAGGTGAACGGCGGACGCACCGGAGCCGCCGACGCCGACGAGCTGATCAACAGCAGGACGGCGAGCAGCACCGGCGTGAACCAACGCGGCACGGTGGACCGCCAGGAGCGGTCATAACCGCCCTCCAGCGCACCGTGACCGCTCCCGAGGTCGATGACGACGGGCTCGGCGAACGCTTCCGCACCCATCCACCAAATTTAACGGTTGAATAACGGAAACGCTCGGGTCAGATTGGCGGCTGCTTCCCCACCGCGGCGCCGGCGTCCGGACAGAACGCTCAGTTCAGAACGCTCAGTTCAGATCGTCGGCTGCTTCCGCAGCCGCGCCGGCGCCCGGACAGAACGCTCGGGTCAGAGTGCCGGCTGCTCCTCCACGGCGTCGCCGGCGTCCAGGCGGGACACCCACTCGGTCACGTCGCGCGCGATGTCCTGCGCGGTCAGGCCGAGCGAGGTGAGGATCTCGGCGCGGGTGCCGTGCGGGTGGAAGCCGGCCGGCACCCCGAAGTCGCGCAGCGGCACGTGCACCCCGGCGTCGCGCAGCGCGGCGGCCACCGCGTCACCGACCCCACCGGCGCGGATGCCGTCCTCGACCGTCACCACCAGGCGGTGCTCGGCGGCGAGGGCGGTCAGCTCGGCCGGGACCGGGCGGACCCAGCGCGGGTCGGCGACGGTCACGCCGTAACCCTGCTCGGCCAGCCGCTCGGCCGTCTCCAGGCCCAGACCGGCGAACGAGCCGACCGCGACCAGCAGAATGTCCTTCTTCTCACCCTCACGCAGCACGTCGACCGGGCCGACCCGGCGCACGGCCGGAGTGTCCGGGGCCACCGCGCCGCTCGGGAAGCGCAGGATCGTCGGGCCGTCGCCGACCGCGATCGCCTCACGCAGCTCCTCGCGCAGGGTGGCCTCATCTCGCGGCGCGGCGATCCGCAGGCCGGGGACGGCGCCGAAGACGCTCATGTCCCAGATGCCGTAGTGGCTCGGGCCGTCCGGACCGGTGATGCCGGCCCGGTCCAGCACGAACGTGACCGGCAGCTTGTGCATCGCCACGTCCAGCAGGACCTGGTCGAAAGCGCGGTTCAGGAACGTGGCGTAGACGGCGACGACCGGGTGCAGGCCGCCCATCGCCAGGCCGGCGGCGCTGGTCGCGGCGTGCTGCTCGGCGATGCCCACGTCGTACGTCCGCTCGGGATACTTCTTCGCGAGAGCGGCGATGCCGGTCGGCTCGGCCATCGCGGCCGTGATGCCCACCACGTCGGGGCGCTCGTCGGCGATGCTGACCAGCTCGTCGGCGAAGACCTTGGTCCACTTCAGCGACGGCGCGGCCAGCAGCTTGCCGGTCTCCACGTCGAAGGCGCTGCCCGGGCCGTGCAGACAATCCGCCTCGTCCTGCTCGGCCGGACGGTAGCCGTAGCCCTTGCGGGTGACCGCGTGCACGATGACCGGCGCGTTGAAGCCCTTCGCCCGGCGCAGCGCGGACTCCATCGCCTGCTGGTCGTGGCCGTCGACCGGCCCGATGTACTTCAGGCCGAGATCCTCGAACATCGGCTGCGGGCTGACCGCGTCCTTGATGCCGCGCTTGACCGCGTGCAACACCTCGAAGACCGGCTTGCCGACCACCGGGGTCTGGCCCAGCGCGTCCTTCACCAGGTCGAGCACCTTCTCGTAGCCCGGGTTGAGCCGCAGCGTGGAGAGGTGGTCGGCCAGGCCGCCGATCGTCGGCGCGTAGGACCGGCCGTTGTCGTTGACCACGATGACCAGCTTGTTCTTCGTGGCGGCGATGTTGTTGAGCGCCTCCCAGCACATCCCACCGGTCAGCGCGCCGTCACCGACCACGGCCACCACGTGCCGATCCTCACCACGCAGGGTGAACGCCTTGGCCAGGCCGTCGGCGTAGGAGAGGGCGGTGGAGGCGTGCGAGTTCTCGATGAGGTCGTGCTCACTCTCGGCCTGGCTCGGGTAACCGGTCAGGCCACCGCGCCGGCGCAGCAGGTCGAAGCCCTCCTGGCGGCCGGTGACGATCTTGTGCACATACGCCTGGTGGCCGGTGTCGAAGAGGATCTTGTCGCGTGGTGAGTCGAAGACCCGGTGCAGGGCGAGGGTCATCTCGACGACCCCCAGGTTGGGGCCGAGGTGGCCGCCGGTCTTCGACACCTTGGTCACCAGGAAGTCACGGATCTCGGCCGCGAGCAGGGTCAGCTGCTCCGCGGTCAGTCGCTTCAGATCACCCGGGGTGGTGATGGTCGTCAGCAGGCCGGCCGGGGTCGAGGGGGAGTCGCTCATGAGGCACGAGTCTATCGGGGTGACGCGCGACCGCGCCTGGAGCGAACGGTCAGGCCGCGATCCTCCACAGCACCTCCACATTCCCCGACCGGGGGAGGTCGGCGATTGTCCTGTGATTCAGGTCACCACCAAGGGTAACGTCGATGCATGTCTGTCGATGCCGAGGCCCCGCGGCGCCGGGACCGTAGCCACTTCCTCTACCTCGCCGTGCTCGTCGCGATGGCCCTCGGGATCGCCGTCGGCTTCGCCTTCCCGGACTTCGCGGTCGAACTGAAGCCGCTCGGCACCGGATTCGTGAACCTGATCCGGATGATGATCGCCCCGGTGATCTTCTGCACTCTCGTGCTCGGCGTCGGCTCGATCCGGCGCGCCGCCCAGGTCGGCCGGGTCGGCGGCCTGGCGCTCGGCTACTTCCTGATCATGTCGACCGTGGCGCTGGCGATCGGGCTGGTGGTCGGCAACATCCTGCACCCCGGCTCCGGGCTGCACCTGAGCCAGGAACTGGCCAAGACCGGCACGGCCCAGGTCAGCAAGACCGCCGAGGGCGGCGTCGACTTCGTGCTCGGGATCATCCCGGACACGCTGATCTCCGCGCTGACCAGCACGCAGGTGCTGCAGACGCTGCTGGTGGCGCTGCTGGTCGGTTTCGCCGTGCAGTCGCTGGGCGACCGCGGCGAGCCGGTGATCGCCGCGGTCGCACTGGCCCAGCGGGTGGTCTTCAAGATCCTCGCGATGATCATGTGGCTGGCCCCGGTCGGCGCGTTCGGGGCGATGGCCGCACTGGTCGGCGCGACCGGCTTCGACGCGCTCAAGAGCCTCGCCGCGATCATGGTCGGGTTCTACCTCACCTGTGCGATCTTCGTGTTCGTGGTGCTCGGGCTGCTGCTCCGCCTGGCCGCCGGGGTGTCGATCTTCCGGCTGCTGCGGTACCTGGCCCGCGAGTTCCTGCTGATCCTGTCCACCTCGTCGTCCGAGTCGGCGCTGCCCCGGCTGATCGCCAAGATGGGCCACCTCGGCGTGCGCCGGCCGGTCGTCGGCATCGTCGTCCCCACCGGGTACTCGTTCAACCTGGACGGCACCGCGATCTACCTGACCATGGCGTCACTGTTCATCGCCGACGCGCTGGACCAGCCGCTCTCCGTCGGCCAGCAGATCGGGCTGCTGCTCTTCATGATCGTGGCGTCCAAGGGCGCGGCCGGCGTCACCGGCGCCGGGCTGGCCACGCTCGCCGGCGGCCTGCAGAGCCACCGGCCCGACCTGGTCCCCGGCGTCGGCCTGATCGTCGGCATCGACCGGCTGATGTCCGAGGCTCGGGCCCTGACCAACTTCGCCGGGAACGCGGTCGCGACCGTCCTGGTCGGCACGTGGACCCGGGAGATCGACCGGGAACAGGCGGAGCGGGTGCTCTCCGGCCGGGCCCCGTTCGACGAGTCCAGTTTCGACGACGACCCCCACGGCGCCCACCCCACCGAACCGGCCACCCCTGCGGGGGCAGGAACGCCGGCCACGTCCTTCGGCCCGATCCCGAGGCCCACCGAGCCCTCCTGACTCAGGGCCGGCCTACTCCCCCGCGCCGCGTAGCCGACCGACCCTCCCGGCCAGGAGCGACCGCTCCCCGCGCCGGGCGACGTGCGAGGCCCGACGTGGCGCCGGCCGCCGGGCGGCTCGCCGGGGCGGCCGCGACGGGAGCGGGGCGGTGGACGGGTTCTCGGGTGGAGCGGGACCACCCACGGAGGCCGCCCTTGTGGGTTTCGCGTTCCGGGCCGGCCACGGCCCTGCGAAACCCGCAAGGGTCCCCGCGGGAGCGGCGGACCTCGGCCACAGCGGACGCAGGACATCAGGCTCTTGAATTTGATCTTGATGGGTCCTGACCCCGATGCCTCGGCGGCCGGTCGCGTCGGGCATCCTGGAGGGCAAGCAGCGACTGGCGGCTCGGGGATGGTCGAACCATCGGGGAGCTCGTTCACGGGAGTCGACCGCCTGGGCTCCCGGCCGAGGAGCAAAGATATGACCAGCGAGAACACCGCCCGCCTCCTGCCCGGCGCGCCTGTCGCCGAGGCCGTTCTGGCCGACGTCCGCGAGCGGGTCGCCAAGCTGAAGGCCCGGGGTGTGCAGCCGAGCCTGGCCACGATCCTGGTCGGGGACGACGACGCCAGCGCCGGATATATCCGGATCAAGCAGAAGCAGGCCGCCGAGCTGGGCTTCGAGTCGCCGCACGAGCACCTGAGCGGCACCGTCACCCAGGCCGACCTGTTGAAGGTGATCGCCGGCTTCAACGACGACCGGAACGTGCACGGCGTCCTCATTCAGTACCCGATCCCGGCCCACCTGGACTACGACGCGGCGCTGCAGACCCTCGACCCGGACAAGGATGTCGACGGGATGCACCCGCTCAACATGGGTCGCCTCGCCGTCGGGCTGCCCGGCCCGCTGCCCTGCACCCCGGCCGGCATCGAGGCGCTCCTCGCCCACCACGGCATCGAGATCTCCGGCCGAGAGGTGGTCATTCTCGGTCGCGGGGCCACGCTGGGCCGGCCACTCGCGATGCTGCTGGCGCAGAAACGGCCGACCGCGAACGCGGCCGTGACCGTCGTGCACACCGGGGTGAAGGACTGGCCGCGGTACACGTCTCGGGCCGAGATCCTGATCGCGGCGGCCGGCGTGCCCGGCATCATCCAGCCGGAGCACGTGAAGCCGGGCGCCACGGTCATCGGCGCGGGGGTCCGCTACGAGGGCCGCCGCCTGCTGCCGGACGTGGACGAGTCGTGCGCCTCGGTCGCCGGGGCGATCACGCCACGGGTCGGCGGGGTCGGTCCGACGACGGTGGCGATGCTGTTCCGGAACGCGGTGGTCGCGGCGGAGCGCGCCAACCCCTGAGCGGGTGACGGCTCGTGCGGTGTCAGCCGCGCGAGCCCCGTCAGGCGGCGTGCCGGTAGGTGGGACGGGTGAGATAACCCGCGTCGCCGCCCTGGTAGCACGTCGCCTCGTCGACCGGGGCCAGCGGTGCCCCGAGGCGCAGCCCTCCACCAGGTCCGGGTTCGCGATGTACGCCCGTCCGAAACTGATCAGGTCGGCCCCGAGCCCGAGCCACTCCTGGGCCTCGCTCAGCCCGGTCTGCTCCGGCCCCATCGGCAGCACCGGGTTCATGATCAGTGCACCGGGCCAGGCGCGGCGTCTCGATGCACATCGAGGACTTGATCCGTACGCGGGATGCCCTCGACCACTTCATGAAGGTCGCCGCGGAGCACCGCGAACGCCGCTGGGTTCTGACTCGCGGATCACGTGGGAGCGAGGCGAGGTCCCGGTGGTGGCCGGCCCCATACAACACCGGTACGCGACCTCTGCCCGGACGTCGCCGAGCGCCGGCTGGGCCACGCCGCAGCTCCGCATGAACCGCAGGGCAGAACCCAGGCCCGGTTTCGCGATTCGGCCGAGTGCGAGGCGCGGTCGAATCACGAAAGCGGCTATGCCGGAAGCAGCAGTGCCACGCACTCCACGTGCTGCGTCATCGGGAAGCAGTCGAACGCCCGCAACTGCGCCAGCTCCCACCCCAGCGACCGGAACGTCTTCACGTCCCGCGCCAGCGCCGCCGGGTCGCACGCCACGTAGGCCACCGCCCGCGGCGACGCCGCCACGATGCCGCGGACCACGCGGGCGCCGGCCCCGGCCCGGGGCGGGTCGAGCACGATCAGATCGACCGGCGCGGTGATCCGGCGGCGGCTCAGCGCGGTCTCGACCGCGGCCTGCACCACTTCGACGTGCGGCAGGTCGGCCAGATTGGCCCGGGCCGCGGCGACCCCGAGCGGCGAGGACTCGACGATCGTCGTCCGCGCGCCGGTGATCTCGGCGACAGCGGCCGCGAACAGGCCCGCCCCGCCGTAGAGATCCCACGAGACCTCGCCCTCGGCCGGCCGCAGCATCTCCAGCACCGCGGCGGTCAGCGTGGCCGCGGCCTCCGGGTGCACCTGCCAGAAGCTTTCCGGTGACGTCTCCCACCGGCGGTCGCCGACCACCTCGGTGAGCCGGGCCGGGCCGGAGAGCGCAACGAGCTTGCCCCCGCCCGGCTCGTCGGTGGGATCGCCGCCGGCCGAGCCCGACGTCCCGGCCGGGCGCTCGAACGCGGCCACGTCACCGTTCCCGGAGGCGACGGCCTGGAGGGCCGCCGACTCCGGCCAGGTCCGCGACAGCAGGTCGAGCTCCTGGACGGCGGGGTGGGCGATCAGGCATCGATCGATCGGGACGACCTGGTGCGACCGGTGCTGGAGCAGGCCGGGGCGGCCGAGCGCGTCGACGGCGTACCGCACCCGGGTCCGCCAGTTCAGGAGGCCGCCGGGGAGGGGCTCGACGCGTACGAAAATCTTGTCCTGATCTTCGGGGGTGAGCCCGGCCAGCCGGGCGAGCTGTTCCCGGACCACCTGCGTCTTCCACCGCAACTGCGCGTCGGCGTGGACGTGTTGCAGGTCGCAGCCACCGCAGCCGCCCGGATGGGCGTAGCGGCAGGGCGCCTCGACCCGGTCCGGCGAGGCCTCGTGGATCTCGATCGCGTCGGCCCGCAGGTAGCCGCGGTGCCGCTCGGTGATCTCCGCGGTGACGCGTTCGCCGGGCACCGCGTGCCGCACGAAGACGACCCGGCCGTGCGGGCCGCCGAACCGGGCGACGCAGTGGCCGCCGTGCGCGGGCGCGCCGACGGTCAGCTCGATCCGGTCGCCCTCGACGAGATCCTCCGCCGGGGAGCCGGCCGGAATTTCCGGATCAAAAGCCTGCTTGGGTACGGCGGAGCCGGCGACCGTGGCAGCCGCATCCGAGTCGGCCCCGCGCTCGTCAGCGCCGGCCCCGCGCTCGTCAGTGCCGGCCCCGCGCTCGTCAGTGCCGGCCCCGCGCGCGTCGGTGTGACCCCCCGAAGGGGAGAAATCAGCGGATGTCACGAATCCTCGTCACCATTCTGATCAGGAGCGGTCCTCGCCTCGACCGGGTGGAACCGCGGCCCCCGAGCCGGCGCCCGGCTCAGTCCCCGGTCCAGCCGGTCGAGGTCCCGGTCCTGACTGGACCGCAGCTGCCACGGCACGCTGGTGACCATCACCCCGGGCTCGAAGAGCAGTCGCCCCTTGATCCGCAGCGCGCTCTGGTTGTGCAGCAGATTCTCCCACCAGCGACCCACCACGTACTCCGGGACGAAGACCGTCACCACGTCACGCGGCGAGGCCCGGCGCACGCTCTTGACGTAGTCGATGATCGGCTTGCTGATCTCCCGGTACGGCGAGTCGATGACGGTCAGCGGCACCGGTAGTTCGCGCCGCTCCCACTCGCCCTGGATCGCGCGGGTGTCCTTGTCGTCGACGTTCACGGTGACCGCGGTGATCGTGTCCGGCCGGGTCGCCTGGGCGTAGGCCACGGCCCGCAGCGTCGGCTGGTGCACCTTGCTGACCAGGATCACCGCGTGGTTGCGGGACGGCAGCACCGGACGTTCCTCGGTCGGCAGCAGTTCCTCGGAGACCCGGGTGTAGTGCTTGTGGATGGCGAGCATCAGGCCGTAGATCACGATCATCGCGGCGATCGCGATCCACGCGCCGAGCAGGAACTTGGTGATCAGCACGACGATCAGGACCGCGCCGGTCAGACCCATGCCGAACGCGTTGATGACCCGCGAACGGATCATCCGGCGCCGGCGTTCCGGATCCCGCTGGATCTTGAGGAGCCGGTTCCAGTGCCGGATCATGCCGCCCTGCGACAGGGTGAACGACACGAAGACGCCCACGATGTAGAGCTGGATCAGCCGGGTCGTCTCGGCCTGGAACGCGACGATCAGCACGATCGCGGCGCCGGCCAGGAAGACGATGCCGTTGCTGAACGCCAGCCGGTCGCCGCGGGTGTGGAACTGGCGCGGCAGGTAACGGTCCTGCGCGAGGATCGAGCCGAGCACCGGGAATCCGTTGAACGCGGTGTTCGCGGCCAGGAACAGGATCAGCGCGGTGATCCCGCCGACCAGCACGACCAGCCACGAGCCGTGGCCGAAGACGGTCTCGGCGAGCTGGGCGGTCACGGTCTTCTGCTCGTACGCCGCGGGGCCGGAGATGATCTGCGTGGCCGGGTCCTCGACGTACTGCAGGTGGGTGAGCCGGGCCAGCGAGACGATGCCGAACAGCATGACGATCGCGATACCGCCGAGCAGCAGCAGCGTGGTCGCCGCGTTCTTGCTCTTCGGCGGCTTGAACGCGGGCACGCCGTTGGAGATGGCCTCGACCCCGGTCAGCGCCGCGCAGCCGGAGGAGAACGTCCGCAACAGCAGGAACACGAAGGCGAAGCTGGTGAGGTGGCTCTCCTCGGCCGTGATCGTCAGCCCGGCGCTGGGCGCCCGCAGATCGTTGCCGAGCACGAAGACCCGGAACAGCCCGGTCAGGATCATCCCGACCATGACGAAGATGAAAAGGTACGTCGGCACGGCGAACGCGGTCCCCGACTCGCGCAGCCCGCGCAGGTTGAGCGCGGTCAGCAGCAGCACCGCCCCGACCGCGATCTCCACCTTGTGGGTGCCGATCGAGTCCCACGGGAGCACCGAGGCGAGGTTGCTGACCCCCGACGAGATCGACACCGCGACCGTGAGGATGTAGTCGACGAGCAGCGCGCTGGCCACGCCGAGACCGGCCCGGGGGCCGATGTTGACGGTGGCCACCTCGTAGTCGCCACCGCCGGAGGGGTAGGCGTGCACGTTCTGCCGGTAGCTGGCGACCACGGTCACCATCACCACCGCGACCGCGAGCGTCACCCAGGGAGAGATCGCGAAGGCGCTGGCCCCGGCGATCGAGAGGGTCAGCAGGATCTCGTCCGGCGCGTAGGCCACGCTGGAGAGAGCGTCGCTCGCGAACACCGGCAGGGCGATCCGCTTCGGCAGCAGCGTGTGCTGCAGCTTGTCCGAACGGAACGGCCGGCCGAGGAGCAGCCGCTTGGCTAGGGAGGTGGTACTTGCCACGGTTGCCAAGGGTACGGCCGCACGTCTGTGCCCGTTGCCCGCCCCGGACACCGTGCGCCAGAGCGGCATGGGACGCTCATCTTCGACGGCAGGCGATCGGGGAGGGCACGAACCGTGCACGTGGTCATCATGGGGTGTGGTCGCCTCGGCTCCACGCTGGCGCAGAACCTCGACGCGCGCGGCCATCAGGTGGCCGTGATCGATCAGAACGCCGACGCGTTCCGGCGTCTGGGTTCGGACTTCGGCGGCATCACGGTCAACGGGATCGGCTTCGACCGGGACGTGCTGCGGGCCGCCGGCATCGAGCGGGCGGACGCCTTCGCCGCGGTTTCCAGCGGTGACAACTCCAACATCATCTCGGCCCGGCTGGCCCGCGAGACGTTCGGCGTCTCCCGCGTGGTGGCCCGCATCTACGACGCCAAGCGCGCCCAGGTGTACGAGCGGCTCGGCATCCCGACGATCGCCACCATCCGCTGGGCCGCCGACCGGATGTTCCGCCTGCTGGTGCCCGAGAGCCACAACGAGGTCTTCCGCGACCCGACCAGCGTGGTCAGCATCGTCGAGGTGCCGCTGCACTCCGATTGGGTCGGCCGGTCGGTGAAGGCGCTGGAGGACGGCACCGGCGCCCGGGTGGCCTACCTGATGCGGTTCGGGATGGGCGCGCTCGCCCAGCCGTCCACCGTGCTGCAGGACGGTGACCAGGTCTTCATGCTGGTCACCGACGAGACCATGAACAAGGTCGTGGACATCGCCGGGCGCGCCGGGAACGAGGGGCACTGACATGCGCATCGCCATCGCGGGAGCCGGCAACGTGGGCCGCTCCATCGCTCAGGAACTGATCGGCAACGGTCACGAGGTGATGCTGATCGAGAAGCAGCCGCGCCAGCTCTGCCCGGAGCGGGTGCCCGAGGCGCAGTGGATCCTCGCCGACGCCTGCGAGCTGAGCAGCCTGGAGGAGGCCGACGTCGCGTCCTGCGACGTGGTGGTCGCGGCGACCGGCGACGACAAGGCCAACCTGGTGGTGTCGCTGCTGGCCAAGACCGAGTTCGCGGTCGGCCGGGTGGTGGCCCGGGTGAACCGGGCGGAGAACGAGTGGCTCTTCACCGACCAGTGGGGTGTCGACGTCTCGGTCAGCAAGCCGCGCCTGATGGCCGCCCTGGTCGAGGAGGCGGTGACGGTCGGCGACCTGGTCCGGCTGATGACGTTCCGGCAGGGTGAGGCCAACCTGGTGGAGATCACTCTGCCGCGGAACGCGCCCTACGAGGGGCAGCCGCTGCGCTCGGTGCCGATGCCGCGGGACGCCGCGCTGGTCGCCATCCTGCGCGGCAAGCGCGTGGTGGTGCCGACCCCGGACGACCCGCTGGAGGCCGGCGACGAGCTGATCTTCGTGTGCACCGCGGAGGTGGAGGACCAGATCCGTGCGGTGGTGCTGGGCAGCACCGCGGCCGACTAGTCGGCCTGCTCTTTCGGGGCCGAGTTGATGCGGTGGATGGCCCAGGCGGTGAAGGCGAACGTCGCGGCGTAGATCGGCCAGCTGATCAGGATCCGGACGACCCCGAGCGCGTTCGCCTCGCCGAGCTTCCACAGGTAGAACTGGAGGCCGGCCCGGGCCGCCAGCGACACCACCCACAACAGGGTGAGCCACTGGAAGGCGCGGAACAGCCGGGCGTTGCCGAACCAGTCCTGTTTGCCCTTGTTGGCCATGATGCCCCAGGCGTAACCGATCAGCGGCTTCCGGAACGCCACCGACACCAGCAGCACCGCGGCCTGCCCGAACGTGAGCAGGATGCCCGGCAGGTAGAAGTTCTTCGCGTCGCCGCTGCGCCAGGCCAGCCAGGCACCGAGCGCGATGCCGAACAACCCGTTCACCGCGTGCCGGACGGGCTGCTTGCGGGCCAGCCGGACAGCGCCGATGGCGACCGCCGAGCCGACCGAGCCGATGATCGCCCAGAGCAGCGCGGTGCGCTTCTCCAGACCGATCACCGACTCGCCGAACAGCACGTTGAAGAGCACGAAGGCGAGCACCGGGATGCTCGACTCGATCAGCCCGCGCACCCCGCCCAACTGCTCGGCGATCTGCTCGCTGAGCGGCGGGAGCGGCTCCTCGTCGTCCTCGGGCTTGAGGTCGAGTTCCTCGACGACCTCCTCGGCGAGCCGCTCCCCGACGGATTCGTGCGCCACGTGGCGCGGCTCGTTGCCGGGTGTCACCGCGGCGCCTCCAGCTCGTAGAACGGGTTGTAGATGACCTTGCGGTCGTCCCGGATCGCGATCCGGCCGCGCGCGGTGAGCTGGCGCCCGGGCTCGATGCCGGCGATCGACCGGCGGCCCAGGAAGACCAGCGTGACCACGTCACTGCCGTCCCAGAGGTCGGCCTCCAAGGTCGGCAGGTTGGTGCGAGGAGTGTACGCCACGGTGCGCAGTCGCCCGGACACCGAAACGACCTGGCCCCGCCGGCACTGGCCGGCGGGCATGGCGCCGCACTTCGCCGAGTCCCGCTGCAGCTCCTGGGCATCCAGCTCGGAGTCGGTCGCGGTCAACCGGTCAAGGAACCGGCGAAAGCCGGTGCGCTCGTCGGTGGTCATGAGTTCACGGTAACCCGATCGGGGGTCAAACCTGCTGTGCGGGGTTCTGCTCGGCCATTTCCTTCGGCAGTCGCAGCGGCAGCGGCTCGCGGACCGGCCGCGGCTCGTCGTCGCGGACCACGACCAGACCCTCCAGCGCCACCCCGAGCACACCCTCGGCGGACGGGTCGGCCGCCGCCGCGCCCTGGAACAGCGCCCGGACCATCCAGCGCGGGCCGTCCACCCCGACGAACCGCACGTCGGCCGGGCCGTCCGGGGTGTTCACCCGGGCGAGCAGCTCGGTACCGTACCGCCCGGTCACCTCGCGGGGCTGGACCCCGTCGGCGCCCATCGCGGAGGCGATCTCCTCACGCACCTCGTCCCAGATGCCCTCGGTCCGCGGCGCCGCGAACACCCCGAGTTGCAGGGCGCTCTCGCCGTCGACCAGGACGACCTGCTCGATGCCGCCGTCCGGGTTCGCCTGGACCCGGACCTCGACGCCCTCGATCGCCGGGATCTGCAGGCTGCCCAGGTCGAGCCGCTGCACGTCGCTCGGTGCGTGCCTGAGGTCCCAGGGGCCGAACTCGGGTGCGGGGGTGTCCCCGTCGGCCGCCAGGCTCTGGGCGAGCGCCGTGGAGGGCGGCGCGTCGGCCGCGCGTACGTGCTTGGCGCCTCCGCGCTTACGGGAGAACATCACTGCCAGCCTTTCCTACGTCTCAAGAATTCAGAGGGCCTGGTGGCCGCCGGTCGAACCGTGCCCGCCCGCGCCGCGCGAGGTGTCGTCGAGGGTGTCCACCGCGTGGAACACCGCCCGCTCCACCCGCTGGACGACGAGCTGGGCGATCCGGTCGCCACGGGAGATCTTCACGGACCGTTCCCGGTCGTGGTTGATCAGATTGACGAGGATCTCGCCACGGTAACCGGCGTCGACCGTACCGGGCGCGTTGAGCACCGTCACGCCCAGCCGAGCGGCCAGGCCGGAACGGGGGTGGACCAGCCCGACGAAACCCTCGGGGATGGCGACCGCGATGCCCGTCCGGACCTTGACCCAGGTGCCCGGGGCGATCTCCGCCTCCTCGGCGGCGACCAGGTCGGCCCCGGCGTCGCCCGGGTGCGCGTAGGCGGGCAGCGGCAGATCCGGGTCGAGCCGCCGGACCGCGATGACTACGTCGGTCAAGAAAAATTCCTCACATCGGTACGGCCTGAGTCGGTGCCTACCCTGCCATCCTGCCGCGCCTCGCAGCGGAGGCACGCCGTACCCTTCGAGGGTGACACCCCAGCCCCCGGAACGCACCGCGGAGACCTATCAGGAACGCCTCGGCCTGCCGTGGTGGGCGTGGCCCGTGACCCTGGTGACCGGCGCTGTGCTCGCCACCGAGCTGGCCCTGGGCGTGCCCGATCTCCCCGCCTGGTTGCCGTACGCGGTTCTGCTGCCGCTCTCACTGGTGCTGATCCTGCCCCTCGGGCGGCTGCGTGTCGCCGTCCGGGATGGTGAGTTCCTGGTCGACGACGCGCGTCTGCCGGTCTCGGTGATCTCCGGCGTGGTCGCCCTGGACCCGGCCGGCAAGCGCGAGGCGCTGGGCGTCGGCGCGCACCCGCACGCCTTCGTCGTCCAGCGCCCGTGGATCGGCACGGCCGTGCAGGTCCTGCTCGACGACCCGGCCGACCCGACACCCTTCTGGGTGATCAGCACCCGGCGGCCGGTCGAGCTGGCAACCCTCCTGCTCGAGGTCAGCCGTCGAGAGCGCGCCGCTCAGGCCTCTTGAGCGCCCGCTTGCGCAGGTCGTCGCGCACCTTCTCGCCGGTCGTCCGGGTGGCCCGCCGGTTGAGGTAACCGGCGACCGCGGCCCCGGTCAGCATCGGCCCCATCGAAGTCAGGTTGCGGCCGAAGCGGCGCAGCAGCGTCCTCTGCAGCTCGCCGCGGGCGGCGGTGCTCAGCACGCTGCCCACCCCGGTCCCGGGCACGAGCGGGTTGATCCCGCGCTGGCCGGCCCAGGCCTGGATCAGGGCGAGCGCACGCTCGGTGCCGTTGCCGGGGATCGGCTCCCCGTAGACCTCGTGCAGCTCGCCGATCAGCTTCATCTCGATCGCGACGACGGCGATCGTCTCGGCCGAGAGCAGCACGGGCGCGGAGAGCAGGGCAGGCGCCGCGGCCCACTCGACGGCGGCGACACCGCCGCCGGCCGCACCCACCCCGGCCGTGGCCCGGGCGGCGTTGCGGATCAGCCGGTCCGCCAGGGCGTCGTCGTCCATCTCCGGGAAGTGGCGGCGCAGCGTCTCCCCGGAACGCACCGGGACGTGCGGGGCCACGTCGGCGACCACGTCGGCCATCCAGCGCAGGGCTGCCCTCGGCTTGAACAGTTGCCCCACGCCACGACGGCGCACGTCACCCACGAGTCGGCCGAGCAGGCGGCGCCGGCCGGACGGCTCCAGGTCGTCCGCGGTGAGGGCCGCCACGGTGCGGCCCAGGTCCGCGTCGGCGGCTGCCTCGGCGGGTGTCTCCATCGGGTCGGCGCCGATCACGGGCGGCTCCGAGCCGATCACGCGGTCCGGTTCACTCATCGTCGTCCTCCCCGTCGTCGTCACCGGTACTGTGCCCGGTTCCGCATCCAGGTCAAACCCCGTGTCGATCCGCGCGCGAGCGCGCCGGGTCAGGCGCACTCGCGGCAGATCAGCTCCCCGTTCCGCTCGGTCGCCAGCTGGCTGCGGTGGTGCACGAGGAAACAGCGCGAGCAGCGGAACTCGTCGGTCTGCATCGGCAGAACCTTGACGGTCAGTTCCTCGTCGGCGAGGTCGGCGCCGGGCAGCTCGAAGCTCTCCGCAACCTCGACCTCGTCCACGTCCACCGAGCCGGACTGGGAGTCAGCACGACGGGACTTCAGCTCCTCGAGGCTGTCCTCGCCGAGGTCGACCTCATCGCGACGCGGGGCGTCGTAGTCGGTGGCCATCGGTCTTCACTCTCCTGTATCGATGTGTCACTTGGCGTTAGTAACGCCAAGGGCATGGTTTCGGTTCCCGGTTCCGCCAGACGATTTCTGACACTCGCTCAAACATCGAGTACGGGGCCTGGCGAGCGCGGAACCTTACCGCTGTTGCGGCAGAGTTGTACGCCCACTGGCGGCACATTGTTCCCGATGTGACTGAGGCGACATCAAAGTAGGGGTACCAGCCTCTGGATCATCGTCGGCACGCCGGAAGCATTCCCGGTTTCCGCGTGCCGGGCGGACAGACGTTAACCTCTCGACAGGCCCGGCGACCGCACCGGGACCTGCCGTTCGACCCTGGAGCCAACCCCATGAGCTTTGCGCGCGTCCGAGCGCTCGTCGTCGTCGGCGTGCTCGCCGTGGCCGCGATCGTCTTCGTCGTCGTGGCCCTGGTCCGCGACAAGCAGGGCGACGTCGCGAGCGGCGCCGACTGCCCCGACGGCGCCCCGCTGGCCGACATCCAGCTGCCGGACGACCCCGCCGAGGTGACGCTCAAGGTTCTCAACGGCACCGCCCAGCAGGGTCTGGCGGACAGTGTGTCCACGGAGTTCAAGAACCGGCGGTTCGGCGTGCAGGACCCCGGCGTCAGCAAGACGAAGTACAAGGGCGTCGCGGAGATCCGTTTCGGCCCGGACGCGGTCGGCAAGGCCCAGCTCGTCCAGGCGTACTTCCTCGCTCAGTCGGACATGGTCTACAACGCCAAGCGTAAGGGCGCGGTGGTCGAGATCGTGATCGGAAGCAAGTTCCAGTCCCTGGCCACCACCACCGAGGTCAACCAGTCGCTCGTCGAGATCGGCGAGCCGACCCTCCCGCCCGGTGCCTGCGTCAAGCCGGCCACCAAGAAACCCGAGGACGACTGAGGCGTACGGGCGACCGGCCGTGACCACGGCCCGCCCCCGCCCCTCAGAAGCCCGCTGAGCGGCTTTCACGGCCCACCCGAGGCGTCCACCTCCGCCAGCAGGTCGTGCAGCTCCTGGTGCAGCGCCGGTGGCGCGAGCAGCACCATCTCCGGTCCCGCCGGCGCGCCGTCGAGGCCGGTCACGATCATCCCGGCCTCGGCCGCGATCAGCCCACCGGCCGCGTGATCCCACAAGTTGAGACCTTTCTCGAAGTACGCGTCCAGTTTGCCCTCCGCGGCCAGGCACAGGTCGAGGGACGCCGCGCCGAAGCGACGGATGTCCCGCACACGGGTGATCATCTGGGCGAGGACCCGGCCCTGATGCGCCCGCCGGCGGGGGTCGTAGCCGAACCCGGTACCGACCAGCGCCTGCCCCAGCGACGTCTCCGTGGAGCAGGTGAGCCGCCGCCCGTCCCGCCACGCGCCGCCACCCCTGGTCGCGGTCCACTCGTCGCCGGTGGCCGCGTTGCGCACCACGCCGGCCACCACCTCACCGGCGACCTCGGCCGCGAGCGAGACCGCGTACTGCGGAAGCCCGTAGAGGTAGTTGACCGTGCCGTCGATCGGGTCGAGGATCCACCGGACCGCGCCCGGAGCGGCGTCCTGAGCGCCCCCGTACTCCTCGCCGAGCACCGTGTCGCCGGGCCGCTCGGCGCGCAACGCCTCCACCACCTGACGCTCGACCGCCTTGTCGGCCGCGGTCACGACGTCGGTGTCGGTGCTCTTGGTCTGCACGTCCCCGATTGCCTCGTCCCGCGTCCGGCGTGCGGTGGCCGCCGCCTCGCGGGCCACCCGGACGGCGATCGACAGCAGCTCCTCGGGCGACGAGCCCGGAGAAATCTCGCTCACGTTGGGGTCCTTTCCGCCGATACGATTCTTGCCCGGAGCGTCTCCGACGAGGTCGTCGGCCCCCGGCGGCGTGCTGCGGGGGGAGGATCTCGTAAGACGGCGCTACAATTCACCCCTGCCCACGCTTCACAGTCGCTCACTGCGGGACGCTCTGTGACCCGGGGGCTCCCAAATCGACTCCGGCGAGACTCGCCCCCGCGTGCTGCGCTGGAACGGCCGTGCCCAAACTCATCGCCTCCGGAAGGTCATTCGTGACAGAAGCCCACCAGAACGGTGCCGACGTTCGCTCTCTCACCGAGGCTTTGATCACCCATGCTCAGGGTGCGGGCGGGCAGCTCACATCGGCCCAGGTCGCGCACACGCTGGAGTCCGCTGCCGTCAACCCGGCCCAGGCCAAGAAGATCCTGCGCGGTCTCGTCGACGCCGGGATCACCGTCGTCGTCGACGGCTCGGTCAGCACCCGCCGTCCCAAGGTCGCGGCCGCCCGCTCCGCCACCCCGGCGTCGAAGGCGACCACCGCCAAGGCCGCCCCGGTGAAGAAGGCGGCGCCCGCGCCGAAGCAGGCCGCGCCGTCCGCCGGCGGGGCCGCACCGGTTCGCAAGGCCACTGCCGCGGCCGCCAAGGCGGTTCCGGCGAAGAAGGCCGCCACCACTGCCAAGGCCGCACCGGCCAAGGCCGCCAAGCCCGGCGAGGAGGGCCCCGAGGGCGAGGAGATCGACCCCGAGGAGCTCGCCGCCGAGATCGAGGACGTGGTGGTCGAGGAGCCGGCCGCGGTCGTCGCCGCCGCCGCGGCCGACGCCGCCAGCTCGGCCACCGACGGCGACTTCGAGTGGGACGACGAGGAGTCCGAGGCCCTCAAGCAGGCCCGCCGCGACGCGGAGCTGACCGCCTCGGCCGACTCGGTCCGCGCCTACCTCAAGCAGATCGGCAAGGTCCCGCTGCTCAACGCGGAGCAGGAGGTCGAGCTGGCCAAGCGCATCGAGGCCGGCCTCTACGCCGCCGAGCGCCTGCGCGCCGCCGAGGAGGGTGAGGAGTCGCTCGAGCGCAACTTCGAGCGCGACCTCAAGTGGATCAACCGGGACGGCGAGCGGGCGAAGAACCACCTGCTCGAGGCGAACCTGCGACTCGTGGTCTCGCTGGCCAAGCGCTACACCGGTCGCGGCATGGCCTTCCTGGACCTGATCCAGGAGGGCAACCTCGGCCTGATCCGCGCGGTCGAGAAGTTCGACTACACCAAGGGCTACAAGTTCTCGACGTACGCGACGTGGTGGATCCGCCAGGCGATCACCCGCGCGATGGCCGACCAGGCCCGCACCATCCGCATCCCGGTGCACATGGTCGAGGTCATCAACAAGCTCGGCCGCATCCAGCGCGAGCTGCTCCAGGACCTGGGCCGCGAGCCCACCCCGGAGGAGCTGGCCAAGGAAATGGACATCACGCCGGAAAAGGTGCTGGAGATCCAGCAGTACGCGCGTGAGCCCATCTCGCTGGACCAGACGATCGGTGACGAGGGCGACAGCCAGCTCGGTGACTTCATCGAGGACTCCGAGGCGGTCGTCGCGGTCGACGCGGTCTCCTTCTCGCTCCTGCAGGACCAGCTTCAGCAGGTGTTGCAGACGCTCTCCGAGCGGGAGGCGGGCGTGGTCCGGCTGCGGTTCGGCCTGACCGACGGTCAGCCGCGCACGCTGGACGAGATCGGCCAGGTCTACGGCGTGACCCGTGAGCGGATCCGCCAGATCGAGTCCAAGACGATGTCGAAGCTGCGGCACCCGTCGCGGTCGCAGGTTCTGCGCGACTACCTCGACTAGGACTTTCAGTCAACATTACGTGTCCGTTTGGTCACCACCCGTACATCAACGGGTGGTGATCAGACCGTTGTGCAGAAGTGATCGTTGACGTGGCACCCTGGGATCACGGCACACTAGGCGGAACCGGTGTGACCTCGGTCCCCCCGGGGCACTCTGGGAAGGCTGCAAGGGTGCAGGGTGTTGCACGATGTGTGAGCAGTAGCCGAGGAACATGTTCATCGGTGACGAACAGAGGAGGAAGGCGATGACCCCGACTCTCACGCCGCCGGCGGGAAGCCTGGCCGGCACAGCAGCCGATGAACGGTGCGACCGCTGCAATGCAGCAGGGAAGCTCCGTTTGACCCTGGCTGGTGGCGGTGACCTGGTCTTCTGTGGCCACCACGCCAACCGGTACGCCGAGGACCTGGTGAAGATCGCGGTGCAGTTCTCCGCCGATCCGGAATTCACCTGGCGCGGCGCGACCATGATGTCGAACTCCAGCAACTAACGGCAAACAGCGGTCCCCCAAAACTGAAGACGCGTGAAGGGGCGCCTCGCAAGAGGCGCCCCTTCAGCATGCCCGCTGCCTTCACCATGAAGATCAACTTCAAGATCTTCATGTCCTACGTCCGCTGTGGTCCCGCTCCGCCGCTCCCGCGGGGACCCTTCCGGGTCTCGCAGGGCCGCGGGCGGCCCAGAACGCGACACCCGAAAGGGCGACGTCCGTGGGTGGTCCCGCTCAAAAACCCCGAACCCGCCCACAGCCTCCGCACCGACCACGTCCCTGGTCCCGTCGCAGCCGCTCGTCGGCGGGCGTGCCCGCCGCGGCCGGCCGGTGACGGGCGAGGCCCCGCCGCAGCCGGCCGGTGACAGGCGAGTCCGCCCCCGGCCGCCCGTCGACGGGCTCGAGCGGACCGCGGAGTCCCGCCCGCCGGAGGCCGCGAGATGGGCGGTTGGTCACTGTCGCCGCCGCGCAGCCGGAACCGGGGTCAGGCGGCTTGGGTGGTGGGGCGGGGGGTGTGGAGTTCGGCGCCGTCGCCGCCGCGGCGCTTGATGCGGTACATCGCCTCGTCGGCCTGCGAGAGCAGTTCCGTCAGGTCGGCCGACGGGCCCAGGGCGATGCCGACGCTCACGGTGGCGATGCAGTCGGGGATGTCCCGGACGGCCAGGACCATCCGGGATGCGACCGCGCCGGCGGTTCCGGCGTCCGCGAGCAGGGCCGCGAACTCGTCACCGCCGAGTCGCGCGACCAGGTCGCCCGGCCCGGCTTCGGCGGCCAGTGCCGCGGCGATCGCCCGCAGCGCCTCGTCGCCCGCGGCATGCCCGCGAGTGTCGTTGATCACCTTGAACTTGTCGGTGTCGACCAGCAGGACCGCGACCGTGCCGGCCCGGCCTGCGGCGAGCTCCACCGCCCGGTCGAATGCGCGCCGGTTCGCGATGCCGGTCAGCGGGTCGAGGTCGGCGGCGCGGGCCACCTGCTCGTGCTGACGGCGTAGTACCGCCAGGTCGTGCATGGTCCGGGCGGCGTGCAGGGTGCTGAGCCGCTGCCGCCACAAGGCCCCGGCCAGGTTGTCCCCGTAGGCGAGGGTGGCGGCGGCGTCCGTCGACCCGAGGTGGGCCAGGAGCACGGCCCGGGTCCGGTGGGTGCTCGCGGCGATCAGCCAGTCCGCGTCCGGTGGCAGGTCCGCGGCTGCCTCGGCGAGGACGGCGAGGGCCGCATCCGGGTGACCGGAGCGTTTCAGCGCCACCCCGTGGAACGGGCGGCTCAGCGCCAGCGCTTCCGGCGTGAAACCACGTTTCTGCAGGTGCCGGGTGTAGAACTCGATGTCGACGGCGGCGCCGGCCGGGTCGTGCCGGTCAGCGCGGGCGCAGGCGGCGTAGAGCAGGGCGTTGTCGCGCCACACGGCCGCGTCGTCACCCGAGACCTCGTCGGCGGCCCGGACGGCGTACCGCTCCGCCTCCGTGGTGTGCGACTCCGCCTCGTCCACCCGCTCGACCTGGTACAGCTCGAGCGCCCAGCGCAGGTGCATCTCGGCCAGGTTGATCAGCCACATGGCGCGGTTGCCGTTGCATCCGCCGTCCGCGGCGCTCATCTCGTAGGCGCCGCGGAATTGTGGTTCCACCAGTTCGTACAGCCGAAGTTCGTAGTAGCCGATGGCGACCGCGACCCGGGAGTTCACCGCGGCCACCGGATCGGCCTCGCCGGCGGCGAGCATCTCCGCGGCGACCAGGTCGTGCAGGACGCCGTCGAGGTCGTGCTCGGCGGCGTCGAGCTCGCCCAGCCGCAGCCGCTGCCAGGCGCGGCTGGCCAGGGCGCACGCCTGCCACCCGCCGTTGCCCTCGCGAGCCGCCGCGACCAGCATCGGCTCGACCGCGGCGATCGCGCCCCGGGGGTCGGAGCGCGCGATGTGCGCGACGACCCGGACGAAGTGCATGCACGCGGGCCCGTCCACCAGATCACCCGTGACGGCCCGCAGGACGGTCTCGGCCGCGGCCTGCGCACCGGACGGATCGCCGGTCTGCGCGCGCTCCAGCAGGCGTACCGCGTGCTGCGTGATCTCCCGCATCTGCACCTCCCCGGAAACCTATCGACCGGCGGAGGGGCGATGCGAGAGAACTACAGCGTCTGGATCGTGGCGATCCGCTCCTCGAGCTGCTCGATCGTGGCCTGCGCGCTGGGCGGGCCGCCGCAGAGCCGGCGGAGCTCGGCGTGGATCTTGCCGTGGGGCAGGTTCGTCCGATGGTGGTGGGCGGCGACCAGCGTGTTCAGCTGGCGTCGCAGGGTGGCCCGGCGCTCCCCCGCGCTCATCGGCACGATCTTCTCGACCGGCGGCGGCTCGGGAGCGTTCCGGGCCGTCTCCGCCTCCTGCCGTTTCTGCGCGGCCATCTGCTCGGACTGCCGCTTGTTCAGCAGCATCGAGACCTCGTCCGGGGTGAGCAGCCCGGGCAGGCCCAGGTAGTCGGCCTCCTCGGCGGTGCCCGTCCGGGCCGGCAGCCCGAACGCCGCGCCGTCGTAGATGACCTGCTCCAGCTCGGCGGTCGCGGAGAGCGCCTCGAACTGCTTGTCCAGGTCGCCGATCGCGTCCTCGGACTTCTGCGCCCGCTCCAGTACGTCGTCGTCGAGCCCGTCCTTCTCCTTGGGCGCGCCGAGGACGTGGTTGCGTTCGGCTTCCATCTCGCTGGCCAGCCCGAGCAGGTGCGGCACGCTGGGCAGGAACACGGTGGCGGTCTCGCCGGGCCGGCGGGAGCGGACGAACCGGCCGATCGCCTGGGCGAAGTAGAGCGGGGTGGAGGCGCTGGTCGCGTAGACCCCGACAGCCAGGCGCGGGATGTCGACGCCCTCGGACACCATCCGGACGGCGACCATCCAGAGCTTGTCGGAGGCGGCGAACTCGGCGATCCGCCCCGAGGCGCCGTCGTCGTCGGAGAGGACCACGGTCGGGGACTCGCCGGTGAGGTCGTGCAGCAGCTTCGCGTACGCCCGGGCGGCGGTCTGGTCACTGGCGATGACCAGGCCACCGGCGTCCGGCATGCCCTCGCGGACCCGCAGGAGCCGGTTGTGGGCGGCGCGCATCACCTGGGGCATCCAGTCGCCGCGGTGGTCCAGGGCGGTACGCCACGCCTGCGCGATCAGATCCTTGGTCATCGGCTCGCCGAGGCGGGCGGCCAGCTCGTCACCGGCGTTGGTGCGCCAGCGGGTCTCCCCCGAGTACGCCATGAACATGACCGGCCGCACGACCCGGTCCTTCAGCGCGTCCGCATACCCGTAGACGGAGTCCGCCTTCGACCGCTGGATCCCGTCCATGCCCCGCTCGTACTGCACGAAGGGGATCGGGTTCTCGTCCGACCGGAACGGGGTGCCGGTCAGCAGCAGGCGCCGCTCGGCCGGCTCGAACGCGTCCTTGACCCCGTCGCCCCAGCTGCGCGAGTCACCGGCGTGGTGGATCTCGTCGAGGATGACCATGGTGCGCCGGGTGATGGTGCGCCGTTTGTGCACCTGTGGGGCCATGCCGACCTGCGCGTAGGTCACCACCGCGCCGTGGAAGTCCCGCGACGAGTGGATGTCCGCGTTGCGGAACTTCGGGTCGAGCTGGATGCCGACCCGGGCCGCGGCCTGCGCCCACTGGGTCTTCAGGTGCTCGGTCGGGCAGACCACGGTCACCGCCTCGACCGTGCCGTCGGTCAGCATCTCCGCGGCCAGGCGCAGGGCGAACGTGGTCTTGCCGGCGCCGGGCGTCGCCACGGCCATGAAGTCCTCGGAACGGCGGCGCAGGTACTCCACCATCGCCTTGCGCTGCCACGCCCGCAGGGGCGGGAAGGTCTCCAGGTTCGGCACAGACGGGCTCAAAGCTCCGGTGATCCCTTCAAGCAGTCCATGGAAAAACCTCCGCGGCAGAGGTCGCGGAGGCGAGGCTCCAGCATAGCCACGGACGGGTGCGATCGCGGGTTACGGCACCGCCACGGGCGCCGACCAGCGGCGGTAGAGCGCCAGCAGGCGCACCCCGGTCATCAATGCCGCGGCGCCGACCAGCGGAATGAGGCCGGTGTAGCCCAACCGCTGCATGATGGTGACGAGAATCGCCCCGCCCAGGGCGACCATCGCGTAGACGTCACGTTGCAGCACGATCGGGATCTCCCCGGTGAGCAGGTCGCGGGTCAGGCCACCGCCGATCGCGGTGAGCATCCCCAGCAGGCACGCGCCGACCGGCGGCACCCCGGCCGCCAGCGCTTTCATCGTGCCCGTCGCGGTGAACAGGCCGAGGCCCGCGGCGTCCAGGACGAGCACCGTCCGCCGCGCCCGGTTCAGCCTCGGGTGCAGCCAGAACACCGCGACCGAGGCGAGCACCGCGGTCACCGCATACCGCCAGTCCGCGAAGGCCAGCGGCGGGACCGCACCGATCGTGAGGTCGCGCAGGATGCCACCGCCCAGCGCGGAGGCGAAGCCGACGAACGCCACCCCGAACAGGTCGAGACGTTTCGCGACGCCGGCCGAGGCGCCCGCGGCGGCGAACACCGCCACACCGATCAGATCCGCGACGAGCAGGCCGAATCCGCCCGTCACGCCTCGATCAGGCCTTCATGGCTTCGTAGATCTCCTTGCACTGCGGACAGACCGGCGAGCCCTTCTTCGGCGTCTTGGTGACCGGGAACGTCTCACCGCAGAGGGCGACCACGTGGGTGCCCATGACCGCGCTCTCGGCGATCTTTTCCTTGCGCACGTAGTGGAACATCTCCGGACCGGTGTCGGCGTCCTTGGTCTCCGGACGCTCCAGGATCTGGGTGCTCACGGGTATCTGCCCTTCAGGAGGAAAGTTCAGGCTTGGAGAAAGCTCCAGCCGACAAGTCTTGCACCTCACGCCTGACCGGTCCAACGACAACGGCGCTGCCCAGGCCCGTAACGTTGGTCGACGTGACTGACTTCGCTATTCGCTACGGCGAGCACGTGACCCGTGCCCGCCGGGACGGCCGCCCCGTCGTGGCCCTGGAGAGCACCATCATCTCGCACGGGCTGCCGCACCCGGACAATCTGCGGGTGGCGCGCGAGATCGAGCAGACCGTCCGGGACAACGGCGCGGTCCCCGCCACCATCGGCATGATCGGCGGCGAGCTGATCGTGGGCCTCGACGACGCCCAGATCGAGCACCTGGCCCTCGCCGGTGAGGTGGCCAAGCTCTCCGTGCGGGACCTCGCCATCGCCGCCGCCAAGCGGGCCGACGGCGCGACCACGGTCGCCGCCACCAGCGCGGTCGCCGCCGCGGCCGGGGTCGGCGTGTTCGCCACCGGTGGCCTGGGCGGGGTGCACCGCGAGGCGAACCTCACGTTCGACGAGTCCGCCGACCTGACCGCGCTGGCCCGCACCCCGATCGTGGTGGTCTGCGCCGGGGTCAAGTCGATCCTCGACGTCGGCGCCACGCTGGAGCGGCTGGAGACGCTGGGCGTGTCGGTGGCCGGTTACGGCACGAAGCGCTTCCCCGGCTTCTTCATCACCGACGGCGGCTTCGACGTGGACTGGCAGCTCGACTCGCCGGAGCAGGTCGCCGACTTCATCCGGGCCCGCCGCGACCAGGACGTGACGACCGGTGCGCTGGTCCTGGCCAATCCGCTGCCCACGGACGAGCAGCTGGACCCGGCGCTGCACGACCGGACCCTGGAATCGGGGCTGGCGCTCCTGGCCGAGCAGGGCGTCACCGGCAAGGCGGTCACGCCGTTCCTGCTGGCGCACTTCCACTCCAGCACCGACGGGCAGAGCCTGGCCACCAACGTCCGGATCATCCTGCGCAACGCCGCCCTGGCCGCCAGGATCGCGGTGGCCGAGAACAGCGGGACGGCCGCGCCGCTGGGCTTCTCCGTGCCGGCCTGAGCCGTGGCGTCCGTGATCGTCGTCGTCGGTGACCTGGTCACCGACGTGCTGGTCGAGCACGACGGGCCGATCCGGCCCGGCTCGGACACCGCCGCCGCCATCCGGGTGAGCGGCGGCGGCCAGGCGGCCAACACGGCCGCCTGGCTGGCCCGAGCCACCCAGCTCACCCCGGACCGGGCCGAGCCGGGCCAAGCCGCGCCGGGCATGGTTCAGCCGGGCCGGACCCGGTCGAGCCGGGTCGCGCCGGGCCGGGTTCAGCTGGTCGCGGCGGTCGGCGACGACCAGGCCGGGCGGGATCGCGTCGCCGAGCTGGTCGCGGCCGGCGTGGCCGACGCGGTTCAGGTGCGGGCCGGGGCGGCGACCGGCAGCGTCGTCGTGCTGACCGGCGCCGGCGAACGCACGATGATCACCGATCGGGGTGCCTGCCTGCTGCTCGACCCGGCGCACGTGACCGCGGTGATCGCCGCCGGGCCGCCCGGCAGCCACCTGCACCTCTCCGGGTACCCGTTGCTGCACGCCGGGTCACGGCCCGCGGGCCTGGCGGCCCTCGCGTCCGCGAAGGATCAGGGACTCACGGTGAGCGTCGACGCGGCCTCCGCTGCCCCCCTGCGCGATGCGGGGGCCGAGCTTTTCCTTGCCTGGGTACGCGGTGTGGACCTGCTCCTGTGCAACGCCGACGAGGCCGACGTGCTCGCCGGGCCGGGGTCGCCGTCGTCGCAGGCGGCCCGGCTGACCGGGTTCGTCCAGCATGCCGTGGTGAAGCAGGGCGCCGCGGGCGCGGTGTGGGCGTCGCGCGACGGGTCGTCCTGGTCCGCCCCGGCCCCAAACGTCCCGGTGAAGGACCCCACCGGTGCCGGGGACGCCTTCGCGGCCGGTCTGCTGTCCGCCTGGCTCGCCGGCGCCGACCCCGGGACCGCCCTGGCCGCCGGCGCCACCCTCGGCGCCGAAGCCGTCCAGCACCTCGGCGCCCGCCCCGTTTGACCCGCACCGGGCCACCGCGCGGCTCGCGCCGGCCGGCCGGCTCTCAGCATGGTCATGAGCCGGCCGGGGCGGGGCGCGGGCGGTGGCCCACCGCGCACCTCGCGGACACCGACGGGCGGGACCCGGTGGCGCGTTCGGGCCTGTCGACGGGCGGACGCGATGGGACCGATGGTCGCTTGGCGAGGGCCGTGGACGGGGTTGTTGCTCTGACCGTGCCCCGCCACGGAGGCCGCCCTGGAGGGCTGAGCGTTCTGGGCGCCCAGCGCCCTGCTCAGACCGGAAGGGCCCCCGCGGGAGCGGCGGAGAAGGACCACAGCGGAGCTAGGACATGAAGAATTCAATGGGTCTTGCCGGGATCGACGATCTCGGCGTCGATGGTGACGGGCTCGCCGGCCGGCTCGTCGGGCGTGTCGGCGAGCGCCCGCTGACGGTGCTCGCGGGCGGCGGCGTCGGCGGCCCGTTCCGCTTTCGTCTTGGGGGCGCGGTCGTTGGCGATCAGCACGGCCATCCAGGGCAGGAGCACCATGCCGGCGACGCAGAGGGTGAGCCACAGCGGCAGCAGTGGCACGTTCAGGCTGACCAGCACCCCGCCCGTGATGAGGCAGCCGACGCGGGCGCCCATCATCGTGACGTAGCGAACCTCACGGCTGCGGAGCTGGTCACCGGGGCTGCGTGCGGCATCGGTGATCACCACCGAGGGCGGCTTCTTCACAGGGGTCTCCGTCCGACCCCGCCATCCTCGCACCGGTTCGGGCCGACCGGCCACTCGGCCTAACTTTTTGCGGCTTTGGCCTCTGCCTTCGCGGCTTTCTTGTACTCCCGGACCTTGGTCAGGGACTCGTCGTCGACGATGTCGGCGACCGACCGGTACGCCCCCTCGTCGCCGTAGCCACCGGCGGCCGCGCGCCACCCGGCCGGCTGGACGCCGATCTGCTTGCCGAGCAGCGCGACGAAGATCTGCGCCTTCTGCTTCCCGAAGCCGGGCAGGGCGAAGATCCGCTTGTACAGCTCGGCGCCGGTGGGCGCGTCCCGCCAGAGGGCCTCGACGTCGCCGTCGTACTGATCGGCGATGACCCGGCAGACCTCCTGGACCCGGGCGGCCATCGCTTTCGGGAAGCGGTGCAGCGCGGGCGGGGTCGCGAAGTGCTCGAGCAGTGCCTCCGGGTCGAAGTCGGCCAGCTCGGTGGCGGTCGGCTCGTGACCCAGCCGCTGGGCCAGCACGAGCGGCGAGGTGAACGCCTTCTCCATGGTGATCTGCTGGTCCAGGACGAGCCCCAGCAGCACGGCCAGCGGGCTGCGGTCAAGCAGCGCGTTGGCGTCGGCCGGGATGGGCAGGGAGAAACTCATGCCGTCATGATGCCGGTTCGGCCCGGTCCTCGATGCGGCGGACCGTCCGGACCGCCATGTCGGTGAGATAGCGCCGGTCACGGTCGTCGAAGTCGCGGCGGCGCACGTCGATGGCGCAAAGACCGCCGAGCACGAAGCCGGCCGAGGAGATCAGCGGCGCACCGATGTACGACCGCACACCTTCCACCGTGACCAGCGGGTTCGTGCAGTATCCGGGCTCGGTGGTGAAGTCGTCGACGACGTGCGACTCCCGGTGCTCGAGCATCGGCGTGCAGAACGCCCACTCGATCGGGGTGCCGCCCACCTCGGCGATCCAGGGCGGCATCGGCCCGTGCCCGGCCAGGAACACCTGGGCGTCGTCGAGCAGGACGTCCAGCACGGCGAACGGGGTGCCGAGCCGCTCGGCGACCTCGTCGACCACCTCGGTGAGGTAGGGGCGGTGCTCTTCCCGATCCAGGCCGAGCCGGGCGATCTCGTGCAGCCGGCCCCGGTCGGACAGCTGCGGATACTGCGGGAGCCTCACGACGTGACCGTCCGCGCCAGCGCCTCGTACGTGATGAGCCGCACCTTCAACGAGCGCCCGGCGACCCGGCTCAGCTCGCCCACCTCCATCACGTGCTCGGCGACCCGGCGCAGGTCGGCGGGGGTGGTGACCGGCCGCTGCAGGCCGAGCGACTGCACGGCGAGGCCCCACAGCCCCTCGGCCGTCCTCGGGCCGACCAGGTCAGCGAAGGCCTTGATGGCGTCCTTCTCGGTCGGCGCCTCGTGGCCGTAGTCCTCCATGCGAGCCATCGTGAGGCCTCTTCCCCTGCTCAGAACAGTTCGATTAACGGTTCGTTCGCGTCCTGCTCGGCCGTGCCGGTCTGCGCGGCATGGGTGAAGCGCTGCCGGGCCATCACGTGCTTGGACCGCAGGTCCTCGACGTTGATGGAACCTTCCCGGACCGTCTCGCCGCTGATCTCGCCCCGCGCGTACCCGGCGACGGTCTCGGCCTGCCGTCGCACGTCGGCGACCGCCTCCGCCACATGTTCCAACATCTGGCGGCTGATGTCCTGGAACTGGACATGACCGACCGCTCCGGTCGTCTCCGAGACCAGCACGTCCGAGCTGTTCTGGACCTGCCGGGCGGCCTGGATGGTGTCCCGCAGGATGCCGGTCACCATCTCCGACATCTCGCGCTGGGCGTTGGCGATGCCGCCCAGCCGCCGGGTCATCGCGGTGTCCTCGTCGTCGACCGGGAACTCCTGCGCGCGGTCGAAGGAGGTGTCGTCGGAGAGCACCGAGTCGAGCTTGGCGGTCAGGTCGGCGATGCTGCTGCCGATGCCCTGCGCCGCCTCCGACGAGCGGTGCGCCAGCTTGCGCACCTCGTCGGCGACGACCGAGAAGCCCTCACCGGCGTCACCGGCCCGGACCGCCTCGATCATCGCGTTCAGGGCGAGGATGTTGGTGGCCCGGCTGACCTGCTCGATCTGGGTGACGTGCTGGTTGAGGTCGCGCATCTGGTCGACCAGGGCGCGGATCTGATGGTCACGGTAGAGGAAGTACGCGATCAGACGCCCGACCAGCTGGTCGTTGGAGGAGCTGACCTGACCCAGCTCCTTCTCGGTGCGGGAGAGAGTGCCGGCGAGCTGCGACACGTCGCCGGCCATCACCTCCGCCAGCGAGTCGACCTTCACCAACTGCTGGATGATCGCCTGCGCGGCCTCGCCGGTCTGGTCGATGACGTCCTTGACATGACCGTCGATCACCTCGCAGTACGCGGGGATCGGCTCCAGGGCCTCGGCCACGACGTCTCCCCGTACGCCCCGCTGCTCCGAGTCGTCCGGAGCCGGCGGGTGCCTGCGGAGAAGGCTGGGCATGCGAAACCTCCGTTGTACAAGGGGGGACGGGGCCGTCAGGCGCCGGGCAGCACCTGCTTGATCACGCCGAGGAGCTGGTCCGGCCCGACCGGCTTGACCAGCCAGCCGGTGGCCCCGGCGGTCTTCGCCTCGGCCCGCTTCGACTGCTCCGACTCGGTGGTCAGCATCAGCATCGGCGTGAACCGCATACCCGGAGACTTGCGGGCCTCACGGACGAAGGTGATCCCGTCCATCTGCGGCATGTTGACGTCGCTGATGATCAGGTTCGGCTTGAGCCCCTTGCCGAGCTTGTCCAGCGCCTCCTTGCCGTGGGCGGCGGTCTCGACGGCGTAACCGGCCTTGGTCAGGATCGACTTCAGGCTCATCAGCATGGTGGCGGAGTCGTCGACGAGCATCACGGTGGTCATGGCGGTTCGGTCCCCTGTCGGCTTGTCTCGCCGCCGGCTCCGGTGAGCAGCGGCAGCACCTGGGTCGCCAGGAAGGCGTCTTTCGGTGCTGCAGAAATCTTCGGACGGAAAAGAAGCAGGGCTTGGAGTGCGCCGGTGTGCAGATGGTTGCATCGGCGAAGACTGACCCGGGGGCGCCGGCTGGAGCGCAACCAGCCGACGAGCTGTTCCACCTCGTCGACCGTCACCACCCCGATCAGGCTGGCGTTCTCGTCATGCAGCTCGAGCGGCAAGGCCGAGCACCTCCTTCAGGTTCAGCACCAGCAGGACCAGGCCGTCACCGAGCAGGGCGGTCCCGGAGAACTCGTCGGCGTAGGCGAGCAGGCCCTCCATCGGCTTCAGGATCACGTCGACCTCGCGGTGGAACTGCTCGACCAGCAGGCCGACCCGCTGCCCGTTGACCGACACGATCAGCACCGCACGGTCCCGGTCCTGCGCCGGCTCCCAGGGCATCTCCAGCGCCCGGGCCAGGTCGATCACCGGCACCACCTCGCCGCGCATCACCACGACCTCCTGGTGCAGGACCCGGCCCATCTCGGCGGCCGGCACCCGGACGGTCTCCACGACCAGGTCGACCGGGACACCGAAGCGCTGGCCGGCCACGCTGACCACCATCACCTGGGTGACCGCCATGGACAACGGCAGCCGCAGCCGGGTGACGGTGCCACTGCCCAGCTCGGAGCGCATGGTCACGGTGCCGCCGAGCTTCTCGACGCTGGCCCGGACGGCGTCCATCCCGACACCGCGGCCGGAGAGGTCGGAGATCTGGTCGGCGGTCGAGAACCCGGGCCGGAAGACCAGGTCCACCGCCTCGGTGTCGCTCAGGGACTCCAGCTCCTCCTCGGAGATCAGGCCTTTCTCGTACGCCTTGCGTTTCACCCGTGCGGGATCCACGCCCCGTCCGTCGTCCGAGACCTCGACCAGTACCGCGTCCCCGTCGGCGACCGCCGCGAGGGTGAGCCGCGCCGTGCCCGGTTTCCCGGCCGCGGCCCGTTCGTCCGAGGTCTCGATCCCGTGGTCGAGGCTGTTGCGCACCAGGTGCACGAGCGGGTCGCCGAGCGCCTCGATCACGTCCTTGTCGGCCATCGTGTCGTCGCCCTCGGTGATCAGCTCGATGGTCTTGCCGAGACGCCGGCTCAGGTCGCGGACCAGGCGCGGGAAGCGGCCGAAGGCGACCGAGAGCGGCAGCATCCGGACGTCCATGACGGCCGCCTGCAGTTCCTCGGCGATCCGGTGCATACCCGCGTACTGGTCCTTGATGCGGCGGCTGAGCGCCCGGCTGCCGAATTCCTCCTCGGCCGCGGCGGCCAGGAACGTCAGCCCGTTCTTGGCCACGTTCAGCTCGCCGACCAGCTCCATCAGCCGGTCCACCTTCTCCTGGTCGACCTTGAGCACCCGGGTGCCGACCTGCCCGCCGGGGTCGTCGGCGCGACCGGTGGGCTCCGCCGCCGGCCCGGCCGCCGGTGGGGCGGCCAGCGCCGGGATGACCGGCGGGTCGACAGCCGGCGGGGTGGCGGCCGGCTCGACCGGGGCATGGCCGAGGACACCCTCGACGGCGGCGTTCACCGCGTCCTGGTCGGCGCCGGTCAGGTCCAGCGGGACGCCGAGGGCGGCCGCGGCCGAGGTGACCGAGCCGATCAGGGCGAGCAACTGGGTGCCGGTCGGCTCACCGACGGCGAGGGTGCGGTGCGCGGCGGTGAGCACGGCCCGGGCGTCGGCGGCCAGCCGGGCGTCGACGTGCAGCGCATCCGCGGCGACGACCTCCGGGACCGTCCCGAGGTCCTCGGCGTCCTCGCCGTCCAGGTGCCGGTTGATCGCCGCGCCGTCCAGCTCGACGATGCTGACCTGGTCGGGGACGTAGCGGAGCAGGTAGTCCAGCTCACCGGCGGAGGCTCGGGTGGCGACGACGAAGGAGAGGATGCAGGTGTACTCGTCGTACTCCTCGCGCGACGGCCACTCGTCGGGGCGGATCACCACCATCCGGTCCAGGCCGGGCACCTGGCGGACCAGGTGCAGCGGGTCCTCGGCGCGGAAGAAGCAGTCCTGGTCCGGCACGTAACGGAGGAAGCGCAGCGTGGACGCGGTGGTGGTCAGCCATCCGGCGGTCTCGATCAGCCACTCCGTGCCGAGATGCGCGAGCCATTCCGGGGGTGGATCTATCCGGCGTACGGCGGAAGGCTCTTGACCTTGTTCGGCGGCCGCAGGCTCGCCGCCCAGCGGGGCCCGCAGTTTCGTGATCAGGCCGGCCGCGTCCTGGCCGGCCGTGGCGGGCAGGCGCTCGTGCGCGGTGACGTGCGCGAGCCAGCCGCGGATCAGGTCGAACGCGGCCAGCAGGTCGTCGGCCATCCCGGAGTCGAGTGCCAACCGGCCGCCGCGGACCGCGTCCAGCAGGTCCTCGGCGGCGTGGGTGAGCCGGGTCAGCTCGGGGAAGTCGAAGAGGCCGGACGAGCCCTTGAACGTGTGCGCGGCCCGGAACACCTCGTTGACCAGCTCCGGGTCGCCGGGGTTGCGTTCGAGCTGCAGCAGCCCGTCGTCGACCGAGGCGAGCAGGTCGTTCGCCTCCGCGAGGAACTGGGCCAGCAACGGGTTCATGCCGCCGGGCCCTTTCCCGCGGTGAGCATGGTGGCGACCCGGACCAGGCGCTCGGCGTCGACCGGTTTGACCAGGTAGAGGTTGGCCCCGGCCTGGTACGCCCGGTCGGCGTCGCCGGGCCGGTCCTCGGTGCTGATCATCAGGACCGGCGCGGCCGTCCCGACGGTCTCCGACCGCAGCGTCTCCACGCAGGTGTAGCCGTTCATCTTCGGCATGTTCACGTCCACCACGAACAGGTCGAACGGGGTGGTCATGGCCGCCTCGACGGCTTCCAGGCCGTTCGCCGCCTCGGCCACCTCGAAGCCGGCTTCCTGGAGCAGGCTGGTGTGATAGAGCCGCACGGTCGCGGCGTCGTCCACTACCAAAACTCGGGTCATCACTTCGCTCCGGTCGGTCGCTGGTAGACGATGCCCTCCGGCAGGCGGGTCGGCGTGAAGATCGGCGAGATCCGGCTCATCGACTCGGAATGCCCGAGGAAGAGGTAGCCGCCGGGGCGCAGCGCGCCGTAGAGGTTCTCGGCGGCCCGGCGGCTGGAGAGCTCGTCGAAGTAGATCAGCACGTTGCGGCAGAAGATCACGTCGAAGTCGCGGAACGCGCGCATCGCCGCGGTGTCGCAGACGTTCATCTTGTGCAGCGTCACCGCGCTGCGGATGCCCTCGTCGACCTGGAAACGGCCGCCGCCGACCGGGGTGAAGTACTTGTTCACCCAGGGCTTGGGCACCCGGGACAGCGACCGTTCGCCGTAACTGGCGTGGGCCGCCTTGGCCAGCACCTCGCTGTCGATGTCGGCGCCGTGGATCTCGACGTCCACGTGGTCGATCTGGTCCCATTCCTCCAGGAGGCGCAGGGCGATCGAGTACGGCTCCTCACCGGTCGAGCACGGCAACGACAGGATCTTGACGGGGCCGGTCATCCGCGCCGGTCCACCCCGCGCGGCGAGGGTCTTCGGCAGGACCGTGCTGAGCATCGCGTCGAACTGGTAGTCCTCGCGCAAGAAGTACGTCTCGTTCACGGTGAGCTGGTTGATCAGCTCCTGGAGCATGTCCGGCTTGTCCATCCGCAGCGCGGCGAACCAGGACGCGAACGTGTCGTACGGCGACTCGCGGATGCACGTCTCCACCCGTTTGTCGACGAAGTAGCGCTTGCCGGTGGTGAAGTGGATGCCGGTGCGCTTGTAGAAGTACTCGGTGAACCGGACGAAGTCGGCGTCGCTGAGGCCGGTGCCGGTGGTGGCCGGGCCCGCCATCACGCCGTACCGGCCAGCCGGGGCAGCGCCGCCCGGACGGTGAACTGCAGGAACGGGTCGTCCGGGAAGCGCCGGGCGGCCGCTTCGAGGACCGGCGCGTGCTCCGGCGTGGCGGCCGGCAGGAACGCGTCGATCGCGGCGGTCACCACGTTCGGATGGTCGTCCTCGCTGATCATCCGGATCAGCCAGTCACGCGCGGCCGGATCCGGGAGGTCGGCGAGGACCATGGCGGTCATCACGCGTACGTCGTGGTCCGGCGCCGAGGTCAGGCTCGGCAGCAGCGCCGGCACCGACCGCGGCATGGTGGCCAGCGCCTCCGCCACCGCCGTCCGCAGCCCGGCGTCGTCGCTGGCCAGATGCACCGCCAGCCCGGCCGCGACCGCTTCGGTGTCGTGCCCGGCGAGCGTGGTCAGCACCGCGTCGCGGGCCCGCGGCTCGGTCTCCAGCCCGGCCCGGGCCAGCAGTTCGGGGATCGCGTCCGGCACACCGGTCAGGTCCAGCGCGGCCTCGCGGCGGCGCTCCGGGTCCGGGTCGTCGAGTTGCCGGACGAGTTCGTCCGGGCCGAGCGTCCGTGTCGCCTCCGGCTCGGGGGCCTGTTTGCGGACCAGTCCCATGATGTTCAACCCTTCTCAGCGCACCCAGTCGGCCAGGCGACCGGCGATCTCGTACGCGGGCAGCACCTCGGTGGCCCCGCCCCGGCGGGCCAGTTCACCGGGCATGCCCCAGACCACGGCGGTCTCCTCCGACTCGGCGATGGTTCGCCCGCCGGCGGCCTGGACCGCGGCCATCTCCGTGGCGCCGTCGTCGCCCATGCCGGTCAGCAGCACGCAGACCAGCCGTTGCGGGTCGACGTAGCGGCTGGCCGACTGCACCATCCGGTCCACGCTGGGATGCCAGCGGTACTCCGGGGCGGCCGGCGCGGACTTCACGATCATGCCGTCGGTGCGCCGCGCCACCAGGACGTCGGCGCCGCCCCGGCCGATGTAGATGTTGCCGCGGCGGACCGTCATGATCCGGTCGACCTCGTGCACTCGCAGCGCGCAGGTCTCGTCGAGCCGGCGGGCCAGCGGCGCGGTGAACGAGGCCGGGATGTGCTGGGCCACCACGACCGGCGCGGCCAGCGTGCCGGGCAGTTGCGGGAGCAGGTCGGACAGCAGCGCCGGCCCGCCCGTGGAGGAGCCGATCAGGACGAGGTCGACCGTGCCGGTCCTCGGCCGGTCCACGCGCGCCGGTGGAGCGCCCGCCTTGATCCGCTGGGACAGCCCGGTGGACTTCTTGATCTTCGCCCGGGCCGCGCCGCGCACCTTGCTGACCAGCTCGGTGGAGACCTCGTCGATGTTGAGCGAGACCGTGCCACCCGGCTTGGGCACGTAGTCGACCGCGCCCAGTTGCAGCGCTTCGAGGGTGACCAGGGCGTTGTGCTCGGTCAGCGAGGAGACCATGACGACCGGGGTCGGCTGCTTTTCCATGATCTTGGCCAGGCAGGTGAGCCCGTCCATCTCCGGCATGTTCACGTCGAGCGTGACCACGTCCGGGTGGACGCGTTCCAGCTGTTCCAGCGCGTCCACCCCGTTGCGGGCCGTGTGCACCTCGAAGTCGCCGGCATCCGCCAGCATCCCCTTGAGGGCGCGGCGCATCAGCGCCGAGTCGTCGACCACCAGTACCGATGTCGCCATTGCCTCAGACCCCGGCAAGCGCCTCGTCGACGACGTTCTCGCACAGCCCCGCCGCCGCGACGGCCTGCTCGGCCGCGAGCAACTGATCCACCTGTACGAGCAGCAGCATCCGTTGCTGGTCGGGCAGGTTGGCGACCCGCGACACCACGCGCGCCTGCTCCTCGGAGAGCTCCGGGGCCGGTTCGAGAACGTTGCGGCCGACCCGGGCGACCTCGGCCACCGAGTCGACGATGAAACCGGTCCGGACCCCGCCGATGATCAGCACCACGATCCGCTGCCGTTCGTCCCGCTCGGTGCGGATCAGGCCGAGCCGGGTCCGCAGGTCCACCACCGGCAGCACCGTGCCGCGCAGGTTGACCAGGCCTTCCACGAAGCTGTAGGACTTCGGCACGCGGATCAGGGCCTCCGGGACCCGGATGATCTCCTGCACCGCGTCGACGTCGACGGCGTACTCCTCGTCGTCGAGCCGGAAGACGACGAACAGCTCCTCGTCGCCGCGGCCGTCGTCCACCTCACCGGGCCTGCCCATGATCGCCTCCTGGTCGTCGTCCCGATACTCGGCGAGCTCGTCGCGCACCTCGGGCGAGTCGAACATCCGGTTCACGCTGAGCACCGAGACCAGCCGCTTGCCGTCCTCGAGCCGGCACACCGACTCCACCTCGGTCTTGCGGCCCTCACCGGCGACCACCCCGGGCAGCGGGGCGACCAACTGGTGCGGCACCCGCAGCACCTCGCGCACGGTGTCCATCACGACACCGACCACGCCGTCGGTCAGGGAGACGACGACGATCCGGTTCTGCGGCTCGAGCGGCGTGATCGGCAAGCCGAAGACCCGGCGCATGCTCACCACCGGCAGCAGCCGGCCGCGCAGGTCGATCACGCCGAGCACCTGGCTGCCCGCGTTCGGGACGTGGCTGACCGACTCCGGCGCCTGGACGATCTCCTGCACCTGGTCGATCGGCAGGGCGTACTCCTGGCCCTCGACCGCGAAGCTGACCAGCTCCAGCGTGTCGTCCGACTCCGTCTCCGGACCCGGCTCGCCGGCCACCCGGGGCGTCGCCGCGTCCCGGCCGCCGCCACCACGTTTCTCGGCCAGGCGGGCGAACTGCGTGCCGATCAGCTGGTCCACGTCGAGGACCGTGGTCATCTCGCCGTCATCCGACTTGATCACCCCGACCAGCACGTCGGAGCGGACTGTGGACTGCACCGCCTCGGCCGACTCCAGGGCCGACGGGTCGATGCTGATCACGCTAGCCACCCGATCCACCACGAAACCGAGCGGAACCCCGCCGTCCACCACGATCACCCGGGTCGTCTCGTCGTGGTCGGCGTGCGCCATCGCGCAGCACTGCCGCAGGTTGACCACCGGCAGGACGCGGCCACGCAGATTCGCCAGCCCCTCCAGGGACGGAGGGCCGAGCGGCACCTTCACCACCGAGGGCATCCGGATGATCTCCTGGACCCGGCGCATCGGGAAGGCGTACCGCTCCCCCACCATGTCGAAGGTGACGTAGTCGGAGGACTCGCCCTCCTCGTCCAGCTCGATGTCGTCCATGATCAGCTCGCGTTCTGCAGCTCGTCGGCGAGCGCGGCGATCTCCTCGACCGCGGCCGCCAGTTCCTCGGCACCCTGGGCCTGCTCCCGCGCGGCGGTGGCGGCCTGCCCGGCGAGTTGCTCGGCCTCGTTGGCGGAGGCGGAGATCTGCTCCAGGCCGATCTTCACCTCGCCGAGCACCTTGGCGATCTCCTGAGCCGACTCCCGGACTTCCTCGTTGCCGCTGCGCACCTGCTGCATGTCCCGTTCGATCTCTTCCAGCCGCGACGTGGTCGCCTTGGCCGCCTCGACCTCGGCCAGCGCCTGCCGGCTGGTCTCCTCCAGGTCACCGCGGACCTCGACGATCCGGTCCTGCACCGACTTGACCAGGTCCTTGATCCGGTCGGCGTTGTCGGCCGAGTCCCGGGCCAGGTTGCGGATGTCGGTGGAGACCACGGCGAAGCCCTTGCCGAACTCGCCGGCCCGGGCCGACTCGACCGAGCCGTTCACCGCGAGCATGTTGGTCTGGATCGAGACGTTGGCGATGGCGTCGACGATCTTGTCGATCCGGCGGGAGATCTGCTCGAGCTCGGTGACCTTCCGGACGTTGTCGATGCCCTCGCGGGCGGCCCGGCCGATCGCTTCGATCATCGAGTCGACAGCCTCCTTGTTGGTGCTGAGCACCTCGAGGATCGCGTCCGCGCGCTCCACCGCGGCGCCGCCCCGCTCGGCCGAGAGCTGAGCGCCCTGCTCGATACCGTTGACCAGTTCAGCGGTCTGCTGACCCTTCTCGGCGGCCGTCCGGGCGCCCGTGTTGATCTCCTTGATCGCGGTGTCGATCTGGGTGGCGGCGCGGTTGATCTCCTCCACCGCGGCGGACAGCTCCTCCGCCGTGGAGGCCACGTCCTCGGCGCTCTTGGCGATGTCGGTGCTGCTGCGCAGGGTCTCGGAGACCTCGGCCAGCGCCTCGGCGGCCTGCTCACTCTGCCGCAGTGCCTGGGTCTGCTGCCCGACCGTCTGCAGCGACTCCTCGCAGGCGGCGGACTGCTGCTCGGCCGCCGCGGCGATCTCCTCGGAGCGCTGCTTGGCGCTGCCGGCCGCGCGCATGGCCTGCTGGGCGGTGGCGGCCATCTCGGTGGCGCCGGTCATGATCGTGCCCATGTCGGCCCGGACGGTCTCCAGCTGGCTGGTGATCGTCTTGCCCTTCTCCACCTCGCCCTTGGCGGTCTCGGCGGAGCCCTGCACGGCCGCGGCGATCTCGGTGACGCTGTTGCGCACCTCGTCGATCAGGTCGCGGATCTGCCGGGCGCTGCGCTCGCTGGTCTCGGCGAGCGTCCGCACCTCGTCGGCGACCACCGCGAAGCCCTTGCCGTGCTGGCGGGCGCGAGCCGCCTCGATCGCCGCGTTCAGCGCCAGCAGGTTGGTCTGGTCGGCGATGTGCGCGACGGTCTTGACGATCTCGCCGATCTCGTCGGCCTGCTTCTCCAGCTCGGTGATGGTGACGACCGACTCGGTCTGCCGGCTGGAGGCCTGATCGACGTTGGCCAGCAGGCCGTTGATCCCGTTGCGGGTCTCGTTGAGCAGGACCTGCAGCGCCTGGCTGAGCTCGGCCACCTGACGCGTGGTCGACTCCTGCCGGCCGACCCGGTCCTCGATCTGGTTCATCGCGGCCAGGCTCTGCTGGGTCGCACCCGAGGCTTCCTCGGCGCCCGCGGCGATCTGCTGCATCGACTCGGTGAGCTGACGCGACGCCTCGGCCGCCTCGGCGTTCTGGGCCGAGATCTCGGCGGTCGCCGCCGCGATCCGCTCGGCCGCCTGCTGCTGCTTGGCCACCGATCGGGCCTGGCGGCGGGTCGCGTCGTTGTCCGCGGCGCCCCGGGCCGGGCGGGCGGCGGCGGACGTGGGCGCCGGGCGCGCCGGGCGTGTGGCTTCGGTGGTACGCCCTCCGCTGGTGCTGGTGAGGGGCATGGGTGATTCTCCCGTCTGAGTCCGGTCGGTCCGGCGCAGAAGGCGCGCGGGACCAGTTCCACCTCGATCGCAGGGCGCGCCGCCCGGCCGGGTCGCCGGGCTCGAAACCGCCTCCGACCTGGCAAATCCTGACACCGAACCGTGGGGCACCGACGTGCTATTGACGTACTTAAGTGGATCTCCACCGGGTTTCGGCCGGCGCGGCGTGGGCATTCGGGGACGATCCGACACGGAGGTGCACATGAGCGACTCACGACACAGCGTCGAAGAGGAGATCGCCGGGAGCGACTACGCCGCGGAGGCGCTGCGCGAACCGAACAGCTACCGCGAGGAGCGGGGCGGCGACCCGGACCCCGGGCTGTCCAGCACGATCAGCGCGGACACCGACCCGGAAGAGCTGCGCAACGGCGGACCGGCGGGCGAGGGCGTGATGACCACGACCGGTGGCACCGCCGGACCCGCCAGTTTCCCGAACCGTCCACGGACCGGACCCGGGGTGGCGCCGACGACCACCGGGGACGCCACCACCGGCGCGCTGCGCACGCCGGCCGACGAGTACACCAGCGACCAGGCCGGCTGAGCCGTCGGCTACCGTCGCGGGCGGACGGGAGGCGACATGCGGGCACTGGTGCAGACGGTCAGCCGGGCGAGCGTCACGGTGGACGACGAGGTGATCGGGAAGATCACCGACGGGCTGCTCGTGCTGGTCGGGGTGACGCACGACGACACCCCGGCGAAAGCGGCCGAGCTGGCCCGCAAGACGTGGGAGCTGCGGATCCTCGACGACGAGCGGTCCGCCTCCGACGTGGACGCGCCGCTGCTGGTCGTCAGCCAGTTCACGCTGTACGGCGACGCGCGCAAGGGCCGTCGCCCGACCTGGAACGCGGCCGCGCCCGCCGAGGTCGCCGAGCCGCTGGTCATGGCGTACGTGGAAGCACTGCGCGCCCGGGGAGCGACCGTCGAGACCGGCCGCTTCCGGGCGCACATGCTGGTGGAGAGCGTCAACGTCGGACCGCGCACGATCCTGCTGGAACTCTGATCAGGACGGGGCGATCTTGCCGCTGCAGGTGTCCCGGACCTTGTAGAAGTTCGTCAGGTACTGGCGGTGGAGGTCGGCGCTGCGCACCCGGACGATCGTCTCGTCCGCACCCCGCAGCGAGGAGAACGTGTAGTTCGCGCTGCCGGTGAAGACCCGCGGGATCTGGTCGTCGTCGTACTGACCGTCGATCAGCATGTACTTGCTGTGCGGCTTGAGGGTCCGGCCGTCGAACGACACCGCGCAGCTGTGCAGCCCGAGGCTGGCGCCACCGGCCTTCAGCGCGTTGACCACGTTCTCGCTGGTGTAGGCGTACGGGTTGTTCGCGGGACCACCGGCGTAAACGACGTCCACCCAGCAACCGGCCTTGGCCAGGGCGGCCAGCTTCTTGGCCAGCTCGGTACGGGAGAAGCCCCAGATCACCACCCGGATGTCGGTCTGGTGGGTGAGCCCGTCCGAGGTGCCCTTGTACGAGCACGCCACCGAGTTCAGCACCGAGATCATCGTGTCGGTGGACGTCTGTCCCCCGTTCCCGTCGGTCGACGCCCGCGGGAAGAAGTGGGTCTTGTACACGTCGTTGGTCGAGCCGACGTGGTAGTAGTCCTCGTCACCGGTCGCCAGCGGCCCGTACTTCTTCTGGTCGTTGAAGTAGGTCACGTAGTTGGCGTACGAACTCGCCTCGCTCCAGGTGATCGAGTTGTTGTACGCGGTGTCGGCGTCCCAGGTCGTCAGGTTGCCCGACGACTGGAACGTCACGTTGCTCACCGAGGCGCCGCCGTTGAGCACGATCCGGGATGCCAGCAGGAACTTGTTGTGGTTGTAGGCCAGCACCCCGTAGGACGGCTGCTTGGCGATGCAGCCGGCGCCGTCCCGGCAGAACATCACGAAGGACGGGGCCGAGGCGTCCGTGCCCAACTCGTTCGCGAGGGCCAGGCCCGGGTAGATCCGGTTGCCGGCGGCGTCGTCGTACGACCCGTAGTTCAGGATGATCTGCACGTTGGCGCCACGCTGGTGCGCCGTCTTCAGCCGCTCGACGAGGTTCGGCACCTCCGTCGTGTCGGCCTGACCGGCCGCGACCGGGTTGTTGAAGTCGAGCCACGACATCCGGATCGTCTCGCCCGCCGGCACCCGGTCGACGATCCGGGCGATCTGCTGGTAGATCGCATACTGCGCGGAGACGGCCCCGGAGGGATTGTTGAAGACGGCGCCCCCGATCACCGGGTCGGGCTCAGCGGCCGTCGCCGGGGACGGCACGACCGCGACCACCCCCACGACCGCCAGCGACACCAGCGCGGTCCATAACCTACGCATCTAAATATTCCCCCCTGTGAATGAAAAACAGGGGAATACTAGAAGATCCCGCGACGCCGGGCGGACTGGCGCAGCCAGTCGTCGAGCTGAGTGGTCCAGTCGACCTGATCCACGGTGGCGTAGTCGACGTCGAAACTGCCGAACGCGTCGTGCCCCTCGGTGAACAGACCACCGCGCTTGTCCAGCTCCAGCACCACCTGCAGTTTGCGAGGCGTGGGCAGGAACGTCAGCTCCAGCTGGTTGATGCCGCTCGCGTACTGCGCCGGCGGGTGGAACTCGATCTCCTGATAGAACGGCAGCTCCTGCTCCACGCCGTAGACCCGGCCGCGCTCCACGTCCGCCTTGTGGAAGCGGAAACCGAGCCGCAGCAGCGCCTCCAGGATGCGCTCCTGAGCCGGCAGCGGATGCACCTGCACCGCGTCCAGATCCGACTTGTCGACGGCGCGGGCCACCTCGAGCTCGGTGGCCAGACCCATCGTCATGCCGTGCAGGCGCTGCCCGTACACCTCGGTGATCGGCGTCTGCCAGGGCACCTCGAACCGGAACGGGACCTCGTGCCGCGCGCCCGGCTCCAACCGGAACGAGCCGGTCAGCCGCTGACGATGGAACTCCTGATTGGTCTGGTACTCGTTGTCGCCGCTCTCCACCTCGACCCGCGTCATCAGGCCGATCGCGACATATTCCACGTCGACCGCGTGGTCGCCCCCGACGACGTGGACCCGGCCGTCGAGAAAGCCGCCGGGACGGCAGTTGGGATTGGTCAGGACGGTGTCGACGGAAGGACCACCGACACCGAGCGCTTGCAGCATCCGCTTGAAGACCACGCCTGCACATTAGCCCCGTACGACAAGAATGATCGTCCGTTTCACCCAGGCTTGTCGGCTTGCCGACGTCAGGGTTCTCCCTGATTCATGCCACCTGGACGCTGGCCTCACCTCCGCTTAACGCGCCTGCGACGAAGCTTCACGTCACCGGCACGGAAGTGGCTGGCAGGCACGACAAACGGGGAGGGGCTTCCAGTGAGCCTGGAGACGACGAAGGCGACGGTTGAGGACAGCATGACGGACGAAGTCGAGCCGCAGGCCGACCTCGACGCGACGGACGAGCGCGGCGTCTCCGCCGACCTGGTCCGGGCATACCTCAACGGCATCGGCCGCACCCGCCTGCTCACCGCGGTGGAGGAGGTCACCCTCTCCAAGCGGATCGAGGCCGGCCTCTACGCCGAGGAGAAGCTCCCGGCCGCCGGCGACGAGCTGGCGCCGCTGCTGCGGGTCATCATCACCGAGGGCCGCGCCGCGAAGAACCACCTGCTCGAGGCGAACCTGCGACTGGTCGTCAGCATCGCCAAGCGCTACACCGGTCGCGGCATGGCGTTCCTGGACCTGATCCAGGAGGGCAACCTCGGCCTGATCCGCGCGGTCGAGAAGTTCGACTACACCAAGGGCTACAAGTTCTCGACGTACGCGACGTGGTGGATCCGCCAGGCGATCACCCGCGCGATGGCCGACCAGGCCCGCACCATCCGCATCCCGGTGCACATGGTCGAGCAGGTCAACCGCATGGTGCGGGCCCGGCGCGACCTGGCCACCCAGCTCGGCCGCGAGCCCAGCGTCGCGGAGATCGCCGTGGCCATGGCGGTGCCGGAGTTCCAGGTCATCGAGCTCATCTCGTACGACCGTGAGCCGGTCAGCCTCGACCAGGCCGTCGGTGAGGACGGGGAGAGCGCGCTCGGTGACTTCGTCGCCGCGGTCGACCCGAACCAGCCCGGTGAGGGCGTCTCGCAGGGCGAACTGCGCAGCGAGGTGGAGATCGTGCTGGCCACCCTCTCCGAGCGGGAGTCGGCGGTGATCCGGCTGCGCTTCGGCCTGGACGACGGCCGGCAGCGCACCCTCGACGAGGTCGGCCGCGAGTTCGGCCTGAGCCGCGAGCGCATCCGCCAGATCGAGAAGGTGACGATGCTGAAGCTGCGCGACCCGGAGCGGGCGTCCCGCCTCGAGGCGTACGCGGTCTGATCCTCCTAGTTCAATCGGCGGGGCCCGGTGTCCGGACGGATGCCGGGCTCGCCTATTTCCGCCGCCGCGTGCAGCACGGAGAAGCCGCCGGGCCGGGCCAGCACCGGGTTGAGCAGCAGCGATCGCACCCGCGGGTGCTCGTCGGCGAGCCGGCCGACCCGCAGCAACAGATCGATCAGCGCGGCCCGGTCGACCGGCGTCGAACCGCGGTAACCGTGCAGGAGCGGCGCCGCCCGCGGCTCGTCGACCAGCGCCTCGGCGGCACGGTCGGTGAGCGGGGCGGCGCGCCAGGCGAGGTCGCCGAGCAGCTCACTGGCGACCCCGCCGAGACCGAAGCCGACGACCGGGCCGAAGGCGGGGTCCTCGACCACCTCGACGACGCAGGCGACGCCGGGGGCGACCATCGTCTGGACCAGGACCTCGGGGCCGAAGGTGGTGGCGAGGTCGGCATAGGCCGTACGCAAATCGTCTTGATCTTGAAGAGCGAGGCGAACCGCACCGAGGTCGATGCGATGGCGCAGGCCACCACCCGCAGCCTTGAGCGCGGCCGGGTATCCGAGCTGGTCGGCGGCCGCGACCGCCTCGTCGGCGTCCGCGGCCAGGATCGAGGGGACGACCTCGATCCCGTACGCCGTCAGCAGTTCCGTGGCGGATGAGGCGGACTCTGCGGCGGCGGGATCAATTCCGGACAGCGCCGGCATCTGACCGGGCGGACGACGCAGCCACTCCGCATAGTTGACGACCCGCGCCAGGGCGCGGACCGCCTCCTCGACCGACATGTAGACCGGGACGCGCGGCGGGACCTTGCCGAAGACCAGCGTGGCGACGGTCGGCTTCTCCCCCGCGAGGGCGACGCTGGCCAGGGCCGCCGCGAAATCCGCGTCCTCCTCGGAGAGCTGCTGACCCGGCACGACCGGGGCGAAGACCACGACCAGCGCGTCCACCCGGTCGTCGACCGCGGCGTCGGCGAGCGCGTCGGCCAGGTCGTGCGCGGAGGCCATCGGGCTCAGGTCGTGCGGGTAGCCCTCGGCCACGACCAGGCCCGCCGCCCGGCACGCGACCTCGGCCAGCGCGGCCAGCGCCGACGAGTTGCCGACCACGGCCACCCGGCGACCGGCCGGCAGCGGCTGGTGGGCCAGGAGCATGCCGACGTCGAAGAGCTCCTGCACGGTGTCCACCCGGATCACCCCGGAACGGGCGAACAGGGCGGTGACCGCGTGCGCGTCCGGGCCGGGGAGATCACCGGCCAGACCGGGCGGGCGGGTCGCCGAGGCCACCGCGACGACCGGCTTGACCCGGCTCATCCGGCGGGCCAGGCGGGCGAACTTGCGCGGGTTGCCGAACGTCTCCAGGTAGAGCAGGACAACGTCGGTGCCGGGGTCGTCCCGCCAGTACTGCAACAGATCGTTTCCGGACACGTCGGCGCGGTTGCCGGCCGAGACGAAGCTCGACAGTCCCAGCCCGCGCCGGTCCGCCTCGGCGAGCAGCGCCACCCCGAGCGCGCCGCTCTGCGCGAAGAACCCGACCCGCCCGGCCGCCGGCAGCCGCGGCGCCATCGTCGCGTTCAGCCGGATCGCCGGATCCGTGTTGGCGATCCCGAAACTGCTCGGGCCGACCACCCGCAGACCGGCCGCGTGCGCCGTCTCGATCAACTGCCGCTGCCGGGCCGCGCCCTCCGCGCCGGCCTCGGCGAACCCGGCCGAGCCGATCACCACCCCGCCGGCGCCCGCCGACGCCGCGTCGGCCAGGGCCGCCCCGACCTGCTCGGCCGGCACGGCGATCACGGCCAGGTCGACGGGGGTTCCGGCATCGGACGCCGTCCGGTACGCCGTGAGCCCGGCCACCCGCTCCGCCGACGGGTGCACCGGCACGACCGCGCCGGTGTAGCCCCCGTCCCGCAGATTGCCGAGCATCGCCGCGCCGATCCCGTGCCCGCTCGCGCTGGCGCCGTAGATGGCGATGCCGCGCGGGGCGATCAGCCGGGCGATCGAGCGTGACTCGGTCAGGTGCTCCCGCGACTCCTGCACCTCCCGCGACTTCTCGGTCGGCGCGATCGGGAACCCGAGGTGGACCACGCCGTCGGCATACCGGCGCTGCACCTGGTAACCGGAGTCACCGAAAACGCGCAGCATCCCGCCGTTCTCCGGGAGGACCTCGGCCACGAACCGGCGGATGCCGTGGTCACGGGCGGCGTCGGCCAGATGCTCCAGCAGCACCGACCCGATCCCCCGGCCCTGCTGGGCGTCCTCCACGACGAACGCGACCTCGGCCTCCGCGGAGTCGGGGCCGAGACGTTCGTACCGCCCGACGGAAGTGATACGGCCGTCGGCGGCGACCGTGACGAACGCCTCCCGGTCCCGGTGGTCGACGTTGACGAACCGCTGCAGGTCCCGCTCCGGAATGCGCGGATAGGGCGAGAAGTAGCGAAGATAGCGCGTGCGGTCGCTCATCCGGGAGTGGAACTCCACGATCGCCGGGGCGTCATCCGGACGGATCTGCCGCAGGTGCACGGCACTGCCGTCGGCCAGCAGGACGTCTGCGCTGCGCTCCATCGGTCTCAGTCCCGGGGGTCGTGCGGGTCGAGCCCGTGCAGCGGGAAGACCGCCAGGCGAGCCGCCATGATCGCGCGGTCGACCGGGTCGTCCTCGGTGCCCGGCGACCACGTTTGCGCTGGTGGAGACGGGCCGTCGCCCATCGTCTCGGGGACAGCGGCGCCCGGCCGTCGCTCAGTCGCCATCTTCCGCCACGACAGGGGGGTACGCGTCGACGGGTCCAGCGGCGCGCCGGTCGCCACCGCCAGCAGGTGTGACCACGCCCGTGGCACGACCTCGACCAGGGCGTAACCACCGCCGCCGAGTGCCACCCAGCGGCCGCCGCACAGCTCGTCGGCCAGCTCGCGCATCGCCACGTAGGCCGCGCGCTGACAGTCGACCGACAGCATCAGGTCGGCCAGCGGGTCCAGCCGGTGCGCGTCCGCCCCGCACTGACTCACGATGATCTCCGGGGCGAATGCCCGGACCACCGACGGCACCACCGCGTGGTACGCCTTCAACCAGCCCACGTCACCGGTGCCCGGCGGCAACGGCACGTTCACCGCGGTGCCCTCGGCGCCCGGCCCGCCCGTCTCGTCGCAGAAACCGGTGCCCGGGAAGAGCGCCAGCGGCGTCTCGTGCACGCTGACCGTCAGCACCCGCGGATCGTCGTAGAACATCGCCTGCACCCCGTCGCCGTGATGCACGTCCACGTCGATGTAGGCCACCCGCTGCGCGCCGTGGTCCAGCAGCCAGGCGATCGCCACCGCCGGATCGTTGTAGACACAGAAGCCGGCCGCCCGGGCCGGCATCGCGTGGTGCAGGCCGCCGGCCACGTTCACCGCGCGGCGGGCCGAGCCGTGCCAGACCGCCTCGGCGGCCGCGATACTGGCGCCGCAGATCCGCGCCGACGAGTCGTGCATGCCGTCGAAAACCGGATTGTCCGGCGTGTTCAGCCCCCAGCCGAGGAAGAACGGATCGATCGGGGCCTGGCGCACCGCGTCCAGGTAGTCCTCCCGGTGCACCCGGGTCAGCTCGGCCTCGGTCGCCGGGCGCGGGGTGATCAACTGCACACCGGGACGATCGAGCACGCCCAGGTCGCGGGCGAGCGCCATGGTCAGCTCGACCCGGACCGGGTTCAACGGATGGTCACCCATGTCGTAGTCGAGAAGGGCCCGGTCCCAGACCACCGCCGTCGTTTCGTCCGCCATGGCGACATGCTCCCACGGGGTGTCTGGGGAGGCACTCGTAGCGCCTCCTCCGGTAGGGTCTCCTGGCACTTGCTCGGGGCGGATGTCAACCCCCCGCCGCGCGGTAACATCGCTGCTGGGAGGACCGCATCGTGAACGACCTTGTCGACACCACCGAGATGTATCTCCGGACCATTCTCGAACTCGAAGAAGAAGGCGTGCCTCCGCTTCGGGCTCGCATCGCCGAGCGCCTGCACCAGAGCGGCCCCACGGTCAGTCAGACGGTCGCCCGCATGGAGCGGGACGGTCTGCTCACCGTCGAGGGTGACCGTCACCTGGTGCTGACCGAGGAGGGGCGGAGCACCGCCGTCTCCGTCATGCGCAAGCACCGCCTTGCCGAACTACTACTGGTCAACGTCATCGGCATGCCGTGGGAAGAAGCCCACGAGGAGGCGTGCCGGTGGGAACACGTGATGAGCGACTCGGTCGAGCGCCGGGTCTACGAGCTGCTGAACAAGCCCACCCGCTCGCCGTACGGGAATCCGATCCCCGGCCTGGAGCGGCTCGGCCTGCTCGAGGACGACAGCACCGACCCGCTCGGTCACGGCGAGCGCAACCTGGCGTTCCCCGGGCTGACCGGCAGCGTCGTGGTGTCCCGCATCTGTGAGAGCGTCCAGACGAACGCGGACGTGCTGCGCCAGCTGCACGCCGCCGGCATCGACCCGGGGACGACCGTGACGGTCGCCCAGGAGCGGGACGGGGTCACCATCGACAAGTCCGGCGACAAGATCCGGCTGCCGCGTGAGGTGGCGTCCCGGGTGTTCGTCGCCGCTCGTTAGCTCCTGCCCGGTGAACCGCCGGCGGCTTCTCAGCCGTCGGTGGTGTCCATCGCCTTGGCCAGCTCCAGCAGGCCGCTGTTCATCCTGGTCACGGCCGAGTTCGACGCCCCCTTGGCGAAGGTGAACCTCAACGTCTGGAGCTGGGCGGCCTCACTCAGCCAGCCGATCTCCACCGACGGGCCGTGCCCGGAGCCCGCCGCGGTGTTCAGCCGATAGCCGGCCTTGCCCAGCCCCTTGAGCGCGACCGACTTCTTCGGCGCCCGGGTCGCCATGAAGATCTTCGCGTCCGCCTTCGTCTGGTCGACCACGGAGATCGACAGGTCCGGCCACGAGGCCTCCACCGTCTGCACCACGCACGTGGAGGTGTCGTCGACCTGGCCGGACGCCGCCACGGAGAAGTCGACCCCGACCTTTTCCTTGATCAACGCCCAGTCCCAGAGGATGCAGGCGCCACCCGCGGACGCGGCCGGAGCCACCTCGATGGTGACCGGAGGCGGCTCCTCGACGGTTGCCTCCGCCTTCTCCTTGCAGCCGGAGACGGCGAGCAACGCGACGACGCCGAGCGCGGCTCCGACTCTACGCACGAGGGCTCCTCCCGGGTTTCGGGGCACACCTTATTGCCCGGGAGGCGCCTGACGGAAGCCGGAACTTCTTCGCGTACGGACCGTGATCGTGTGGTCCGTCGCACGCTACTTGACGGGGCTTGTCAAGTAGCGGGAGGATCGGGGCATGCGGGAGACAGAGGCACTGGCCGAGCAGATCGTGAGACTGCTCGACATCCGCCTGACCGACCCGCTGGAGATCCTGCTCGACGGCCACCACAGCGTGGAGGAAGTGCGGCGGCGACTCCACCGGCAGGCGCTGGACTGGGCGTTCGTCATCTCGTCCGGCCCCGGGCCGGAGGCGGTGCACGTCCTCGCGCGACTGATCGGCACGCTCTACCCCGACGACCACGCGTTCGCGCCGCCGGTGGAGTGGTGGCGGACGCCGCTCGGGCAGGCGGTGGCGCGGCGGGTCGGGCATCCGTTCGCCGAGTCGGTGTCACTGGCGATGGCCGGGGCAATGCTCGGCATCAGCCGGCAAGGGGTGCACGACCTGGTGCGGCGGGGCAAGCTGCCACGGCACCCCGACGGTGGGGTGCCGGTCAGCGCGGTGCGGGCGAGGTTGCTGGCGGCCGGTCAATCGCCTCCCGGCCCGGGCTTGACGGCCGACTTCGCGGGGCCGGCCGACGACATTCGCGTGGCCGAGGATTTCGGCCACGGGCGGCAGGCGGAACGCCTCGCCGACAACTTCGACGATGACGATGAGGGCCAATGATTCACGACAGTCTTGTCGACGTGGGGAACGTGCAGATCGCCGTCCGCGACTTCGGGGGTGAGCAGCCCCCGCTGCTCCTCGTGCACGGCGCCGGCGGCAACCTGGCGCACATGACCACGCTCGCCCGGGCGTTACGACCACACCATCGCGTGGTCACCGTCGACCTGCGCGGGCACGGCCGATCCGCCGACGGCCCGTGGAGCTGGGACGCCGCGCTCGGCGACCTGGCCGCGGTCTGCGTCGAGCTCGAACTGGAACGGCCCGCGGTCGTCGGGCACTCCCTCGGCGGGATGCTGGCCGCCTACTGGGGCGAGCGCCACCCGGAGTCACCCGGCGTGATCAGCCTCGACGGGAACCCGCCGCCCAACGATCCGGCCCAGCTCCCCGGCCTCGGCACGGAGCGAGCCGCGGCCGAACTGGAACGACTCACTGCGGCCTTCGACATGGTGGAAGCCGCCGCCGGCCAGACCGTCGGCTCCGCAGAACTGGCCGCCCTGGTCGACCGTCAGCGGACCGTCGCCCGCAACCTCGGCGCCGACGAGAAGGTGTGGATCGAAGGCTTCCGGCGCAACGTGATCCAGGGCAAGGACGGACGAGCCACGTTCCGCCCGTCGTTCGAGACCACCACCCAGTTGCGCGCACTGCTGAACTCGCTGGACCTGACCCCGGTCTACGCCGCGATCACCTGCCCGGCGCTGCTCGTGCTGGCGACTCGGTCGCTGCCGGAACAGGAGCCGTTCGCGGAGCTGTATGCGGCTCATCGCCGCTTCCTGCTGGCACAGGCCCAGGCGGCGCCGGGTCTGCTCCACCACGAGTTGGCCGGGGCGTCACACGCGATGGTGGCCGAGCAGCCGGCCCAGCTGGCGTCCCTCATCACCGGCTTCCTCAGCGAACACCGCTGACCCGTCTCCGCTGCTGCCCACCGCGGCCACACCCCATACCCGCCGCCCACCGCTCGGCCGCACTCCCGCCACGGCGCTCGGCGCTTCACCACACGATCTGCCTCGCCCAGCCGCTCACCGCCTCACCACCACGCTCCGCCTCACCGGACGCCCGCCGCCTCACCCGCCCTCTGTCTCACCGGCCGCCCGCCGCCTCACCACCACGCTCCGCCTCACTGGACGCGCCGCCTCACCACCATCACACTGGCCGCTCCGCCACCACCGCGCTGCGCCACTCACCAGGAGCCGGCCTCGCCACAGAGCTGTTGTCAACGTGGAACGGCGCCCCCGGCGGGCGGACGCGGACGCGAGGGGCGGGTCGGCATGAGCCCGCGCGGGTGGGCAGGCGTGAATCAGGGGCGACTGGAGCGAGGGGTTTTCGGGGTGAGCGCCACCGGCCACGGAGGTCGCCCTGGAGGGTGAGCGTTCTGGGCGCCCTGCGCCCTGCTCGGCCCGGAGGGGTCCCCGCGGGAGCGGCGGAGAAGGACCACAGCGGACGTAGGACATGAAGATCTTGAAGTTGATCTTCAAAGGGTCCGATCAGAAGCGGACACGGCGGCGTTCGGCGCAGATTCAGGCGCGGAGCGGCTTGGCGGCATGGGAGGCCGCCAGGCCCAGCAGCAGAGCGCCGAAGACGCAGAGCAGGCCGTGCAGGATCCCGAAGTGCTCGGAGAGGAAGCCGATCAGCGGCGGCCCGGCCAGGAACGCTCCGTAACCGATGGAGCCGGCGACCGAGACGCGCATGGCGGCGTGCAACGGGTCGTCGGCGGCGGCGCTCATGCCGATCGGGAAGCCGAGCGAGGCGCCGAGCCCCCAGAGGAGCGCTCCGGCCAGGGCGAACTCGATCGAGCCGCCGAAGACGACCAGCAGGACGCCGGCGGCGGCGGAGACCGCGGTCAGGCGCAGGACCGGGACGCGGCCCCAGCGGTCGGCGGCGGCGCCGCCATACATGCGACCGAGAGTCATCGCGGTGACGAAGACGCCGAAGCCGATGGCGCCGAGCGTGTCACCGGCGTGGTATCCGTCGACGAGGCTGATGGCGAGCCAGTCGTTGGCGCTGCCCTCGGTGAAGCCGAAGCCGAGCAGGATCAGGCCGATCAGAATCGTCCGCGGTTCGCGCCAGACCTGGCCGGCGGTCATCGCCGGTTTCGTGCCGGGCTCGGGTTCGACGTGCGGGAGGAAGCGGCGGACGACCGCGAGTTGGACGGCGACGACGATCACGGTGGTGACGTAGAGCTGGACCCAGATCGGCACGCCGACGGCGGAGGCGGCCGCGCCGACGCCGGCTCCGGCGACCGTGCCGAGGCTGAAGCCGGCGTGGAAGCGGGGCATGATCGTGCGGCCGATGCGGCGTTCGACGTCGGCGGCCTCGACGTTCATGGCGACGTCCCAGGTGCTGGTGCCGAAGCCGCAGAAGAGCAGGGCGATCCCGGCCAGCGGGACCGAGCTGAGCAGGGTCGCGGTGGCGAGCAGGGCCAGGCCGAACGCTTCGGCCATGCTGGCGATCAGGACCGCGCGGGCCGGGCCGAAGCGCTGCACCAGCGGGCCCGCGAGGGGGATCGACGCGACCGAGGTGCCGGACATGCAGAGCAGCAGGAGGCCGAAACCGGCGACGGAGAGTTCCAGGCCGTCCCGGATCGCGGGGGCGCGGGACAGCCAGCCGGCGAGGGCCAGGCCGTTCATGGCGAACGTGACGCCCACCGCGATCTTGGCCGAGTTCACCCGGGAGGGTGCGACGTCAACGCTGCTCACCAGCTCAACTTACACGTTAAAGCCGCCCCGGTCACCGGGCATTCGCCGTAGGGCCGGGAGCGAGCGCGCTCCGGGCACGCCCCACAATGGGCATCGGCGCATCGGCGGAAACCGGAGGGAGAGCGACATGCGGCCCGAGGAACTGCAGGCGGAGGCACAGTCCGTCCTGAAGCTGCTGGAGCCGCTGGGGCCGATCGTCCCCACGGGCAGCTACGTGTCCGGGCTGATGGTCTGGCGCGAGCTCGACGTGATGCTGCTCGGCGGCCCGCAGTTCAACCCGGCCGACGTGCTGGCGCTGCTCGGCAAAGCGGTCACGATCCCGGGCGTGACCGGTTTCGCCTACCGGGACGAGCGCGGCGGGGAGAAGCGGGACGAGCGCTACCACGTGACGATCACGCTCGGCGAGTGGCGCGTCGACCTGTCGATCTGGCTCCACGACGACCACGCCGACGTCAGCGACTGGCACCGGGAGCTGGCCGGGCGACTGTCCGACGAGGAGCGGCAGGCGATCCTGGCGATCAAGACGATATGGCACCAGCGGCCGGAGTACCCGGACGAGGTCTGCGGATGGGACATCTACCGGGCGGTGCTGGAGGACGGGGTGCGGACCGCGGTCGAGTTCGGCGTGTGGCTGCGCGACAAGCGCTGACGGGCGGTGCGCTTCGCGGCGCACCGCCCGTCACACGACGACCCGATCAGCTGCAGCCGGAGGTCGAGCCGCAGCCCTCGCAGACGTAGCAGCTGCCGGCGCGGCGCATCTTCGTGCCGCAGGTGAAGCAGAGCGGCGCGTCGGCGGCGTGCCCGGTGACCAGCTCGAGGACCTCGGTCGACGAGCCGGCCTTCTTCTCCGGAGTGGTCGCGGCCTTGACCTCGGCGACCGTGACGATCGACGCGGACGGCGCCGACTCGGCCATGTTGGTCACGGCCAGGTCGGCCGCGGCCGCCTCGGCCTGCGCCTCGGCCTGCGCCTGGGCGGTGCGCTCGGACGCGGTGAAGATGCCCAGCTCGGCGCGGGTGTCGTAGGGCAGGAAGTCCAGCGCCAGGCGACGGAAGATGTAGTCCATCACCGAGGACGCCATGCGCACGTCCGGGTCGTCGGTCATACCGGCCGGCTCGAAGCGCATGTTGGTGAACTTGCTGACGTACGTCTCCAGCGGGACGCCGTACTGAAGGCCTATCGAGATGGCGACCGAGAAGGCGTCCATCACGCCGGCCAGGGTCGAGCCCTGCTTCGACATCTTCAGGAAGACCTCGCCGAGGCCGTCGTCCGGGTAGGACGACGCGGTGAGGTAGCCCTCCGCGCCGCCGACCGAGAAGGAGACCGTCTCGGAGGGGCGCTTCTTCGGCAGGCGCTTGCGGATCGGGCGGTACTCGACCACCTTCTCCACGACCTTCTCGACCGTCTTTTCCTCGACGGCGGCCGGGGCGGCGGCCTTGGCGGTCTTGCCCGCCGACAGCGGCTGGCCGACCTTGCAGTTGTCGCGGTAGATCGCGAGCGCCTTCAGGCCCAGCTTCCAGCCCTGGTAGTGGATCTCCTCGATCTCCTCGACGGTCGCCGACTCCGGCATGTTGACCGTCTTCGAGATCGCGCCGGAGATGAACGGCTGCACCGCCGCCATCATCCGGACGTGGCCGATCGGGGCGATCGACCGCTCGCCCATGGCGCAGTCGAAGACCGCGTAGTGCTCGGTCTTCAGGCCGGGCGCGTCCACCACGTTGCCGTGCTCGGAGATGTGCTCGACGATCGCCTCGACCTGCTCCTCGGGGTAGCCGAGGCGGCGCAGCGCGCGCGGGACGGTCTGGTTGACGATCTGCATGGAACCGCCGCCGACCAGCTTCTTGAACTTGACCAGGGCCAGGTCGGGCTCGATGCCGGTGGTGTCGCAGTCCATCATCAGGCCGATGGTGCCGGTCGGGGCGAGCACCGACGCCTGGGCGTTGCGCCAGCCGTGCTTCTCACCGATCTTGTTGCCGTTCTTCCACTGCTTGGTGGCCTCACGGAGGATCTCGGTGGCGACCGGGCCCTGGGCGCGGACCTCGTCGTTGGCGGCGGCGTGCTTGCGCATCACGCGCTGGTGCGCGTCGGCGTTACGGGCGTAGCCCTCGTACGCCCCGACGACGCCGGCCAGCTCGGCGGAACGCCGGTACGCCGTACCGGTCATCAGCGAGGTGATCGCGGCGGCGACACTGCGGCCACCGTCGGAGTCGTACGGCAGGCCGGAGGCCATCAGCAGCGCGCCGAGGTTGGCGTAACCGATGCCGAGCTGCCGGTACGCCCGGGTGGTGATCCCGATCCGCTCGGTCGGGAAGTCGGCGAAGCAGATCGAGATGTCCATCGCGGTGATGATGAACTCGACACTCTTGACGAACTTCTCCACCTCGAAGCCGCCGTCGGCCTTGAGGAACTTCATCAGGTTCAGCGAGGCCAGGTTGCAGGACGAATCGTCCAGCGACATGTACTCCGAGCAGGGGTTGGACGCGGTGATCCGGCCCGTCTCGGGGTTGGTGTGCCAGTCGTTGATGGTGTCGTCGTACTGCAGGCCGGGGTCGGCGCACTCCCAGGCGGCCCGGGCGATGTCACGGAACAGCTTCTTGGCGTCGATGGTCTCGATGACCTCGCCGTTGAGCCGGCCGCGGAGACCGAACTCGGCGCCTTCCTCATACGCCTTCATGAACTCGTCGGAGACCCGCACCGAGTTGTTGGCGTTCTGGTACTGCACCGAGACGATGTCGGCGCCGCCCAGGTCCATGTCGAAGCCGGCGTCCCGCAGCGCGCGGATCTTGTCCTCCTCGCGCGCCTTCGTCGAGACGAACTCCTCGATGTCCGGGTGGTCCACGTCGAGGATGACCATCTTGGCCGCGCGCCGGGTGGCGCCACCGGACTTGATGGTGCCCGCGCTGGCGTCGGCGCCGCGCATGAAGCTTACCGGGCCGCTCGCCGTTCCCCCGGACGACAGCAGCTCCTTGGACGAGCGGATGCGGGACAGGTTGACGCCCGAGCCGGAGCCGCCCTTGAAGATCAGGCCCTCCTCCTTGTACCACTCGAGGATCGAGTCCATCGAGTCGTCCACGGAGAGGATGAAGCACGCGCTGACCTGCTGCGGCGACTTGGTGCCGACGTTGAACCAGACCGGCGAGTTGAAGCTGAACACCTGGTGCAGCAGCATCCAGGTCAGCTCGTGGTCGAAGACCTCGGCGTCAGCCGCGCTCGCGAAGTAGCCGAACTCCTCGCCCGCCTTGCGGTAGGTCTGGACCACGCGGTCGATCAGCTGGCGCAGCGACGTCTCCCGCTCGGGCGTGCCGACCGCACCCCGGAAGTACTTCGTCGTGACGATGTTCGCCGCGTTGACGCTCCAGAACCCCGGGAACTCGACGCCGCGCTGCTCGAAGTTGATCGAGCCGTCCCGCCAGTTCGTCATGACGACGTCGCGGCGCTCCCACTCGACCTCGTCGTACGGGTGGACGCCCGCCGTCGTCCACACCCGCTCCACGCGCAGCCCCCCGGCCGCCGCACCGTTGCTGCCGTTCGCGCTCGCCCGGCTGCGCTGGCGACCCGCTGTGACGCCGTCTCCGGCCATAAGAATGTGCTCCCCCTCGTAGTACCGCTGACAGGTGTAGCTCAGGAAGTGGGCTTGGGAAGACGCGCTGTCGTGGACCGCGGCGCGACAGCGTGTCGCGTCCCGGCTTCGCGGACCGGCGGCGTGTCGCGGAGCGCGGCGATCTCCCGCTCGAACTCGTCGAGCGAGTCGAAGGACTTGTAGACGCTGGCGAACCGCAGATAGGCGACCTGATCGAGTTCACGCAAAGGCGTGAGAATCGCCAGACCGACCTCGTGGCTCGGAATCTCCGCGGCCCCGCGAGCCCGGACGGCCTCCTCCACCCGCTGCGCGAGCAGCGCGATCGAGTCCTCGTCGACGGGCCGGCCCTGACAGGCCTTGCGGACCCCACTCATGATCTTCGTCCGGCTGAAGGGCTCGGTGACGCCGCTGCGCTTGACCACCGCGAGCACCGCCTCCTCGACCGTGGTGAAGCGTTTGCCGCACTCAGGACACGACCGACGACGACGGATCAGCTGACCGTCGTCGGCCTCCCGCGAGTCGACGACCCGCGAGTCGGCGTGCCGGCAATACGGGCAACGCACCGCGATCTCCCCCTCCACCCCGCCCCGGCCGATATCCAGACACGCCGAAACGCAGCCACGCCATGATCTCAACCATCGCGCAGCTGTGGCCGAACCTGTGGAAAACCGGGGAGGAGAAACCCAACCTGTGGACGACTTACATCTCTGTAACCACTAGATGTTGGGGAAGACGCTATGCCGCGGCAGACGCCGATGCAAGTTCGAAGACATGCCGACGCGCCGTATTCTGCACCTCAACACGCTGGGGTGACGGCACGATCACCGGGCGCGTCGAGAAACCGTTTGCCGCACGGTCAGCCGTGCGAGGCAGTCGCGAACAGGACAACACTCGCGAGGGCCGCCAACGCGAAGAAGAGACCGAGAAGGACCACTCGGCCACGCCGGGTCAGTCGCAGGGGCGGCGCCGTGTGCCGAGCCCCACCGGTGACCACCATGACACGTTCCCCTCTCTCGGACACGCGTTCGATAGAACGCCCGTACGACGGTGTATCAGAACGGGAGTACGAAAATCCAGTCTTCCGGGGCGACACGCCGGTGAAACCTCGTACAGATGTTTGAATATGTCGGACCCGCCCACTACGGTTTCCTGTCAAGAGGGGTCAGCCGGACAAACGCCATCCCCACGGCGCGTCCGGCTCCGCGACGCACCACGTGCCGACAAGGCACTGGCCGACAGGGAGGGCGGACGTGTCGACCGACGACCGCAAGCAACCGATCAGGCAGGACGCCGCCATTCGCCGCCGCACACCGGGCCGGGCTCGTTCCGCCGACGCTCCGCAGCTGCGCTCGGTGACAGCCGTCGGCAGCGTGACCGAGCCCGTCACCAACGATCTGACCGCCCGCCAGCGGCGGATCCTCGAGTTCATCCGCGAGTGGGGCGAGAAATACGGTTACCCGCCCAGCGTGCGGGAGATCGGCGAGGCCGTCGGCCTGGTCTCCCCCTCCAGCGTGGCCTACCAGTTGAAGGCCCTGGAGACCAAGGGTTACCTGCGCCGCGACCCGAACCGTCCGCGCGCCGTCGACGTCCGCTCCCCCGGCGAGCTGGTCGACGACGAGACGTTGCGGGCCGCCCGGCCGCAGCCGGCCTACGTGCCGCTGGTCGGCCGGATCGCCGCCGGTGGCCCGATCCTCGCCGAGCAGTCCGTGGAGGAGTTCTTCCCGCTGCCGCGCGAGCTGGTCGGCGAGGGCGAGGTCTTCATGCTCGAGGTCAAGGGCGACTCGATGATCGACGCCGCGATCTGCAACGGTGACTGGGTCGTCGTCCGCCAGCAGCCCACCGCCGAGGCCGGTGACATCGTGGCCGCCATGATCGACGGCGAGGCGACGGTCAAGAGCTACCGGCAGCGTGACGGGCACGTCTGGCTGATGCCGGCCAACCCGGCGTTCGACCCCATCCCCGGTGACGACGCGACGATCATGGGCAAGGTGGTCGCGGTCCTGCGCCGCGTCTGAAACCCTTCCGGGGGAGTTCGTGGCGAGCCCACGCCCGTCCCCACGCGCCGCGGCGCGGCTGTCCCTCCGGGTCCGGCCGCGCCGAGCGCATGGGCAGCCACTCACCGCACGAGCTGAACCACTGCTCCCGGCCCCGGCGCGCCGCACCCCCGGACCTGGTTCTCACCATGGTGATCCGACTCCCCGAACAACGAACCAGCCGGGCCGACACCCCGCCGCTGCCGGCCCGGGTCAGGACGCGGAAAGGCCGGCACCCGCGAAGGGCACCGGCCTGCCGTTCAGTTCAGAGGATCAGCGGCGGTCGAACCCGCCGTCACCGCGACCCTGGGGCGGCCGCCCGCCCCCATAGTTCCCGCCCTGGCGCGGCTGCTGCCCACCACCCTGAGGCGGACGCGGCTGACCGCCATAGACCCCGCCACCACCACCGCCACCACCACGGCCGGGAGGCTGCTGCCCACCACCGGGAGCGCGCGGCGGCTGCTGCCCACCACCGGGACCGCGCGGCGGCTGCTGCCCACCACCCGGTCCACGCTGCGGCTGCTGCGGACCACGCGCCGGCTGCGGGCCACGAGGGGGCTGCGGGCCACGCGGAGGCTGCTGCTGCGGGGCACCCCGCTGCGGCTGCGAACGGGCCGGCTGTCCCTGCGGGCGCTGCTGCGGCTTCTGCTGCGGCTTCTGCTGCGGACCGCCGGGACCCCGCTGCGGCCCACGCGGCGGCTGACCACCGCCGGAGCCACCCGGACCACCGGCGGGCCGGCCGTACTGCCCGCCGCTCGGACCGCCACCGGACTTACCACCCGGGCCACCGGGGCCGGGGCCGGGGCCAGGGCCACCGGGGCCGGGGCCGGGGCCAGGGCCACCGGGGCCGGGGCCGGGGCCACCGCCGTACACGGCGGGCCGCGGCTGCTGCCCGCCACCGTTCTTCGCGCCGTACACCGGGCCGCCACCACCGCCGCCGAGGGCAGCACCGCTGCCCACGCCGATCAACTCGGTCTCCGGCGCGTCCTTGTCGATGCCGCCGCTGGGTGCCTCGTCGACCGCCAGCCCGGCTGGGTTCCGCTTACGGAACCGGACGATGCCGATGACCCCGACCGCGACGAGCAGGAGGCCGATGACGCCGACTCCGCCGACGAGCTTCGTGATGTCGCCGATGCTGAGGTTCGAGTACCACGAGGCGTCCGCGGCGCCGTCGCCCGCCTGGTTCTTGGAGACGACCGCGACCTCGGTGGCCGGCGTGTACTGCAGGATCCAGTTGTCGACGTTGTCCTCACCGTTCAGGTCCGACACGGTGTAGAACGTCTTGCCGTCCGCGCTGTACGAGATCGCCTCGCCGAACGTCTCGTTCGGCAGGCCCGTGGTGCGCGGCTTGTTCTTCAGCGCTCCGAGCACGTCGCCGTTCGTCACGTCCCACTCGGACGCGTCGGTGTACGTCCGGAGCACGACCTTCTTCCCCCCGGGCGCGACCGACCCACCGGTGATCACCCGGTTGAAGATCTTGGCGAAGGGGTTGCTGGTGGTCTCGGTGGCCGGGAGTGCCAGCTCGCCGACCCGCTTCAGCGGAACGGCGGCGTCCCCGTTCTTCACCGCGGCGGCCGGCTTGTAGATGTAGGCGTTGCCCAGTTCCTTGGTCACGATGATCGGCGTGCCGTCACCGTCGAGCAGGAGCGCCTCGGCGTCGTGCAGGTCCCCCGACGGGTAGGTGAACCGGTGCATCGTCGCGTCCTTGGTACCGGTGAGCGGCATGCTCCACAGCACCACCGACGTGCGGACGTCACCGGCCTTGAGGACCTCGTTGTCACCGGTGTCGGCGATCCACAAGGTCTTCTGGTCGGACGAGAGGATCATGTCCTCGGTGTCACGCGGCGGGCTCGCGAAATTCCTGGTGCTCTTGATGGTGCACTTCTTGTCCAGGAAGAAGATCTTCTTCTTGGCGTCTTCCAAGCTGCTGTCGTTGATCACGATGAAGCCGGTGCTGGTGGCGACCAGGCCGGACAGCTCGTCGAGCTTCTTGTCCTTGATCTGACAGATCTGCCTACCGGGCGTCGCCTTAGCGCTGACCGTCGCCGTCGGCGTCGGGTCAGCGGCGAACGCGCCGGTGCCACCAATCGCCACCAGGCCCACACCCAGCACGATGGAGAACACGAGACGCCGCATCCGCACAGTGTCGCATGCGGCGTCACCCAACGGTGTAACGCGTGGATCAACCCTGGTCAAAGGTCACCAGGTGTCTGATTTCGTGCCTGGGCACAGGTAACTCTCAGCAACCAAAGGGTTCCAACTCGGCGGCCAGCCGCTCGTCGACCCGGACCTGCATCTCCGTACCGTCGTCGAGATGACGGGACTGCAGCACCTGCCCGGTCCGGTGCACCCGGGCGACCAGATCGGCACGTGAGTAAGGCAACAGGATCCGCAGATCGACCGCCGGCCGCGGGAGCCGCTCGGCGATGGCCGCGCGCAGCTCCTGGATGCCCGAGCCGCTGCGCGCGGAGACGAACACCGCGTCCGGCCAGGCCCGCTTGAGCCGGAGAACCGTCTCCTCGTCCGCCGCGTCCATCTTGTTGATGACGAGCAGCTCGGGGACCCGATCGGCCTCCACCTCACCGAGCACCTCGCGGACCGCGCTGACCTGACCCTCCGGGTCCGGGTGCGAGCCGTCCACGACGTGCACGACCAGATCGGCCTCGGCCACCTCCTCCAGCGTCGAGCGGAACGCCTCGACGATCTGGTGCGGCAGATGCCGGACGAACCCGACGGTGTCGGAGAGCGTGTAGACCCGGCCGTCCTCCGCGGAGGTGCGCCGGGTGGTCGGGTCCAGCGTGGCGAACAGCGCGTTCTCCACCAGGACCCCGGCCTCGGTCAGCCGGTTGAGCAGGCTGGACTTGCCGGCGTTGGTGTAACCGGCGATCGCCACCGCGGGCGTGCCGCTGGCCTGCCGGCGGGAGCGCTTGGTCTCCCGTACCGTCCGCATGGCTTTGATCTCCCGGCGCAGCTTGGCGATGCGCTGATTGATCCGCCGGCGGTCGGTCTCCAGCTTGGTCTCACCGGGACCGCGCGTGCCCACGCCGCCGCCACCGGAACCACCGCCGGCGCCGCCGCCCTGCCGGGACAGCGACTCACCCCAGCCGCGCAGTCGCGGCAGAAGGTACTGCAGCTGGGCCAGCTCGACCTGGGCCTTGCCCTCCTTGCTCTTCGCGTGCTGGGCGAAGATGTCCAGGATCAGGGCGGTCCGGTCGACCACCTTCACCTTGACCTGCTGCTCCAGGTTGCGCAGCTGGGACGGTGACAGCTCGCCGTCGCAGATGACGGTGTCAGCGCCACTGGCGATGACCGCGTCACGCAGCTCGTCGACCTTGCCCCGGCCGATGAACGTCGCCGCGTCGGGCTGCCGGCGCCGCTGGATCAGGCCCTCGAGGACCTGGGACCCAGCGGTCTCGGCGAGCGCGGCCAACTCGGTCAGCGAGTTCTCCGCGTCGTCGACGCTGCCCTCGGTCCAGACGCCGACCAGGACGACTCGCTCGAGTCGCAACTGCCGGTACTCGACCTCGGTGATGTCGGTGAGCTCGGTGGAGAGACCGGCCACCCGCCTGAGCGAGTGCCGCTCCTCGAGCTCGAGATCGCCGGTAGTCAGATCCGGCTCGTCAAGAACGGGTGTCTGGTACGTGTTTCGCAAAAGTGACCTCCTACGCCCGATCGTGGCACGTCACGAGAGCGAGCGCATCCACATAACCGGGGCTGACTCATGAGTAACCACCGCAAAGCAATCGATCATCCCGATCGAGCGACAATTCCTTTGCTCACCCACCAACGTCGGAGGGAACACCGTGGTGACCACCCGCCTGCCGAGCGCAGGATTCTCGATCACGATCCGCATCGCCGTTACCGCGGACGCGTCGTCCATCGGCCGCCTCACCACCTGCGTCGGCGAGGCAGGTGCGATCGTGACGGCCCTGGACGTGGTGGACTCCGACCCCAGCCACGTCGTCGTCGACCTCACCTGTGACACCGCGGACTCGGCGCACGCCGATCAGGTCGTCAAGCAGCTCGAGGACCAGGACGGCGTCGATGTGCGCAAGGTCTCCGACCGCACGTTCCTCCTGCACCTGGGCGGCAAGATCGAGGTGAACTCGAAGGTCGCTCTGCGGAACCGCGACGAGCTCTCCCGGGCGTACACTCCGGGGGTTGCCCGGGTCTGCATGGCGATCGCGGAGAACCCGGCCGACGCACGCCGGCTGACCATCAAGCGCAACACGGTGGCCGTGGTCAGCGACGGTTCAGCCGTGCTGGGTCTGGGCAACATCGGCCCGGCCGCGGCGATGCCCGTGATGGAGGGCAAGGCCGCGCTCTTCAAGCGGTTCGGCGGCGTCGACGCCTGGCCGGTCGTGCTGGACACCCAGGACACCGACGAGATCGTCAAGATCGTCAAGGCCATCGCCCCGGCCTACGGCGGCATCAACCTGGAGGACATCGCCGCCCCGCGCTGCTTCGAGATCGAGGCGCGGCTGCGTGAGCAGCTCGACATCCCGGTCTTCCACGACGACCAGCACGGCACCGCGATCTGCGTGCTGGCCGCGCTCACCAACGCGCTGCGTGTGGTCGGCAAGCGGATGCAGGACGTCAAGGTCGTCGTCTCCGGCGCGGGCGCGGCCGGCACCGCGATCATGAAGCTGCTGATGCGCCAGGGCGTCGGCGACATCATCGCCTACGATCGGAAGGGCGCCCTGCATCGCGGCATGCCCGACCTCAACGAGTCGATGCAGTGGCTGGCCGACCACACCAACAAGGCGAACTACTCGGGCGACCTGCCGGGCGCGATCGCCGGTGCCGACGTCTTCATCGGCGTCTCCGCGCCGAACCTGCTCACCGGCGACGACATCGCCAAGATGGCCGACAAGTCGATCGTCTTCGCGATGGCCAACCCGGACCCGGAGGTCGACCCCCGCGAGGCCCGCAAGCACGCCGCTATCGTCGCCACCGGCCGCTCCGACCAGCCCAACCAGATCAACAACGTGCTGGCGTTCCCCGGCGTCTTCCGCGGCATGCTCGACGCCGCCGCCGAGGAGTTCACCGAGGAGATGGCCCTCGCCGCGGCCCGGGCGATCGCCGACGTCGTCGGTGAGGACAAGCTCAACCCCACGGTGATCATCCCCAGCGTGTTCGACCCCCGGGTCACCCCGGCGGTCGCGGCGGCCATCCGCGCGGTCGTCCGTGGCGTCCCGGCCCCGGCCAACCCGGCCGCGACCCCGGAATCCGAGCTCGACAAGGCACCCGAGGGGATCTTCTGATCCGTCGCGGACGTAGGACATGAAGATCAAAGTCAAGACCTTCATGTCCTACGTCCGCTGTGGTCCTTCTCCGCCGCTCCCGCGGGGACCCTTCCGGGCCTCGCAGGGCCGTGGCCGGCCCAGAACGCGAGGCCCGCAAGGGCGACGTCCGTGGGTGGTCCCGCTCAGAGCAACAAACCCGTCCACGGCCCCGGTCCCGTCAGGGGGTTCGAGCCGGCCGCGGGGTCCCACTCGGCTCAGTCCGCAAGATCGGCGGTTGGTCCGGTCACGGCCGCGCTCCGGTCCCCGGCTGACTCTCACCGTGGTCGTTCCTGCTCCACGACCACGGTGAGAGTCAGCCGCAACGGCGGCGGTCAGGCGGGGAGCGGGAGAGCGGCGACGTCGATCTCGCCGGAGGCGACCAGCACGGCCGGGCCGGCCAGCCACCACGCGCCCTCGTCGTCGCAGGTGATCACGAGGCGGCCGCCGAGCACGTCGACCGCGACGGAACCACTGGTGAGCCCGGCCTCGCGCAGGGCGACAGCGCCGACCGCGAGCGCGCCGGTGCCGCAGGACATGGTCTCGCCGGAGCCACGCTCGTGCACCCGCATGCTCACGTGCCGGTCCCGCCCCTCCAGATCCTCGGCGGGCTCGACGAACTCGACGTTCACCCCGGCGCTGAACAGCGCCTTGTCGACCATCGGGGCGGTGGTCAGGTCGAGACCACCCAGGGCGACACCGTCGTGCAGGCCGCAGACCAGGTGCGGGTTGCCGCAGTCGACGGCGATGCCGGGAACGGTCAGCGCGCCCACCGTGGCGGTGCTGGCCGCGAACACGCGAGGGGTGCTCATCCGTACCGAAATAGTGTCGGCCCGGACCACGGCGTGCATGATCCCGGCGCGGGTCGCCACCGGCAGGCCCGCAGGGCCGGCCGTGGCCAGCTCGTTCTCCACCAGGTAACGGGCGAAGACCCGGACGCCGTTGCCGCACATCTCGGCGATCGAACCGTCACTGTTCCAGTAGTCCATGAACCACTCGGCCTCGGCCGCCTGCTCCACCGACGCCGGGTGCTTCGCGGCGCGCACCACCCGCAGCACGCCGTCGCCGCCGATGCCGCGCCGCCGGTCGCAGAGCGCGGCGACCAGCGCCGGCGTCAGCTCCAGCTCGCCGTCCGGGTCGGAGAGGATGACGAAGTCGTTCGAGGTGCCGTGGCCCTTGGTGAAAAACACGCGGTCCATCATCGCGCAAGAGTCAGGGCATCGGCCACGAGCGTCGGTGACCCACCGTCCAGCCATGTGATGTGCCGGTCGCGGCGGAACCAGGAACGCTGCCGCCGGACGAACCGGCGGGTGCCGCGGACCGTGTCCGCCTTGGCCGCGGCCTCGGTCAACTCCCCGTCGATCTCGGCGAGCGCCTGCTGGTAGCCGAGCGCCCGGGAGGCCGTCCGCCCGTCCCGGATGCCGGCCTTGTCCAGCTCACGCACCTCGTCGAGCAGGCCGGCGGCCCACATCAGGTCGACCCGCAGCGCGATCCGCTCGTCGAGCTCGGCCGCGTCCCGGTCGACGCCGATCTGCACCGACGGGTAATGCGGTCGCGGATCGGGCAGCGCCGCCGTGAACGGCTGCCCGGTCAACTCGATCACCTCGAGAGCGCGGACGATCCGGCGACCGTTCGACGGCAGGATCTTCGCGGCGGCGACCGGGTCACGTTCGCCGAGCCGGGCGAACAGCGGCGCCGGGCCGGCCTCGGCCAGCTCCGCCTCCAGGCGCGCCCGGATTTCCGGATCGGTGCCGGGGAACTCGAACTCCTCCAGGACCGCCCGCACGTACAGCCCGGAGCCGCCGACCAGCAGCGGAACCCTTCCCCGGGCGAGGATGTCGTCGATCGCGGCCCGGGCGAGCGCCTGATATTCGGCGACCGCGGCGGTGACCGAGACGTCCCAGATGTCGAGCAGGTGGTGCGGCACGCCCGCACGCTCGGCCACGGTCAGCTTCGCGGTCCCGATGTCCATCCCGCGGTAGAGCTGCATCGAATCCGCGTTGATCACCTCACCACCCAGTTCCTGGGCGAGGGCGATGCTCAACGCGGACTTTCCCGCCGCGGTCGGGCCGACGACGGTGACCACGCGGAGACTCGGACTCGACGGCACAAAGCAACCGTAGGACAAGGTTGTGTCACGGTCGTCGGTGGGAGCTTTCCCCTGACCGGGTTGGACCTGTGACAATGCGCGAGAAAGAATGCCACTGAGAAGGTTGGCACTTCGCTGCGCTGTGGCGGTGGCCGGGGACCGGAGTGGTCCGACGGCGCCGGGAGAACGAGGATGAGCTCATGACAACCGACTGGACTGCCTTCGGGCGCGTGGATGCCGACGGCACCGTGTACGTGAAGACCGCCGAGGGCGACCGGGTGGTCGGCTCGTGGCAGGCCGGGACGCCTGAGGAGGGCCTCGCCCACTTCGCCCGGCGCTTCGAGGATCTGGTGACCGAGGTCGACCTCGTCGAGGCTCGCCTCAAGTCCGGCGCCGCGGATGCGGCCCACTCGCTGAGCAGCGTCAAGCGTCTGCGCACGCAGCTCGACGAGGCCCATGTGGTGGGTGACATCGACGGTCTCGCCGCCCGGCTGGAGAAACTGTCCGCCCTCGCGGACGAGAAGGCGGGCGAGGCCAAAGCCGCCCGCGAGGTCGCCCGGACCGAAGCTCTCGCCCGCAAGACCGCGCTGGTCGAGGAGGCGGAGAAGCTCGCCGCCGAGGCCACCGGCTGGAAGTCGGCCGGCGACCGGCTCAAGGAGATCCTCGACGAGTGGAAGACGATCCGCGGCGTCGACAAGAAGACCGACGGTGAGCTGTGGAAGCGGTTCGCCGCCGCCCGCGACGGCTTCACCCGGCGCCGGGGCGCGCACTTCGCCACCCTGGACGGGCAGCGCAAGCAGGCCCAGACCGCCAAGGAGGAGCTCGTCAAGGAAGCCGAGGCGATCTCCGGCTCCGACGAGTGGAACACCACGGCCAACCGGCTCAAGGAGCTGATGGCCGAGTGGAAGGCCGCACCCCGCGCCGCCAAGGAGGCCGAGCAGCGCCTCTGGGAACGGTTCCGGGCCGCGCAGGACGCGTTCTTCACCCGGCGCAGCGAGGTCTTCTCCGCCCGCGACGCGGAATACCAGGGCAACCTGGAGCGCAAGCAGGCGATCCTGGCCGAGCTGGAAGCGGTCGACGTCGACGCGGACGCCCGCGGCGCGCAGAACAAGCTGCGTGACGCGCAGGCCGCGTGGCACGACGCCGGCCGGGTGCCGCGCGAAGCCGCCGCCGGGCTCGACCGCCGCTGGCGGGCCGCCGAGGAGCGCATCCGGGTCGCCATGGACTCGGCCTGGCGCAAGACCAGCCCGCAGGACAACCCGCTGCTGCGCCAGATGCGCGACCAGGTCGCCGAGGCGGAGCAGCGTCTCGAGCGGGCCAAGGCGGCCGGCGACAACCGCCGGATCAAGGAGGCGGAGCAGGCGCTCGCCTCCAAGAAGCAGTTCCTGGCTCTGGCGGAGCAGGCCAGCTGACGCAAATCGACCGAAAAGGGCGGCGGATCTATCGATCCGCCGCCCTTTTCGCATTCCCACCAACGAGGTCGCGACCCACCCGCCAGGTTCTCGGTTTATTTGACGGATGCGCCATGATGGGAGGGCCAGCCGGGCACCGAGGCATCAACCCGAAACACACGACTTTCGGTTCCTTTTGATCATGAACCGGACGGTCGGGCATTTCCGTATCGATTCTCGGCGGGCAGAATGAGCGTCCTGTCGCCCTCGGGCCCGTCCGCAGAGATGGTGGTGTACGACCGGTGAGGATCGAACCGCGACAGCACTTGCTGGCGACCTGGAAGGCGACCGTCGCGGCCTCGTGGCGCAACGACACGTGGCAGTGGGGCGGCCGGGGTGGCTCGAACTCCATCAGTGACGCGGAGCAACTGCTCTGCATCCTGCTGCCCGCGACGAAGGTGCCGACGTTCGCACTGGACCGTCCGAACACCACGGCGATCGAGATGGTGGACGCGCTGGCCCTGCTCGGCAACGAGCAGGACATCCCGCAGCGGCTGGTGGACATCGCCACCGCCTATTTCAAGCGCTACATGGACGTTCACGGCCGGCCGGTCTTCGGTGGCGGCAGCTACTTCCAGAGCGACGACGGCGGTCAGCTGAACGAGAGTCAGATGAGCCGCGACATCGTGGACTCGTTCGCCATCTCGGTGACGTTGTCCCTGTCGACGATCGGTTTCGTCCGCATCTTCCGGCAGGCCGTCACCGGCCCGGAGCTGCGGGCGAGACTGCGCGAGCTGGAGCAGCTGGCCAGCGTGAGGCTCACCGCGGCCATGGTCGGGCTGCTCCGCAGTTTCTCCACCCACGTCTTCGAGGCCTCCAGCGAGCCGGGGCGGATCCTGGTCAAGACGCTGAACAAGGGCGGCCAGCCGTCGCGGCAGGTGATCAGCGACTTCCGAGCCTCGCTGCAGGAGACCATCGCATCGTTCAACGAGGTGCTCATCGGGTCCGGCCAGACCGGCCGGTTGCAGGGCAGCACCAAGCTGTTCGAGTGCGGCTGGTCGTGGGGGATCGTCCGGGGAGCGCCGGCCATCGCGCTGGAGCCGGCGTCCGAGCTGAAGGAAACGCACAACACCATCAAGCTCCAGGGCCCGGCCGGCAAGCTGTTCGAGTACCGGCCGGTCATCGACGGCATCGAGAACATCGGCAACCAGCCGGAGGGCGTCGCCGAGAACAAGCCGTACCTGTACTTCACCGTGGTCGCGGTCGACGCGATCGAGGACCTCTTCTCCGAGCGTACCCGGGTGCTCGGTCTACTGAACTCGGAGCAGCAGCGCCTCGCCCGCGCACTCCAGCTCCGCTGGGACCTGACCCTCACCTACTGGGCCACCGTGGCGACGTTCGGCAACGGCGGCCAGTGGCCCCTCGAGGATCCGCCCTGGCAGACCACCGACCTCCAGCGCAGTGAGTACTACACGCTGCTGGTGACCTCGATCGTGGTGAAGGACCTGGTCCGGCGCCGCGGGTCGGACGCCGACCTGATCCGGATCGGCGCCGTCCTCGCCGACCTCGCCAACGAGGGCCGGGTGACCCGGCAGCACCGGCCCGGCGACTCCGGGATCCGGCTGCACGCACCCGGCCTCGAGGTGGTGCTCGAGGAGCCGGAACCAGAACCGGAACCGGAGAACGATGGCAGTGCGGCCGCTGATCAGGACGCATCGGCGAGCCCGCCACCGGAGGCCACAGAGGTGCCGGACGACGCGACGGAGAGCAAGTCCAAGCAGGTGTGGCGGATCGGCGAGTTCGCCTCCCTGCTCCTCCAGCGCAGCATCATGATCGGTGGCCTGCTCCACGACGTGGAGGAGCGCGCGAGACTGCTGAACCTGGCCGACCGCGTGTGGGATCACCTCACCCGCCGGCGACTCGCCTCGGGCCGGGGCGCCCGCCTGTGGGATCAGCCGGCCAACGTCTTCGAGGGTCTCGAGGAGTTCACCGAGCCCTCCTGGTACTACACCGAACGCGTGATCCAGTGCCTCATCAGCACCGCCAACCTGGTCAGCCAGGAACCACTCGTCGACGATCAGCAGGTGCGCGAGGCCGAGCGCCTGCTGTCCGAAGCCGAGCATCTGTACGACACCGAGCTGATGAGGGGTTCCTTCGGGGCCAGTCAGCAGGAGAAAGACGTACTGACCAAGATCCGCATCAAGCTCCAGCGGGCGCGGACTCTGGTCACCAGCCGGCCCGGAACGGCCGGAGCTCTCTGCATGACCGTTCTGACATTGCTCGATGAACTCAACGCCGCCCGAGAATCCGACAGTGTGGTCTCCTGATGTTTGTTTTCGCCGCGTCCGACAAGGGCGGCACGGGTCGCTCCGTGACCAGTTGCAACCTGCTGTACCGCAGCGCACTGCAGGGAAATGACGTCTGTTACGTCGATTTCGACTTCGGCTCGCCCACGGCCGGGGCCATCTTCGGTATCGAACGGGCCGAGACCGGCACCGACAGTGGCTCGGGACTCCACCGGTACCTGTTGCATCACGTTCCCAGCCCGGAGCGGATCGACGTGTGGACCGACACGGACAGCAAGGCCGTCCGTGACCGCCCGGACAGCGCCGGACGTCTCGTCCTGCTTCCCGGTGATCTCGGTGGCAGCGACTTCCAGAACCGGAGCGAGGACCTGACGGCTCAGTGCCTCGATCTCTTCCTCCAGCTCAAGTCCGAGTTCAAGCTCTGCATCGTCGACCTCAGCGCGGGCCGCAACCTGGCCGTGGAAACCGCGCTCAAGGTGACGGCGATGCCCCAGATGCAGAACGTCCAGAGTCGATGGCTGGTCTTCCACCGGTGGACGCGTCAGCACGTGATGGCGGCCGGTGGTCTGGTGAACGGCCCGCGAGGGCTACTGGGCAGCGCCAAGGAGTACGGTCACGACCCCGAGCAGTTCAGGGCGAATCTTCGCTATGTGCGCACGGCGGTGATCGATCCGGCGTCCTCGACGCAGCGCGGGCTGACGGCCGCGCAGGGGAGTTGGCTCAGACAGTGCAATACACGCCTGGCCGGATTGGCAGGAGAGAGCCAGGTCGGCAAGAATTTGCTATTGGGATCCATCCCTCTGGACCCCGTGCTCCAATGGCAAGAGCAACTCATCACTGACAGCGACGTAGCCAAGGGCATCGCCAACGAGGAAACCAGGAACGCGTTCAACGCGCTGGCGGAGCGCCTCGTCGATGACGCTGCCTGGGGGATCCTATGACGACAGCTTTCTCTTCCACAGCGCGGTCGGGCGCTGGCATGCCGGCCTCGGTCGAGGTCGACTACGAAGAGACGATGACATCGGAGAAGCCAGCCCCTTCGGTCGCGCTGTCCCATACCTCCCTCGAGCTGGGCCACCTCTACATGGAGGATCTGGCCGACGAGAACTACCTCGTCGACTACTTCGCCAACGTCGAGCCGTGGTTCAAGGCGATCACCGGGAATGCCGGCTCGGGCCGGAACGCCCAGCGGATCAGCACCTGCTTCCTGATCGACGACTACTTCAGCCAGCTCGGCGGCCCCGAGGAGATCATCAAGAAGGTCCTGCGAGCGGCGGAGCTGAACAACCTCACCATCGACTACATCGCGCGCGAGTCGAGTTGCGCCGAGATGGAAGGCGTCAGCCTCGCACGCAAGGTCTTCGAACAGATCGTTCCGGAACCGCACCCGGGCACCACCGGCGCGCGTCCGACGGTCAAGGAGAGCGGCTGGCTCTCCAACGGCAAACGGTCACCCAACGTCAGTGCGGCTCCCGCTTTGGCCATGTCGGCGTGGGAGCCGCCGATCCAGACCGCGGCCGCCCGGCACTCCGTCTTCGTCGACGTGGAGATCCGTGACCGGGACAAGTGGTCCTGCGCCTTCCTGGCCGCGGTCTGGCAGCTCCTGCGGCTCGGCCTGATCCGGCCGAAGAACGCGGGGCTGATGCAGCCGGTCTCGATCAGCACCTATCCGGACACCTGGGCCGAGATGCCTCCGGTGATCCAGATGACCCCACGGCCGAGGCCGTTCTGTGCGTACCGGACCGTCTCCATCCTCCCGGCCGGGTTCATGGAGGTCGAGCTGGCGGCCCGCACCGTGCTGCAGCGCGTGCGCATCGACGATTACGCCGGGCGGGACCTCATCACCCGCGCCGACAACGAGGGCATCACCCTGTCCGCGGACATCCTCAACCGTATCGATTACGCCTTCATCAACGAGTGGGATGCTCCTTCCACCGGGGATTGATCTCCAGGACGGCACGAGCCGCGTCCTTGACCCGCAGGTCGGTGTCGTGGAGGCACTCCGTCAGGACAGCGTGCACCTCGGGGAGATGCACGACCGCGGCCAGTGACGTGACGGCGGCCCGGCGGACCGCTGCGCCCCGGGCCGATCGGGCCCGGGCCAGCAGCGCGTTCCGGATCCGCTCGCCGTCGGCCACCCACAGCGCGGCCGCCTCCACGACGGCGCGCTGCATCAGCTGGTCCGGGTCGTCGATCCGGTTCAGCAGGAGACTCTCGCCGTCGGCGAGGCCCAGCTCGGCGGCTGAGCGGGCGGACTCGGCGACCACGGCCGGCTTCGGGTCCCGGCGGAGCACCCGCCGGATCACTTCGCTCGCGCCAGGGTGAGTGCCGGCGGATCCGAGCCGCGACACTGCCAGCGCGCGGATCTCCGCGGAGGAGTCCCTCTCCGCGCGATCCGCGATGATCCGCCAGGCGCGTTCCCGGATCGCGGCGTCGGCGAGCGCCGCGTCGGCCGCCGCGGCGAAGACCTCGTCCACCGCGTCCTCGGCGAGACGGTCCAGCAGTACCGCCGAACGATCGACGCCCGGGCACACCGCGAGGATCAGTGCCCGCAGGGCGGTCAACCGGATCTGCGGGTGGTTGCCGGCACCGGTCAGCCCGAGCAGGCGCTCCCCCACCTCGTCCGGCAGGGTCCGGCCGGCCAGCCCGTGCAGCGCTCCGAGCCGGGTGTCCAGATCACGGCCCTCGGCTGCCGCCTCGGCCAGCATCGGGATGACCGCCGGATCGGTGTCCTGCGCCAGGATCTCGACGGCCGCCCGGCTGACCGAGGGGGCCTTGTCGGTCCGCAGGATCTGCCCGAGCAGGGCCCGGCGCCGCCCGTTCCCCGCCGGCTTCGGCATCGTCTGCAGCGCCGCCTGCCGCACGGTCGGCTCGATGTCGCCGACGGCGAACTGGGCGAGGACGTCCTCGGCCCCGGGCACCTCGGCGCAGAGTTCGCCGATCGCCCGCACGAGGGACAGCCGGACCACCTCGTCCGGCTCGGTGTTCAGCCGCTTGACCAGCGTCTGGGACAGGCGCGTACGCAACTCGGCGCCCCGGCCGGCCAGCGCGGCGGCGGCATACCGGATCACGCCGCCGTCCCGATCGCTGCGGACCCGGTCGAGCAGCACCCGGGCCGGGCCGGTGCGGGCCAGGAGCCGGACCGCGACCCGGCGCACCCGGGCGTCGGCGTCCGCCTCCAGCCGCTGGATGAGCAGCTCACGGGCCTCGATCCCGCCGTCGGCGCGGGGCAGCAGCAGCCCGGCCGCGGTCTCCACGACCTCGGGCGCCGGGTCGGAGCCGCAGGCATCGACCAGAATCCGCTCCACGTCGGGCGACAGCTGGCGGCCCCGGGCCAGGACACGCAGCGCGGCGGCCCGGACCGTGCCGGACGTCTGCGTCTGCGGCGACCGGCAGGCCAGCAGGACCCGCATGGCCTCCGGGGAGGCGTGCAGCCGATCGCCGATGATCTGGACGGCGGACAGCTGCACCTCGGAGAAACGGTCGAACTCGGCCGCCCGGAGGACCACCTCGCGGGCACCCTGGTGCACCGCGACGAGCTCGCCCAACGCCTGCACCGCGGCCAGCCGGACCACCGCCCGGGGATCGCCGGAGGCTCCGATCAGCGGGCCCGCGGCCGATTCGACCTCCTCGGGGACGTCGCGGCGCACCGCCTTGTGGATCAACTCGCCCAGCGCGGCCACCGCGGCGCAGACGACCCGCACGTCGGCCTCCGGCGTCATCCGGGCGGCGAACAGGCCCTCGACCTGTTCGGCCGGGAGGGCCAGAAGTGCCATGATCCGGGCGGCCGCGGCCGCTGCCGGGTTGGCCACGATCGTCATCCCGGTGGCCCGGTACCACTCGATGTAGGCCTCGCGGCCCGGCCACTCCGGGCCGATCTCCTCCACCGCGGGAATGATCTCGTCGACCAGCAGGGCGGCGTGCTCCGGGTCCTGGGTCGCCACGCAGTACTCGATGAGCCTGACGACGTGGCGCAACGCCAGCTCGGCCGCGCGCCGGGCGGGCGCGAGCGGGCGGACCGCAGCCAGGCACTGCACGGCCAGGGCCAGGTTCCACGGCGGGTCCGCGTCCGGCCCGACGCGCCCCTCGCCGGACTCGACGAACGCGGTCCAGCCCTGATCCACCTCGACGAGCAGTTCGATGAGCTCACCGGCGCGAGCCTGCGACTTGAGCCGGCCGGCCACCTGTCGCAGGGTCTCCCGCCACCCCGGATTGGTCCAGCGCTCCCGGAACAGCGTGCGCAGCTCCTCCACCGTGGAGTCGTGGCCCTGGAACCGCAGGGAGATCGACCAGGCGCAGAAGAACTCCAGGAACGTGCGGTGGGCGAAGGTGTAGTCGTCGGCGCCCCGGCGTACCAGGATGAAGCTGCGCTGCCACAGCTGCTCGATCATGGAGGCGGCCACGTTGTCGGCCTCGCTCGCCGGCGTCTGGTACGCCTCGATCAGATACCCGGCGAAGACCCGCTGGAGCTGTTCACCGCTGAGGTAGCCGCCGTCGGTGGGCACGTTCTCCGACATCACGTCGAAGGCGAGGCGGCGCAGCAGCTCCCGCTTCTGCGAGCCGCGCAGCACCCGCGTCCGGTCGGACGTGGGGCGCAGCTCACGGGTGTCGTCCCAGGCCTCGACGAGGGTGCGGGCCGCCTGCTCGTAGAGCCGCCAGCGCTGCTTGGTCAACATCCGCGGACGGTCGACGGCGGCCAGGATGCTCAGCAGCATCGGGTTGCCGGCCAGCTCGCTCAGCTCGGGCAGGCGCTGGATCGCGCTGACCAGCGAGTCGCCCTTCAGCACGGCCTCCGAGGGTTCCGCGCCGGGCACCGAGCGGTACCAGCGGTGCAGGAACTCGATCGTCTGCTCCTCGGCGAACGGCTGGAGGGTGTAATGGGTGAAGCCGGCCGGGGACAGCGCTCGCCGGGAGTGCTCGGCGGACCGGGCGGTCACCACCACCCGGGCGTGCGGGAAGCTCGCGGCGAACGTGGCGATCTGCCCGGCGATCTCCTCCCGGCGGTGGCGGTCGAAGATCTCGTCGAGGCCGTCGAAGACGACCACGGCCGGGTCGCCGTGGGCCAGGTGCCGGTTGATCCCGTCCGGCTCCTCCTGGTAGCCGTCGCGGGCGGCCCGGCCGACCAGGTACTCCGAGAAGGCGGTGCAGCGCCCGGCGTCGAGCGCGGCCACGTACGACCGGAGCTCGATCATGACCGGCAGATGCCCGGCCAGCCCGGCCAGCCGGTCGTCGGCGTGCGCCCGGGCGAGCCCGAGCGTCAGGTAGCGCACGACGGCGGACTTACCCGTGCCGGCGTCGCCGACCAGGACCAGCCGTTTCTCCGGCTCCGCGCCGAGCACGTCCAGCACCGGGCGGGCCGGCCAGGAGATCGCCAGGTCACCGCGGTCGAGCGAGCTCTCCGCCGGGGCGATCGGCGTGCCCGGACCGGGCCCGGACCGCTGGTCGGCCTGGACGAACGGCTCGACGAAGACGTCGGCGAGCTCGGCCGCGTTGCCCGACCGGACCTCCTCGACCAGGGCGTCCCAGACGAGCGTGCCGTACTGCTGCGAGATGCGCTCGAAGTAGCGCTGGGTCACGTCCGGGCTGAGCCCGGTCGGCACCCGGGGGTGCGACCTCACCAGGGCCCGGGGCGCCCGGCGGGACCGGCGCCGGGTCGTCAGCACCGCGCTGACCGCGATGTAGACCTCCAGCTTGAGCTTGTCGATGGTGTCGAAGTAGCTGCACGTCCGGTCACGCTGGAGCACCCGGCGCAGGTCGGCGACGCGATCCGAGTCGGCGCCGCGGTCGACGTAGCACACCGGCCAGGAGGCGTCCTCGTCGTGCAGGAAGATCAGGCACGTCTTACCGGTGGCGACGGCCTGCTCGTACTCCAGGTGGGTGATGGACTTCGTCTGCTTCGGCGGCTGGTAGCCGTAGCGCCAGGCGAAGATGCCGATGTAGATGTCGCATGCCTCGACGTCGGCCAGGCAGCGCGCGAGGGGCGCGCTGGAATCCGCGACATACCCCTCCATCATGCGGATGTCCACGTGCAACTGCATGAGGACATTGCGGATCGCCTCGCGCTGGTACTCGAGGTCCTTGAACGTGGCTGAGATGTAGGCGCTGGTCACCCGTCACTCCCGTCGCCGGGGCGGCTCACCGAGGCCTCAGCGTAGGCGGCGCGTGCCAGGGCCACGGCCGACGGCGCCATCGAGCCACGAGCGCCCCGGCCGGGGCTGCGGGCATCGATGTCGACAACGGTCACTACATGACACTAGCGGGTGACTCCCGGACGTAGAACTGCCTGGAATCGTGGCATCCGACAAGCGCGGCGACGCTCCCGCTATTCTTCCGCGGACGGTCCGCCGCGAGACATGCGGCGCCGCGGATTTGCCTGGCACCCTACGGGGCCGTCAGGATAAGAAACGGGTAAACGGCGGCCGCTTGCCCGGCACACAACGCCGTACGCGGAGGAACGATGTTGGCCTTCGGTGAGGTCCAGACCGGACTGTTGCAGCACTCCGCCGCGATGTCACGCCGATCGGTCCGCGCCGTGCTCGCCTTCGGGCCCGACGACGTCGTCCACTCGATCGAGCGCCCGATCGCCCGCTCCGTCTCGGCCGACCGGCTCGAGGGTGTGGACTGCAAGCTGCCGAGCACCACCGGCCGGCAGACCCGGGGCATCGGCACGGTGGTGTCCCGCGCCGTCGTCGTCGGCGGCCACGTGGCCCAGGGCTCCGCGTTCGCGTACACGGCCAAGGCCCGCAAGTCCCGCCGCCACCCGTCCTGGTCGCATTATCTGGCCAGCCCCGGCCAGATCGAGGCGATCGGCAAGCTCGACGACAAGGACGTCGAGAACGGGGTGCTGACCGGCCTGCACCAGGCCGAGGCGGTGGAGATGCAGGCGATCGCCGGGCGGATGCTCGATCTGGTCCAGCGGTCCCGGTCGCTCGACAACCTGCCACCGGTCCTGGCTCAGCGCACCCGGCTGCGCTGGACGGCCGAGCTGGACAAGGACATCTCCACGATCAGCGCGACGTTCACGCTCGTCTCGGACGAGCTGCGCACCGTCCGGCTGCGGGTCCCGGACGACGATCTGGAAGCCGTCGTGACGCTCTGCGGCGACCTGGCGCTGCACGACTGGCTGCTGTCGACGGTCACCGCGCACCTCACCTCGGCGCTGGCCTTCAGCCGCGACCCGGAGATCCGGTCGGCGCGGCTGCGCCCGATCGTGGAGCATCTTCTGCACCTGTGGATGCCGGCCGCCCACGTTCCCGACCACCTGGTGCCGATCTGGGCGGCGCTGGACCGGCGGCCCGGCTTCACCCCGCAGTGGGCGGCGACCACGACCCGCATCCGGGATCAGATCGCGCTGGCCGGGCTCGCCCACCGTCAGCCGCCGGCCTCGTCGAACGGCCACGCCGAGCAGCGGGGCCTGAGTCAGCCGACCAGAACCGGGACCGCGGGCGACATGGGTAACCGGCGGGCGCCGTCGGGCCAGATGCGCTGAACCCGCTTGCCGCAGGCCTCGGCGAAGGCCACCGTCTCGGCGGTGCCGCCGCGCGTTCCGGCCGTGCTGCCGTCCCAGACGGCCAGCAGCAGGTCACAGCGGTCGACCACTTCACGGCTGGCCGCCTCGTACGACAACTCGGGCGGCCCCGGCACGGTGATCCGCGTGACGTCGGTGGCCCGCTTGATCAGCTCACGCAGAACGGGATCCTCTTCCGGGGCGGCGCTTATCTCGGGCACCGGCAACACCGCCTCGAAGGTGCCGCGACACGCTCGGATCGCCCGGACGAAGATCCGGTCCGCACCGTCGGCCAGGCAGGTCACCCCGTGGACCCGGCGGTGCCGGCGCAACTCGGCCTTGATCGCCGCGTGAATCAGGCGATGGGAAGACGGTTCGAGCCCGATGTGGCCCGTCACCCCGATGCGAATCATCGTTCCCCCTTGCCGCCGTCGGCGTTCTGATCATGATGCGGTCGGTTCATGCCGGGAACAGTGCCCGGGTCGTTCCAGTCTCCGCCAAGCGGACGACCTGAAAGCCAGCCTCGCCTAGAATGTCCGGAATGTCACGGATTGCCGCTCGACACTTCTCGCGGCCGTCGTCCGGCAGATCCTCCCAGTCGCGCACATAGCGAGCCGCCTGCGGGGGCACCGGCACGCCCCGTTCCCGCGCCTCGGCCCGGGTCGCCTCGATCCAGCGACGCGACTCGCGGCGGGCCAGGGACTCGATCTCGTCGTCGCGGAAGCGGAAGACGTCGCCCGAGCCGTCGCTGGGCACGATCGCGCAGTTCACCTGGTGCAGTTTCGGACCGATGTCGGCGGCCTGCAAGCGGTTCGACCGGCGCAGCGACTCGGGCAGGTCGGACCAGGAGAGGACGGCGGGCCGGTCGTCACCGGCCGGGCCGGCGGCGATCATGTACCGCTCGTGGATCAGGCGGGCCAGGCGCTCGGCGAGGTCCTCGGCGATCAGTTCCGGGTCGCAGCCGGCCGCGGCCGGGGAGAACAGTTTGAGCCGGCCGTTGAGCGGGTCCAGCAGCGGTGGTGGGTGCTTCGGGCTGAACGCGTCGGCGAAGTCGGCGAGGCCTTCGACGGCGACCACCACGTCACCGGCGACGCGGTGCCACAACCGGTACTCCGTGAGGGCGAGCTGCAACCCGTACTTCTCGTCGGCGAAGAACACGAAAGCGCGGTCGTAGCGCAGGTCGGGGCGGTCGGCGAGCAGGTCTTCGACGGTCGACTCGTACGGCGTGACACGGCAGTCGTCGCGCAGCCCGGGATGGCGCCGGGCGATGCGCTCCAGCAAGCGGGTCGCGTCCGGGGCGACGAAGTCCACCTCGATCCGGCGGCCGGGCCGGCCCCGCCGCAGCCGCCAGTGCCGGGCCAGTTCGATCAGCATCGCCCGGATCAGCGGCGAGTCGCCGGCGAGCAGCACCCGGGGCACCTCGTCGGTCCGGGCGGTCAGTGGCTGCTGGGCCAGCAGCACCTGGACGGCGAGCTGGTCGATCTGGAAGAAGTCGAGCCGTTGCGCCCGCACGTCGGGCACCCCGAGGCGGCGGGCCTGCAGGGTGAGGGCCCAGTCGGGCTCGTGGATCTGGGCGTAGATCGCCAGGTCACGGTGGCCCTCACCGGCCACCCGGGCGGCGCCGGCGGCGATCGCCAGGTTGATCGCGCTCGACTCGGTGCAGGCGTAGATCACCGCGGCGCGCCCCGCCGACGCGCCGCGCAGCACGTCGGGCTCGCGGGCGTCGCCCTCCACACCGAGCAGGCCGTGGCTGCGCAGCTCCAGCGGGCCGATCGGTCTGGTCCGGACCAGCACGACGCGGCGGCCGGCCAGGTGCAGCCGCTCGGCCAGGGTGCGGGCGACCGCGGTGTCCCCGCAGACCACGACGTGGCCGCGGGCGCGGCGGGCCCGCCAGCGGCGCATCTCGGTGGCCAGCAGCACCCGTCCGGCCTCGAAGAGCGCGTAGAGCGTGACGGCCGGCGCGACGAACCGGGCGATCTGCAGGGCGAGCGGGATGCGCACCGCGTCCTGCAGCGGATCCGACCCGAGCACGAAGAGCTGGAGCGTGTTGTAGGTCAGGTTGAGCGGGTCGCGGCTGTGCGGGTCGGACGCGGTCGCCAGGTACTGATCGAGGCCGACGTATCCCAGGACCAGCGCGGTCAGGCCGGCCAGGGTGAACAGCACACGGGTCGCGGTCACGCCCGGCTGGCGTTGCTCACTCCAGGACGACAGCGGCGCCCGGGGAAAGTTGGCCATCGTCACCTCGGCAGCACGTCGACGGCCTTCAGTGTGTCACGAGGCAATCACTCCCGGCCATCGACCAGTGTGCCCAGTTCGGCCGAGTCGGCGTTGCCACCGGTGCAGACCACCGCGACGGAACGGCCGGCGAACAGGTCCGGACGGCTCAGCACGGCCGCGACGGCAGCCGCCCCGGCGCCCTCGGCCAGGGTGTGCGCGGCGGTGGCGAGCAGTCGCCGCGCCGCGCCGATCTCGTCGTCGCCGACCAGCACGAAGTCGGCCAGCCCGGCCCGCATGATCCGCTGCGGCAGGGCGTAACCGCGGCCGGTGGCCAGCCCGGCGACCGAGGTCCGGTTGGGACGGGCCAGCGGCTCGCCGGCGCGCCACGAGTCGTGCGCGGCCGGTGACGCGGCCGACTGCACGCCGATCACCGCGCAGTCCGCGGCCAGGGCCGCGGTGACCAGGCAGGCGGCGGCCGCGCCGGTGCCGCTGCCGACCGGGACGACGATCGTGTCCACGGCCGGGGCCTTCTCGAGGATCTCCAGGTAGAGGGTGCCGACCCCGGCCAGCAGTTCCGGGGTGTCGCCCGGGCTGACCAGCCGCGCGCCGGTCTCGGCGGCCAATTTCCCGGCGTGCTGCTGGGCGTCCTCCAGGGTGTCGCCGGTCAGCACCACGCGACCGCCCCGGGCCTCGACCGCGGCGGCCTTCGACGGGCCGGCGGTCGACGGCATGACGACCGTGCACGGCGCGTCGTACAGGTGGCTGGCGTAGGCGATCGACTGCGCGTGGTTGCCGGTGGACCAGGTGACCGTGCCGCGGGCCCGCTCGTGCGCCGGCATGGCGTCGAGCAGGGTCAGGCCGCCGCGCACCTTGAACGCGCCGACCGGTTGCGTGTTCTCGTGCTTGACCAGCACGGTCGTGCCGAGGGCGCGGTCCAGCAGCGGGTGGTTCCACAGTGGCGTGGGCGGCAGGTGCCGGCGGACGACGTCGTGCGCGGCGCGGATGTCGGCGAAGGTCAACTCCATGCCGTCGATCGTCGGCCCGGCAGGACTCATCGGTCCAATGCCGGATTCCTGGCGGAGCGATAGACTGCGTTGATAGGTTGCCGCCATGCTCGACGTGTCCCGTCTCCGAGTGCTGGTCGCGGTCGCCCGGCACGGCTCCGTGACCGCCGCCGCGCAGGCGCTGCACTACGCCCAGCCCTCGGTCAGCCACCACCTCGCACGCCTGGAGGCGGAGACCGGCAGCCGGCTGACCCAGCGCGCCGGGCGCGGCATCCGGCTCACCGACGCGGGCCGGATGCTGGCCGAGCGCGCCGAGGAGATCCTGGGCCGGCTGGACGCCGCGGAGGCGGAGCTCGCGGCGCACACCGGGCTGCGCTCGGGCCGGGTGCGGCTCGCCGCGTTCCCGTCCGCGCTGGGAACGTTCGTGCCGGCCGCGGCCGCCGGGTTCGCCGCTGCGCATCCCGGCGTCGACCTGCGCTTCTCCGAGGCCGAGCCGCCCGAGGCGGTCCGGCTGCTGCGCAACGGCGAGGTCGAGGTCGCGCTGATGTTCGCCTATCCGGACGAGCCCGCGCCGGACCTCGAGGGCCTGCGACACGAACTCCTGCTGGAGGAGCCGCTGCACCTGGTGACGCCGGCCGGGTGGACCGGCGACACGCTCGCCGACCATCGCGACCGGCCCTGGATCTCCGGGTGTGAGCGCTGCCGGGGAGAGCTGCTGCGGGCGTGCGCGGCGGCCGGCTTCCAGCCGGACATCCGCTTCACCACCGACGACTACGTCGCGGTGCAGGCGCTGGTCGCGGCCGGCTTGGGGGTCACGGTTCTGCCCTGGCTCGCGCTTGCCGCACACCACAATTCGGGCGTACGCACGGTGCAGCTGCCCGCGACGAGCCGAAAAGTCTATGCGGCGGCCTACGGTGATCCGCCCGATCCACCGGGGACCGGCGCCCTGTTGCGTCAGCTGCGGACGGTCGCGGGCTCACCCTCGTACGGGAAAATCGCCTGAAACCTGAGGTGGCAGCGGCCCGGCGCCGGAACGCCGGGCCGGTTGATGCCGCTCAGAGGGCGCAGCCCTCGGCGGCCGGGGGCAGCGGGGCCGGGACGCCGATCGTCGGCAGGCCGAGCGAGACGCCCTTGAGCTTCGGCGTGATGCCGGCCTCGAAGGCGTCGCCGGCACGGGTGCGGCGGTGGCTGAGCGGGGCGCCGTCGGCGTTCAGGTGGTGCGGCGCGGCGTAGGTGATCACGGTTTCGACGATGTCGCCGGGGCGCGGCCGGAGCGAGCCGGTGTCGAAGTGGACCAGGCGGCCGTCGCGGGCGCGGCCGCTCATCCGGCCGGTGCGCTCGTCCTTGCGGCCCTCGCCGACCGCGACCAGGACCTCGACCTTCTCGCCGACGAGCTTCTTGTTCTCGGCCCAGGTGATCTCCTCGAGGAGGGCGATCAGGCGCTCGTAACGCTCCTGGACGACCTTCTTGGGGATCTGCTCCTCCATCGTCGCGGCCGGGGTGCCCGGGCGCTTCGAGTACTGGAAGGTGAAGGCGCTGGAGAAACGGGCCTGGCGGACCACCTCGAGGGTCTGCTCGAAATCCTCGTCGGTCTCGCCGGGGAAGCCGACGATGATGTCGGTGGTGATCGCGGCGTCCGGCATGGCGGCGCGGACCTTCTCGATGATGCCCAGGTATTTCTCCTGGCGGTAACTGCGGCGCATGGCCTTGAGCACACGGTCGGAGCCGGACTGCAGCGGCATGTGCAGCGAGTGGCACACGTTCGGCGTCTCGGCCATCGCGGCGATCACGTCGTCGGTGAAGTCCTTCGGGTGCGGGCTGGTGAACCGCACCCGCTCCAGGCCCGCCACCTCGCCGCAGGCGCGCAGCAGCTTGCCGAAGGCGAGCCGGTCACCGAACTCGACGCCGTAGGAGTTCACGTTCTGCCCGAGCAGCGTGACCTCGGACACACCCTCGGCGACGAGCGCGCGCACCTCGGCCAGGATGTCGCCCGGGCGGCGATCCTTCTCCTTGCCGCGCAACGACGGGACGATGCAGAACGTGCAGGTGTTGTTGCACCCCACCGAGATCGAGACCCATCCCGCGTACGTCGATTCGCGCTTGGTGGGCAGCGTGGACGGGAACACCTCGAGCGACTCGAGGATCTCCACCTGCGCCTCCTCGTTGTGCCGCGCCCGTTCGAGCATGGCCGGCAACGAGCCGATGTTGTGCGTGCCGAAGACCACGTCGACCCAGGGCGCCTTCTTGACGATGTCGCCCTTGTCCTTCTGCGCCAGGCAGCCGCCGACCGCGATCTGCATGCCCGGGTTCTTCACCTTCGTCGGGCGCAGGTGGCCGAGGTTGCCGTAAAGGCGGTTGTCGGCGTTCTCCCGGACCGCGCAGGTGTTGAAGACGACCACGTCAGCCGCGTCGGCGTCAGCGGCGCGCACATAGCCGGCGTCCTCCATCAGGCCGGAGATCCGCTCGCTGTCGTGCACGTTCATCTGGCAGCCGTAGGTGCGCACGTCGTAGGTGCGCGGGGTGCCCTGCATCTCGGTAGTCATGGCAATTGACCAGGGTACTGCCATCCGCTCCGGAAACGGATCGGGCGGGTGGCCGTGACCACCCGCCCGATCACTCAGGGATTCAGTTCACCGTGAAGGCGAACAGATCGCCACCGGTCTGGGTGAAGCGCAGCCGGATCCGGCCGCTCGGCAGCGTGGTGTTCGCACCCCAGGTGACCTGGACGCCCGGCGCCTTGGCGTCCGTGGTGATCGGGGTGACGGCCGCTGCGCCGTACCCGGGGATGACGGTGCCGTTGGTGTCGAGCACCTCGACCTTCAGGTTGTCGCCGCCGGCGCCCGGGGCGTAATTGACCGTCAGCGTGGACCCGGCCGGGGTCAGCGGGCGGGTGGTGACGGTGCCGGCGCCGTGGAACGAGGCGAACCGGTCGGCCGGCCAGGAGACCATGCCGACGTTGGAGTTGCCCGCGGCGTAGGTGCAGTCGCCGGCCGTGACGTTCGCCGCCGAACAGCTGTGCTCGCCCGCGAACGAGCCGTAGTAGAACCGGGTCTCCCGCTCGCCGGCCGCGGTGGTCACGGTGGTCAGCGTGGTGCCGCCGAGCTGGAAGCCGTAGTCCCAGCTGCCGGCCGCACCGGGCGTGACCAGGTCACCGCGACTCGGACGGCTCCAGTTGACCAGGTCCTGCGAGGTGGCCAGCTCCAGGTGGCCGCGGCCCTTGTCCGGGCCGTTGTCGCCGTCGTCCCGGTTCGGGCTGTACGTGATGTCGAAGATCCACGGCGTACCCAGGTACTGGTCGCCGTAACGGATCGCCGGCATGCCGTAGACCTCGCTCCACGGCGTCTGCCCGTGCCGGCCCGCGCCGGTGATCAGCTCGTCGTCCAGTCCGTCGGTCGCGAACGACGGGCGCGGCGTGCTCCACCGCACGAAGTTCGTGCTGGTGGAGACCCAGGTGGTGCGCGGGCCGAGCGGAATGCTGAGGTGCTTCTTGATCTGGGCGACGAAGAGCCCGGCGATCGGGTCGTAGGTCACGTTCGCCACGTCGAAGCCGGCCAGCGGCGTCGAGTCCGGCACCTCGGTCCAGGCGATGCCGTCCGCCGACTGCACCCAGTAGTACTGGTTGCCGGAGGTGGTGGTGCGCTTGGCGAGGCCGAAGTAGCGGGGCACGCCGCTGCCGCTGGTCCAAGCCGGATTCGCGACCACGCCGCCGAGGGACGGGGCGCCGGTGACGATCGCGACGTGCTGGAAGGTCAAGCCGTCCTCGCTGGTCGCGTAGCCGGCGTTGAGCCCGTCCTGCGGACTGCCGGAGAACCACAGCTTCCACTTCGGCTCGCCGGTCCCGCCGGGCAGAACCGTGCAGCTGCAGCGGGGGTTCGCGGTGTACGCCGCGGTGCCCTTGCCGAGTACGATGCCGGTCGTGTTCGCCTTGGTGCCCGCGAAAACCTGGTGGGTCACCCCGGTGTAGGACTCGATCCGCTGGTCACCGGCGAAGAGCACCGGCTGGCCGGCCGCGAGCGCCGGGGCGTACGACGTGTCCGCGCTGGACCGCAGCCGTACGTCGTCCCAGGTGGTGGTGCCCTCCGAGCCGAGCAGGCTGTAGAGCCGCACCGTCAGCGTGGTGGTCGACGCCGGGGCGGTGGCCGTCACGCTCACCCGCTGCCAGCCGCTCCCCGCGGAACCGGGGCCGGCAGTAGTGGCGCCGAGCCGGTCGCCGCCGGCGTCCCGGAACTCGAGATAGAGGGTCGCGCCCTCGCCGCTGAGCGGGTTCGCCCAGGCCGACGCCGTGATCGTCTCGCCGACCGCGACCGGCACGGCCTTGCTGAGCACCGAGACGGCGTCGGTGGTGCTGTTGTCGGTGATCCGGACCGCGGTGTCACCCTCGAACGCGGACGCGTCCCGCACCAGGCTGACGCCGGTCTTGTCGGTCGCCCACTGGGTCGGGTACGCGGTGTCGCGCTGCTCCTCGAAGCCGGCGTTCGGCACCTTGCGCAGCGGCGCGGGCAGCGCGCTGACGGTCGCGTCGTCCCAGTACGTCGTGCCGGAGCCGGCCAGGCTGGAGTAGGCCAGCACGTTCGCGGTCACCGCGTCGTCGGGCGCGTCGCCGGTCACGGTCAGCTGCTGCCAGGCGGTCGACGAGGCGGCCGCCCGGGACAGCACCGGCGTGGTGCGGGAGCCGTCGGCGCGGCGGAACTCCAGGTAGAGGAAGCCGCCGGCGCCGGCCACGGCCTGCTTGACCCAGATGCCGGCGGTGAGCCGCTCGCCCGGCACCACGGCGAGGGCCGAACCGCGGACACTGACGCCGGTGGTCGTACTGGCGTCGGTGATCTGCAGAGCGCCAGAGCCGCTGTGGACGGTGGTGGTGGTCGCGGTCGCCGCGCCGCTGTCGGCGGTCCACGAGGTGAGGCCGGACTCGAAGCCGGGGTTGGCCGGCAGGCGGGTGGCGCTGCTCGCCGCGGCCGGGGCCGGGGTGCTCGGAATGAGGAGAACGGTGCTGAGAAGAGCCACGGATGCCGTGGCCCGCAAGAATGATCTCACGCAGTGACTTATAGCAATGGAATCTGTGCCGGATCAGGCACGATATAGCTTGTACGCAGGTCAAACGATGTCCGTCGTGGACGGTACTTTCACGCGGAGTACTCCGGGAGTTAACTTTCCTCAGGCGGCCGCGGGGCGGCCCGGATCGAACCGGGAACGGCCACAGCCGGGCCCGGTGGCACAGGCCGGGTCGGCGCCGGTGCACGGACGGGCGTGCCGCCGCTCGACGCCGTCGTCGGTCTCCTCCTCGTCGACGTGGACGGCCCGCAGCGTCCCGTCCGGCTCGGCCAGCACGTACCGGGTGGGGTTGAGGGTGTCGTCGGGAAGCAGCAGCGAGACGCCTAGCCGAACTGCCACCGCGCTGGCAACCGTCTCCTCGGCAATTTCGTCGGGAGCAAGAAATACGTCGATCAGTGTCGGAAAGTCGCCACCGACGTGATACACGTCGCACAGCAGGCCGCCGGGCACACCCATGGGCAACTCCGTCACCGGCGTCTCCAGTGCGCCTGCCAGGGCATTCCGTACGCGCTCGGGCTCGATCAGCCCGGCGGCGGACCAGTTCCAGAGGCCAGCCATACCTGTCATCTTTCCCGTACCTTTCGCCCTGCGATGGCTGCGTTACCGCTCCGTGACCAATCTCGTCACCTTCCGATACCGATGTCCCCCTACTGTGTCTGCCAACGACGTACCTGACGAGCGGAGTGGACACGAGTGACGGGCGAGGCACTGATCGTTCTCGAAAACGTGAACAAGTGGTTCGGTCCACTGCACGTGCTGCAGGATGTCGATCTGTCCGTCGAGCGCGGCGAGGTCGTCGTCGTGATCGGACCCTCCGGCTCCGGCAAGTCCACGCTCTGCCGGGCGATCAACCGGCTGGAGCCGATCGACTCGGGCACGATCACGTTCGACGGCCGGCCGCTGCCCGCCGAGGGCCGACCGCTGGCCCGGCTGCGCAGTGAGGTCGGCATGGTCTTCCAGTCGTTCAACCTCTTCGCGCACAAGACCATCCTGCAGAACGTGATGCTCGGGCCGGTGAAGGTCCGCAAGGAGAAGCCGGCCGTCGCCCGGGAACGGGCGATGTCGCTGCTGGAGCGGGTCGGCATCGCCAGCCAGGCGGACAAGTTCCCGGCCCAGCTCTCCGGTGGCCAGCAGCAGCGCGTCGCGATCGCCCGCGCCCTCGCGATGCAGCCCAAGGCGTTGCTCTTCGACGAGCCGACAAGTGCGCTCGACCCGGAGATGGTGGGCGAGGTGCTGGACGTGATGATGTCGCTGGCCAAGGAGGGGATGACCATGGTGGTCGTCACCCACGAGATGGGCTTCGCCCGGCACGCGGCGAACCGCGTGGTCTTCATGGCCGACGGCCAGCTGGTCGAGCAGGCGCCCCCGGCCGAGTTCTTCGCGAACCCGAAGAGCGACCGGGCCAAGGACTTCCTTTCCAAGATCTTGACGCACTGAGTAATCCCCCGTTGACCGGCCCCCAAGCCGATTCCAGTCACCACTGGATGCAGAGGAGAGAGTTGATCATGGGCATGAAGCGGGTAGCGGTGTTCGCCACCGCTGCGGCATTCGCCTTCACGCTGACCGCGTGCGGCAAGGAGGGCACCCCGACGGCCAGCGGTGACAGTGGCGCCAGCGGCGCCGCACCGATCTCGGACACCTGCAAGTCCTCCGGCACGACCTTCACGGCGGACACCGCCGCGGCGGTCGCCGGCAGCCCCACCTTCGACAAGATCAAGTCGGCCGGCAAGGTCGTCATCGGCGTCAAGTTCGACCAGCCGAACCTGGGCTACAAGGACACCGCCGGCAAGCGCTGCGGCTTCGACATCGAGATCGCCCAGTACATCGCGTCCAAGCTGGGCGTCGACCCGGCGAAGATCGAGTACAAGGAGATCCCGTCGGCCAACCGCGAGACCGCGATCAAGGGCGGGGAGATCGACTACTACGTCGGCACCTACTCGATCACGGACAAGCGCAAGGCTGACGTCGCGTTCGCCGGGCCGTACTTCGTGGCCGGTCAGGACCTGCTGGTCCGCAAGGACGAGTCGGCGATCACCGGCAAGGACACGCTCAAGGGCAAGAAGGTCTGCTCGGCCACCGGCTCGACCCCGATCCAGCGGGTCAAGGACGAGAAGCTGACCGAGCCGGAGAACATCGTCGAGTTCAAGACCTACTCCGAGTGCGTCTCGCAGCTGCTCGACAAGAAGGTCGACGCGGTCACCACCGACGACGCGATCCTCAAGGGCTACGCCGCGCAGAACTCGACCGACCTGAAGGTCGTCGGCCAGCCGTTCAGCACCGAGAAGTACGGCATCGGCCTGTCGCACGACGACAAGGCACTGCGCGACTACGTCAACAACCAGCTGGAGGCCGCCTTCAAGGACGGCACCTGGCAGAAGATCTACGACGGCACGCTGGGCAAGTCCGGCTCGCCGGCCACGCCGCCGACCCTCGAGCGGTACTGATCCAGATCGCTGTGACCGCGGCCGGGCCACCGCCCGGCCGCGGCCGTTTCACAAGGGACGGGGAATGTCGGACTTCCTGCACGTACTGACGGACCACTGGAGCCTGTTCGCCCACGGCTTCGGCAACACGGTGAAACTGTTCCTGATCGCCGCCGTCGGCTGCCTGATGCTGGGCGTCCTGCTCGGCGCGTTCCGGGTCTCGCCGATCCCGGCGCTGCGCTGGTTCGGCGCCACCTACGTCAACATCGTGCGCAACACGCCGTTGACGCTGGTCTTCGCGTTCCTGGTCTTCGCCGCCCCGAAGCTCGACATCAACTTCGACTACTTCACCGCCGCGACGGTCGCGCTCACCGTCTACACCGCCGCCTTCATCTGCGAAGTGGTCCGCTCCGGCGTCAACACGGTTGCCCCCGGGCAGGCCGAGGCGGCCCGGGCCCTCGGCCTCTCCTTCGCCCAGGTGCTCACCCAGGTGGTGCTGCCGCAGGCGCTGCGGGCGATGGTCCCGCCGCTGATGAGCGTCCTGATCGCGATGCTGAAGAACACCACCGTGGCGGCCGGCTTCTCGGTGGTCGAGGCCGGGGCCATCCCGGCCTACATGGCCGAGTTCGGCGAGCCGCAGTTCTACGTGCTGCTCTGGATCGTCATCGGCTTCCTCGTTTTGATCACTCCGCTGGTCGTGCTGCAGCGGGTCCTCGAGCGCAAGTTGGCGGTGACCCGATGAGCGAGCTTGCGAGCGAATCCATGAACACAGTCATCAACTCATCGGGACGCCGGAGCGAAGCGGAGGTGACACGATGAGCTCCTCGGTTCTCTATGACCTGCCCGGCCCGCGTGGCAAGCGGCGGAATCTGATCATCGGTGTCCTGGCCACGGTCGGGATCCTGGCGCTGATCGCCTGGGTGATCTACCGGTTCAACGAGACCGGGCAGTTCGAGTACCGGCGGTGGGCCCAGTTCGAGTACCAGGCCGTGCAGACGGAACTGCTCAACGGCCTGCTGGCGACACTCAAGGCGGCCGGGATCGCGGCCGTGCTGGCGCTGCTCTTCGGGGCGGTCTTCGCGGCCGGGCGGCTCAGCGACCACCGGATCCTGCGGGCGCCGTCGACCGGTGTGGTCGAGCTGTTCCGGGCCATCCCGCTGCTCGTCCTGATCTTCTTCGGCTACTACGTGCCCCTGCAGTACGGCTGGTCGATCAGCAACCTGTGGGCGCTGGTCGTCGGTCTGACGCTCTACAACGGGTCGGTGCTGGCCGAGATCTTCCGGGCCGGGATCAACGCGGTGCCGCGCGGGCAGTCCGAGGCGGCGTACGCGATCGGGCTCCGCAAGGGGCAGATGCTGCGCATGATCCTGCTGCCACAGGCGATCCGGTCGATGCTGCCGGCCATCGTCAGCCAGATCGTGGTGCTGCTCAAGGACACCGCGCTCGGGTTCATCATCACGTACCCGGAGCTGCTGACGGTCGGGAAGACGATCGGCGGGCGGCTGGCGTTCGGGTTCCCGTACGTGCCGGCGTACCTCGTGGTGGCGGCGATCTACATCGGGATCTGTGGACTGCTGTCGATCTTCGCGTGGTGGCTGCAGCGGCGGTTGACGCGGGTGCGGACGACCGCGGCCAAGCCGCTCCCCGTGAACGACGTGGACCGGCAGGTTTAGACACCCGGCGGGTTTCAGGCACCTCTGGCAGCCGGCTCACCGGGCTGGGCTGGCTGTCCGGGGCGCTCTTCCGGGCCGGTGAGGCGCCCCGAAGAGCCAGCTGACAGGGTGGGCCGGCGCTCGCGGGTGAGTGACGCGGGCGTTGTGAGCCCCCCTGAACTTCGCGTTGTCACGGGAGTCGGGGCACGGGCGCGTCGTCCGGGGCGCGGGGGCTTGGCACCCGTCGTACTAAATCTGGATTTTGAGGGTTTTAGCGGGCCAACTCGGTCACCCGGGACTCGCGGACGACCGTGACCCGGATCTGGCCGGGGTAGGTCAGCTCCTCCTCGATCTGCTTGGCCACGTCGCGGGCCAGGACCGCGGCGCCGATGTCGTCGATGTCGTCGGGGCGGACCATGACGCGGATCTCGCGGCCGGCCTGCATCGCGAAGACCTTCTCGACGCCGAGCTTGCCGCCGGCGATCTCCTCGATCCGCTCCAGACGCTTGACGTACGCCTCGAGACTCTCCCGCCGGGCGCCCGGACGCCCGCCCGAGCAGGCGTCCGACGCCTGGGTCAGCACCGCCTCGATGGTCTGCGGCGGCACCTCGTTGTGATGCGCTTCGATGGCGTGGACGATGTCCTCGTGCTCGCCGTACTTGCGGGCCACGTCGGCGCCGATCAGCGCGTGACTGCCCTCGACCTCGTGGGTCAGTGCCTTGCCGATGTCGTGCAGGAACGCCGCGCGCTTCATCGTCTTCGTGTCCAGCCCCAGCTCAGCGGCCATGATCCCGGCGATGTGGGCGGTCTCGACCAGGTGCTTGAGCACGTTCTGGCCGTAACTGGTCCGGTAGCGCAGACGGCCCAGCAGCTTGGTCAGCTCCGGGTGGATGTCGGTGATGCCGACGTCGACCAGCGCTTCCTCGGCGGCGCGGTCACAGAGCCGCTCCACCTCGTTCTTCGCGCTGTCGAAGACCTCCTCGATCCGGTGCGGGTGGATCCGGCCGTCGAGGACCAGTTTCTCCAGCGTGAGCCGGCCGACCTCGCGGCGGACCGGGTCGAAGCAGGAGAGCAGCACCGCCTCCGGGGTGTCGTCGATGATCAGGTTGACGCCGGTGGTCGACTCGAACGCCCGGATGTTGCGGCCCTCGCGGCCGATGATCCGGCCCTTCATCTCGTCGCTCGGCAGGTGCAGGACGCTGACCACGCTCTCCGCGGTCTGCTCGCTGGCGATCCGCTGAATCGCGTCGACCACGATGTGCCGGGCCCGGGTGTCCGCGGTGTTCCGCGCGTCCTGCTCGATGTCGCGGACCAGGATCGCGGCCTCGCGCTTCGCCTGACCCTCGATCGATTCGATCAGCTCCGTCCGGGCGGTGTCGACGGTGAGGCCGGCGATGCGTTCCAGCTCGCGGCGCTTGGTGTTCTCCGCGGCCTCGATCTCGGCCTCACGGTTCTTGAGAATCGCCTCGCGCTTGGTCAGCTCCGACTCCAGCGTGCCGAGCCGGCGCTCCCGCTCGACCAGCCGCTCGACCTCCTCGGAGTGCAGCCGCTCCCGCTCGTCGATCCGGGCGGCGCGGCGCTCGACCTCCGCCGCCTGCTCCTTCACCGTGGCATTGAGCAGGGCGATCTCGCGCTCCCCGGACCGGCGGGCGGCGGTGCGCAGCTGCTCGACATCGGCCTCGGCCTGACGGTGGGCGTGCTCGAGGATCGTGTCGGCCTCGCTGTGCGCGTTCTCCAGCACCCGGCGGGCCTCGGCCCGGGCGGCGGCGGCTTCGGCCTTCGCGGCAGCCGCCTCGGCGCGCACCGTGGCGGCCTTGGCGTTCGCGTCGGCGACCTTCGCCTGAGCGACGCCGACCTCCTGATCCTGCCGATCCTGGGCGTCCTGCCGGTCGGTCCGGAACTGACGCAGCGCACGGGCGCCCAGCGTCAGGCCGACAATCATCGACACGGCGAGCACGACGATCGCTACTACGAGCACCCAGTACTGGGGGGCCATCTCGCCGCGTCTCCCTTCGCCGCCGGCGCGGTGTGCACGCGCGCGGGCTCTCTGCGGGATGCCCGACCAAGGCAGATGACCGGCTCACACGCTCCGCCCTAACGACTACCAGCTTCGCCTCTCGGAGAGGCCGGTTGCCGCCGGTTCCGGCTTCCGGACCGGGATTCCGGTACGGCGTCGTTCCTCTGGGTCCGCTTTTATGGAGGTGTCGTCGGGGTCGCCACGGCACTTTTCGTGCGCCGGGGCGGCCGTTTCCGGCTTGCCTTCAGTGCCCGGGCGGGTTCGCCCTGGTGGGGCGTTCCTACTCGGGGGCTCCCCGCTGGCTTCGGGGGGTCCGGGCGGGGCGGTCGCCGGCCGTCGGCCTCGGGTCGTCCCGGCTGACCTCTGGTCAGTCCGGACCCTCGGCCGGCCCAGGCCTTGACCTTTGGCCGGCCTCGGCCTCTGGTCAGCCTCGACCTTTTTGTCGGCCTCGAGCCTCGGTTGGCCTCGACCTTTGATCGGCCGGCCCTGCGGAGGTCCGCCTGGCTGGTCGGTGGAGGCCGATCCGCTCTGCCCGGTCCGAAGCCTGCCTGGTCGGTGCTCGACGGATCGCGACCCCGGCCGGTGCCGTGAGTTCCGCGGCTACCGATGGCGTCACTCGCCGTTCTGCACCCTTGCAACCTTGCGATTTTGCGGCCCACTGTTGACGGAGGGTGACAATGCCTTAGGCGATCTGTCGGTCGTCAAGGCCCCGTCGCGGCCCGCATCGGGTCGGTTGCTGATGGCATCGGATCAGAGTGTGTGGAGTTGTGGGGTCGACCGCTGTTATGTATCACCGCCCTGCCGCGCGGTCAGCGGTAGGCGACGTCTGCGGCATCCGGCGGCGGGCGAACCCGTCAAGTGATGCCGTAATGTAATGCGATCTATGTTGTGTGTGTTGCTTGCGATGGTCGAGCAAACCTTGTGTAACGCGAGGCTAGGTCGCAAGTACCGCTTCGGTCAAGGACTCATGATTCGGCAGCGGATAGGACGTAGGGCACAGACCCGCTTACGCCCAGCTCACGATAACGCCCGGATATTTCCGACGTGCCGTAACATCGGGCACTTCTGGAGCCGGCCCCCAAGCCACTGTTTCGCGCCCCGGGCGGCGGGCGGCGGGTCCACCGAGCGTGATGATCACCGGGTTTACCGACGGCAATTCGGAGGTTCTCCGCGAAGCCGGGTGGACCGGCTCAGATCAGGACTATACCGGCCTGAAGGCTTGCGAACGTGACCAAAGCCACCGTGCCGATGGGCTCGCCGCGGCCCGGCATCGGGTGCCCGGGGTCGCGGACGCAGTGGCGGGCGCCGGCTTGGCCGGGTCCGAGAGGATCGGGATCGGTTTCGTTCCGCTCACGGGCACTTGTTACGAAGCGCAACCATGGACAATCTTTGCTCATACGGGTGGGAACGTGCACATAGCCCGGGTGAGTGAAGTGTGGTCGGGTTCGCGTCATCGACCGGGGCTCCACGCGCTCTCAGGAGAGCGGGTCAGACTGATCGGCCAGCGCGTCGGCATCCACGTTGTCGGCGAACTCGGCGGCCTCCGCGTCGCGGGCGGCCAGAGCGTCCTTCACCGCACGGATGGCGATGCCGGCCGGATAGCCCTTACGGGCGAGCATGGCGACGAGCCGCCGGAAGACCGCCTCCGGGGTGCCGGTCGCGGTGCGCAGCTTGCGGTCGACGAGAGCCCGGGCGGTCTCCGCCTCCGACTCGTCGTCCACGGACTCCAGAGCCTCGCTTGCCACCTCGGCGTCCACCCCGCGCTGCCGCAGCTCGTTGGCGAGCGCACGGCGGGCGAGACCGCGACCGTGATGCCGGCTGGACACCCAGGCCCGGGCGAACGCCGCGTCGTCGATGATGCCGACCTCGTCATACCGGTCCAGGACCTCGGCGATGACCTCCTCGGAGATCTCCTTGCGGGTCAGCGCCCTGACCAGCTCGGCCCGGGTGCGTGGACGGGCCGCCAGCTGGCGCAGGCAGATCTCCCGCGCGCGCTCGGACTCGGTCTGCCGGGGTTGCGCCGATCTTGCCGGCCCGTCGCCGGAGCCGCCTCGGCCGGCTGCCCTGTTCGGCTCGCCTGGTCCGCCGGCCTCGCTCCGTTCGCCGGCCTCGCGCGGTTTGCTTGCCCCGCTCGGTCCGCTTCTCCAGCTCGGTCCGCTTCTCCCGCTGGGTCCGCTCGGTTCGCCGGGCTCGCTCGGTTCGCCGGGCTCGCTCGGTTCGCCGGGCTCGCTCGGTTCGCCGGGCTCGCTCGGTTCGCCGGGCTCGCTCGGTTCGCTCGAGGAACCGATCGTCTGCCACAGGCCCTCGTCGTCGGCTCCGAGACGGCGGCGGTGCGCGGACGCACCGCGCCGGCCGAAACCGCGCCGGGGCTCTCCCCGGGCAGAATCGCCCGGGGAGCCCTCATCCGGCCCGTCGGCGCCGGCCCGGGGCGGGATGGCATCCCACCCGCGCCCGGACCGCGCACCACGTCGCCCGGCCATCGCGATCTACCGGATCAGAAGTCGACCGGCGGGAGCTCGGGGCCACCGGCGGCGTCCCCGGTGGTCTGCCCGACGCCGAGCTTCTCCAGGATCTTCTTCTCGATCTCGGCAGCGACGTCCGGGTTCTCCTTGAGGAACTCGCGCGCCTTCTCCTTGCCCTGGCCGAGCTGATCGCCGTCATACGTGTACCAGGCGCCGGACTTGCGGATGATGCTCTGCTCGACGCCGACGTCGATCAGCGAACCCTCGCGCGAGATGCCCTTGCCGTACATGATGTCGAACTCGGCCTGCTTGAACGGCGCCGCGACCTTGTTCTTCACGACCTTGACCCGGGTGCGGTTACCGACGACGTCGGTGCCGTCCTTCAGGGCCTCGATGCGGCGGATGTCGAGCCGGACCGACGCGTAGAACTTCAGCGCGCGACCGCCGGTCGTCGTCTCCGGCGAGCCGAACATGACGCCGATCTTCTCGCGGAGCTGGTTGATGAAGATCGCGGTCGTGCCGGTGTTGCTGAGCACGCCGGTGATCTTCCGCAGGGCCTGGCTCATCAGCCGGGCCTGCAGACCGACGTGGCTGTCGCCCATCTCGCCCTCGATCTCGGCACGCGGCACCAGCGCGGCGACCGAGTCGATGACGATGACGTCGAGCGCGCCGGAGCGGATCAGCATGTCCGCGATCTCCAGTGCCTGCTCACCGGTGTCCGGCTGGGAGACCAGCAGCGCGTCGGTGTCGACGCCGAGCGCCTGGGCGTAGACCGGGTCGAGCGCGTGCTCGGCGTCGATGAACGCCGCGGTGCCGCCGGCCTTCTGCGCGTTGGCCACCGCGTGCAGCGCGACCGTGGTCTTACCGCTGGACTCCGGCCCGTAGACCTCGATGACCCGGCCACGCGGCAGGCCGCCGACGCCGAGTGCCACGTCGAGCGCGATGGAGCTGGTCGGGATGACGGCGGTCTGCACGACCGGCCGCTCTCCGAGCCGCATCACCGAGCCCTTGCCGAACTGCTTGTCGATCTGTGCCAGCGCCAGTTCGAGCGCCTTTTCCCGGTCCGGTCCTGCCGCCATTGCCGCCACCCCTGTATTCGACTTCGCGTTCTTCGCCACGGCCGACACGGTATGCGGTGGGTATGACAAAAATCCTCCGCCCTACCGAGCGCTGTGGATGGCCGAGCCGCTGTGGACAATAGCCGAACACTTGTACGACATCGAGCGACACGCCAGAACAAGCGTACGAAAAATGGCTCAGCGCAGCCGGGACGGCACCCGATCGGGGTATGCGGTCACCACGGCACGCCAGATGGTAACCGTTTCGACACCCTGAGCAATGGCCTCGTCGATGGTGCGACCGCCCAGCTCGGTGAAGGCGTGATCGGCCGCGATACTGCGGGCATAGGCCGCTCCGAACGCCTGTTCAAGGCGCCCCCAGAAGTCCGTCAATCGCACGCCACGAGCGTACCCACGCGGTCGTGGGCCGACTCCTTCCGCCAAGGCGGGCAGAATCCTTTTGTGACGTGCGGCACTCTGCGCTGAGGGCACCGATCGGACACGATCGGATGACCGAAGACCGCCCTTTCCGCGGCCGAACTCAGCCCGCGACCGCCGCCGCAGCGATCTTCAGGTCGTCGACCAGGCCCTGATAGGCGATGTCCCGGTTGTCCGCCCGCAGCACCGCCGACGGATGGATCGTGGCCAGCGCCCTGATCCCGGCGACCGGGAAGTCCTCCGGATGCTCGGCCGAAGCCGGCCAGGGCATCAGCTGACCGCGGGACCGGTTCACCCGGAACGACGGCCCCAGCAGCGCCTTGCCCGCGGTCGCACCGAGGATCACCACCAGCTCCGGGTTGAGCAGCGAGAACTCGGCGACCAGCCAGGGCCGGCAGGCGGTGATGTGCGCCGGGCCGGGCGACTGGTGGATCCGCCTCGAGCCGCGCAGCTCAAAACGGAAGTGCTTCACGGAGTTCGTGATGTACAGATCGGACGGGTCGATTCCGGCATCGTCCACGGCGTCACGCAGCAGACGGCCGGCCGGCCCGACGAACGGCAGACCCTTCTGGTCCTCGATGTCACCGGGCTGCTCGCCGACAAAGACGATCCTCGCGTTCGGAGCGCCCCGGCCGAAGACCGTCTGCGTCGCGTGCTCGTGCAGCTCACAGCCGTGGCAACCGGCAGCGGCCTGCTTGAGCTCGTCGATGCTGTGCGGTCGCGGCGGCACCCACTGCTGCGCGCCGGGCGGCGCTTCGATCCTCGGCATCCCTCCGTTCTACCCGTGGTGGGCGAGGTCACGCCGACGGGCCCACCCGTCCGGGGGATCACCGCATCACAGTGCCGGCGACCGGACGGGCCGCTGCCACCACCGCCTCGGCCAGAGCGGGAAGATCCGGCCCGTCCAGCGGGCCGATCGTGATCCGGACGCCGGGCGGCGAGGCGACCCGGAACCGGGCACCGGGCGCCACCGCGTAACCCGCGTCACGCAGCACGGCGACCGCGTGGGTCTCGTCCGGCACCGGCACCCAGACGTTGATGCCGGCCGCGCCCGACGCCGTGACCCCCCGCTCGCGGAGCAGGCCGATCAGGGCGGCACGACGAATCCCGTACGACCGGGCGGCCTCGCGGATCCACCCGGTGGCCTCGGCGTCCCGCCAGAGCTGCAGCAACAGCCGCTGGGAGAGCGTCGACACCCAGCCCGTGCCGATCCGCATCCGGCCGGCGACCCGGGCCACCGACGTCTCGTCGCCGGCCAGCACGGCGATGCGCAGATCGGGACCGAACGGTTTCGACGCCGACCGGACGAAGGCCCACCGCCGGGTCACCGGGCCGATCACGTGCGGCGGCTCGACGGCCAGCTCGGCGGCATGATCATCCTCCACCAGCAGGACCTCGGGATGCTCGGCGAGCAGGTCACGCAGCTCGCCGGATCGCACGGCACCGACCACGGCACCGGTCGGATTCTGCGCGCGCACGGTGATCATCACGGCGCGGGCGCCGGCGTGCAGGGCGGCGGCGAGCGAGGCCGGCGACGGCCCGTGATCATCCATCTCCACGGGCAGCACCCGCATGCCCAGCGCGGCGATCAGATCCAACAGGTTCGCCCAGCCGGGATCCTCGACGGCAACCGCGTCACCCGGCCGCAGATGCGCGGTGAGCAGACGCTCGACGGAGTCGAGCGTGCTGCCGGTGACCGTGATTGCCGCCTGTTCCACCGGGACGCCGTCGGCGAGCAGCCGGGCGCGCGCCGCCTCGACCAGCTCCGGCATGGTCACCGCGGACGTGTAGCCCTGCGGCGGCCCGATGCTCTCGGCGATCGCGCGAAGAGCCGGCCCCAGCGGCGGCAGAAGTCGCAGATCGGGCTCACCGGAAGAAAGATCGAGGACGTTTTCCGGTACGGCGAGGCGCAGCGCCGACCGTGACAACTCCACCGGGGGCCGGGCCCGGACCCGGGTGCCACGACGGCCCTCGGTCTCCACGACCCCGCGTTGTCGCAGCTCCTGATATGCCTTGGCGACCGTGGCGGGGCTGACGTGCAGCGTGCCGGCGAGCACCCGCACCGGCGGCAGCGCGGCGCCGAAGATCCAGTCGCCCCGCACGACGCCCGCCTCGATGCTCGCCGAAATCTCGGCGGCGGTGCCCCCGCTGACCTGATATTGTTCTGCCACAGCGCCAATTCTGTACTAGTACAAGCTCCGCCGCAACGGAACCAGCGCCACCGGGGAGGCCCTGATGACCGATGTCTACGCCGCTACCGACCGCACCACCGCGACACGCAACCGGGATCGGATGCACTACGAGCGCGACAAGGCACACGCCATTCTCGACGAGGCGTTCGACTGCTCGGTCGGCTTCGTGGTGGACGGCGAGCCCCGGGTGCTGCCGACCCTGCACGTCCGCGTCGGCGACACGCTCTATCTGCACGGCTCCACCGGCGGCCGGATGGCGCTGGCCGCCCGCGGTGACGGCATCCCGGTCTGCGTCAGCGTGACGTTGCTCGACGGCCTGGTCTACGGGCGCTCCCAGTTCCACCACAGCGCCAACTACCGTTCGGTGGTCGCCCTCGGCGTCGCCCGGCCGGTCACCGACCCGGCGGAGAAGGCCGAGGCCATGCACGCGCTGGTGGAGAAGACGGGCGCTGGCCGCACCGCGGAGAGCCGCCCGCCGACGAAGCAGGAGATGGCACAGACCAGCGTGCTGGCGCTGCCCCTGGTCGAGGTGTCGGTGCGGGCCCGCTCCGGCGGGGTGGCGGACGACGAGGCCGACCTCGGGCTGGCGCACTGGGCCGGGGTGCTGCCGATCCGCCGGGTCGCCGGCCCGCCCGAGACCGCGCCGGGCGTCCCGGTGCCGCCCCCGGCCTACCTGCCCGGCAACCCGGCGACCGACTGGCAGACCCCGGTCCGGCTGGAGGGCCGGCACGTCCGGCTCGAGCCGCTGTCCCCCGCACACGCGCCGGCGATGTTCGAGGCACTGGACGACGAGGAGGTCTGGCGGCACATCCCGATGCCGCGGGCCCGCACCGTGGAGGACATCGCGGCGGACATCGCCGAGGTGATCCGCGGGCAGTGGCGGGGTGACCGTTCCGGCTGGGCCCAGGTCGATCCGGTGACCGGCACGGTGATGGGCATGACCACCTTCCACGACGTCGATCCGAGCCGGCGCTCGGTCGGGATCGGGCACACCATGCTGGGTCGCAAGTGGTGGCGTTCCGGGGTCAACACCGAGGCGAAGCTGCTGCTGCTGGAGCGGGCGTTCGACGTTCTCGGCGCGGCCAAGGTCTTCTGGTACACCGACATTCGCAACGAGCGGTCGCAGCGCGCGATCGCCCGGCTGGGCGCGAGCCGGGACGGGGTGATCCGCAGGCAGCGGCTACGGTCCGACGGCAGCTGGCGCGACACCGTAGTCTTCGCGATGACGGCGGACGAATGGCCGGCCGCAGCTCAGCGCCTGCGTGACCGGCTCGCCGCGGGCTGATCGGGCGGGGAAGGCGTGACTCGTGCTGGGCATCACTGACTTCTGGACGTACGTGCTCGGGGTGGTCGCCATCATCCTGCTGCCCGGGCCCAATTCGATCTTCGTGCTCTCGGTCGGGGCCCGGCGCGGTGTGCGCGCGGGCTATACGGCCGCGGGCGGCGTGTTCCTCGGCGACACGGTCCTGATGGTCCTGGCCGCGACCGGCATGGCCTCGCTGCTCGGCGCCTATCCGCCGCTGTTCCTCGTGGTGAAGTATGCGGGCGCCGCCTACCTGGCCTGGGTCGGCTTCACCATCCTGCGCGGCGCCTGGAGCCGGTGGCGCAGCCGCGGCGAGGCGGCCGCCGCCGCGGTCGAGGAGACACCGGCCGAGATGCAGCGGCCGTTCCGGCGGGCGCTGGTGATCAGCCTGCTGAACCCGAAGGCGATCCTGTTCTTCGTCTCGTTCTTCATCCAGTTCGTCCAGCCGGGATATGCGCATCCCGCGCTGTCGTTCCTGGCGCTCGGCGCGGTCGTGCAGTTCTTCAGCGCGCTGTACCTGACGGCGCTGATCTTCGGGGGCCGGTTCCTGGCCGGGCAGTTCCAGCGGCGGCGCCGGCTGGCGGCCGGGGCGGCCACCGGGGTGGGCGCGCTGTTCGTGGGCTTCAGCATCAAGTTGGCGACCGCCGGCCTGAGCTGATCTCCGTGCTCCCGCCGCGGGCAGGGGCACCACCGGGCCGAGCGGCGCGGGACCGAGCGGCGCGGGACCGAGCGGCGCGGGACCGGGTCGGGGCTGGGCCAGGCACGCGGGGTCGGGCTGGGCCGGGGCTGAGCCGAACGTGGGCTGGGCTGGCGTTGGGCCGGGTCAGCCGGCGAGGGGGCTGGTCGGTGGGGTGTTGGTGTAGAAAGTGGCGCGGACCATTTCGATCTTGCTGAGTTCGGTGGCCCAGGTGGCTTCCGGAGTGGCCCAACCCAGGGCGTAAGCGTGGTCGCCGGCGGCGAACCACCTGGTGGTGGCCCGGCGGAGCACTCCGGCGGCGGTGCGGTAGCGGTAGTCCCAGTCGGCCGCGTCGTGCAGGAGAGCCACCGGGGAGATCGCGATCGGCGTGTAGTCGCGGACACGGCCGGGCTGCTTCAGACGGCCTTCCTCCGCGCGGCAACCCTCCTGCGGGTCGGTTCCGGCGGGGCGGGCGACGTCGAGGCTGAGTACCCGGGCGCCGCGCGGGTCGCGGAAGCAGTAGGTGGTGCCGATCCGCTGGTAGGACCAGCCGTCCGGGACCGGGATGTGGAAACCGGTGCCGTCGGTGAAGTAGGACCAGCCGGTCTGCAACTCCCAGCCGTTGACGCCGCGGGCGGCGCCGCCCTTCGGGGCAACCGGGACGCGGGACGGCGGGCGCACGTCGCACACGACCGGGGAGAAGCCGGCCGTCAGCGGCGACGCAGCGGACGGTGACGCCGGGGACGAGGGTCCGCGGGAGGACGGCGACGCCGGGGACGAGGGTCCGCGGGAGGGCGGCGACAGGGACGGGGATGTTCGGGCGGGAGACGCCGGGGAGGGAGATCCTCGGGACGGGGACGACGCGACGGGTGCCGACGGGGTCGGGGATTCGACCGCGGGCGGCGCCGAGTTCTCGCGGATGATCAGGTGGATGCTGAGGAGGCCGCCGCCCACCAGTACGGCCGCCAGCAGGCCGGCGATGATCAGGCGGGCGCGACCGTGGTTCGCCGGGCGGGGGCGGCGGGTCCAGCGGCGGGGCGGCGGCTGGTTCGGATGCAGCGGGCCGGACACCGGAGGGCGCGGCGACGGGATCCCGCGGAGCAGCACCTGGTTGCCCCGGCGCGCCGACGGGCTGGTCGCGGGACGGCCCGCGGCGGCCGGCGCACGATTCGGGCGCGGTGTCGGCGCGCCGGGGTCATTCGGGCGAGGCCTCGGCGAGCCGGGGTCATTCGGGCGAGGCCTCGGTGGGCCGGGGTCATTCGAGCGAGGCCTCGGCGAGCTGGGGCGGTCGGGGCCGCGGTTGCTACCGGACGCGCCGCGTTCACCGGCGGAGGGCGCGCCGGCCCAGCTCAGCGCCCCGACGGTGAACGTGCCTTCGATGTAGCGGCTCCGGACCAGGGAGTCGTCAGTGCGACCGTCCGCCGGGGAACGCCACCACTCGTCGGAGTCCTCGGCCACCTCCGGTTGCGCGCCACGAGTGACGAAGCCCGCTCCGGCGTGAGCAGCCCCACGGCCAGGGCCGGCATCCGCGTTGCCGGGGACGGGGAGGGCCGAGATCGCAGGGCCCGCGTACGGCACCGGTAGAGCGACCGCCAACGACTGATCAGAGTCGGTCAGATTGGGAGTGTCGAGCTCGGCCTGACTCTCCCCCAGCGGCTCGGTGTTCTCCGTGGTCGGCTCGGCGGCCGGCGGACCGGCGCCCGCGCTCCGGGACGCCCCGCCCGGCTCCTCCCCCAGCACCCGCCGTAGCTGCCGTTCGGCTTCCTCGGCGCTCAGTCGCGCTCCCGGGTCGTACCGGAGAAGCCCTTCCAGGATCGGCGCGAGCGGCCCGGCCCGGAGCGCCGGATCAGGGGGTTCGGTCGCCAGGGCGGCGAGGGTCGCCATCGCGCTGTCCCGGGCGTACGGCGATTGCCCTTCGACCGTGGCGTACAGCGTCGCGCCGAACGACCACAGGTCGGACTCCCGGGTGGAGGCACCGTCCCGGGCGCGCTCGGGTGACACGTACTGCGGAGACCCGACGATCAGACCGGGGGTGGTGATCATGCCGTCGTCGACGAACGTGGCCAGGCCGAAATCGGTCAGCAGCACGCGACCGTCGGAGCCGATCAGCACGTTGTGCGGTTTGACGTCGCGGTGCAGCACCCCGGCGTCGTGGGCCGCGGTCAGCGCGTCGAGGACGGCCAGGCCGATCCGGGCCGCTTCGGCCGGCGGGTACGGCCCCTTGCTGGTCAGCACCTGGTACAGCGATCGGGACGCGACGTATTCCATCACGATCCAGGACAGACCTTCGGCGTGCACCACGTCGTAGACCCGGACCACGTGCGGATGCGTCAGCCGGGCCGCGCTGCGGGCCTCGCGCAGCGTCCGGCTGTGCAGCCGGTCCTTCTCGGCGTCGGACATCCAGTCGGGCGGGACGATCTCCTTGATCGCGACGTCCCGATCCAGCATCTGGTCGCGGGCCAGCCAGACCCGACCCATTCCTCCTGCGCCGACCGGTTCCAGAAGACGGTACCGGCCTGCGACGAGCATCTGCCTGACCGCCATCGGCAACCACCCATCACGTCGGACACCAGGATAATCACGGACAGACCACCCGTGGAATGACGATCACCCGGGCCCTGCGTGCGGGTTTTTGTCGTACCCACGGGGAAGGATGGACGGCGTGCGAGAGGTGCTGAAGAAATTCGGTCCGGCCACCCGGGAGTGGTTCACGGCCGCGTTCGCCGCGCCCACCGCCGCTCAGGAGGGCGCGTGGCAGGCGATCGGGGCCGGTCGTCATGCGCTCGTGGTCGCCCCCACCGGCTCCGGCAAGACGCTGGCCGCCTTCCTCTGGTCGCTCGACAAGCTGGCTCGCGAGCCGGTGCCGGAGCAGGTCCGGCGCCGATGCCGGGTGCTCTACGTGAGCCCGTTGAAAGCGCTGGCCGTCGACGTGGAGCGCAACCTGCGCGCGCCGCTGACCGGCATCCGGCAGGCGGCGGGCCGGCTCGGGTTGCCCCCGCCGGAGATCACTGTCGGGATGCGGACCGGTGACACGCCCGCCGACGAGCGACGGGGTTTCGCCCGCACTCCGCCGGACATTCTGATCACCACGCCGGAGTCACTGTTCCTGCTGCTCACGTCCGCGGCGCGGGAGTCACTGCGGGGCGTCGAGACGGTGATCATCGACGAGGTGCACGCGGTCGCGGCGACCAAGCGCGGCGCTCATCTGGCGCTCTCCCTGGAGCGGCTGGACGCGCTGCTGGAGCGCCCCGCGCAGCGCATCGGGCTGTCCGCGACCGTGCGGCCGATCGAGGAGACCGCGCGGTTCCTCGGCGGCTCCCAGCACGTGGAGATCGTCCGGCCGCCGAGCGCGAAGACGATCGAGGTCACCGTCCAGGTCCCGGTCGAGGACATGACCCGGCTCGACGAGTCCCCGGCCGACGACGATCTGGAGGGCAGCCGGCACACGCCGTCGATCTGGCCGGCCGTCGAGGAGCGGGTCCTCGACCTGATCGGGGCACACCGGTCGACGATCGTCTTCACCAACTCGCGGCGCGGAGCCGAGCGGCTCTGCGCCCGTCTCAACGAACTCTCCGCGGAGCGAGAAGAGCAACGTCACAACCCGATGGGGGGTACGGAGGAGCAACGCCCCGGGTCGGACACGGCGGACGGCGAGCAGGACACCGGGCGTACGCCCCATCGGGTCGTCAAAGAGGGAAACGGCGCGGGCGGCATGCCCTCGGCGATCATGGCCCAGTCCGCGGCAGCGACCGGAGCGCCTCCGGTCGTCGCGCGGGCGCACCACGGCAGCGTCTCCCGTGAGGAGCGCAAGCAGATCGAGGAGGCGCTGAAGTCGGGCCGGCTGCCGGCCGTCGTCGCCACCTCCAGCCTGGAGCTCGGCATCGACATGGGCGCGGTCGACCTGGTCGTGCAGATCGAGGCACCGCCCACGGTCGCGGCCGGGCTGCAGCGGATCGGCCGGGCCGGGCACCAGGTCGGTGCGGTGTCGCGTGGGGTGGTGTTCCCGAAACACCGCGGTGACCTGTTGTCCTGCGCCGTCGTCGCGGAGCGGATGAGCGAGGGCGCGATCGAGGAGTTGCGATATCCACGCAATCCGCTCGACGTGCTGGCCCAGCAGGTCGTCGCGATGGTCGCGCTGGACGAGTGGCCGGTCGACGAGCTGGCCGCGCTCGTCCGGCGGTCCGCGCCCTTCGCCGAGCTGCCCGAGTCGGCGCTGCACGCGGTGCTGGACATGCTCTCCGGGCGCTATCCGTCGACCGCGTTCGCCGAGCTGCGGCCACGGCTGGTCTGGGATCGCGGCACCGATCTGCTCACCGGGCGTCCGGGCGCGCAGCGGCTGGCGGTCACCAGCGGCGGGACGATCCCCGATCGGGGCATGTTCGGCGTGTTCCTGGCCGGGTCGGAGCGGGCCTCGCGGGTCGGTGAGCTGGACGAGGAGATGGTCTACGAGTCCCGGGTGGGTGACGTCTTCCTGCTCGGCTCGACGTCGTGGCGGATCGAGGACATCACGCCCGACCGGGTGCTGGTCTCCCCCGCTCCCGGCGCTCCGGCGCGGATGCCGTTCTGGAAGGGCGATTCCCCGGGCCGGCCGATCGAGCTGGGCCGGGCGATCGGGGCGCGGCTGCGCTCGCTGGCCAAGGCCGGCGACGAGAAGGCGACGTCGGCGCTGCGCGAGTCCGGGCTGGACGAGTGGGCCGCCGGCAACCTGGTGAAGTATCTGCGCGAGCAGCGCGAGTCGACCCGCCATCTGCCCGACGACCGGACGATCGTGGTCGAACGGTTCCGCGACGAGCTGGGCGACTGGCGGATGACCGTGCACTGTGTGCTCGGCGCCAAGGTCAACGCGCCGTGGGCGCTGGCGATCGGGAGGCGGCTCAGCGAGCGGTACGGGGTGGACGGCCAGGTCATGCCCTCCGACGACGGCATCGTGATCCGCCTGCCGGACACCGCGGAGGAGCCGCCCGGCGCCGACCTGGTCGCCTTCGACCCGGAGGAGATCGCCCAGATCGTCGAGGAGTCGGTGGGCACGTCCGCGCTGTTCGCGTCCCGGTTCCGGGAGTGCGCGGCCCGCTCGTTGCTGTTGCCGCGCCGCGATCCACGCCGGCGCCAGCCGCTCTGGCAGCAGCGGCAGCGTTCCGCCCAGCTGCTCGACGTGGCCCGCGAGTTCGCCGACTTCCCGGTCACCCTGGAAGCGGCCCGCGAGTGCCTGCAGGACGTGTTCGACGTGCCCGGCCTGACCGGGCTGATGCGCGAGATCGGCGGCCGCAAGGTGCGCCTGGTCGAGACCGAGACCCCGCGTCCTTCGCCATTCGCACGATCACTGCTTTTCGGCTATGTGGGCGCTTTCCTGTACGAGGGCGACGCACCCCTGGCCGAGCGCCGCGCCGCCGCGCTGGCTCTGGACGCGACCCTGCTCGGCGAGCTCCTCGGCCGGGTCGACCTGCGTGAGCTGCTCGACCCGGCGGTGGTCACCGAGACCGAGGCGCAACTGCAGTGGCGCACCACGCAGCGCACCCCGCGGGACGCCGAGGACGCCGCCGAGCTGCTCCGGCTGCTCGGCGACCTCTCCGCGGCCGAGCTGGCCGAGCGCGGGGTCCCGGTCGAGTGGGCCGAGCAGCTGGAGTCGGCGCGGCGGGCGGTCCGGATCCGGGTCGCCGGTCAGGAACGCTGGATCGGTATCGACGACGCCGGGCGCTACCGGGACGCGCTCGGCGTGGCGCTGCCGGTCGGCATCCCCGAGGCCTATCTGGAGCCGGTCGCGGATCCGCTCGGTGACCTGGTCGCGCGCTACGCCCGGACGCACGGGCCGTTCCTCGCGGCGACCTGCGCGGCCCGGTTCGGGCTGGGCGTCTTCGTGGTCGAGCAGGCCCTCAAGCGGCTGAGCGCGACCGGCCGGGTCACGTCCGGTGAGTTCTCGCCCGACGGCGCGGGCACCGAGTGGTGCGACGCCGAGGTGCTGCGCATGCTGCGGCGGCGTTCCCTCGCGGCGCTGCGCCGGGAGATCGAACCGGTGTCGCCGAAAGCGCTGGCCGCGTTCCTGCCCCGCTGGCACCAGGTCGGCGGCAACGCCCGCGGCGTGGACGCGCTGGCCGCCACGCTCGAACAGGTGCAGGGCCTGGCCGTGCCGGCCTCGGCGTGGGAGCGGCTGGTGCTGCCGGCCCGGGTCGCCGACTACACGCCACCGCTGCTCGACGAGCTCTGCGGGAGCGGCGAGGTGCTGTGGGCCGGCTCCGGGTCGATCGCCGGCGGCGACGGGTGGGTGACGCTGGCCTACGCCGACAGTGCGCCGTTGCTGCTCCCGCCGCCCGACGAGGAGTTCGCACTCACCCCGGCCCACCAGGCGGTGCTCGACGCGCTCGGCGACGGGCAGGCCCTCTTCTTCCGATCACTCTCGGACAGGGCGGGCTCGACCGACGACACCGACCTGGCGGCCGCGGTCTGGGACCTGGTGTGGGCCGGTCACCTGACCAACGACACGTTCGCCCCGCTGCGGGCGCTGCTCGGCGGCAGCGGCGCGCACAAGGCCAAAGCCACGCCGGCCCGCAGCCGCTACCGGCGGCCGGGCCGCCCGAACCTGCCGTCCCGGACCGGGCCGCTGAACATGGCCGGCCGCTGGTCCCGCCTGCCCGAACGGGATCTCGACCCGACCCGCCGGGCTGCCGCGCTCGCCGACCTGCTGCTGGAGCGGCACGGCGTGGTGACCCGCGGCGCGGTGATGGCGGAAGGCGTGACCGGTGGGTTCGCCGCGGTCTACCCGGTGCTCAGCGCGCTGGAGGAACGGGGAGCGGCCCGCCGGGGCTACTTCGTGGAAGGGCTCGGCGCGGCACAGTTCGCGGTGCCGGGCGCGGTCGACCGGCTACGAGCCCTGGCCGAGCCGGCCGAGCTGGCCAAACGCACCGGAGCGACAGCGCTGGTGCTGGCCGCGGCGGACCCGGCCAACCCGTACGGGGCGGCGCTGCCCTGGCCGGAACGCATCGTCGACAGCGGCGACGGCGAACCGGTCGCGAAAGCCGGGCACCGCGCCGGGCGGAAAGCGGGGGCGCTGGTCGTGCTCGTCGGCGGGGACCTGGTGCTCTACGTGGAGCGGGGCGGGCGGACGCTGCTGTCGTTCGCGGACGATCCGGAGGCACTGGTCGCGGCCGGGCAGGCGCTGGCCGCGTCGGTGCGGTCGGGGGCGCTCGGGGCGATGTCGGTGGAACGGGCGGACGGGGAGTCGGTGCACGCTTCGCCGCTGCGGGATGCGTTGCAGGCGGCCGGGTTCCGGGCTACGCCTCGGGGGCTGCGGCTTCGGGGGTAGGCAGAGGTGGTTGGTTATCCACAGTGGCGGGTTGTCCACAGGGCGCCGGAACGATCTTGTGGTTTCGCGGGACAATCGACTTGGGGGGCGCCCCTGGGACGGCGCGCATCTTCCGGAGCACTCGGGCCCCTGCGACCGCGCGCACGCAGCCGACGCCGCCGGCGGCCGCCCCGGAAGGCGACCGCCGGCAACCGCTCAGACCTTCGGCAGCACGTCCGACGCGACCAGCTCAATGTGATCGATGTCGGACAGGTCTAGCACCTGCAGGAAGAGCCGGGACGCCCCCGTCCCGGCATACCGTTTGATCGTCTCGACGACCTCGGCCGGCGTGCCGACGATCCCGCCGTTCTCCCGCATCTCCTCGACCTCCCGGCCGATCGCCGCGGCCCGGCGGCGCACCTCGGCGTCGTCGCGCCCCACGCAGAGCACGGCCGCCGCACTGAACGCGGGCGGCTCGGCGCGACCGGCGGCTGCGCTTGCCGCGCGGACCCGGTCGTACTGCGCGGGAATGTCTTCGATCTTGGCGAACGGCACGTTGAACTCGGCGGCGAAGCGCGCGGCCAGGTCCGGCGTGCGCTTCTTGCCGTGTCCGCCGATGATCACGGGCAGCGGCGACTGCACCGGCTTGGGCAGCGCCGGCGAGTCACTGAGCTGGTAGAACTTGCCGTCGAAGTCGAAGGTCGAGCCCTCCGGCGTCTTCCACAGCCCGGTGATGATCTCCAGCTGTTCCTCGAGCCGGTCGAAGCGTTCGCCGAGGGCCGGGAACGGAATGCCGTACGCCTGGTGCTCGGTGTCGAACCAGCCGCCGCCGAGACCGAATTCGATCCGGCCGCCGCTGATCGCGTCGACCTGGGCGACCGCGATCGCCAGCGGGCCGGGCAGCCGGAACGTCGCGGAGCTGACCAGCGTGCCGAGCCGGATCCGGGAGGTCTGCACGGCCAGCGCGGCCAGGGTGATCCAGGCGTCGCTCGGCCCGGGCAGGCCTGCGCCGTCGCCCATCCGGACGTAGTGGTCGGAGCGGAAGAAACCGTCGAAGCCGCCGTCCTCGGCAGCCTTGGCGACCCGCAGCAGGTCATCGTGGCTGGCACCCTGCTGGGGTTCGGTGAAGATCACAAGACGCATGACCACAACCCTGCCAGATGCGCGGCGCGCCCGGTCCGCATCAACCGGCGACTGCCAGTAACGTCGCCTGCATGCCCGGTTATGGATGGATCAGTTTCACCACGGACTACGGCACGTTCGACGGTTTCGTCGCGGCCTGCCACGGGTCGATCGCCCGCATCGCGCCGGAGGTCCGCGTGATCGACGTCACCCATCATGTGCCGCCGGCCGACGTGACGCGGGGCGCCGCCGTGCTGGCGCAGACCGCGCCGTTCCTGCCCGCGTCGGTGCACCTCGCGGTCGTCGACCCCGGCGTCGGCACCGCCCGGCGCGGTGTGGTGCTGACCACGCCCGCCGGGCTGCTCGTCGGCCCGGACAACGGTCTGCTGATCTGGGCCGCCGAGGCGCTCGGTGGGATCACGTCGGCGCACGAGCTGACCAACAAGGACTGGACGCTCGGCGACGTGTCCCGGACGTTCCACGGGCGCGACGTGTTCGCCCCGGCCGCCGCGAAGCTCGCCGCGGGCGCGCAGGCCTCCGACGCCGGTCCGGCCGTCGAGCCGGCCTCGCTGGTCCGCCTGCCCGACCCGGTGACCAGCATCGGTGACGGCTGGGTGGAGGCGGAGGTGCTGACCGTCGACCGTTTCGGCAACGTGCAGCTGGCCGCCGACGGCACGATGCTCACCGGGCTCGGCTCCGAGCTGACCGTCAACGGCACGGTCCGCGCCCGCCGCGGCGCCACGTTCGCCGACGTCGGCGCCGGTGAGCTGCTCGTCTACACCGACTCGGCCGACCGCGTCGCGATCGCCGTCAACAACGGGCGCGCGGTCGTCGTCCTCTCGGTCGTGCCCGGCGACATCGTCCGCATCGCCGAGCGCCGCTGACCTCCAAGATCTTCAAACCCTTCTTCCCGTACGCCGGGAGAATCCGCCCGTGGCTCCCCGGCGCGCCGCCCCAGCCTCAGAACGAGCCGAAACCGCGACGCGCGCATGCGGCCCAGAAGCGGGCCGCAACGCCGTGCCCGGGCTCGGCCGGCGCCCGGGCTCGGCCGGCGCCCGGGCTCGGCCGGCGCCCGGGCTCGGCCGGCACTGGGCTCGGCCGGCACTGAGAGGTCCTTTCAACGACCTCGAGGCATCCCTCGGAACCGGCTGACGGCGTGACGCGCGCGGGCCGGCGGGAGGCGCGGCGTGGCGTCGGGCCCGCGACCGCGAGGCCGCGCCGGCGGGACGATGAACAGCGTGGCCGGCCTGGCCGGGGGCGACCTGTTCGCGCTGCTCGACGGTGGGGGCGCGGCCCGCCGATCACCCGAATGCGCGGCGAGGCATGGACTACCCGGAACCGGGGCAGGATGGGGGTCATGCCGGAAGGGGACACCGTTTGGAACACCGCCCGCGTGGTCGAGCGGGCGCTGACCGGTCACGTCCTGACCGGTTCGGACTTCCGGGTGCCGCGGCTCGCCACCGCGGACCTGAGCGGCTGGACCGTGGCCGAGTCGGCCAGCCGGGGGAAGCACCTGCTGCTCCGGCTGACCCGGGACGGCCAGGAGCCGCTCACGCTGCACTCCCACCTGCGGATGGAGGGCGCGTGGCGGACCTATGCGCCCGGTGAGCGGTGGACCGGGCGGCCCGCCCACCTGATCCGGGTCGTGCTGCGCAGCGCTCGGGCGGTCGCGGTCGGCTATCACCTGCACGATCTGGAACTCGTGCCGACGGCCGAGGAGGAGCGCCTGGTCGGGCATCTCGGGCCGGATCTGCTGGGCGCCGACTGGGACCCGGCCGAGGCCGTGCGGCGGATCGCGGCGCAGCCGGCGGCGACGATCTCCGACGCGCTGCTCGACCAGCGGAATCTGGCCGGGGTGGGGAACCTGTACCGGGCGGAGACGCTGTTCCTGCGCGGGCTGTGGCCGTGGACGAAAGTGGCCGCTGTGGCCGACCTGACCGGGGCCGTGGAGCTGGCGCAGCGGCTGGTGGCGTCGAACCGGGGACGGTGGACGCAGACGACGACGGGGTCGCTGCGGCGTGGGGAGACCAGCTACGTCTACGGCCGGCGGGCGCAACCGTGCCGGCGCTGCGGCACGGCGATCCGGAAGGCCGAGAAGTCACCGCTGCTGAGCGGCACGGCACCGCGGAGCCGACCGGCCGGGCGCATCGGGGAGAAGGCCGAACTGGAGGACCGCATCACGTACTGGTGCCCGCGCTGCCAGCCGGAGCCTGCCGCGACGGCGACGACGTGAACCGAGCCGTCCGGTCGCGCAGCTCGGCGAGCCCCTCGGCGATGCCGCGCAGCCGCTCGGCCGCCTCGACCAGCCCGAAATACGCCGGGTGGCGGCTGTCGGCGACCGGGTGCCCGTCCTCCGCCACGTAGCTCGCGGCGGCGGCCACCAGTTCCTCGAAGGCCGCCACGCCCTCGACGAACTGCTCGGCCAGCGCGGCGTGCGACTGCTCCAGGGTGACCCGCTGGGTGGACGGGGCGAGTGGGACGGCCCGCTCGACGCTGGCCACCCGCTGGCCCAGATCACGCAGCCACTGCTCGGCCGTGGCCGCCTCCAGCGCCGCGGTCTCGCCGGCCCCGTCGAGGCGCCCGGCCAGGCCGAGCATGGTGGCCGAGGCACGGTCGAGCCGGTCCCACGCCTCCGCGATCACCGAGCCGCGCAGGGCGTACCGATTCTTCTGGCGGCGGACCTCGTTCAGCACCGTGCGGCCGACCTGGGAACGTTCCAGGGCCGCGGCGAACCGCGGGCCGGGCAGCGTCGGCGCCGGGGCGGGCTGGGCGTCGAGCTCGCGGTAGTCACGCCACCGCCAGCGGGCCAGGACCACCGAGGCGCCGGCCCCGGCGGCCCAGGCCGCGTCGGCGATGCCGATTCCCGAGTACGGCACGAGCACCGCAGCCGCCGCCGTCAGCCCGCCGCCCAGCACGCTCCATCGGCGTGCTGAGCCGCGAAGCCGCTTCAGCCGGCGGAAGTACTTACCGCGCTCGTCCATGAGCCCCGTCCGATCAGCCGGCGGCGGTGGTGTCGCCGCGCTTCTGGTTCATGCTGGCGCGGATCTCGTCGAGCCGCGCGACCCCGGCCGCGTCGGCGGCCGTCGTGGTGCTGTCCTGCTGGCCGACGGCGGGCTGCGCGGCGGCGCCACCCAGCTTCTCCCCCGCCATGCTGGCCCGGATCTGCTCCAGCCGGGACGAACCGGCCAGGTCCAGGCTGGACTTCTGGACCTCGAGCATGCGGCCCTCGACCGAGTTGGAAGCGAGCTCGGCCCGGCCCATCGCGTTCGCGTAGCGCTGCTCGATCTTGTCGCGGACCTGGTCCAGCGACGGGGTGTTGCCCGGCGCGGCCAGCTGCGACATCGACTCCAGCGACTTGGCCACGGTTTCCTGCATCTTGGCCTGCTCCAGCTGGCTGAGCAGGCGGGACCGCTCGGCGATGCGCTGCTGCAGCACCATCGCGTTGTTCTCGACCGCCTTGCGGGCCTGGCCGGCGGCGCCGAGCGCCTGGTCGTGGAGGGTCTTCAGGTCCTCCATCGACTGCTCGCCGGAGACCAGCTGGGTGGCGAGCGTCTGCGCGGTCTGCTCATACTTCCCGGCCTCGGCCTCGTCGCCGGCGGCGCGGGCCCGGTCGGCCAGCACCAGCGCCTGACGGGCCATGCCCTGCAGCTTCTCGACCTCGGACATCTGCCGGGACAGCTTCATCTCCAGCTGCCGCTGGTTGCCGATGACGGCGGCGGCCTGCTGGACGAGGGCCTGGTGCTGTCGCTGGGCGTCCTCGATGGCCTGCTGGATCTGCACCTTCGGGTCGGCGTACTCGTCGATCTTCGCGCCGAAGAGCGCCATCATGTAATGCCAGCCCTTGACGAACGGGTTCGCCATCTCGCGGTATCCCCTCAGTGTCGCTCGGTCGGTGGCGTCATGGCCGAGACGGGGTCTCGTCACCGACGCGAAACCATCGTGTCAGCCCGACGCCAGCGGCGTCACGTGACCTACGGGGGATCTCAGGGTCACCCCTAGCGACGAGCCTGACCACGAGGCTACGCCCCCTGAGGGACACGTGCGACACACGGAACGGGCCGAGCAGCACAAAGCCGGGCACGTCAAGGAGACTGCCCGGCTTTCGGCGGAAATCAGGGGTGCGACGAATACTTATGCCGCGTAGATCACGTCTCGCTTCTTGTTGCGGGTCGCGTGCAGGGTCGCCTTCAGCGGGGACTCCTGGCGCACCGAGACCGACACGCTGCCGTCCGTCGCGACCTGACGCGCGGGCTCGCCGGTCTTGTCGTCGACCGGGACGAGCACACCCTCCATGTTCTCCGCCAGGGACAGCGTGCTGCTGACCTCGCCGAGAAGCTCGGAGAGACGGGCGCCGAGCGCGTCGCAGATGGCCGCGAGCAACTCGCTGGAGGCCTCTTTCTGGCCTCGCTCGATCTCGGACAGATAACCCAGGCTGACGTTCGCGGCGGTCGACACCTCGCGCAGCGTGCGGTGCTGTCCCTGCCGGCGCGCACGAAGTGCGTCGCCGATAACCCGGCGTAGCAGGACCATGGCACCTCCTCCTGCGGGCGGGGCCGCCGGCAACACGCCGGAGGCTTCCCGCAACCGTACCTGCCGCGAGCGACGGCGACATCCCGCCCCGCCGAATTCCTCGGCGGGGCGGCCCGCGGCGTATCCGGACAACGAGCCCGGCCGGAAAGGTATTCCCAGTTCAGGCCGGAGCCGGGGTCTCGCGCAGCACCTCGGTCAACAGAGACAGGACGGCCGTCACACTTTCGGTGCGGATGGCGGCCCGATTTCCGCCGAGTTTCAATTCCTCCACACGGGTGCCATCGGGGCCCGCGACCGCGACGTAGACCAGGCCGACCGGCTTGCCGTCCTGCGGCTCGGGGCCGGCGACACCGGTTGTGGCCAGGCCCCAATCCGCGCCGCAGCGGTCCCGGGCGCCCTCGGCCAGTTTCGCGGCGACGTCCGGGTCCACCGGGCCGCGCTCCTCGAGCAATTCCCCCGGTACGCCGGCGAGCGTCCCCTTGAGCTCGGTCGCGTAGACCACCAGCCCGCCGCGGTAGACCGCGCTCACCCCGGGAATCTCCACGATCGTCGCGGCCACCAGCCCACCGGTCAGCGACTCCGCGGTCGCCAGCGTCTGGTGGCGTTCGACCAGGACGTGCACCGCCGCAGCGGCAGCCACCGCCATCTCCACCGGATCCTCCTCCGACGCACTCGCCGTCAGTCGTAAGAACCCGGCAGGCATGCCCGCTCTGCCGGAGTTCATGCACCGGGCGGCATCCGGGTGGAGCCGCGGGACTCAAACGTTGCGGGCGGACCGCCGCAGTCGCAGCGCCTCGAGCACGTAGTCGAAGCCGGTGACCACGGTGACGACGAGCGCCGCATACATCACCCAGGTACCGACCGCGTCGAACGGCTCCGGCACGGGCCACAGATACCAGGCGATGGCCAGGGTCTGCAGCCCGGTCTTGAGCTTGCCACCCCGGGAGGCCGGGATCACCCCGTAACGGATCACCCAGAACCGCAGGCCGGTGATGCCCCACTCGCGGATCAGGATCGCCAGCGTGATCCACCAGGGCAGCACGTCGTACGCGGAGAGCAGGACCAGGGCGGTGCCGGTCAGGGCCTTGTCGGCGATCGGGTCGGCGATCTTGCCGAACGACGTGACCAGCTGCCACTTGCGGGCGATCCAGCCGTCCACGAAGTCGGTCGCCGAGGCCACGCAGAACGCCAGGCACGCGCCGACCCGCCAGTCGTGGTCGGTCATCTGCGAGGTGACCACCATGGCGAGGAAGACCGGGACGAGGACGAGCCGGACCACGGTCAGCGCGTTGGCCGCGTTGTAGAGCGACACCACGCGTGGTGCAGCCACCGGAACCGGCTCGTCGGTCACCGGTCGACCTGCGCCGCGGAGATCATCTCGGTGGGAACGGCGACCAGGTCGACCCCCTCGGTGCCGGTGACGCGGGCGCGGACCAGGTCACCCGGGCGCAGAGCGGCCAGGTCGACACCCCGCTCACCGGCGACGAGCGTGGTGGAGCCGTCGACCTCGGGCGCCTGGTGCTCGGCGCGGCCCTCGATCTCGCCGTCCTCGATCGTGTCGACCAGTACCTCGACGATGCTGCCGAGCCGGTCCTCGGCGCGCTGGGCGCAGAGCTCCTCGGCCAGGGCGACGATCTTGTCGTAGCGCCGCTTGATCGTCTCGGGCTTGACCTTCCCGGTCAGGCCGGCCGCCTCGGTGCCGTCCTCGTCGCTGTAGTCGAAGATGCCGATCGCGTCGAGCCGGGCCTCGGTCAGGAAGCGGGCCAGCTCGTCCACGTCCTGCCGGGTCTCGCCGGGGAAGCCGACGATGAAGTTGCTGCGGGCGCCGGCCTCGGGCGACAGCTTGCGGGCCGAGTCGAGCAGCTCCAGGAAGCGCTCGGTGGAGCCGAAACGGCGCATCCGCCGCAGCACCGGCTCACTGGAGTGCTGGAAGCTCAGGTCGAAGTAGGCCGCGACGCCGGGCGTGTTCGCGATCGCCTCGACCAGGCCGGGGCGGGTCTCGGCGGGCTGCAGGTAGCTCGCGCGCACCCGCACGATCCCGTCCACCGCCGCGAGCTGCGGGAGCAGTTTCTCCAGCAGGCGGGGGTCACCCAGATCTTTCCCGTACGACGTGGAGTTCTCACTCACCAGCACCAGCTCGCGCACGCCGGTCTTGGCCAGCCACTCCGCCTCGGCCAGCAGCTCCTGCGGGTTACGGGAGACGAACGCGCCCCGGAACGCCGGAATGGCGCAGAACGCGCAGCGCCGGTCACAGCCGCTGGCCAGCTTGAGCGAGGCGACCGGGCCGGAGTCGAGCCGCCGGCGCAACACCTTGCGCAGGTGCGCCGGGGTGTGCTCGTCGACCGTGGCGTGGCCGGGCACGACCACCTTGGCGGCGTGCCGCTGGACCGGGGTGATCGGGAGCAGCTCACGCCTGTCCCGCGGGGTGTGGGCGTCGTGCTTCTCGCCGGCCAGCACACCGTTCAGCCGGGCGGCGATGTCGGTGTAGTCGTCGAAGCCGAGCACCGCGTCGGCCTCGGGCAGGTTCTCCGCGAGCTCCTTGCCGTAACGCTCGGCCATGCAGCCGGCGGCGACGACCTTGGCGCCGGTGTCGGAGGCGGCGAGCAGGGTGTCGATCGAGTCCTGCTTCGCCTTCTCCACGAAGCCGCAGGTGTTGACGAGCACCACGTCGGCCTTGGCCGCGTCGGTGCCCACCTCCCAGCCCTCGGCGTCGAGGCGGGCGGCGAGCTCTTCCGAGTCGACCTCGTTACGGGCACAGCCCAGCGTGAGGAGCGCGACACGGCGAGAAGGAGGAGTTACAGACACCCGCCCAGGTTACCGGGCCGCCCGCGGTTGCCCGTCCCCCGGACAGCCAAGCTCTAGCGCCAAGTCCCGTTGACAATACGATTGCGGGGTGACGACTTCCGAGGACCTCGACGATCTCGACGCCCTGACCAGCCTGGCCGACCGGGTGCGGCGGCAGGCCTACCAGGTGGTGGCCGACGGCGACGGGCCGGTCGGGCGGGACGAGGTGGCCGAGGCGCTCGGCGTCGGCCGGACGCTGGCCGCGTTCCACCTGGACAAGCTCGTCGCGGCCGGGTTGCTGGAGACGTCGTACGCGCGGCGGTCGGGCAAGACCGGGCCGGGGGCCGGGCGTCCGGCGAAGCTCTACCGGGTCGCCGCGGCCGAGCACACGGTGAGCGTGCCGCCGCGGGCCTACCGGACCGCGGCCGAGCTGCTGGCCGAGGCGCTGGAGGAGGCCGGGGCGGAGAACGTGCTGAACACGGTGGCGCGGCGGCACGGTCGCCGGACGGCGGCGGACGGCGACGTGGTCGCGCTGCTGAGCGGGCACGGGTATGCGCCGGCGGCGGACGGGCCGGGGCGCATCGAGCTGCGGAACTGCCCCTTCCACCGGCTGGCCGAGCAGTTCCCGCCGGTGATCTGCGGGATGAACCTGGCCCTGGTCGGCGGGCTGCTGGCCGGCGCCGGGCTGGACGGGGACTGGGAGGCACGGATGGACGCGGCGCCCGGTCGGTGCTGCGTGGCGCTCACTTCTAAAAACCAAACTGATTGACATTAGAGTACGGGGCTGGTCTGCTGACTGACATGACCGACTTCCACCTGGCCCAGATCAACACCGCCCGGCTCCGAGCCCCGCTGGAAGACCCGTCCATGGCCGAGTTCGTGGCCGGCCTCGACCTGATGAACGCGCTCGCCGACCGGTCACCCGGCTTCGTGTGGCGCCTGATCGGGGAGAACGGTGACGGCACGATCGCGGCGCCGGCCGAGCCCGACCGCATCTACACGCTCTCGGTCTGGGAGTCGCCGGAGCACCTGAGGGCGTATGCGTACCAGAGCGAGCACCTCGACTACCTGCGCCGCCGCCGTGAGTGGTTCCACCCCCACGGGCACCGGGCCGCGCTGGTGCTGTGGTGGCTGCCGGCCGGCAAACGCCCGACGCTGCGGCAGGGCATCTCCCGCCTGGGCCGGCTGCGCGCGCACGGCCCCGGCCCCGAGGCGTTCACACTCCGCGAGACGTTCCCCGCCCCGGTGTTGATCTGATGATCTGACCGCGCCCACCCACGGAGGCCGCCCTTTCGGTCTGAGCGTTCTGGGCGCCCCGCGCCCTGCTCAGATCGGAAGGGCCCCCGCGGGAGCGACGGCCCGGACCACAGCGGAGAGGGGCAAGGAATCCCTTGAATTCGATCGTGAGGGGTCAGTCGACCTTGAGGGCCGCGAGCGCCTCTTCCAGCTCGTCCGGTTTGATCAGGACGTCGCGGGCCTTGCTGCCCTCGCTCGGGCCGACGATGCCGCGCGTCTCCATCAGGTCCATCAGGCGGCCGGCCTTGGCGAAGCCGACCCGCAGCTTGCGCTGCAGCATCGACGTCGAGCCGAACTGGCTGGTCACGACCAGCTCGATGGCCTGGATCAGCAACTGGAGATCGTCACCGATCTCCTCGTCGATCTCCTTCTTCTTGCTCGGCGGGGCGTCGGTGACGCCCTCCTGGAACTCCGGTTCGCGCTGGTCCTTGCAGAACTTGACGACGCCGGCGATCTCTTTCTCGTCGACCCAGGCGCCCTGGATGCGGGTCGGCTTGGAGGCGCCCATCGGCAGGAAGAGGCCGTCGCCGCGGCCGAGCAGTTTCTCGGCGCCGGGCTGGTCGAGGATGACCCGGGAGTCGGCCAGCGACGACGTGGCGAAGGCCAGGCGGGACGGCACGTTCGCCTTGATCAGGCCGGTGACGACGTCCACGGACGGGCGCTGGGTGGCGAGGACCAGGTGGATGCCGGCGGCGCGGGCGAGCTGGGTGATGCGGACGACCGAGTCCTCCACGTCGCGCGGGGCGACCATCATCAGGTCGGCCAGCTCGTCGATGATCACGAGCAGGTAGGGGTACGGCTTCATCACCCGCTCGCTGCCCGGCGGCGCGACGATCTCGCCGTTGCGGACCTTGCGGTTGAAGTCGTCGATGTGGCGCACGCCGTTCGCGGCCAGGTCGTCGTAGCGCATGTCCATCTCGCGGACGACCCACTCCAGGGCGTCGGCGGCCTTCTTCGGGTTGGTGATGATCGGCGTGACGAGGTGCGGAATCCCCTCGTAGGCCGTCATCTCCACCCGTTTCGGGTCGACCAGCATCAGCCGCACCTGCTCCGGCGTCGCCCGGGTCAGCAGGCTCACCAGCAGCGAGTTCAGGCAGCTGGACTTACCGGCGCCGGTCGCGCCGGCGATCAGGATGTGCGGCATCTTGGCGAGGTTGGCCACGACGAAGCCGCCCTCGATGTCCTTGCCGAGCGCGACCACCATCGGGTGGTGATCGCGAGTGGCGACCGGGGACCGCAGCACGTCGCCGAGCGACACGTTCTCCGGATCGGTGTTGGGGATCTCGACGCCGACGGCCGACTTGCCCGGGATCGGGGAGAGGATCCGGACATCGGGGGACTTCACCGCGTACGCGATGTTGCGCGACAGCTGCGTGATCCGCTCGACCTTGGTGCCCGGGCCGATCTCCACCTCGTAACGCGTCACGGTCGGGCCGCGGGTGAAGCCGGTGACCAGCGCGTCCACGTTGAACTGCTCGAACACGCCGGTGAGCGCGGCCATGATCTCGTCGTTGGCACGGCTGCGGGCCTTCGCCGGGGCGCCGGTGGCGAGGATCGAGAACGGCGCCGGCTTGTAGTCGCCGCTCTCCACCGCGGAGATCTCGAGCTGCTCGGCCTGAACCGGCGGCGGCGAGTGGACCGGTGGTTTCCGGCGGGTCGCCGGCACCTTCGGCAGGACGACCGTGTCGTGCAGGATGAGGTCCTCTTCGGGCTCCTCCGGCGTCTCCATCAGATCGTCGAGCGGCGTGTCCGGACCGGCCTGACGGCGACGGGCCGGGCGGCGCGGTTTCGGCGGCGCCTCCTCGGCCAGTTCCTCCTCCTCGTCCGGCTCGAACGGCGCACGGGGTGCCCGGGTCGCCGTGGCCCGGCCCAGCACCATGTCGCCGAGCAGCATGAACCGTTCCGGGATCTTGTTGATCGGCGTCGCCGTGATCACCAGAAGGCCGAAGACGAAGAGCAGAACCAGCAACGGTACGGCCACCCAGGCGCTCACCGCCCGTTCCAGCACCGAGCCCACCCCGTAGCCGAGCAGGCCGCCGTTGCCGGTCAGCGCGATGTCGTCGCGCGGCTCGTCGGAGATGTAGAGCAGGCTCGCGGTGGCGATGATGACCGCCGACCAGCCGACCGGGTTGCGCCCGCGATGATCCGGGTCGACCGGTTCCCGCATCAGCCGGATCGAGCCGTAGAAGAACAGCAGCGGCAGGAAGATGCCCAGGCCGCCGAAGAACAGGTGCACGGCGTCGGCCAGCCGCTGACCCAGCGGGCCCGCACTGTGCGCCCACACGGCGACCGCCGTCAGGATCGAGAAGCCGAGCATGAGCAGGCCGGCGCCGTCACGGCGGTGCTCCGGGCCGATGTTGCGGGCGTTACGGCCGGCGCCCCGGGCCACCCAGCCGACGCTGTGCGCCAGACCCATCCAGAGCGCGCCGACGCCGCGGGCGACGCCGGGGCCGATCGCGGGCGGGGGCGCCACCTTCTTCGCGGCCGGACGTTTGCGCGCCGCCGCGGTGGTCTTCTTCGCCGGGCGCGCGGCCGGTTGACGGGCGCGCGTGGTCGCGGCACCGCGCGTGCTCGACGACGCGGCGCGGCCCCGGCCCGCCGGAGGAGTACGGCCCGCCATGCAAGACACCGTAGCCGGGCGCGCCCAACCCATCGAGACGGCACACCGTGACCAGCTCTCACTTTTCGGCGATCCAGGGCCTGTGGCGCGCCTCACGCGGGGCTGCGGCGTGGCCCCGGCGGCGCCTGACGGCGTGAGCAGGGCGATCACCTGCAACACCGGTATGCGACCGCCCTTCTCCCCACGTCAGCCACCACCTGCGCCTCACCTCACCTCCCCGTGAGGCGCGCCACAGGCCTTAGCATCACGATGTGCAGGTACTGAGCAACGAGATGATCAAAGCCGCGATGGACGCGCGCGGGTTCGCGTACTTCGTCGATGCGGACGGCGACATCGCGGGCAACTTCCAGGGCAACCTGATCTATTTCTTCCGGCTCGGCCAGAACAAGGAGATGCTGCAGATCAGGGCGATGATGCAGCACGTCTTCACGGTCGAGGACGTGCCGAGGCTCTACGAGTTCTGCAACACATGGAACCGTGATCAGCTCTGGCCGAAGGCGTACGTGCAGGTCACCGACGACGGAACGGTCGTCGTGGTCGGCGAGGTCTCCGCCGACTGGGAGCGCGGCCTGACCATGGAACAGCTCGACCAGGTGCTGCTCTGCGGCATCGCGACCGGGTGCCGGCTCGGCGAGGCGCTCGGCGAGCTGAAGAACTGAAAAAGGCCGGGACCACCCGGTCCCGGCCCTTCCCACTGCTCGCGTTACTGGACGTTGAAGCCCAGCGTGTAGTCGCCGCTGCCGGAGCTGTCGACCACGACGTAGCGGAACGTGCCGGAGCGCTGGTTGACGCTCAGCGTCTTGTCGCCGTCACCGGTGGCCTTGGCCACGGTCTTGAAGCCGTTCTGGGTCTGCCGCTGCAGGACCAGGTCGAAGTCCGCGCCGTCGGGCACGTCGAGGCAGGCCACGTGCTGGCCGGCCCGGGCCCGGAAGGTGCCGCCGTTCGGCTGGACCTGGCCGGTGCCGGTCTTGGTGAGCGAACCGGAACGCTGGACCGGCAGAGCCGCGCAGTCCGACGCCCCGCCGGCCGGCGGTGCCTCGGCCGACCCGGACGGCGCCGCGGTCGCGGAGTCGGTCGGCGCCGCGGTGGCACCACCCTCGTCGGCGCCGGTGGTCAGCAGGGACAGGTTGTTCTCGGCCAGGATCTCGTTGACCGGCTGGAAGAACGTCTCGCCGCCGACCGTGCAGTCGCCGGAACCACCCGAGGTCACACCCTGGGCCTGGTCACCGGAGAGCCACGGGCCGCCGGAGTCACCGCCCTCGGCGCAGACGTCGGTGCGGGTCAGGCCGGTCACCGCGCCCTCCGGGTACCGGACGGTCTGATTCTTGGCCAGGATCGTGCCGCAGAACGTGCCGGTGGTCGAGCCGGAGCGGCAGACCGCGGCACCGACCGGGGCCTCGGTGTTGCCGGCGACCGGGAGCTCGTTGCCCTTGAAGTCGTTGACCACCGGACGCGGCGTCCAGTCACCGTTGACCTCGACGAAGCCCATGTCGGCGTCGCCCGGGAAGACACTGGCCTTCACCACGCCCTGGGCCTCGTTGTTGAAACCCGTGGTGGTGGTACCCGGCGTGCCACAGTGGCCGGCGGTCACGAAGCCGCCCTCCACCGAGAAGCCGATCGAGCAGCGGGCCTGGCCGCCGTCGAGAGAGATGAAGTACGGGTCGGCGCCACGCACGTCGAAGAGCGGCTTCGGCGCGCTCTTGCTGACCTTCACGCTGACCGTGCTCGCCGGCACGCCGACGCTCTTGGCGAACGCCACCGGGTCCGTGGCCGCGTTCGGCTGCGCGACGATGACCAGCTTGTTGGTCGGGGCGTCGACGTACCAGCCGGTCAGGCCGCTGGCCGTCCTCACCTTCGCGTCCAGCTTGGTCTTGGCCGCGTCGAGGTCCGCCTCGCTGCGCTTGACCATGACCGGCACGGCGCCGGCCTTCTTCACCACGGCGGCCGCGTCCGAGTCGGTCACGGCGACCTTGAGGGTGTTGCCGTCCGAGGCGAGCCATGCGCCGCCGTAGCTGTCGCCGGTCGCCGCCGCGAGGGTCGCGGTGACCCCGCCGGCCCACTTCGAGCGATTCAGCCGGGTGGTCGCCTGTGCGGCGTCGAGACCCAGGTCACGCTTCATCGCCGCGAGCAGGGCCGGGGACACACCCCCGTTCCCGCTCGCCTTCGTCGTGCCGCTGTCGCTCTCCGGCGTGGTGCCGGCCAGCGACGGCAGAGTGAAGGCGACCGCCGCCGCGGTCGCCGCCACTACCGCCGCAGCTACGGCGATCGATCTGCGCTGCATCTGGAGTACTCCCTCCGCCACGGGTGCCGTGGGGGCGACACCGTGCCTGGGAGTACGCACCTCGTCCGAAGAAGGTTGAAACGGACGAGGGTCAAATCGTCTTCACAGCGTCGGCTAAGAAAGACTTAAACCTTATTTTGTACGGCCTCAGACCTCGACGACCGTCGGAACGATCATCGGCCGGCGGCGATAGGCGTCGTTCACCCAGCGTCCGACGGTGCGACGCACCACCTGCTGCAGCTGGTGGGTGTCGGTGATGCCGTCCGCCGCGGAGCGGTGCAGGGCGGCGGTGAGCAGCGGGATCACCGGGTTGAACGCGTCCGGGTCCTCGGAGAAGCCCTTCGCCGAGACGCTGGGCTCGCCGACCACCTTGCCGGTCACCGAGTCGATCACCACGGTGGCCGCGATGAACCCGCCGTCGCCGAGGATGCGCCGCTCGGTCAGCAGCGACTCACTGACGTCACCGACCGCGAGACCGTCCACGTAGACGTAGCGGCTCCTGACCCGGCCGACCACGCGGGCATGGCCCTCGACCAGGTCGACCACGTCACCGTCCTCGCAGAGCACCACCCGATCGGGCGCGACCCCGGACTCGATGCCGAGCTGGGCGTGCGCGCGCAGGTGCCGCCACTCGCCGTGCACCGGCATCAGGTTGCTCGGACGGGTCACGTTCAGCAGGAACAGCAGCTCGCCGGCGGGTGCGTGCCCGGAGACGTGCACCTTCGCCGTCTCCTTGTGGATGACCGTGGCACCGGCCCGGGACAGCTGGTTGATCACCCGGTAGACCGAGGTCTCGTTGCCCGGCACCAGCGAACTGGCCAGCACCACCGTGTCGCCGGACTCGATCGTGATGTGCCGGTGGTCGCCGGTCGACATCCGGCCCAGGGCGCTCATCGGCTCGCCCTGCGAACCCGTCGACATGAAGACGATCTCGTCCGGCGGGAGGTGGGTGGCCTCGTCCAGGCCGACCAGCAGACCGTCCGGGATGCGCAGCAGGCCCAGGTCACGGGCGATGCCCATGTTGCGGACCATGGAACGGCCGATCAGTGCGACCTTGCGGTCGAACTCCCAGGCCGCGTCCATCACCTGCTGGACCCGGTGCACGTGCGAGGCGAAGCTGGCCACGATGATCCGGCCCTTGGCCTTGCCGAAGATCCGGCTCAGCACCGGGCCGATGTCGCGCTCCGGCGCCACGAACCCGGGCACCTCGGCGTTCGTCGAGTCGGAGAGCAGCAGGTCGACACCCTCGGCGCCGAGCCGCGCGAACCCGGCCAGGTCGGTGATCCGCCCGTCCAGCGGGACCTGGTCCATCTTGAAGTCGCCGGTGTGCAGGATCAGGCCGGCCGGGGTGCGCACGGCCACGGCCAGCGCGTCCGGGATCGAGTGGTTCACCGCGAAGAACTCGCACTCGAACGGGCCCAGCCGCTCGACGCCGCCCTCGCGCACGGTCAGCGTGTACGGGTCCAGCCGCCGCTCGGCGAGTTTCGCCTCGACCAGCGCGAGCGTGAACTCCGACCCGACCAGCGGGATGTCCGGCTTGTGGGCCAGCAGGTACGGCACGGCGCCGATGTGATCCTCGTGCCCGTGAGTGAGCACGATCGCCTGAATGTCCGCCAACCTGTCCAGGATGGGGGCGAAGTCGGGCAGGATCAGATCCACACCGGGCTGCTCGACGTCGGGGAAGAGCACCCCGCAGTCGATCACCAGTAGCTTGCCGTCGAACTCGAGAACCGTCATGTTGCGGCCGATGGCGCCCAGCCCGCCGAGCGGGACGACGCGCAGGGCGCCCTCCGGCAGCGGCGGCGGCGGACCCAGCTCCACGTGAGCTTGACTCATTCGCCTCTTCCTGTCAGAGCACGATGCCGGCCGCCGCGGCGTCCTGGCGCAGTTGCTTCAATTCCTCGTCGGTGGCGTCGACCAGGGGTGACCGGACCGGACCGGCGGGCAGCCCCGCCGCGGTCAGGCCGGCCTTCACCAGGATCGTCCCCGGAGAGCGGAAGATGCCGGTGAACAACGGCAGAGCCTGCCGGTGCCGGGTCAACGCGGTGGTGGTGTCGCCCCGCTCGAACGCCTCGATCATCTCCTTGGCCAGCACGCCGGTGAAATGCGACGACGTGCCGACCAGGCCGACCCCGCCGATGCTCAGCAGCGGCAGCGTGGCCGCGTCGTCACCGGAGTAGTAGGCCAGATCGGTGCGGCTCAGGACCCACGAACTGGCGATCAGGTCGCCCTTCGCGTCCTTGACCGCGACGATGCGCTCGTGCTCGGCGATCCGGCACATGGTCTCGGTCGCGATCGCGATGCCGGCCCGGTGCGGGATGTCGTAGACCATGATCGGCAGGCCGGTGTTGTCGGCCACCGCCCGGAAATGCCGCTCGACGCCGGCCTGCGGGGGCTTGTTGTAGTACGGCGTGACGACCAGCAGGCCGTGCGCGCCCGCCTTCTCCGCGGCGTGGGCGAGCTCGATCGTGTGGGCCGTGTTGTTCGTGCCGACACCGGCGACGACCTGGGCCCGGTCACCGACCGCCTCCACCACGGCGCGCAGAAGCGTCTCCTTCTCCGCGTCGGTCGTGGTCGGGGACTCACCGGTGGTGCCGCTGATCACGAGAGCGTCGTTGCGCTGCTCGTCGACGAGGTGAGCGGCCAGGCGGGCCGCGCCCTCGATGTCCAGGGAGCCGTCCGGGGTGAACGGGGTCACCATGGCGGTCAGCAGCCGTCCGAAGGGCCGCGGGTCGTGCGTCATACCTGACAACCTATCGGACGCGTTGCTCACACGTAGAAAGCGGTGAACGGAGCCCAGGGCAGGTTACGCAGCACGCTCCAGATCGCCCACACGGCCATGAATGTGATCAACGCCCCAGGACTCACCGTCAGCTGCGGGATCCGCCACCTGAACAGCTTCCGGCCGGCCCAGGCCACATACATGTACAGCAGGAAGGGCACGGCGAAGACGAAGATCGCGTGGTGCCGGGCGGCCGCCGGGAGATTGCCGTGCAACAGATACCACGCGGCGCGGGTGCCGCCGCAGCCCGGGCAGACGAAACCCGTCGTGAACTTCAACAGGCAGGTCGGGGCTTCGCCGGCCGCCGCGTCCACCGGGTCGGTGACCAGCGTGTAACCCACCGCGCCGCCCATGCAGGCGAGCACCGCGAGCGGGGCCAGCCACATCGGGGAACGCGACGCGAGCCGGTCGAAGAACCGGGTGATCCGGTCCGGCCGGGGCGTCTCATACGCCCGGTAGGCCGGCCAGCCCGGCGGGACCTGAGGGCCCTGCAACGGCTGAGACTCCAACCCCGCGTTCATGGGCGCCACGCTACACCTTCAGCGCCGCGGCCAGCGGGGTCGCGAAGTCACCGGCGACCGGGACGGCGATCGACTCCAGACCCAGCCAGCCGGCCAGCCGGCGCAACTCCGCGGCCAGCGCCTGAGCCGTCTCCTCCTGGTCGGCACTGGGCTCCAGCCACGCGGCCGGGACCTCCAGGACGCCGGACTGCCGGTTGGCCTTCAGGTCGACCCGCGCGGCGAAACGGTCACCGAGCAGGAACGGGAGGACGTAATAGCCGTACAGCCGCTGGGGTTTGGGCACGTAGATCTCGATGCGGTAGGTCATGTCGAACAGGCGCTCGGTGCGCTCCCGCTGCCAGATCAGCGGATCGAACGGGCTGACCAGCGTCGCCACGTCGACCCGGCGCGGCAGTCTCGCCTCCGCGTGCAGATAGGCCACCGGTTTCCACCCGCGGACCGTCACCGGTTGCAGCACCCCCGCCTCGACCAACTCGGCCACCGCCGTGCGGGCGGCCTGGGTGGGCAGCCGAAAATAGTCCTTCAGCTCGGCCTCGGCGGCCACGCCCAGCGCACGGGCCGACAGCTCGACCAGAGCGCGGAACGCCTCCTCCGGCTCCGGGGTCGGCGCGTTCAGCACAGCCGCGGGCAGGACGCGCTCGGGCAGGTCGTAGCGCCGGGCGAAGGACGTGGTGCGCTCGGCCGCGGTCACCTGGCCACTCCAGAAGAGCCACTCCAGCGCCTGCTTGACGACCGACCAGTTCCACCCCCAGTGGTCCTTGCGGCGCGGGGCGTCGTGCTCGATCTCGCTCGCCGTGATCGGCCCGCGCTGCCGCACCTCGTCGAGCACCCAGGCGACCAGGTCGGGCTGCTCGGCGACGATCCTGCGCATGCCGCCCCACGCCGACTCGCTCGCCCGCGCCATCCGCCAGCGGAACAGCGGCTGCAGCTCGGTGCGGATCAGCGACGCCTCGTGACCCCAGAACTCGAAGAGCTCGCGAGGCTTCCGATAGGCCGCCCGCTCCAGCAGGGCCGCCGGATAGGGACCGAGACGACTGTAGAGCGGCATGAAGTGGGCGCGCTGCAACACGTTCACCGAATCCATCTGGATCAGGTGCAGGCGGCGCAGCACGCGGCGCAGGTGACGCAGGTCGGTCGCGCCGCCCGGTTTCGGGTCGGTGAAGCCCTGCGCGGCCAGGGTGACCCGGCGGGCCTGCGCGACGGAGAGCGTTTCGACGGTGGTCATCGATCAGCAGAGTAGAACAGGGGTATGACAGTCTCGGCGATCAGGGAACTGACCCCGGCCGACATCGACCCGGTCGCCGCGGTGCACGTGCGCAGCATCCAGGCCAGCTACGCCGGGCTGCTGCCCGAGGCGCACCTGGCGACGCTCGACCCGGCCGTCTTCGCCGACCGGCGGCGCACCGGGCTCGGGCAGCCGGGCACGCACACCGTCGTCGCCGAGCGCGACGGCGTGCTCGTCGGGCACGCCTCGGCCGGGCCCGACCGGGAGGATCCGGCGGTCGGCGAGCTCTACTCGATCTACGTCGACCCGGGCTCGTGGGGCACCGACGCGGGCCGGCTGCTCTTCCTCGCGGCCCGGCGGATCCTGGCCGGTGACGGCTATCCCGAGATGCGGCTCTGGGTGCTGGCCGGCAACGAGCGGGCGCGGCGGTTCTACGAGCGGGCCGGCATGACCACCGACGGGGTGACCGCGACACACCGGCTCCACGACGCCGGAATCGAACTGCCGAAACTCCGCTACCGGAGTCCTCTGTAGGCTGCCGCCATGGCTCTCGGCTTCGTCCGCCCCGCGCGTCCCACCGACGCGGCGGAGATCGCTCGCATCCAGGTGACCACGTGGCGGTCCGCGTACCGGCGGATGTTCCCGGCCCACATCCTCGACCAGCTCGACGCCGCGGCGCTGACCGAGGTCTGGGCCACGGCGATCACCGCGCCGCCGTCCCCGCGGCACCGGGTGCTGATCGCCGTCGAGCAGGGCGAGAGCGCGGAACACGTGGTCGGCTTCGCGGCCGCCGGGCCGGCCGACGAGCAGGCCCTCGCCCCGTCCGAGCCGCCGCTGCCGGACTCGGTCGCCGCCGTCACCGACCTGCTGGTCGAGCCGCGGTTCGGGCGGCGCGGGCACGGCAGCCGGCTCCTCGCGGCGGCCGTGGACCTGTGGCGGGAGGACGGGTTCGGGTCGGCGGTGGCCTGGGTCTACGACCTGGACACGGCCATGCGCAAGTTCCTCGACTCGGCGGGGTGGGAGCCGGACGGGGCGGGGCGCGCCCTGGACGTCGACGACATGCTGGTCCCCCAGCTCCGCCTCCACGTCGCCCTCAACCCCTAGCTCCGGCCGCGCGCCGAGCGGCTCACGCCGGACCGCCGCCACACCGGGCCCGGCCGGGAACGGGGGCACGGCCGCAACAGCGACCAACCGCCCACCTCGCGGGCTCCGACGGGCGGGACTCTGCGGGCCGCTCCCGCCGCTCGACGGGCGGAACTCTGCGGGCCGCTCCCGCCGCTCGACAGGCGGGACTCTCCGGCCCGCTCCCGCCGCTCGACAGGCGGGACTCTCCGGGCCGCTCCCGCCGCTCGACAGGCGGGACTCTCCGGCCCGCTCTCGCCGCTCGACGGGCGGCTGTGACGGGACCAGTGCCGGGGCGGGAGCCGTGGGCGGGTTCGGTGCTCTGAGCGCGACCACCCACGGACGCCGCCCTTGCGGGCCTCGCGTCCTGGGCCGGCCACGGCCCTGCGGGGACCGGAAGGGTCCCCGCGGGAGCGACGGTCCGTACCCCGGCGGACCCGGGACCTGAAGATCTTGAAGTTGATCTTCAGGGGGGTCAGGCGAGCAGGTCGTCCAGGCCGAGCGTCAGGCCGGGCCGCTTGATGACCTCGCGGACGGCGAGCAGCACGCCGGGCATGAACGACGAGCGGTCCAGCGAGTCGTGGCGGATCGTGAGCGTCTCGCCGGCCGTGCCGAACAGGACCTCCTGGTGGGCCACGAGACCCGCGGCGCGGACCGCGTGGACGTGGACACCGTCGATGTCGGCGCCGCGGGCGCCGCCGTGGTCCTCGGTGGTGGCGTCGGGCATCGGCGGGCAGTTGGCGGCCTTGCGGGCCTCGGCGATCAGGCGGGCGGTGTGCGTGGCGGTGCCGCTGGGAGCGTCGAGTTTGCGCGGGTGGTGCTGCTCGATGATCTCGACCGAGTCGAAGTGACGCGCGGCGCGGGCGGCGAACTGCATCATCAGGACCGCGCCGATGCCGAAGTTCGGCGCGACGACGACGCCGACGCCGGGCTTGTCGGCGAGCCGGGCGCGGACCTCGGCCAGGCGCTCCTCGGTGAAGCCGGACGTGCCGACCACCACGTGGATCCCCTGGTCGATGGCCCAGCGCAGGTTGTCCATGACGACGCCGGGGTTGGTGAAGTCGACCAGGACCTGAGCACCCGCCTCGGCGGCGGCCGACGGGGAGTCGACCGAATTGATCAGCGCGACCAGGTCGAGGTCGGGGGCGGCGTCGACCGCCTTGCACACCTCGAGGCCCATGCGGCCGCGGGCGCCGAGGACACCGACACGAACGGGTTCAGGAGTCACCCGGTGAACCTAACCTAGCCGCCTGCCCCGCCACGGCCCGGCCCACCAGCAGGAACGTGACGGCCACATAGACCCGGCCGACCAGCACGTCGCTCACATCGTGCTCCCCGGTGCGGACCAGCGGGAACGTCATCGCCAGCGGGTCCGCCGGCAGCCGCGGCCACCGTCGCCGGCGGCGCGGCCGGACAGAGGAAGTACGTGACCAGCCCGAGCACGCGCAGCGTGAGCCAGCGCCGCATGAACCGCGCCCACGGCGCCCGGGCCCGCACCCACAGGATCACCGCGATGGCCGGCACGGTCGGGAAGTGCGAGACGTAGACGATCGTGACGATCGCCGGCCAGTCCCCCAAGAAGCGCAGCTGGGTCCGCCACGGCTGGTCGTTGCGCCACGCGACGGTGGCCGGCCACAACCAGCCGAAGGCGATCGGCGGGTCACCGGCCGGCACCCCGGCGGACCGGACCCCGACGGCGAAGACCGGCCCCCGGACCAGCATGCCGATGGTCCGCCGTCGCCGGGGCGGTCTCCGACGTCACGGAAACCAAGGTCAACCAGGCGGAAACGCGCCCTCGTCGAACGGACCGACCACGGCCAGGGTGTGCTCACGGGCCAGCAGGTCGGCGGCCACCTGCTCGACATCCGGCATCGTCACCGCGTCGACCCGGGTGAGCAGCTCGTCGACACCCATCAGGTCACCGTGCAGGAGTTCGGACTTCGCCAGCCGGCTCATCCGCGAGCTGGTGTCCTCCAGGCCCAGCACGTAGGCGCCCTTGACCATGCCTTTCCCCCGTACGAGTTCGTCGGGGGTGATGCCGCTCTCCGCCACCCGGGCGAGCTCGGCCCGGATCAGGTCCAGCACCTCGGGTGCCTTGCCGGGGGCGCAACCGGCGTAGACGCCGAACACGCCACTGTCCGCGTACTGGCTGCCGTAGGAGTACACCGAGTAGGCCAGGCCGCGCTTCTCCCGGATCTCCTGGAAGAGCCGGCTCGACATGCCACCGCCGAGCACGTTGTTCAGCACGCCGAGGGCGAAGCGGCGCTCGTCGTACCGGCTCAGGCCGACCGAGCCGAGCACGATGTGCGCCTGCTCGGTGTCGCGGTGCACCACCACCGTGTGCGGTTTGCGCACCCGGACGCGTTTGTCACCGGCCCGGGGCGCGGCGGGCGCGGCCGGGCCGGTGTCGAGCGGGGTGCCCTCCAGCGCCTTGCGCACCAGCTTCACCACGGCGGCGTGGTCGAGGTTCCCGGCGGCCGCGATCACGATCTCCGGCGCCTGGTAGCGCTTGCGGTAGAACGAGTTGATCTGGTTCCGCGTCATCGGGGTGACCGACTCCGGGGTGCCGGAGATCAGCCGGCCCAGCGGGTGGTCACCGTAGATCGCCTCGGCGAAGACGTCGTGCACCTCGTCGCCCGGCTCGTCCTCGTGCATGGCGATCTCCTCCAGGATCACGCCACGCTCGGTCTCCACGTCGGCCGGGTCGAGGATCGAGTCGGCCACCGCGTCCACCAGCACGTCCACCGCGAGCGGCAGGTCGGAGTCGAGCACCCGCGCGTAATAGCAGGTGTACTCCTTCGTGGTGAAGGCATTGGTCTCGCCACCCACCGCCTCGATCTCCGCGGAGATCTCCATGGCGGTGCGCTTCGGGGTGCCCTTGAAGAGCAGGTGCTCCAGGAAGTGCGAGGCCCCGGACATGGCCGGGGTCTCGTCCCGGGAACCGATCCCGACCCAGACGCCGAGTGCGGCGCTGCGAGTGGTCGGGATCGCCTCGGTGATGATGCGCAGACCACTGGGCAGGACGGTCATCTTCACACCGTCCTGCAGGGTCCTGGTAGAAACGCGGGCCGACCTCTCGGCCGGCCCGCGGTCGTTCTGTGTCACTCGTCAGTCGCGGCGTTCGCCGCGGTCGCCCGACGGGCGCGAACGGCGCCGGCGGGGTTCGCCGCCGCCCTCGGCGCGGTTCTCCCGGGGGGCACGCTCCTCGCGGGGCTTGCTCTCCGCGGCAGCGGGCGCGGCCGCCGCGGGGGCTTCCTCACCCTCGGGGCGGACCTTGTCCAGGTAGATCTTGCCGCGCTGGTCGATGTCCGCGATCGAGACCTCGACCTTGTCGCCGACGTTGAGGAAGTCCTCGACCTTCTCGACCCGCTTGCCGTCGCCCACCTTGGAGATGTGCAGCAGGCCGTCGCGGCCGGGAAGCAGCGAGATGAAGGCGCCGAACGCGGCCGTCTTCACCACGGTGCCGAGGAACTTGTCGCCGACCTTCGGCAGCGTCGGGTTGGCGATCGCGTTGATCCGCTCGACCGCGGCCTGGGCGGCCGGGCCGTTGGTCGCGCCGACGTAGATCGTGCCGTCGTCCTCGATGGAGATGTCGGCGCCGGTCTCGTCCTGGATCGCGTTGATGGTCTGGCCCTTCGGGCCGATCACCATGCCGATCTTGTCGACCGGGATCTTTACGCTGGTGACGCGCGGCGCGTACTCGCTCATCTCGGCCGGGGCCTCGATCGCCGCGGTCATCACCGCGAGGATGGTGGCCCGGGCCTCGTGCGCCTGCTGCAGAGCGCCGGCCAGCACGTCCGACGGGATGCCGTCGAGCTTGGTGTCCAGCTGCAGGGCAGTCACGAACTCGCTGGTGCCGGCGACCTTGAAGTCCATGTCACCGAACGCGTCCTCGGCGCCCAGGATGTCGGTCAGCGCGATGTACTGCGTCTTGCCGTCGACCTCGTCGGAGATGAGGCCCATCGCGATGCCGGCGACCGGCGCCTTCAGCGGCACACCGGCGGCGAGCAGGGCCAGCGTCGAGGCGCAGACCGAGCCCATGCTCGTCGAACCGTTGGAGCCGAGAGCCTCGGACACCTGCCGGATCGCGTACGGGAACTCCTCGCGCGACGGCAGCACCGGCACGAGCGCCCGCTCGGCGAGCGCGCCGTGGCCGATCTCGCGACGCTTCGGCGAACCGACCCGGCCGGTCTCACCGGTCGAGTACGGCGGGAAGTTGTAGTTGTGCATGTAGCGCTTGGTCTTCTCGGGGGCGAGAGTGTCCAGCGCCTGCTCCATGCGCAGCATGTTCAGCGTGGTGACGCCCAGGATCTGGGTCTCGCCCCGCTCGAACAGCGCCGAGCCGTGCACTCGCGGCAGCACGCCGATCTGCGCGCTCAGCGGACGGATGTCACGCGGGCCGCGGCCGTCGATGCGGACCTGCTCGCGCAGCACGCGCTGGCGCACCTCGGACTTGGTGACCGAGCGGAACGCCGCGCTGATCTCCTTCTCCCGGCCCTCGAACCGCTCGTCGAGCAGCTCGTGCGCCTTCGCCTTGACCAGGTCGAGAGCTTCCTCGCGCTCCTGCTTCGCGGCGATCTTCAGGGCTTCCGCGGTCTCGGCGCGCACCGCGTCGCTGACGGCGGTGAACACGTCGTCCTGGTAGTCCAGGAAGACCGGGAACTCGGCGACCGGCTTGGCCGCCACCTCGGCCAGCTCGCTCTGCGCGCGGCAGAGCTCGCGGATGGCCGGCTTCGACGCCTCGAGGCCGCTGGCCACGATCTCCTCGGTCGGCGCGACGGCACCGGCGGCGATCAGCTTGACCGCCTGCGGGGTCGCCTCGGCCTCGACCATCATGATCGCGACGTCGCCCTCGGCGGTGACGCGACCGGCGACCACCATGTCGAAGGTGGCCCGCTCGAGCTCCTCGATGGTCGGGAACGCGACCCACTGGCCGTCGATGTGCGCGACGCGGGTCGAGCCGACCGGGCCGCTGAACGGCAGGCCGGAGAGCTTCGTCGACATCGACGCGGCGTTCATCGCGACCACGTCGTACGGGTGGGCCGGGTCCAGCGCGAGAACGGTCTCGACGACCTGGACCTCGTTGCGCAGGCCCTTGGTGAACGACGGGCGCAGCGGCCGGTCGATCAGGCGGCAGGTGAGGATGGCGTCCTCACTGGGACGACCCTCGCGCCGGAAGAACGAGCCGGGGATGCGGCCGGCCGCGTACATCCGCTCCTCGACGTCGACGGTCAGCGGGAAGAAGTCGAAGTGCTCCTTCGGCGCCTTGCTGGCCGTGGTCGCGGAGAGAACAGTGGTGTCGCCCAGCTGGACGATGACCGAACCGGCGGCCTGCTTGGCCAGCCGGCCGGTGGAGAACACGATCTCGCGGGTGCCGAACGACCCGTTGTCGATGATCGCCGTGCGAGATTCGGTTCCGAGAGCGGTCTGCTCTGTCAAGTGAGGTACTCCTCTTCGTCGAGGACCCGGCGGTTTACAGCGCGTTTCAACGTGGCCGGTCTTCGATCGAAGTACCCAGGTATGACTGCCTGGGAACCACTACCGGAGACCGGTGCTGCCGGTGTGAGCCGCGCGGGTCCGTGGGGTGGTGTAACGCGGGGAGCGGCTCGCGCCGCTCCCCGGGCAAAACTATCGGCGCAGGCCGAGACGCTCGATCAGCGTCCGGTAGCGAGCGATGTCCTTCTTCTGAACGTAGTTCAGCAGGCGGCGGCGCTGGCCGACCAGCAGCAGCAGACCACGACGGCTGTGGTGGTCGTGCTTGTGCACCTTCAGGTGCTCGGTCAGATCGGCGATCCGCTTGGTGAGCATCGCGACCTGGACCTCGGGCGAACCGGTGTCGCCCTCCTTCGTCGCGTACTCACCCATGATCTTGTTCTTGGTGTCCTGGTCGAGCGCCATATTCTCCGAACTTCTGTGTTGCCGCTTCAAGGAATTTTCCGCAACCCGCGGCGTCGGGCAGGCGTGGCGGAACGGTTAAACCCTACCAGGGGGTTACCGGAGCAACACGCGGGTCTCTTCCACGTCAGCCCGGATCTGGGCGACCAACGGCTCGATCGCGTCGTACGTGCGCTGCTCACGAAGGTGCGCCACGAAATCGAGGCTGATCCGCTCGCCGTAGAGGTCACCCGAGAAGCCCAACGCGTACGCCTCCACGCGACGTTCACGTCCCTCGAACGTCGGATTGGTGCCGATCGACACACTGGCCGGCCAGCGCCCCGCGTTCTCCCCGCCGCGGGTCAGCCAGGCGGCGTAGACCCCGTCGGCCGGCACCGCCGCGTAGCGGTGGGTCATCAGGTTCGCCGTCGGGAAGCCCAGCTCACGGCCACGCTGGTCGCCCCGGACGACGACACCGGCGAGCCGGTGCGGCCGGCCCAGCGCGGCGGCCGCGGCCCGCACGTCCCCGGCGTCGACACAACTGCGGATGTACGTCGAGGAGAACACCACCCCGTCGGCCGAGACCAGCGGGGCCTCCTCCACGGTGAACCCGAACGTGCGACCCAGCGTCTCCAGCAGCGTGACGTCACCGGTCGCCTTGTGCCCGAAACGGAAGTTGTCCCCGACCACCACGTCCGCCGCGTGCAACGCCTCGACCAGCACGTCGTGGACGAACTCCTCCGGGCCGAGCCGGGAGAACTCCGGTGTGAACGGGACGACGCAGAGCGCGTCGACCCCGAGCTGCTCGATCAGCTCGGCCTTGCGCACCGACTCGGTCAGCACCGCCGGGTGCGAGCCCGGCCGGACCACCTCGGACGGGTGCGGGTCGAAGGTCATCACCACCGACTGCAGGCCCATGTCGCGGGCGCGCTTCACCGCGTGCCCGATGATCGCCTGGTGGCCGCGGTGCACGCCGTCGAAGACGCCGATGGTCACCACGGACCGGCCCCAGCCACCGGGAACCGATTCCAATCCCCGCCACCGCTGCATCGAAAAGCTCCTCCGCCTTGTCGTCAGCCCTAGCGTATCGACCGCGTATTCCTCCTGCGCTGCGCCCGGATCGGTACGATTGAGACCGATATGAGCGACGAGTGGACCCGCTTTGTCCTGCTCGCCGCGGAGATCACCTTCGCGGTGCTCTTCGTGCGCGCGCTGCTGGGCTACCTCCGCCGCCGCGACCCGCTGCAGGGCGATCTCACCCTGGTCTTCGGGCCGTGCGCGCTGGTCTTCGCGGTCGACCTGCTGTGGCAGACGATCGGCGACAAGCCGGCCTGGACCGGGGCACTGACCGCGGTGCCGCTGATGGCCCAGCCCTACCTGACCCTGCGCCTGGCCGCGCGGCTGCGGCACGTGCCCCGCGCGCTGAGCACCGGCACGCTGCTCGGGTGGGTCGCGCTGGCCGTCTGGCTGACCGTGGCGGCCCGCCCGCTGACGCCCACGCTGATCGTCGCGACGGTGGTCTACTTCCTGACCGCCGAGGTGACCGCGGCGGTCCTGCTCTTCGGCAAGGCGCGCACCCGGACCGGCACGAACCGGGCCCGGCTGATGACCGCCGCCGGTGCCACCCTCACCTTCGCCGTCATGATCACGCTGATCGGCACGGCCGCCGTCACCGGCAGCCAGGAGTGGCGCGCGATCAGCCGGATCATGGCGCTGATCAGTGGGCTCGGTTACCTCATCGCGTTCGTGCCGCCACGGCGCCTGCGCCGGCTGGCCGCGGTCGCCGCCTCGCACTCGATCACCGAGCGGCTGCTGCGCGCACCGGCCGACTCACCGGAGCAGGTCTGGCAGACCTACGCCGAGCTCATGCGCTTCCAGACCGGTGCCGACGCGGTGGCCGTGCTGCTGCCCCGCGCGGACGGGACGCTGGAGCAGACCGGGTACGCCGGCCCGCCGATCGACCTGCCGGACGAGCCGATCGTGGCCGACCCGTCCGGGCTGACCCGGCCCGGCCGCCCGGCCCGGCTCCGCGAGGGCGACCCGGCGCTGCTGCGGCACTTCGGGGCCGGGCTGCGCGACGACTTCGTCACCGTGCTGCGGATGCCGGTGCCACCCGACGTCGAAGGCTGGGTGCTGCTGTTCAACCGGTACCGCAACCTGTTCAGCGACGACGACCTGGGCCTGCTGGCCGAGCTCGGCGGGCAGGCCGGGATCCTCGCCGAACGGCAGGCGGTGACCGTGCGCGAGCGTCGCCTGTCCACCGAACTGAGCCGCTCGGTCGAGGCCCTGACCAGGGCGAACGAGGCGAAGAGCAACTTCCTGGCGAACATGAGCCACGAACTGCGGACCCCCCTCAACGCGATCATCGGGTTCAGCGACCTGATGCGCCTGGAGGAGCCCGAGGGCGACCGCCGCCGCGTCCCGGCCGACTGGGTCGATCACATCCACGGCAGCGGACGGCACCTGCTCGGCCTGATCAACGACATCCTGGATCTGGCCAAGGTCGAGGCCGGGCGGATCGACCTGCGGCTCGCCCCGGTCCGGGTCGACACCGCCATCGAGGAACTGCTCACCACGCTCACCACGCTCCTCTCCGAGAAGCGGCTGACCGTGCGGACCGACATGGCCGCGGTCACCGCGCTCGCCGACCGGCTCCGGCTGCGGCAGATCGTGGAGAACCTGCTCTCCAACGCGATCAAGTTCACCCCGGACGGCGGCCGGATCACGATCACCGTGACCGGGACCGCCACCGACGTCTGCGTGACCGTCGCGGACACCGGGGTGGGCATCGCCGACACCGACGCGGAACGGGTCTTCGAAGAGTTCCAGCAGGTCGGCGACCCCGATCGACGGCAGTCCGGCACCGGGCTGGGCCTGGCGCTGACCCGCCGGCTGGTCGAGGCCCACCGCGGCGACATCACGCTGACCTCGGCGCCGGGTCAGGGCAGTTCCTTCGCGGTACGCCTCCCCGCCGCCCCCGTCGCGCAGCCGAGCACCGGCGGGACCGCCGGGCCGTACGTGCTGCTCGTCGAGGACGACCCGCACTCGGCCGAACTCATGCAGACTCAGCTGACCAACGCCGGATACCGCGTCGAAGTGGCCGGCACCGGCGAGAGCGGCCTGGCCGTCGCCCGCGCCCACAAGCCGGACGCGATCGTGCTCGACGTCGAACTGCCCGGCATCTCCGGGTGGGAGGTGATCCGCCGGCTCAAGGCCGACGCCGCGCTGGCCGGTGTGCCGGTCTTCTTCGCCAGCATCCTGGACGAGGCCGCGGCCGGGCTGGCCCTCGGCGCCCACGACTACTTCATCAAGCCGGTCGACCTGCCGGCCCTGCTCAGCGCGCTCGCCAATGCCATCGCCGCCCGGCCCGCCCCGCGCGTGCTGGTGGTCGACCACGACGACGCGGTCCGCCAGGCCATCGAGGACGGGTTGCGCGCCGGCGGCGCCGACGTGGTGGCCTGCGCCGACGGCCGGGACGGGCTGGCCCGCAGCCGCGCCGAGAACTTCGACCTGATCGTCTGCGACATGCAGTCCCCGTCGGCGGACGGCTTCAGCCTCATGGCCGAACTCGAGCAGGACCCGTCCGGACGGCACACGCCGGTGCTCGGGCTCAGCGCCGCCGCCCTGGCCGAACGCGCCCCCGGCGACACCGCCCCGCTGATCGCGACCGCGATGGCCGGCGGGGTGGTCGCCGAGGCGATGGCCGGCGGCGCGGGGTGGGACAGCCTCGCCCCGCTGCTCGGGCACCACCCGGCGTCGCACCACCCCGCGATCCCGCACCACCCGGCGCACTCCGCCGCCCGTCGCACCGGCGGTGGCGCCCACCCACCCGCGGGCACGATCCACCTGCGTACCGCCGTACCCGTCCACGCCGACCGCAAGGAGGACCAGTGAGCGATCCGCACCGCATCCTGCTGGTGGAGGACGAGGAACTGAACCGCATGCTGGTCAAAGCAGTGCTCTCCCGCGCCGGCGTCGACACGGTCCGCAACGCCGAACTCGTCGACGCGACCACCCTCGAGGAAGCCCGGGAAAGCGTCCGGAACGGCGAATTCGACCTGATCCTGCTCGACCTGAACCTGCCCGACGGCAACGGGCTGACCCTCGCCCGGGAACTCGCCGCCGGCGACGCCGCGTCCGACCGCCCCAAGCCGGTGGTCGTCGCGGTGACCGCCAGCGTGCTGCCGCAGGACCAGAAGGCGGCGCTCGACGCGGGCTGTGACGACTTCCTCGACAAGCCCTATGCGGCGGCCGATCTGGTGGCCACGGTCGCCCGTCACCTCCGGGATTGAACCGATTTGCCGGTACGCCGTGAGCCCGCGCCCGTAGCACCGGCCCGGGATCAGCTCACGTGGCGTCTCGGGATCAGGTCGCGGGTGGCCGGGGCGCGCGTGCGGAGGCCGCCCGGGATCAGGTCGCGGGCGGCCGGGGGCGCGGGGGCTGGGCTGTCGACGTACGCGCGAACGGTGTGCGCCGGGCCGGGACCGGGCGGGCGTCAGGCCGGGGCGAGGACGATCTCGGCGCGGGCGCGGCCGGCGCGCTCGCTGACGATCGCCAGGACCTCGCCCTCCGGGGAGAAGACCGCATACGGCCCGTCGATGCCGACCGGACTCAGCGGACCGCCGTGACGGAGCGTCCGGGTCTCCTCCTCAGTCGCCGTACGCTGCGGGAACGCGCGCCGGGCAGCCTCCGACATGGGCAGTCCGACGACATCGGGGGCGCGCTCCTCGAGCTGCTCCAGGGTGGACGCGGCGTCGAGGGTCATGGCGCCCACCGACGTACGCCGTAATGCCGTGAGATGGCCGCCCACCTGGAGCGACGTGCCCAGGTCACGGGCGATGGCCCGGATGTAGGTGCCCGAGGAGCAGGTGACGTCGACGTCGACGTCGATCACGTCGCCCTGCGCCCGAACGTCGAGAACGTCCAGCCCGTAGATGGTCACCCGGCGCGCCGGGATGTCCACCGTCTCGCCGTCGCGGACCCGCTTGTACGCGCGCTCACCGTTGATCTTGATGGCGCTGACCGCGCTCGGCACCTGGTCGATCTCGCCCACCTGGGTCGCGAGCCACGCCCGGATCGCCGCCTCGGTCACCGCCGCCGCCGACGTGGTCGCGGTGACCTCGCCCTCGGCGTCGTCGGTGACCGTCGACTGACCCAGGCGGATCGTGGCGGTGTAGCTCTTCTGCGCGCCGATCACGTACGTGAGCAGGCGCGTCGCCCGGTTCACCCCGATGATCAGGACGCCGGTGGCCATCGGGTCCAGGGTGCCGCCGTGCCCGACGCGGCGCGTCTTGGCCAGGCGCCGGATCCGCGACACGACGTCGTGCGAGGTCATTCCTGCGGGTTTGTCGACCACGATCAGCCCATCCACGTTCACCCGCCCAGCCTATGGCCCCCGCCCCGGCCGGCTCTCGGCGGTGCTTCAACCATGCTGGAACACCGCCCGTCGCCGGCCGGGAGCACGCGGCTGCGGCTCAGCGGTGGTACGTGGGCGAGGGACCCCTGAGGCCCGGCCGAGGAAGGCCGGGCCGGCGCTCAGCGGTGTCCCGGCCGGGCTGAGGCACCCCCGGAGACCGAGCCGGGGCGCTCGGCCGGCACGGAGGCGGCGGCTGGGGAGGTCTAGCGGGTGGCGCCGGTGACGGTCCAGCGGGAGGAGCGCCAGCGGGACACCGTCGCCAGCAGGCGCACGGCGATGAACAGGGCGAGCCCGGCCCAGACGCCGCCGAGGCCGAGGTCGAACGCGTACGCCAGCCAGATCATCGGCAGGAACCCGAGCAGCGCCGCCAGGATCGTGGTCACGCGCAGGTAGGCGACGTCGCCGGCGCCGATCAGGACGCCGTCGAGCGCGTAGACCACCCCGGCGAACGGCAGCAGCGCGATGAACCAGGGCCAGACGATCGACGTCTGGTCGATCACCGCCTGGTCGTCGGTGAACCACCCGGGGATGACCGGGGCGCCGGCCGCGACCAGGGCCGCGAACCCGATCGCGGCGACGCCGCCGGCGATCGTGACGCGGCGGGCGACGTCCCGGGCCTGGTCGGTGTCCCCGGCGCCGAGGGCCGCCCCGACCAGCGACTGAGCGGCGATCGCGACCGCGTCGAGGGCGAGCGCGGCGAAGAACCAGAGTTGCAGCGCGATCTGGTGCGCACCGACCGCCGCGACGCCGAAGCGGGACGCGACCGCGGTGGCGGAGAGGAAGCACGCCTGGAACGCGGCTCCGCGGATCAGCAGGTCACGGCCGAGCACCACCTGGCCGAGGATCACCGACGGGACCGGGCGCAGCTGCCGCGTCTCCCGGACGAGGGCCAGCAGGAACAGTCCACCCCCGACGGTCTGGGCGGTCACGTTCGCGATGGCCGAGCCGGTCAGGCCGAGCCCGGCCGGGAAGACCAGCAGCGGGCAGAGCGCGGCGGAGAGCACGTTCGCCCCGAGCACGATGAACAGTGGACGGCGGGTGTCCTGGACACCGCGCATCCAGCCGTTGCCGGCCGCGGCGAGCAGCAGCCCGGGCCCGCCGAGCGCGGCGATCCGCAGCCATCCGGCGGCCGCGTCCGCGGTCTGCGGGTTCCCGGCGAGGGCGTGCGCGAGCGGGCCGGCCAGGGTGAGGCCGAGCACGGCCAGGATCACGCCGAGCCCGAGCGCGAGCCAGGAGGCCTGGACCCCTTCGGCGACGGCGGCCGCGCGGTCACCGGCGCCGAAGCGGCGGGCGGCGCGTCCGGTCGTCCCGTACGCCATCAGCGCCCCGAACCAGGCGGCGATCGACATCACGGTGCCGCCGACCGCGACCGCGCCGAGCGGGGTCGACCCGAGGTGGCCGACGACGGCGGTGTCGACCAGCACGTACAGCGGCTCGGCGGCGAGCACCACGAGGGCCGGCAGGGCGAGCCGGGCGATCTGGCGGGAACCGGTGCGCGGCTGGGCAGGCGGGCTCATGGTGTCCCATGATGCCCGCCCGGCGGTAAGGATTACAACCGGGTGGTGGCCCTTACCCTACTGACGCGTGTCCAAAGAGGTCTGCAGCGCGCGGCGCGCCTGCTCACGAGCGTCTTCGGTGGGCTGAGGCTTCGGCTTGGCAGCCATGATGGGATTCCTTCCACGGTGTGGGTGGGGCGCCCACCAGAGCGGGGCGCCCGGAAGCGGTCGAGCGGGACGTCACGAGTGCCGGTCCGGGATCGCCGGACTCCTGGCGGGGTGACGCGACCCGGGCTGGTGAACCCGGGCGGCTCGCGGTCTCACGGAAGGCGGAGGTGTCAGCCTCGCAAAACCAAATCACCGTTCAGGACCCAAACTAACGTTCAATCAACCCATCGCACGGGCGGTTCCCGCGATCCGGGAAGAAACAAAGGGGGCCGCCCTTTCGGACGACCCCCTATGAGCTGTAGAAACGACGTCAGTTCAGATAATCGTCAAGTAGCTGACGCACGGTGTCCACCACCTCACCCGACTCCCCGAACCCGGTGAACCCGGCGGCGAGGCGATGACCTCCGCCACCCTGGGACATCGCCAGGCGGCTCACGTCGACCGCGCCCTTGCTCCGCAGCGACACCGCCCACTCGCGCTCGGCCACCTGCTTGACGAGCACCGTCACATCCGCCTCGGCGGCCGAGCGCACCGGGTCGATCAGCGTGTCCAGCACGTACGGCGGCTGGTCGTGCCTTTCGAGATCGGCCAGCGTGGCCCAGGTCCAGACCAGGCCGCGCCCACCCGCCGCGGACGGCTCCAGCACGGCCCGGCCGAGCACCTCACCGGTCAGCTTCATCGCCCCGAACGGCCGGGTGTCGAAGATCCGCCGGGAGATGTCCCCCGGTTTCAGCCCGGTGGCGATCAGCCGCGCGGCCAGCTCGTGCACCGCGACCGTCGTCGCCTCGAACTTGAACGACCCGGTGTCGGTCGCCAGCGCCACGTAGAAGCACTCGGCGATCTCCGCGTCCAGCGGCACACCCAGCCGGGCGACGAGCTGCTCGGCGAGCACCGAGGTGGCCGCGGCCCGCGGGTCCACCAGCTGGATCGTGCCGAAGCCGGTGTTCGACGCGTGGTGGTCGAGCACGACGCTGACCGGCGCTGCCGCGACCCGGCCGGCCAGGCCGACCAGCCTCGACTCGGCGGCCACGTCGAAGATCAGGAACAGAGCCGGGTCGGCGAAGGCATCCGTCTCCGGGACCAGAAGATCAATACCGGGCAGATCCGCGTACGGCGTGGGGACGCGGAACTCGCCCGGAAACGTCGCCCGGACCCGGGTGAACCCCAGCCGCCGCAGCGCCAGACCGAACCCGAGCATGCTGCCGAGCGCGTCCCCGTCCGGGCTCACGTGGCAGATCAGCTGGATCTCGGCGTCGCCGCCGAGCGCGCGGACCGCCGTGACGGCGGCCTCCCACTGCTCGGCGGCGGGCTCGGTCGACGGCAGTGTCACCCGAGGTCCTCGCGGGCTCCCACCCGCTCGGACTCGGGCTCGTCCTCCTCCGGCTCCTCGACCTTGTACGGGTCGGGGTCGCCGGCGTACTTCTTACCGGCCGCCAACCGCTGGACCTCCTCGTCCCGGTGGCGCGCGGCGGCCAGCAGATCGTCGATCTCCTTCACGTTCTCCTGCACGTTGTCGGCCTTGAACGCCAGGCTCGGCGAGTGCCGCAACCCGAGCGCGTGGCCGACCCGGCTGCGCAGCATGCCCTTGGCACTCTCCAGCGCCGCCGCCGTGGACGCCTGCTCGGTGGCATCGCCCAGAACGGTGTAGAACACGGTCGCCTCACGGAGGTCACCGGTGATCCGGGCGTCCGTGACCGTCACCATGCCCATGCGGGGATCCTTGATCTCCCGCACCAGCGAGGCCACCAGCTCACGAACACGCTCAGCGTGCCGTCGCGTCTTGGCCGGATCCGACATCTCGCCCACCTCCGACTGTGTAACCCGCGGGTCAACGTTGCCCCCGCCTCAACTGCTGAAGCCTACCCATCCGGTCTTTCAGTCGTCGTCGCCGTAAAGGCGGCGTTTGACCGACAACAACTCGATCTCCGGGCGGCCGGCCATCTGGTTCTCGCAGGTGTCGATCACCGATCGAGCCTGTGCGGGATCCGGGGCGACCACCGCCACCCCGATCTGCGCCCGGCCGTGCAGGTCGTGGAAACCGACCTCGGCGGCGCTCACCTCGAACTTCTTCAGCATCGCGATGATCGGGCGGACGTACGAGCGCTTCTGCTTGAGCGAGCGGGAGTCACCGGGCAGGAGCAAATCGAAGACTGCGGTCTCGGTATACATCAGCGAAGAAGGCTACGCCGAGTTGCCGCCCTGGTCAGCCCCTTTTCCTTGCGACCACGACGTCGCGCTCGATGCCCTGGTCGACCCGGTGCGACAGGTTCTCGTGCTCGACGATCTCCAGACCGGCGGCGATCAGGATGTCCTCGGCCAGTTCACGCCGGGCCACCTTGGTGTTCCAGGACAGGCCGATCGCGCCGCCGGGACGCAGCAGCGGCAGCCACTCCGGCACGGCCCGCTCCAGCAGGTCCAGCGGGCGGCGGGAGATGCCACCGGCGTCGTCGTAGGAGCCGTGCGCCACCCCGTACGGCAGGTCCGCCACCAGGACGTCGGCCACGTTGCCCCGGATCAGCCCGTCGAGCTGCGTGGTGTCGGCATGCAGGACGGTCACCTTCTGCACGGCGCCGGCCTTGTGGTCGTCCTTGCTGGCGGCCATCGTGACCTCGAGACGGCGGGCGGCACGGCGGCCCTGGCGGCGCATCGGCACCAGGTCGGCGGTGTGCTTGAGGCGCTTGCGCTTGAGCCAGGTCTGCAGGAACAACTTGTACGCCTCGACGTCCTTGCCGTCGATCTCCACGCCGAGCGCGTCGTAGCCGTACATCAGAGCCTGGTTGAGGGTCGTCCCCCGGCCGCAGAGCGGGTCGAGGACGGTGAGGTGCCCGTCGAGCATCTTCCCGGCGGACGCCGACGCGAGCAGGGTCAGGTTCAGCACCAGCTTGGTGAACTGCTCGTTGGTCTTCCCGGCATACTTCGGGATGGTGATCAGGTCGCTGTCGTAGCGGGCCAGCGGAGTCAGCGTGTGCGGCCGGAGCAGATCCTCCCCGACCAGTTCGAACAGCGCGTACGCCGACGACAGGTTGGACACGTGGGCGACGTCGCGCGGGCTCAGCTCGGCGGTGAACGTCAGGTATTCCACGCCGCCGATCACGGTGATCCCGATCTCCTCCGGCGCCGACGACAGCACCGGGGCGAACGCGGCCAGTTCCGCCTGGGACATGCGGGACGCCTGGTCGGCGTAGACGCGGTTGGCGGACGGGGCGAGCAGCATGGCGTAGCGGGACATGCCGCCCATCTTCCCAGCGGGGAAACGGGGCGGCCCCGGCGGGTAACCCGCCGGGGCCGCTCACGTCAGCCGGGGATCAGGCCCGCGGCTTCTCGCGCATCTCGAAGGTCTCGATCACGTCGCCGATCTGCGGCGTGCCGAACCCACCGAACGTCAGACCACACTCGAAGCCCTCGCGGACCTCGGTCGCGTCGTCCTTGAACCGCTTGAGCGAGCTGATCGTGACGTTCTCCGCCACGACCGTGCCCTCGCGGATGATCCGCGCCTTGGTGTTGCGCCGGATGAGACCGGACCGGACGATACAGCCGGCGATCAGACCAATCTTGGACGAGCGGAAGACCTCGCGGATCTCCGCCGTGCCCAGCTCGACCTCTTCGTACTCCGGCTTGAGCAGGCCCTTGAGCGCCGCCTCGATCTCCTCGATGGCCTGGTAGATCACGCTGTAGTAGCGGATCTCCACGCCGGCGCGGTCGGCCATCTCCTTGACCTTGTTCGAGGCCCGGACGTTGAAGCCGATGATCGTCGCGGTCTGCTCCGACGAGGCCGACGCCAGGTTGACGTCGCTCTCGGTGATCGCACCGACACCGCGGTGGATGACCTTGAGCTGGATCTCGTCCGGAATCTCGATCTTGAACAGCGCGTCTTCCAGGGCCTCGACCGAACCCGAGCTGTCGCCCTTGATGACCAGCGTGAGCGAGGTCTTCTCGCCCTCCTTCAGCTGGGCCATGAGCGTCTCGAGCGTGGCCTTGGCACCGGAGTTCGCGAAGGCGGCCGCACGACGGCGCGCCTGACGCTGCTCGGCGATCTGGCGGACCGTGCGGTCGTCCTCGGCGGCCAGGAACGTGTCGCCGGCGCTGGGCACCGACGTCAGACCCAGCACCAGGACCGGACGGGCCGGACCGGCCTCGGCGACCTGCTTGCCGTTCTCGTCGAGCATGGCGCGGACGCGGCCGTGCGCGCCACCCGCCACGATCGAGTCGCCGGCCCGGAGCGTGCCCTTCTGCACCAGGACGGTCGCGACGGCGCCGCGGCCCTTGTCCAGGTGCGCCTCGACCGCGACACCCTGAGCCGGGCCGTCGATCGGGGCGGTCAGCTCCAGCGACGCGTCGGCGGTCAGCAGGATGGCCTCGAGGAGGTCATCGATGCCGATGCCGGGCTTCGCCGCGACGTTGACGAACATCGTGTCGCCGCCGTACTCCTCGGCGAGCAGGCCGTAGTCCGTCAGCTGCTGCCGGACCTTGTCCGGGTTGGCGTCCGGCTTGTCGACCTTGTTCACCGCGACCACGATCGGCACCTCGGCGGCCTTGGCGTGGTTGAGCGCCTCGACCGTCTGCGGCATCACGCCGTCGTCCGCCGCCACCACGAGGATGACGATGTCGGTGACCTGGGCACCACGGGCACGCATGGCGGTGAACGCCTCGTGACCCGGGGTGTCGATGAAGGTGATGGCCCGCTCTTCCCCCTGGTGGGGAACGATGACCTGGTAGGCGCCGATGTGCTGGGTGATGCCACCCGCCTCGCCGGCGACCACGTTGGTCTTGCGGATCGCGTCGAGCAGCTTCGTCTTACCGTGGTCGACGTGACCCATCACCGTCACGACCGGGGGACGGGTGACCAGACGGTCCTCCGCCACCTCGGCGTCGAGGTTGATGTTGAACTGCGCGAGCAGCTCACGGTCCTCGTCCTCGGGGCTGACGATCTTGACATCGAAGCCGAGGTGCTCACCGAGCAGCAGCAGCGTGTCGTCGGAGACCGACTGCGTCGCCGTGACCATCTCACCCAGGTTGAACATCTCCTGGACGAGCGAGCCCGGGTTGGCGTTGATCTTGTCGGCGAAGTCGGACAGCGAGGCACCACGCGACAGCCGGATCTCCTGACCCTGACCGCGCGGAGCGCCCGAGCTCATCTGCGGAGCCGACAGGTTGTCGAACTCTTGACGCCGCTGCTTCTTCGACTTGCGGCCACGCGTCGGCCGGCCGCCGGGACGCCCGAAGGCACCCGCCGCGCCACCGCCACGGCCGCGACCACCGGCACCACCGGGACGACCCGGAGCACCAGCGCCGACGGGACCGCCGCCACCGCCACCGGGGCCACCGCCACCGGGACGGAAACCGCCACCGCCGCCGCCACCGGGACGGAAACCGCCGCCACCGCCGCCGCCCCCACCGGGACCGCCGCGGAAGCCACCGCCACCGCCGCCGCCACCGGGACGGAAGCCGCCACCGCCGCCACCCGGACCGCCACGACCGCCACCGGGACCGCCGGGACGACCGGCGCCACCGCCGGGGCCGCCACGACCGCCGCCGGGACCGGCGGGACGCTGCGAGGGCATGGACGCGGGGCTGGGCCGCGGCGGCATCGACGCCGGGCTCGGCCGCGGCGGCATGCCGGGCGTGTTGGGACGCGGCATCGAGGCCGGCGAGGGCCGCTGACCGGCACCACCGGAGACACCGAACGGGTTGTTACCGGGACCACGCGCCGGCGGGCGCGGAGCGCCACCGGCCGGACCCGGACGGGGACCACCCTGACCGCCCTGGCCACCGGGGCCGGGACGACCGGCGGCCGGGGAACCCGGACGCGGGCCCATGCCACCGGGACCGGGACGCGGACCACGCGGGCCACCCTCGGCCGGAGCCGCCGGGGCCTGCGGGTTGTTCCGGCGCTCGGTCTCGCGGCGCTCGGCATCCCGGGTGCGGGCGGCCTGAGCCGCCTGCGCCGCCTTGACAGCGGCCTCCTGCTCGGCCTTCAACGCCTGGGCGCGTGCCTCGGCGGCCGCCACCTCGATGTCGTGCGCGCTGGCCGGCTTGCTGACCGGGCCGGGTCGCGGACCCGGACGGCCGGGAACCGGCGCCGGACGGGCCGAGGGCCCGGGCGACGGAGCCGGAGAGGTCGGTGCAGCCGACGACGAGCCGGGACCGGGCGTGGGCCCGGGACGGCGCGGGGGCTGCGGACGGACCGACGGCGGGCCGGGACGCGGCGCCGCGGACGGATTGGCGGCGCCGCCGGACGGGGCGGAGCTGGCCGCGGCCGGCGCGGACGGAGCCGCGGGGACGCTGCCGGCCGCCTCGAGGGCGCCACGGAGCCGCCGGGCCACCGGGGCCTCGACGGTGCTGGATGCGGACTTAACGAACTCGCCCATGTCCTTCAATGTGGCGAGCACGGTCTTGCTGTCGACCCCGAGCTCTTTGGCGAGCTCGTGAACGCGGGCCTTGCCTGGCACTGCACTCCTCATCTCGAGGTCGTGCGAGCAGTGCCCGCACAGACCTCACTCGTGCACTAGAAGCCTGGTCATTTCAGGGACTTCATCGAGTGCTCATCTGGGTCGTCCTACCTTGCTGGGTCGTGACGGGGCGAGGACGCCACGTCATCAGTGGTTCCGGACGGCACGGAGACCGTTCGGATGTGCTCGGCAAGCAGTCCGGCGTCAGCAACACCGGTGAGACGCAACGCACGCCCGAAAGCGTGACGTCGCTCCGCCTGCCCGAGGCAGACCGGATCGGGATGCAGGTGTGCTCCCCGGCCCGGCAGTCGGCGGCTTGGATCGGGCTGAAGCCGGAGGTCTTTCCCGGATCCGACCGCGACGAACCGCAGCAATGAAGCGGCCGGCGCGCGTTTGCGGCAGCCGACGCAGGTTCGCGTCGGGCCGACCGAGAGCAAGTCTACCCCTCGATCGCGGCGACCGCGTATCCGGTCAGTTCCCCGCCTCGGCCGCATCACGGTCCACGACTTGAGCGGGTTCATTGTCCGGGCGGATGTCGATGCGCCACCCGGTGAGCCGGGCGGCGAGCCGAGCGTTCTGCCCCTCCCGGCCGATGGCCAGGGACAACTGGAAATCGGGCACAGTCACCCGGGCCGTCCGGGTGGAGAGATCCACGACGTCGACCCGCAGCGCCTTCGCCGGTGAGAGCGCGTTGCCGACGAACTGCGCCGGGTCGTCCGACCAGTCGATGATGTCGATTTTCTCACCGTGCAGCTCGCTCATCACCGCGCGGACCCGCTGGCCCATCGGGCCGATGCAGGCACCCTTCGCGTTCACGCCCTGGACGGTCGAGCGCACCGCGATCTTGGTGCGGTGACCGGACTCACGGGCGATCGCGGCGATCTCCACGGTGCCGTCGGCGATCTCCGGCACCTCGAGTGCGAACAGCTTCTTCACCAGCGCCGGGTGCGAGCGGGACAGGGTGATCTGCGGGCCGCGGAAACCCTTGGCCACGTGCACGACGATGCAGCGCAGGCGGGAACCGTGCTCGTAGGACTCGCCCGGGACCTGCTCGGACTGCGGCAGCACCGCCTCCAGCTTGCCCAGGTCGACGATCACGATGCCCTTCTCGGCGCGGGCGGCGTCGGCCTGCACCACGCCGGTGACCAGGTCACCGTCGCGGCCCGCATACTCCCCGAAGTGCTGCTCGTCGGTGGCCTCCCGGAGCCGCTGCAGGATGACCTGCTTGGCGGTCATCGCGGCGATCCGGCCGAAGTCGTGGGGCGTGTCGTCCCACTCGCGCACGACCGTGCCGTCCGCGTCCAGCTCCTGCGCCAGCACCGAGGCGACGCCGCTCTTACGGTCGATCTCCACCCGGGCGTGACCTTCCGCACCGTCGGTGTGCCGGTACGCCGTGAGCAGCGCGGTCTCGATGGCCGCGAGGATCGTCTCGAACGGGATCTCCCGCTCGCGCTCCAGGGCGCGCAGCGCCGCGAGGTCGATGTTCATTCCTCGCCCTCCCCTTCGTCTTCTTCGTCATCGTCGTCGTCGTCGCCGAAGTCGGCGTCGTCCATCCGCTTGAACTCGATCTGGACCTTGCCGGCGCCCAGGTCGGCCCAGGCCACCCGGTGCTCCTTGCCGTCCACGTCGAGTGTCACGCCGTCGTCGTCGGTGCTCAGCACGCGGCCGGTCACCCCGTTCACCGCGACCAGGCGGCCGACGTTGCGGCGCCAGTGCCGGGGCTGGGTCAGCGGCCGGTCCACCCCGGGCGACCCGACCTCCAGTTGATACTCCCCCGCGAGGAGCTCACCGCCGTGCTCATCCGCGGCATCCAGGGCCTCGGAGATCTCCCGGGAGACCACGGCCACGTCGTCCAGGCCGATCCCGCCGTCGGCGTCGATCATCACGCGCACCACGAACCGGCGACCGGCCCGGGTCAGCGACAGATCCTCCAGGTCGTAACCGGCCTTGGCGACCACCGGCTCGACGACCTCGCGCAACCGGGCGCGGGCCGCGGTCAGATCGATCCGCGGAGCGACGGGAGTGCTCCGGGTGTCCGGCTCCGGCCGGCTCCGCCGGCCACTCGGGCGACCACCGGGCCGGGCCCCGGCGCGACCACGCTGCGTCATCGGGCTCGACCTTTCCCTCACTTTTGTGCTGCAACGACTATATGCCGCCGGGCAGTCGGTGGCCCCGCGGCTGACGCAGAGCGTAACGCGCCGACCGGTGAAGCGGCGCAGCGCCGCACCAAAACCACCTGATCCGCAGGTCAGCGGCCCGGCACTTCATCCTCGAAGGGGATGGTGTTGACTGACCCGGTGCGGATGAGCGATTCAGGACACACCCGCCGCCGGGTGCTGGGTGCGACCGGCGCCCTGACCGGTCTGGTCACACTGAGCGGTTGCGGGCTCTTCGACGACGATCCCGAGCCACCGAAGGGGCCGGACGCCCTGCAGCCGGTGCTGGACGAGGCGCTCGCGCTGGCCTCGGCGTACGACCGGGTGATCCTCACCGACCAGTCGCTGAGCGCGAGACTCACCCCGCTGAGCCAGGCCCACCGCGCGCACGCCACCGAGTTGGCCAAGGTGATCGGCACGACCCGGCCGAGCGCGTCCGCCGCGCCCGCCGTGGCCGACAGCGTGGCCGCCCTGCGCACCGCCGAGCTGGCCGCGCAGAAGACCGCGGTCGCCGCGTGCAAGGCCGCTCCGGCCGCCCGGGCCGCGCTGGTCGGTTCGATAGCCGCGGCCCGCGCCACTCACGCCGAGGCGCTGCGCTAGTTTTCGGAACGTGAAAGAGGAACTTTCCTCGGCTCTGGCCGCCGAGGACGCGGCCATCTGGGCGTACGGGTTGATCGGCGTCCATCTCACCGAGGGCTCCGAGCAGGACCAGGCCCGGGCCGCCGAGGACACGCACCGCGCCCGCCGCGACGACCTGGTCGAGCAGCTGGCGGCGTTGCAGGCGAGCACCGCGCCCACCCCGCCCGGTTACGAGCTGCCGTTCCCGGTGCAGGACCGGGCGACCGCGCTGAAACTCGCGATCCAGATCGAGGACGGTGTGGCCCAGGCCTGGCGGGTCGTGCTGCCGGTCACCGAGAGCGCGCAGCGGGCCGACGCGCTGTCGGCTTTGACCGACTCCGCAGTTCGCGCGACCAAGTGGCGCAAGCTCGCCCAGGTCACGCCGCTGACCCTGATCTTTCCCGGTCGCCCGGCGGCCTGAGGACAGAGAATGGGGTGGTGATCGAGGAGATCGACACCACGTCCCCGCGCGGTGCGCTCGCCGTCCGGCTCGCCGACGCGGTGCAGCGCCGATGGCCGTCCGAGGTGCAGGCGGTCGGGGTGCGCGGCTCGATCGCGCACGGCGACGACACCGACACCAGCGACGTGAACCTGGTGGTCCTCACGTACCGGCCGCGGACCGGGCCGCGGCCGACGTTGCGCAAGGTCGAGGGCATCCCGGTCGAGCTGGAGGTGCTGGCCGCCGAGGAGGCGCTGGTCAAGGCCCGTCAGTTGACCCCGCGGTGGCCGCTGCTGGCCGATCGGTACCTGACGACGTTCCCGCTGCACGACCCGAAGGACTGCTTCGCCGAGCTGCGCGAGGCCCATCAGAACCTGCTCGGCGAGGCCCGGCCGGCCGAGTTCACCCAGCTCGCGCGGCACGACTGGGCGACCGCGAACGGCGCTCGGCAGCGGGCCATCCGGCTCACCCAGTGGTATGACACGGATGCCGCGCTCGTCATGATCGCCGACGCGCGGGTGCACGCCGCGCTGGTGACGGGGCTGCTCACGCGTACCTGGTTCCGCAACGCGGCCGACGCGGTGAAGCGGACCGGCGTGGCCGCGGCCGACATGCAGGAGCTGGGCGCGCTCCTCAAGTACCAGGCGGACGAGCTGGCCGCCCGCGGCCGTCCGGTCGACGGCACTGCCGGCGCCCTCTTCGACTGAAGATGATCAATTCCATGTGCGCGTACGACGCGAGCGCCGCTGCGCTCGATCCCCCGGCACGAGTCGCGCTCTCCGGCGGGGGGGGGGCCGGGGGGGGGGGGGCCGCCCGCCCCCCGGGGGGGGCCCCCCGGCGGGGGGGGGGGCCCCGCCCGCGCGCCCCCCCGGGGGGGGGGGCGGGGGGGCCGGGGCCCCGCC